>JAQBHB010000084.1:0-60307 GCA_032128115.1 Deltaproteobacteria bacterium | reverse complement strand
ACGTGGTCGAGCGCGATCTCCGAGGGCCTCGGGCTCCCGCGTTGGGCGAACCACCTCGCCTTCGAGGCGCGCGATCTCGACGACCTGGCCGCGCGCCGCAAGCGCTGGCTCGACCACGGGCACGACGTCCACGAGGTCGATCACGTCTGGTGCACCTCCATCTACGCGACCGACCCGAACGGCATCCTGGTGGAGTTCTGCACCACGACCAGGGCCTTCAGCGACGAGGATGCAGCGGATGCCCTGCGGGTGCTCCAGGACCCGAGTCCGGAGCTGGAAGCCCCGCCCCGCCCCCGCGTCTATCGCGCCTCCGAGTTCGCCAGGTCCTAGACGATGCGCGAGTCGCGCTTGCCCCAGTAGCGGTCTTTGAGCAGCCGCTTGTAGAGCTTGCCGGTCGGATGGCGCGGGAGTTCGGCTTCGAAGTCGATGGACCGCGGACACTTGATCTTCGAGAGCTGGGAGAGGCAGTAGTCGATCAGTTCCCTCTCCAGGTCCGGGCCCGCCCGCGACATGTCTGCCGGCTGGACCACCGCCTTCACCTCTTCGCCGAAGTCCTCGTTGGGGATGCCGAAGACCGCCACGTCCGCCACGTCGGGGTGGGTGATGAGCGCGTTCTCGGCTTCGGCCGGGTAGATGTTCACGCCACCCGAGATGATCATGTTGGCCTTGCGGTCGGTGAGATACAGGTAGCCCTCTTCGTCCAGGTACCCGATGTCGCCAAGGGTCGACCAGCCCTCCCGGTGCCGTGAATTCTCGGTCTTGTCGGGGTCGTTGTGGTACTCGAACGTTCCCCCGCCCGCGAAGTAGATGCCCCCGGAGCTGCCGGCGGGCAGCTCGTTGCCTTCGTCGTCTACGATGTGGACCCCGCCCCGGAGCGGACGTCCCACCGAGCCCTTGTGGGCGATCCACTCCTCCGAGCTGATGGAGGTGAAGCCGTTGGACTCGGTTCCGGCGTAGTACTCGAAGAGCACGGGGCCCCACCAGTCGATCATCTTCTCCTTGACCGGAATCGGGCAGGGGGCGGCGGCGTGGATGGCGACTCGCAGGCTGGACACGTCGTGCTTCCTGCGGATCTCCTCGGGCAGCTTGAACATGCGCACGAACATGGAGGGCACCCACTGGCTGTGGGTCACCCCGTGTTCCTCGATCAATCGGAGTGCCTCGACGGCGTCGAACTCCTCCATGATCACGCAGGTGGCGCCGAGCCGAAGCATGGCCATGTTGAAGCGCAGGGGCGCCGCGTGGTAGAGGGGCGCCGGCGACAGGTACACGGCATCGTCTGCCACTCCGTAGATCGCCTTGAGCAGGGCCACGAGCGCCGGAGGCGTCCCGATGGGTTGGCCGGCTCCCTCGATGCGAACGCCCTTGGGCCGCCCGGTGGTGCCAGACGAGTAGAGCATGTCCACGCCCTCGATCTCGTCGTCGATCGGAAGGGCGGGGAGGGCGCGGGCGGCCTCCTCATACGACTGGAATCCGGGGGCCGTGCCCCCGACCATGTAGCGTTCGAGTCCCGAGATGGCGCCGGACAGCTCGGCCGCCACGTCGCGCTTGGCGTGGGACGTGATGAAGACCTTTGCGCCGCAGTCCTTGAGGATGTACTCCACCTCCGGTGCGATCAGGCGCGAGCTGATCGTGGTGTACACGAGCCCCGAGCGCTGGGCGGCCCAGCAGAGTTCGAAGAAGCGCGGATGGTTCTCCATGAAGAGCGCGATGCAGTCGCCGGGCCTGAGCCCCAGGGAGCGGAACAGCTGCGCTCCCTGGTTCGATCGCTCGTCGAGCTGGCGGTAGGTCACCGTCTCGCCGCTGGCGGCCATCCGGTAGGCGATCCGGTCGGGAATGGATTTCGCCAGCTCACCCGGATACATGCAGGTGCTCCTCGAGAATCGTCACGAATTGGGTTGATGTGACTTCGAGGATTCTACCCGCAGTCGCAAGCGCGGGGGAAGCGCGTTCTTGCCGTCAGGCGTCGCTGCCCGCAGATCGCGGGTAGAACTGGCGCGCCCAGCTGCGGTAGGCGGCGATGGGCCCGTCGCCCTTGGCCAGGGCCGGCGGCTCCACGTAGATCTTGTTCTCCCACACCGGGATGTCCTGCTCCACCTCGATGCAGAGCGCCTTGAATGCGATGGCGCGGATCAGATGGGTCATGGGCCGCGAGATGGGGCCCCACGACAGGCGCTTCATCTGGGTGCCGAGCCGCAGTTCGGTCCGTTCGTCGTCGATCGGAGTGGGGAGCACGTACATGCGGAGCCTGGCCTTGAATGCGGGCAGGTGGAGTTCCACGAGCGAGAAGCCCAGACCCCACGCCGAGACGTCGAATTCCGCGCGCACGCCCCGCTTTGGCAGGCCGAGCATGTCCAGACTGCGCACGATGTAGTAGCCGCTGGTCAGAAGCGGGCCCTCGGTACTGACGCCGCGCGACATTCCCGCGTCGAGAAAGTTGTGGACGCTGGTGAAGTGCCCGAAGTCGACGCTGTTCTCGCTGGTCTCCTGCGGGTGGGTGTAGAGGTCGTACTTCTTGATGGAGATGGGCGTCCAGGTCTCGTCGTCGCGAAGCGGAACCTCCCAGTCGGGTTTCTCGCCGTGCGCGTCGTAGTACACCTGGATCAGCCCGTTCCGCTCCAACACCGGCCACGTCCGCAGTCGGGCTCGATCGGGCGGACGCGTTCCGTAGGGGGTGGAGACGCAGCGCCCGGCGCCGTCGAAGCAGAAGCCGTGGAAGGGGCAGCGGAGGATCTCGCCCTCGATCCGTCCCCCATGGCCCAGATGGGCCCCCATGTGGGGGCAGTGGGCATCGAGAGCGTGCAGGACACCGGACCCGGTGCGGAGAAAGACCAGGTCCCTGGCGAAGTAGCGCCGGCTCATGATGTCGCCGCGTTTGAGCTCGCTGGTCTTCCCCGCCACGTACCAGCCGCTCGGAATGCCCGGGAACGGATATCGCGAAGCCATGGATCCCCCCTGGATGGACCGAGCGGCGGGCTCGCCTGGCGCGCCCGGGGCCCCCACCCCACGGCTGGGCCGGGAGCGTACACCGGGAGCGCCGGCTGTCACCAGTCGAGGGGGTACGTCATGGCATCGCGGATCGTGGCGCCGCCCACCTGATCCGGGTCGGGGTATCCGATCAGCGCGTGGGTTTCGCGAGCGCTGTAGAAGCCCAGCAGGGAGATCGCGCGAACCCCGCCAAAAAGCATGCGTTTGAGTTCCAGGCGCGAGCCGGCCAGCTCGGACAGGACGGCATCCCGGCCGGCTTCGCTCAGGCTCGTGAAGGGCCGGAGCTTCCCGATCAGGGGGAACACAGCGAACTCCAGGGCCAGCAGGGCTTGTTCCAGCGGCGGGGCGAATGCGGGCGCAGCCGCCAGGAAGGCGTCCGCGTGGGCACCGGGATCGACCTGGCGCGATCGGATCCAGTCCGCGCCTCGGCCACCGACGATCCGCTCCGCCGCCGCGGTGAGCACCGCGTAGCTGCGGGGCGTCAGGTGAAGAAGTTCCTGGTCCGGGGCCGGGGCAAACTGTCCCGGGGCGTCATCGCATCCGGTGGGAAGCAGCCCGGCGCCCGCCGCCAATCCGAGTCCACGCAAGAAGGCGCGACGGTCCAGGGCCGCACACACACGCGCGACGTCCTGGATGCCGGGTGCGCCGCTCACGCGATGCCCGCGGATGCCGGGTGCGCCGCTCACGCGATGCCCGCGGCCACGCGCAGCGCATTGGCCATGACCGTGATCTGGGGATTCACGCCGGTGTTGCTCGGGAGGCCCGACGCATCGGTCACGTACAGGCCTCGCACGTCCCAGCACGCGCCGTCCGGTGCGCACACGCTGCCCTCGCGCCGGCCTCCCATGACCGCTCCGCCGAACAGGTGCACGGCGTACACCAGGGAGAGTCGGCTGCGATCCAACGGGATGAGCGCGAGCCGCTCGAGGTCGGATTCGTTCCGCACGGGCCCGTAGCCGTGCACGGGGAGGTGAACCTCCACCGCATCCGCAGCCAGGTAGGCCTGGGCGGCACGGGTCATGCCGTGACGCAGGCGCGCAAGGTCATCGTCTCCGAGGGCGTGGTGGATCTGCACGCTGCCGTCGCGACGGGTTTCGACCCGACCGCGGGTGTGGTCGCGCAGCACGACCACCGTGTGCGCCAGATGGGGCAGGGCGGCCATGGCGCGGGCGTGGAGCTCGCCCGCGTCGGGCAGCACCGACGCGGTCTGGAGCGGCTGCACGGCGGTGTTCTCGAGCATGTAGCCCGGCCCGGCGTGCCCGTTCACGTTGCTGAATTCGGAGATGGCGTAGGCCATGGTGGGGCCGAAGTAGCCGTGCACCGGCTCGCGAAAGCGCCCAGTGACGTAGACACTCGAGTGGAACTGCAGGCCGCGGCCGCTGGCGTGGGGGGCGATGCCGCTGCGCTGGAGCAGGGATCCCGAGGCCAGGACGCCTGCCGCCAGGCACACCCGAGGCGCGTCCACGCGCAGCGCCGCCAGCGGTGCGCCCGTGTCCGGGTGAAGGGTCGTGACGTCTACCCCGGCCACCGCGCCGGCTTCGACCCGGATGCGATCCACACGGGCGTTGGCCAGCACGCGCGCGCCCGCGCGTTCGGCTCGGGGCACCCACGTGACCAGGCTCGATTGCTTGGCATCGATGGGGCAACCGAAATTGCAGCGTCCCAGTCCCGCGCACCCGCGCACGTTGCGCCACATGGGTCCGGCGGCCCACCCCAGGCGCCGGGCGCCCAATTCGAGCCGGTGCGCGTTGCGATTGATATGGGAGCGGTCCGTGGGTTCCGCGTGCACGTCGCGCCAGACGCGCTCCACGAAAGAGCCGAAGTTCACATCGTCCAGGTCGACGAGACCGTATTCGCGACGCCACGAGTCGAGCACCTCCGGCGGCGTGCGCCAGCAAAGGCAGTCGTTGATCACCGTCGACCCGCCCACGCAGCGCCCCGCGTAGAGGCTCTGGCCCGCGTCGGCCGTGGTGAGGGCGCGCCCCAGGCGCAGGCGCATCTCGGACTCGTCGGCGCTGAAATCGCGGGCAGACAGACGAGGCCCGGCCTCCAGCACCAGCACGTCGAGCCCGGATTCGGCCAGGGCGGCCGCCGCGGGGCCGCCTCCGGCACCGGACCCGATGACGACGGCCTCGCTGCGCAGGTGTCGGCTCAACGAGTCGTCCGCCGCGCGTTCATGGCGTCGGCGCCGGGAAGATGGCGTCGATTTCGGCGGTGATCTCGGGGGCGAGGATCGCGCCGGCCGCGCCCACGTTGTCCTCCAGCTGGGCGGGATTCGTGGCCCCCACGATCACGCTAGACACCGAACGGTGGCGAAGGCACCAGGCCAGGGCAAACTGGGCCATGCTGAGGCCCAGGTCCCGGGCCAGGGGTTCGAGCTTGTCGACGCGCGCAAGCACGTCGGACGCGAGATACGACTGCATGAACTGATTGCGCTGCTCGTCGGTGGCCCGGGTGCCTGGCGGCAGGACGCCGCCGGAGTACTTGCCGGTGAGGACGCCCTGGCCCATGGGGCTGTACACGATCTGGCCCAGGCCTTCGCGTTCGCAGGTGGGCAGCACCTCGGCCTCGATCTGGCGGCGCAGGATGGAGTACTGGGGCTGGTTCGAGACCGGGCGGTATGCGCGCCGCGCATCGGCGATGCGGCAGGCCTCCTCGATGTGGTGTGCCTGCCATTGGGACACCCCCCAGTAGAGCAGCTTTCCCTGACGAACCAGGTCCTCGTAGGCGCTGACGGTCTCCTCCATGGGCGTCTCCGGGTCGGGTCGGTGGCATTGGTGCAGGTCCAGGTATTCGGTGCCCAGTCGGCGCAGCGACGCCTCGACGCTCTCGAACAGGTGCTTGCGCGAGAGGCCCCGATCGTTGGGGCGCGGCGACATGGGAAAGAAGGCCTTGGTGGCGATCACCACGGTGTGGCGGGGGATGTCCCGAAGCGCGAAGCCCACGGCCTCTTCTCCGCGGCCGTGGGCATAGACGTCGGCCGTGTCGAAGAGATTGACACCCAGGTCGTAGGCCCGGAGGACGATCTCGCGGGTTGCCTTGCGGTCGACGCTCGAACCGAACGTGAGCCACGAACCCAGCGATACTTCGCTCACCTGCAGTCCGCTGCGGCCGAGATTCCGGTAGTTCACGACCCGGCAATTCTACCCCAGGGCCGCGCGCTGGCGGATGCCGGCGGGTAGAATGCGGCATGCTCAATCTGGCGTCGCCGACGGACCCCGGCTGGACACAGCGCGCCCTGGCGCACCTGGACCAGGTGCTGGTGGATCACGCCCACTGTGAGCAGAAGGCGGCGGGTACCGCCGTGCGCCTGCTGTTCCGGTACAGCGAGCACGGCTTCCTGCTCGAGCCCCTGTCGCGCATCGCGCGCGAGGAGCTGACCCACTTCGAAGCGGTGTTGCGTCTCCTGGAATCCCGGGGAATCGAGTTTCAGCGGCAACGACCGAGCCCCTACGCCGGACGCCTGCGCGCCGCCGTGCGGAGTGCGGAGCCGGCGCGCCTGGTGGACACGCTGCTCTGCTGCGCTTTGATCGAGGCGCGCAGCTGCGAGCGTTTCCAGATCCTGGCCGAGGCGGTGGTGGACCCGGAGCTGAAGCGCTTCTACGCGGGGCTGCTGGAGGCGGAGGCGCGTCACCACGGAATCTACGTGGACCTGGCCCGGGGGCTGGCCAGTGCATCCGAGGTGAAGGCCCGATTGCAGCAGCTGGCCCGCTGCGAGGCAGAGATCCTCGCCGGGTCTCCGGCGCTGGCGCGAATGCACACGTAACGCGAGACTGACGGACCCGGTTGGCCGGAGACGCGAAGCAGGAGGCAATCATGGCGATGCCGCTCGACGGAATCCGCGTGGTGGATTGGACCATCTGGCAGCAGGGCCCCGTCTGTACGGCGATGTTGGGCGACCTGGGCGCCGAGGTGATCAAGATCGAGGAGCGGGTGGGGGGCGACCCGGGCCGCGGCGTGGTCCAGATGAGCGGCGTGGATCTGGGCGACCGACCCAATTTCTATTTCGAGGCCAACAATCGCAACAAGAAGAGCCTGACCCTCGACCTCAAGCAGCCGGAGGCCCGGGAGATCGTGTACCGGCTGGTGGCGAAGTCGGACGTGTTCGTCCAGAACTTCCGCAAGGGGGTGGCGGGACGGCTGGCGCTCGACTACGCGACGCTCCGCAAGCACAACCCGAAGCTCATCTACGCCAACGCCACCGGTTACGGGCCGGAGGGTCCCGAGAGTGGCGACCCCTCCTTCGATCAGCTCGGGCTCGCCCGCTCGGGGATCATGATGGCGGCGGGCGAGCCCGACATGCCGCCGCTGGGCGTCGCCGGTGGAGTGGCAGACCAGATGGGCGCCATCATGCTGGCCTACGGCATTCTGGCGGCCATCGTGGCCCGCGAGCGACTCGGAATGGGACAGGAAGTGAACGCCTCGCACCTGGGAAGCATGATGATGCTCCAGGGTTTGAGCGTGTCGGCGCGCCTGATGATGGGCTTCGCCCTGCCGCGCACAGCGCGCAGCCAGGCGGGCAATCCCCTGTGGAATCACTACCGCTGTGGCGACGACAGGTGGATCTGTCTCGGCATGCTCCAGCCGGACCGCTACTGGAAGGATTTCACCCGGGCTCTGGGGCGGCCCGAGCTCGCCGATGACGAGCGCTTCCTCGACCTGCGTTCCCGGGCCCGGAACGCGGCGGCCTGCGTGGCGATCCTGGACGAGGTCTTCGCATCGAAGTCCCTGGCAGAGTGGACCGGGATCCTGCGCAACGGAGGTGATTTCATCTTCACTCGCGTGAACTCCGTGGCGGACCTGCCCGAAGATCCCCAGGTGCTGGCCAACGACTACGTGATTGATTTCGAACACGAGCGCCACGGGAAGATCCAGATGATGGGGATGCCGGTGGGCCTGAGCGAGACGCCGGGCCAGGTGCGCATGCCGGCGCCCGAGTTCGGCGAGCACACCGAAGCCGTGCTCACCGAGCTGCTCGGCTACACCTGGGACGACATCGGCGGCCTCCGCGAACGCAAGGTGATCTGATGCTGAACGGGTGGCGCGCGGCGGTGTTCCTGGCGGGTGTGGCCGTGGCGGAGATCCTCGCGAAGCTCCCGCCTCGCTGACGCCGTCGTGAAGAACCGGATCGATTCGTTTCTGGAGAAGGTGATCGTCGTTGGGGTCGACGCCGTGCGTCGCCGCGCGCGCGTCGTGGTGATGGGAGGGCTGGCCCTCACGGTCGTATTTGGCGCCTGGACCGCCGGCCACCTGGGCGTGAACTCCGACAACATGGGGCTGATCTCCGACGATCTGCCGTCGCGCCTCGCCTACGAGCAGTTCACGTCGCGATTTCCGGCCCTGGACGACTCGCTGCTGGTGGTGGTAGACGGCGAGACTTCGGAGCTGGCCCGCCAGGCCGCGATTGCGTTGCGAGACGCCCTGACGCTGCGCACGGATCGCTTCACCCGGGTCTACATCCCGGGCGGGGGTGACTTCTTCGAGCGCCACGCGCTGCTGTATCGCGACCTGGACGACCTGGACGTCTTCTCCGCGGAGATGGCGCGCATGCAGCCCCTGATCGCTGAGCTCGAGACCGACCCGAGCATCCAGAACCTGTCTTCGTTGCTGGCCGATGGCCTCGCCCACGTGCACGAGGAGGGCGAGTCGGGCGAGGAGTGGACGCTGGTGCTGGATCGGGTGGGGCAGGCGACGGTGGCCGTGTTCGAGGAGTACCCGGTGGCCATCTCCTGGGAAGAGATCTTCCTGCGCGGCTCGAACATCGAACCCCCCACCCGCCACACTCTCGTGGTGGACGCGATTCTCGACCCCGCAAACATCTTCCTGGCGGGCGACGCATTGGAGACGATTCGCGAGACGGCCCGGGAGCTGGGCTTCACGCCGGAGCGCGGGGTTCGCGTACGCGTGACGGGAAATCCGGCCCTGAACTACGAGGAAATGCTTGGCATCCTGTGGAGCATCGGCGCCGCCGGAGTGTTCTGCTTCGCCCTGGTGGCGTTGGTGCTGACACTGGCCCTGCGCTCGTTCAAGCTGGTGGCCGCCGCGCTGATCACGTTGCTGGTGGGGCTGATCTGGACGGCCACGGTGGCGTCTCTCACCGTGGGCATGCTCAACGTGATCTCCATCGCCTTTGCCATCCTGTTCATCGGGCTGGGCGTCGACTTCAGCATCCATCTGGGCATGCGCTACGCGGATCAGCTGCGGCGCGGCCTGAGCCACCCCGACTCCCTGCGGACTGCAGCCGGCGACGTGGGCAGCTCCCTGGTGTTGTGCGCCGTGACCACGGCCATCGGGTTCTACGTATTCGTCCCCACCGATTATCGGGGGGTGGCCGAGCTGGGGCTCATCTCGGGCTCCGGCATGTTCGTGATCCTGTTGCTGACGCTCACGTTCTTCCCCGCGCTCCTGAGCAGCTGGCTGCAGGTCGATCCCGCCAGCCTGCGCTCGGAACTCCGCTTCCGGGCCGCGTGGTGGCGGCCCTTCGAGCGGCATCCCGGCCGGGTGCGCGCCGTCGCGCTGCTGGCGGGCGCCATCGGGCTGGCCGCGGTTTCCCAGGCGCGCTTCGACGTGAACGTGGTGGCCATGCGCGATCCGGACAGCGAGTCGGTGCGCACCTTCAACGATCTGCTGGAAAACGGTCGAGGCAGCATGTGGTTCGTCAACGCCCTGCGGCCGGATCTGGAGTCGGCCGCCGAGCTGGGGAATCGCCTGGCGGAGCTCGACCGGGTGGACCACACCGTCACCCTCGCCGACTACGTCCCCGACGATCAGGAAGACAAGCTGGAGATCCTGGCCGACGTGGCCATGCTGCTCGACCCGGCGGCCAGCCGTGGGGCGTTCGGGGCGGGCGCCGCTCTCCCGGTGCAAGCGCAGGTCGATGCCCTTCGCGAACTCTACGAGTTCCTGGATGTGCCCTGGATCCAGGGCAAGACGACACCCCTGGCCGCGGCCATGCGCGATCTGCGCGGGCGCCTGGGCGTCTTCCTGGAGCGGGTCGATGGGGGCGGGGACGCCCAGGCCGCACTCGAGAGTCTGGAAAGCGTGCTGCTGGCGGGGCTGCCGGACCAGTTGGCGCGACTCCGCAACGGGCTCACGGCCGAGCCGATCAAGCTGGAAAGCCTGCCCGCCGACCTGACGCGGCGCATGCGCGCGCCGGACGGAACGGCGCGGCTTCAGGTGTATCCCGCCGAGGATCTCAGCAGCGACCACGCTCTGAACCGCTTCGTGGATTCGGTGCGCAGCGTGGCGCCCGACGTCGTGGGCGTTCCGGTCAACCTGGTGGAATTCGGGCGTGTCACGGTCGACTCGTTCCAGCAGGCCATCGCCTCGGCGCTGTTGGCCGTGACGGCGCTCCTGTGGATTCTCTGGCGCCGGATCTCGGACGTTGCGCTGGTCATGGCGCCGCTGCTGCTGAGCTCGGTTCTCACCGGAGCCACCGTGGTGCTGTTGGGCTTCGCCTTCAACTTCACCAACGTGATCGTCCTGCCGCTGCTCCTGGGCATCGGGGTCGACAGCGCCATCCACCTGGTACACCGGGCCAAGAGCGATGTTGCGGAGCGGGGCGACCTGCTGGAGAGCACCACGGCCCGGGCGATCTTCTACAGCGCCCTCACCACCACCGTGAGTTTCGGAAGCCTCGCGCTGTCTTCACACCTGGGCATGCGATCCCTGGGAATTCTCCTGACGGCTGGAATGGTCTTCACGGTCGTGTGTAATCTGGTGGTGTTGCCGGCTCTGCTCGATCTGCGCAAGCCGCGTGCCCGCTGAAACCTTCGATCCGCCCAGGCCCTGAAGAGAACAAGGAGAGAAAAATGCAGATTGCGAACGAACGCGTCGAGATTCCCCTGGCGAGCGGCGGCAGCATGGGCGGATATCTGGCTCACCCGACGGAAGCCGGCCCCAGGCCGGCCGTTCTGGTGTTCATGGAGATCTTCGGAGTGAACGCCCACATCCGCGAGGTCACCGATCGCGTGGCCCGCGAGGGCTACGTGGCACTCGCGCCCGACTACTTCCACCGCACCGGTCCGGGTGTGGAGTACGACTACGACGATGAGGGCATGGCGAAGGGTTTTGCGCTCCTGAACCAGCTGAAGGCCGATGAGGTCGTGAGCGATGTCCAGGCCGCGATCGACTGCCTGCGCGGACGCCCGGATGTCCAGGGTGATCAGATCGGCTGCATGGGCTTCTGCATCGGTGGGCACGTCACGTATCTGGCGGCCTGTGAGACCGATGTGAAGGCGGCAGCCAGCTTCTACGGGGGCGGCATAGCGGCGCCCCGGGGGCTCGGAGGGGCCGGCTCCAGCATCGGCCGCACGGGTCGGATCAAGGGCAGGATCTTGTGCCTGTTCGGAGAGAACGACGACTACATCCCCGCCGAGCAGGTGCAGGCGATCCGCGAGGCGCTCGAGAAGAGCGGCACGAACCACGACATCGTGGTGTATCCCGGCGCCCAGCACGGATTCTTCTGCGATCGGCGCGACTCGTATCAGGTGAAGGCCGCGACGGATGCCTGGGAGCGCCTGAAAACCCTGTTTTCCCAGGAGCTGGGCGGCTGACCCGACGGGAGTTGACGCCCGTTGGCGCGGCAGGTACAAAGGCGCCGGACATTGCGATGGAAGGTGATCTTCGTCTCGTCCTGCGAGTCGAAGACGATTTCCGCCCGGGTCGGAGATTCCGATGGGGCGGAGGTCGCGGGAAGCCGGTGAGAATCCGGCGCGAGCCCGTCGCTGTAACCGGGGACGATCGTCGAAACACGCCACTGGCCCGATGACGGGCTGGGAAGGCTCGGCGCTCGAACGATCCGGAAGCCAGAAGACCGGCCTTCCACCAGCCACGTCCTTCTCCGGTGTCGGGGAGGAGACGACTCGCCGCGAATGCGGCCGTGGACGCGTGGATTCGTCCGGTATCTCCTCAGAACTCTCGTAGCCGAGAAAGACGCTCCATCGCCCTGTCCATGTGCGGAGGCGCCGGCCGTTGCCGTGTGCTGCCGCGGGGAGGGGAGCCTTGCGTCGCGTGCTCGTGGGCGCCCGATCGCCGCGAATCGCGGGTGTGGTGTGCCTGGGGCTTTTCGGCCTGGTACGCGGAAGCCGGGGTGCCGGGCCCGTCGATCTGGCAGCCGATCCGGCCGTGGATCGCCGCACGCCGCCGGTCGTGGTGGAGGCGATCCGGCCCGCCGAGCTGCCCGAGGATCCCTCGAGTTTCAGCACCGTCATCCGGATGGAGGAGTATGCCGGCGAGCTCAAGAGCGTCCCCGACCTGTTGAGCGAAACGGTGGGTGTGCAGGTGCGCCGTTTCGGAGGCGAAGGGGAGCGCTCCGAGATCTCGATCCGCGGCTCTACCAGCTCCCAGGTCGTGATCTTGCTGGACGGGGTGCGACTCAACTCGGCCCAGTCCGGGGGCGTCGACCTCTCGACGATTCCGCCCGAATTGATCGAGCGCATCGAGGTGGAGCGAGGCGGCGGATCGGTGCAGACCGGCAGCGGTGCCATCGGCGGCGTCGTGAACATCATCACCAAGCGGCCCAGCGCGGATTCCCGCACCACGGCCACCGTTTCCGGGGGCTCGTTCGGAACCTGGGGTGCATCGGCCACCCGCACGGGCCGCGTGGGTGACACCGAGTTGATCCTGGGATACGAAGGATTCAAGACCGAAGGCGACTACGAGTTCCAGCCCGCCGATCGGGAGCTGGACGGCGTGCCCGTGCCCAGCGCGAGGGGCAGCGTCGAGCGCATCAACAATCAGAGTGAACGTCACTCGCTGCTGACCCGGATCGGCCGCGACCTGGGCGACCAGCTGTTTCTCAGCGCGGGCAACCAGTTCTTCCACGGTGACTCCGGGGAGCCGGGCCTCGACGCTTTTGGCGGCGCATTCCTGGGCCAGAGCGCCACCGCCCACCGCAAGCGCACGCGCAACGTGGCCGATGTGCGCCTGGATGCTGCCGGCCTGCTGGAAAGTGCCTGGGACGGACAGCTGCTGATCTTCCACCGATACGAGCGCAACCGTTTTCGCGACGACACGCCGCCTTTTGGCGCTCCCATCGACAGCGACCAGCGCAATCACTCGCTGGGCGGACGGGTCGGGGCGGAGCGCGTCGGGGAGCTGGGGGATTCCGAGCATCGGGTCGCAGTGGGCTTCGAGGCTCGCCGTGACTGGCTGGTGGCGCAGGGAGACCCGGACGCGCAGCGCTACACCCTGGGGGTATTCACCCAGGACGAAGTCCGCCTGTTCGGGCCGGTGCTGCGCCTGATTCCGGGTGTTCGATACGACTACACCGAGGGATTCGGCGGCGAATGGATGCCGCGGATCGGCGCCATCGTGCAGCCGCTCCCGTGGCTTCGCTTCAAGGGCAATTTCGAACGCGCCTATCGGGTTCCCGACTTCGACGAGCTCTACCTGGACGAGCAGTCGCTGCGCGGCAATCCCAACCTGAAGCCCGAGGACGCCTGGAACGCGGACCTGGGCTTCGAGATGGGGTTCGAACGCGTGGGTCCGGCGCGTGACGTGACTCTCGAGTTCGCGGCCTTCCGCAACGACATCGAGAACTCGATCGTGTTCCAGGTGGTGAGCCCCAGCGTGGTACAGGCCACCAATAGCGATGATGCCCTGATCCGCGGCCTCGAGGTGGCCGGATCCCTGCGCCTGACTGACTGGGTCTCGCTCTCGGGGAACTACACCTACCTGGACACGGAGGTGAAGAGCACGGGCAACCCGCTGCCCGGGCGGCCGCGCGACGAGTACAACATTCGGGCGGAGTTGGGGCCCCCGACGCGCAGCTACCGCGTCGTCTTCGACGTGCTCCACACGGGCGACATTCCCGTGTCGGCCAGCGGCAACAACGTCGTGAGTGCCCGCACGGTGTACGACGCGAGCCTGGTGTTGGACGTGGCGCGCTGGCCACTGCTTGCGGACCTGCCCCACACGCGCCAGTTGCTGTTCTCCTTCGTCGCCCGAAATTTCACCGATCAAAGCGTCCGCGATGCGCGCTCCTTTCCCCAGCCCGGCCGGTCGCTCACGTTCGGTTTCGAGGGTCGCTGGTGAGGGGGGCGCGCGGGCACGTGGCGGCGATCGGGCTGGCGGCGCTGGCGGCCGGGGGCGGAAGCTGCGGCGGCGGCGACGGGAGTGGCGGCTCGGCAGCGGTGGTGCGCGTCGAGAGTCCCGACTCCCGCTGTGCGGCCCTGAGCAGCGCAGCGTTTCCGCCGGCCTTCGCGTTCGTGCCGGGTGCACCCGGTCGCGTGCTGGCTTTTGATTTCTCGCCGCCTTCCCTGGTGACGTTGGAGGTGGAGCCGGTACCGCCCCGGGTCACCCTGGCGCCGCCGGTCTTCGAACTCCCCGCCGATAGCGACGGCGATGGGCGCCCGGAGGGAGCGTTTCCGATTGTCGCGATTCCCATCCCGGACGGTGTCTTTCCCGAGTCCGCTGATCTGGCCTGGGTGACCACCAGCAGCTACGAGGCCGTGCTCTTCTTCGATCCGGGCCTCGGCGAGCTGCGCGAGTTCCGGGTACAGGCACCGGCCCCGCCGTTCGTGCAGGCGGACAACATCTTGTGGCCGCCTCCGGGCGTGTCTCGGCTCCAGACCGGGATCTCCACCGCCGCCTGTGTGCGGCCGGATCCGGATGCCCTGGACTCGCGAGGAGATTCCGTGGCCGTGGCCCTGGCTCGGGTGCCGCGCTGCGACCCGGATACCCCCAGCTACTCCCCGAACTTCACATCTGGCGCCGTGCTCGCCGGCGGTCGCCTGTTCGTCTCCATGTCGAACCTGAACGAGGACCAGGGAACCCTGGACACCCAGTATTTGCCGGGGGCCGTGCTGGTCTACGACGTGGACCTGTCGGTCGACCCGCCGACGATCAGGCCGAACGCGGCGACACCCGTCGTGATCCCCACGGGTTTCAATCCCAGCCACGTCACGGGCTATCGCGCGGGGGGGCGTGAGTTCGTGCTGGTGACCGTGAGCGGTGCCGTCGGACTCGTGACCGACGATCGAGACACGCGCGACGTGATCGAACGCGGCGCCGTGGCCAGGACGGCCGCCTCGATCGACGTGATCGATGCCGAGACCCTGGAGCTGGTGGCGACCTGGCCCCTGGGACTCGCGGGTCTCTCCAGCGAGGGATTGGGGCTGGATCCGTCGGGTCGCGTGGCCCTGGTGGGAAGCCAGGTGGACCGGGCCGTCTACGCAGTGGATCTGGCGCCGCTGGCGACGCTTCCAGCGGCCGGGGGGACGCCGTGGCGGCTGGATTCGGCCGTGATCTTCGACGCCGAGCGGCCGTTCCGGATCCCTTCCATCGCTGGAGGGGCGCCTTCGGATGTGTGCCCGGGGTTCACCGCCGGCGTGGCGTTCAACCACGCAGGCGATCTCGCCTTCGTCAGCGAGTTCTGCGATGGGAGCCTGACGGGCGTAGGCGTCGATCTTTCGGGCGATCCCACCAGCGCGGAACTGCCCGATCGCTTCACGCTGGTCGATGTCCAGGCAATCGTCGCTCCGATCCGGACCGACACCCTGGGCCTGGCGCGCGCACCCGGTGCCGTTCGGGTGAGACCGGGGGAGCCCGGCGTCGATTTCGCGGGGCCGGACGTATTCGTGTTGGTGGGCGAGCCGGAGGGGATGTTGTGCGGAATCCGTATCGAATCGCTCTGAGCCTCTGTCTGGTGCTGGTTGCGTGGGTCGCCGGCACCGGCGTGGGGCAGCGAGGGACCGGCTCGGGAGGGGCTGCCGGTGAGCGCGCCATGGTCTCGCCGATTGTTCCGCAGGAGGGTCTGGTCGCGGCTCTCGCGAACGGGGAGGACCCTGTGCACGGGTTCGCGCCCCGGATCCCAGCCCCGGCTGCGGTGCCGAACGCGAGATCGGAAGAGCGTGATCCGGGACGGGATCGAGCGTTCGCGGGCGGAGGCGGCAGCGCGTCGCAGACACCCGTTCGCGACACCGGGGTCCGACTCGAACTGCACCCGGTTGCCCGGGACGACCGCGGACTCTCCGTGCGCTTCATCGGCAGCGACCCGGAGGCACCGCGTGCTCTGTCCCTGTGGAGGCTTCGCGGGGAACGCGCGGCTGTGGTCGCTCGCACGACGAGCCAGCCCGACGGTCGCTTCGCGTTCGCTCCCCTGATGATTCCGTCCGCGGGCCTCCAGGTGGTGGCCACCGGGGCGGGGCGGCGGCCCGAGGACGAGGGCGCATCGCCGGTTCGCCGGCTCGGCTCGCGCATCCCGCGACCGCCGCGGGCCACGGCAGGGCTCGAATCCCAGGGCGTGTGGTGGGTGCACGTGGTTCCCAGCGAGGCCGCGGGGGCCGTGCGCGTCGCCTCGGAAGCGGCGGTGGCGTTGGGGCGATTCGAGCTGTCGGGCCTGCCGGGCGCCGCCCCCCGGTCGATGGATCTGTTGGTTGCGCCCGGAGACGGGGCGGATCGCGTGTGGTTGGCGCACGAGCTTCCCGATGGGCGCCTCTCGGAGTGGCGGCCCGTGATGCTCGAGTTCGAAAACGTTGGGGAACCCGGGGCTCGCAGCTCCGCACAAGGAGAAGGAACATGAGCCGGATTCGAGGGCTTGCAGCAGCGGGATTCGCGATGGCGTGGATTGCGGCGCCGGCCGGGGCGACGATCCTGGCGCCCGGCTACGCGATCAGCGAGGTCCTCACCAGCGACATTCCGGTGGGCGGCCTGATCGTGGTGGGAGATGCCTTCTTCTTCGGGCTGGGGCCGTTCGGCGGCGCCACCCAGTCCGTTGTGCGACTGGATGCGCTGGGCACCACCACGATTGCCGATGGCTTCAACGGCATCGCTGGATTCGCCTACGACGCCGTGAACGATCGCCTCCTGGTGGGAGACAATTTCCAGGAGACGCCCGGCTCGCAGACCGGCGATACGATCTACGCGATTCCGGATCCGCTGGGCGCCGTGGGATCGCCCCCGAGTGCTTCCAGTCTGGAAGCGCTTCCCGCGGGTAGCGTGCCCGGCGTGTCGGACCTGGCGCTGGATCCCAACGATCCCACGGGCAACACGCTGTTCGTCGCCGATGCCTCGGGGAGCTTTCCGCCCAGCGGGCGCATCCTCAAGGTGGATCTCCTTCTGGAGGGCATCGAGGTGTTGCAGTCCGGTCGGTCGAAGTTCATGGCCGGGATCGCGGCCGATGGCAGCTCGCTGTTCTTCGGCGAGGCCGAGCTGTTTCCCAGTGCCGGTGGCGAAATCTCGGTGGTGTCGCTGCCGGGAACCGGAACCGTGTCGATCCTGGCGGGCGGGCTCGCGGGCCAGGCGGATCTGGTACTCGCCGACGATGGCAGTCTGCTGGCCAGCGCCTCGGAGTTCGGGGGACCTTCGGAACTCCTGCGCATCGACCCGAACACCGGTGACATCCTCGAGGTGATTGCCACGGGCCTGGACTTCGCCACGGGCATCGACGAGCAGGGCGGGGTGATCTACGCCATCGAGGGCGGCTTCTCACCCCAGGCGCGCATCCTGGTCTTCACGCCGATTCCCGAGCCTGGCAGCGGGGTCCTGATGGCTGCCGGACTCCTGGCGCTGGCAAGGCGGCGGACGCGCGGGAGGTTGCGATCGTGAGGGCGCGACACGGACTGGTTACCCTTGCAGTGGCCGCCTGCGTGGCTCCCGCACTGGGCGCCCGCTGTGGTGGGCCCGTGCCCCTGCGCATCGTGTCGCCGGCGGCCGGGATCGTGCTCACCTGCATGCCGTTCACCGTGGTGCTCGACGTGGCCGCGGGTCTCGACCTGGAGACGATCGAGCTCGAACTGAACGGGCTGCGGACTCATGGCGAAGTCTGGTTCGAGGAGGACCAGGGAGCCCGCACCCGGGCCACGGCCGATTTCGTATGGGGCCCCGGTCTGCCGGACTGCTCGCTGAGCGCCCCGGCAAGCCACGATCTGGGGGCGTCGATCCTGCAGGGCGCGACGCGCCGGCGCGTGCACGTGGGCTTCGATACGGAAGGCGATGCGTTTGCGGATGACGTTGCGGCGTACTCGATTGGCGCCAACGGGGGCTTCAACCAGGGGCTGCTCCCGGCGATCGTCACCGGGCCGCCGGTGGGAGGCGGGCTGTTTGGCGCCTCGCTCGACGTGGTGTCCCTGGGCGAGTCCGGCTGGATGGTTCTCGAGTTCGTAGACAACGTAATCGTCGACGGGCCCGACGTGGACTTCAGCGTGTTCGAGAATCCGTTTCTGGAGCTGGGGCTCGGCTTCGCCACGCTGCCCCCGTTCTCGGAGCCCGGTCGCGTGAGCGTGAGCCAGGATGGGTCTACCTGGTTCACGTTCGCAGGCTGTGCCCTCGTCGCCGGGGATGCCCCGTATCACCCGGGCTGCGCGGGGGTCTACCCCGTTCTCGCCAACGGCGAGTCGGCGCCGCCGCATCCGGCGGTGCCCACATTCGATCCGCCCATCGAGGACCTGGTGGGCCAGAACGCGCTCGCGATGGAACTGCCGAGCGGCTCCGGGGGCGACTCGTTCGACCTGGGGGATGTGGGGCTCGCGTGGGCCCGCTACGTGCGCGTCACGGGCGCCGATTTCGTGGGGGGGCCGGTGGGATCGAACAACTTCGGCTTCGACCTGGACGCGGTCGCGGCGGTGAACTCGGTGCCAGCGACCGACGACGACATGAACGGCATTCCCGACGCCGTCGAGTGATCAGGGCGCCGGACGGAGCACGAACGAGACGGGCACACTCACCTCGCGCGGAGCACGAACGAGACGGGCACACTCACCTCACCGTAGACCCAGGGCAGGGGCGCCGCTTCGGCGACTGCTCGTTCGGCTGCGCGGTCGAGCAGCGCGCTGCCCGAGGAGCGGGTGGTGCGGATGTCAGCGGGTGTGCCGTCCCGGTCGATGCTGAAGGAGACCAGGGCATCACCGCTGACGTGCCGTGAGCGGGCGACGGGCGGGTAGACCGCCACGGCCTGCACCTGGCGCTGGATCTCGAGCAGGCGCTCGCGGGCATGCCGACCCGGCGCTGCCGCGTCCACGGGCGGCGGCGCGTCGGCGCCCAGGAGCGCGAGCGCGACGAGAGCGAGGACCGGGGTTCGCACCGGGCGCGATCAGCGAAGCTCGCGCCGAAGGGCGTTGAGCAGCGCCTCCACGTTGGTGAGGCGCGCGTTCTCGCCCATCAGGCCGATGCGCCAGATCTGGCCGGCGAGGGGACCCATCCCGCCGCCCAGCTCGATCCCATACCGTTCCAGCATTCGTCGGCGAAGATTCGCCTCGCCGGCTCCGCGCAGCGGCTCGGGTACGCACAGGGCCGACAGCGCGTTCAGGCGATAGCGCTCCTCCACCAGGGGCGTGAATCCCAGGGGCGCGATCCCTTCGATCAATGCGCGCGCAGCTTCCTGGTGGCGCTTGATGCGGATCTCCATGCCTTCCTCTTCCACCATCCGCAGGCCTTCGGCCAGGCCCATCACGGCCGAGATGGGAGCCGTGTGGTGGTAGACCCGATCCACGCCGAAGTAGTCCGCCAACAGGGTGAGGTCCAGGTACCAGCTCTGCACCGGGGTTTTGCGGGCGCGCACCCGGGCAAGCGCGCGGTCCGAGAAGCTCACCGGGGAGAGGCCCGGCGGACACGACAGACACTTCTGCGTTGCGCTGTAGGCCGCGTCGATCCCCCACTCGTCGAGTTCGACGGGTTGCCCGCCCAGCGAGGTGACACAATCGAGCACCACCAGGGCTCCGGCGTCGCGAGCGGTTCGCGCGATCTGTTCGACCGGTTGGCAAACGCCGGTGGAGGTTTCGGCGTGGACGAAGGCCACCACCCGTGGCTGCTCGCGGGCGATGGCATCTGCCATGGCCGCTTCGTCCAGGGGCGTGCCGGGCGCGCTCTCCACGCGCACGACACGAGCGCCCGCGCGGCTAGCCACTTCGCTCATGCGGCCCCCGAAGACCCCGTTCACGCCGATGACCGCCGTCTCGCCGCGCTCGAGCAGATTGACCAGGCAGGCTTCCATGCCAGCGCTGCCCGTGCCCGATAGCGGCAGCGTCATCGGGTTGTGGGTCCCGTAGAGGCGCCGCAGGTTCTCCTGGACCTCTTCCATCAGGGCCAGAAAGGCGGGATCGAGGTGGCCCACCAGGGGTTGTCCCAGGGCTTCGCGGACGCGGGGATGGACGTTCGAGGGCCCGGGACCGAGCAACAGGCGGCGCGGAAGCGGCGCGGGCGGCATCGCCACAGCTTACCGGCTTCGAGCAAAACCGCTTGAGTTTCGGCTGGATGCGTCGGGACCGGCGTTGACACCCGGGAGGCCCACTCCTACTCTCGCACCGCCTCCCGGTGTGGCACCCCTCCCCGCATGCGACCCCGGTGGCCCGGGTGACGGAACCGAGTGACACGCTGGCTGGTCCTACTCCTTGGGCTCGCGGTTGCCGCGGGTGCCCTCTATCTGCTGGCTTCGGGGGGAGGTGGCGGCCGGGAGCCGGACGATATCGACGACGCGTCGCGGGCCCGGCTCGAGCGCGTGCTGCGCGAAGCCGACCGGGAGGCGGACGAGCGATGAGCTTGATTCGGACACGCGAGGCCTACGAGCGCGAGGAAGTCGAGCGCCTGGCGCCGTTTGCGGCCCGAAGCTGTGAGTCGCGCGGGCGTCTCGTGGCGGAGCCCGAGCACGCCTATCGCACCGCCTTCCAGCGCGACCGCGATCGCATCGTCCACGCCCGGGCCTTCCGCCGCCTGGAATACAAGACCCAGGTGTTCGTGTACCACGAAGGCGATCACTACCGGAATCGGCTGACCCACACCCTGGAGGGCGGACAGATCTCGCGAACCATTGCGCGCACCCTGCGGCTGAACGAGGAACTCGCCGAGGCCGTCGTGCTCGCTCACGACCTGGGGCACACGCCGTTTGGTCACGCGGGTGAGCGCGCCCTCGCCGAGCTGATGAAAGACGAGGGAGGCTTCGATCACAACCGCCAGAGCCTGCGCACCGTGGACCTGCTCGAGGAGCGCTATCCGGATTTTCGCGGACTCAACCTGACCTACGAGACCCGCGAGGGGATCCTCAAGCACGGCTGCGAGTGGGACCACCCGGTGCCGGTGCCGGAGGCCGCGAACCAGCCCAGCCTCGAGGCTCAGGTGGCCGACATAGCGGATGAGATTGCCTACACCAACCACGATCTGGAAGACGGGTTGCGCGCGGGCATGCTCGAACTCGAAGGCCTCCAGGATGTGTCCCTGTGGCACGAGGCCCAACGCGAAGTGGAGGGGCGTCTGTCCGGAAGCTCGGATCGGGTGCGCGTGGCCCAGACCATCATCGCCCTCATCAACCGGCTCGTGACCGACCTGGTGGAATCCTCCGCGGCCCGACTGGAGGCTGCCGGCGTGAACAGCCTGGACCAGGTGCGCGCCACCAAGGGTCGGCTGGTGGGACTGGCTCCCGAGCTGGAGAAACGCAAGCGGGAACTCAAGAGCTTCCTGCACCGGAACTTCTACCAGCACCCGCGCGTGCTGGAGATGAGTGAGCGCGGTGCCCGCACCCTGGGTGAGATCTACGGGGTGTTCCGCGATGGGCCGCAGCATCTTCCGGCGCGCGTACGCGAGCGCTTCGACGTGGACGGCGAAGCGCGGGCCATTTCCGATTACGTGGCGGGCATGACCGATCGGTTCGCCATGACCGAACACCGCAGGCTTCTGGGGCCTCAGGGGTCCGACGCGTGAGCGACGTCGGCCTGGGACTTCCCGAGGCCCTGGAGCGGGCCGCGTCGGCCCTGCCGGAAGAGGCGGATGCCATCCGGCCCGCCAACGGGGATCCGGCCCAGTTGCTGGAGATGCTCGACGTGGCGGCGGCGGCTCGCGTGCTCACATGGTTGTTGCGGAACGAGCCCGAGCCCGGGGCCGAGCTGGCGGCGGAGTGGGCCGAACATCCCCGGGGCGTCGAACCCCTGCGGGAAGTGGAAGCGGCCGATCTGCCCAAACCCGCACGCAAGGTGATCCGACGCGCCATACACGCACTGCGATCCCGGGGCGTCAGCATTCCGGAAGCACCCCAGGCCCCGGTCGTGGCGAAGCTGCCGCCCCTCGATGATGACCTGTCCGCCGCGATGGTTTCGGCCATCGACCCGCGCGGAACCCGGATTGTGTACCTGCTGGAGGCCCATCCGTCCGGCGGGGCGCGCCTATACGAAGTGATTCTCGACGAAGTGCGGGGCGTGGTCGGGTTCGAGGCCTACACCACGGGCCGCAGCAAGGCCCGGAAGTTCCTGCGCGAGTTCACGGCGCGAGATCGGTTTCCCGCCGTGGAGGCGCCGGTGGAAGCGGTGCGGGCTCTTGCGGCGCGGATCGCAAACGCCCAGCCGGCCGATCGACCGCTACCGCGCGGTTTTGGCGAGTGGCGCTCGCGCATCGCTTCAGTTTCCGAAGGCGCGGCCACGCCGGGGGAGCGGGTTCGTGAGGCCCTGGGCGCATCGGGGGATCGCCAGGCCCTGGACCGGGCCGTGGGCTTCGTCCGTGACAAGCAGCTCGGGCCGTGGCCGACCGACCCGGAGCTGTTGCCGAAGTTCGCCGAGCGCCTGGCCGAGGTGGCCCGGAGCCAGATCGTCGTGTCAGCGCCGCACCGGGGAGAACAGGTAGACGGCATCCTGGCGGAGGCGCTCGAAGAGATCTTCCATGAGGCTGCGCGCGAGGCCACCGCGCAGCGTTTCGAAGAGAGCGCCTACGTGTCGTGGAAGCGGGATGCGGAGGACGACGCGCGTGCCTGCCTGGAGGCGGCACGCGAGTTTCGGGAACGACCGCCCCGGGAGAATCCGGTGGCGCGTGCACTGATCGAAGTCCTGCTCGAGCCCGCATTGCGCAAGCTCGAGGAAGAGTCGAAGGGCGACGACGATGAATCGTTGCTCGTAACACCACAATCGTTGGCCGAGCTGACCAGGCCGCCGACGGGAAGTGAACGGAGAGAAAAATGAGACGCCGATTCGGGCGAGGACGTGGCGGACGGAAGACTGGCGAGGGGCGCAACCCGGCCATCGATGCCAACGCGATATTCGCGCGCATGCTGGAAACCGGCGCCGTGCGAGCCGAGGCCCTCGAGCCGTTGCAGGAGCCCGGGATTCCGGTCCACTTTGCGGCGCTGGCGACCGGTACCGCGACCGGCGGGGGCGTGACGTCCCGGCTGGCCGTGGGCTTTGCTCCCGTGTCGGGGGGCGATGCCCTCCTGGCCACACTGGCGCTGGCGCAGCGCCTGAGCGAGGAAGATCAGTTCGCTGGCGAGGCCATCGCGGTAGCGCCGCAGTGGTCGATCGCCGCGCGCCGCCGACTCTCGCTGTTGGGCCAGACGGCCTACGAGTTCCGGGCGGTGGTGGCCTCCGGGCTGGCAGGGGGAGAAAGCAGCGTGGAACCCGAGCCGGGGGCTGAGCCCCCGGTGGCGCCGCCGCATCACGTGGCGGCGCAGCTGGAGAGTGCCGAGCAGCGCAGCCTGTTTGCGCGCGCCCTGGCGGCCTTCGAGGGCCTGGCCGCCAAGCACGGGGGCTCCGTGCGTGGCTTCGGAAACGGTGTGGAGCTGTGTCTGCTGGCGCGCTGCGTTGCAGCCTTGCGGGTGGAGAACGCCGATCTGGTGCTGGTGACCCTGGCCCCGGAGCGCTCGACGGCGAAGCTCGACCCGTCGGGTCTCGCCACCGCCATGGATCGGCTCGAGGGCGCGCTTCGCAAGCGTCTGGCCGACCGCCGGGTGCGCAGTTCCGACGAAGGCCTGCGCGCGCAGCTCGCGCCGCGCCTGGTGGCGGCGGCCGGATTGCGGCGCGCCCTGCTGTGGCCGCTGGGTGGATCCGACAGCGAGGCCCTGGACCTGGCGGGGGTCGACGGCGCCGGCCGGCCGGTGGTGGGCGCCATTCGCGGCACGCTGACCCTGATGGATCTGGGCGCGATCCTGGATGCGACGTTGGCCCTGCGGCCGGCGCTTCCGCTGCTGCTGGGTGAGGCCGCCACGTCGCCGGGGCTCGCACCGCCGCAGCTGCTGTTGGCGGCGCGCGACTTCGACGCCGCCGTCATGCGGGTGCTTCCGGTGCTGGCCGTGAAGCGCACCCTTTTCGACGTGCGATCCCAGCGCGGCGGCGAATCCGAGCTCGAACTCCGGGAGGGCCAGGCGATCGCGGCGCCGGCGAGTCCGCGTCGGCCGTCCCGCCACCGCAGCGAATCGGAACCCGAAGCCGGGGAGGGCGACTCGAGTGCGGCAGCGTCGGGTCCGCGGCGGTCGTCCCGCCGCGGCGGTTCCCGCGGTCGCTCCGGGGGCCGCGGTCCGAGATCGTGGGGAGCCTCCGACGCCGAGTCCCCGCTGGCAGCGAGCGAGGCGTCGCCGCCGGAAGCCTCGGAAGCCAAGCCGCGCAAGTTCGACGAGGTCTCGCTCTTCGATCTGGACGACGACCGCACGGATGCACCGGGGCCGCAGGGAGAAGCGGCGCGCCGGCGCGGTCGCGGTCGCGGCCGAAGGCGCGGTCGCGGCCGTGGTGGAAGCGGAGGCGGCAGCGGCGAAGAGACCGCCGGCGACCAACCAGCGGTCGAGGCCGCCAATCGCGACGACCCCGAGCCGCGACAGGCGCGGCGCGATCCGAGGCCGGAGGCCGACTCCGACGACCCCGATCTCGTGGATGCCGAGGTCGTCGACGATCTGCTGGTGCCGCTGGCGGTGGAGATTTCCGAGGTCTCCGAGATGGAGGAGGCCCTGGCGCCGGCGTACGACGATGACGAGCCGGTGGAAGACGGTGACGAGGATCTGGACCGCGCCCGCCTCCAACGCGAAGCGCGTCGTCGCGCGCGAGAGGCCGCGGCGAAAGCGCCCGAGCCGGAAGAGCCGGCCCGTCCTCCGCGTCGCCGCGCCGTGTTCGTGGCGCACGCAGATCGCGATTCGGTGGCCGCGACCCTGTTGCTGGCCCGCGACCACCGTCTGGTGGAGGCCTTCTGGGTGTATCCCCAGGCCGACCTCATGACCTTCTTCCGCGGGGTTGCCACGGATCTGCGCGACGACACTCCCATCTTCCTGGTGGGCTTCCGGGCCTCGCCCGCCCACGACGCGCTGCAGGCCGCATCGCTCTACCGTGATCGGCTGTCCTGGTTCGACCACCACGAGTGGCCGCCGGAAGACCTGGAGGGCCTGCGCCAGGCGATTGGCCCCGATTTCGTCCACGTGTACCCGGGAGCCGGCAGCTCACTTCCGGCAG
This sequence comes from Deltaproteobacteria bacterium, assembly GCA_032128115.1. GTDB lineage: Bacteria > Myxococcota_A > UBA9160 > UBA9160 > SMWR01 > JAQBHB01. The sequence goes on along the minus strand of JAQBHB010000084.1, from coordinate 35,195 downwards.
TCCTCCAGATGCGCACCCGGCGCAGCCGATTTTCGGACAAGCTGGTGGACCTGGTCACCGGTCGCTTCACGGAGCACGACTTCGAACGCTGGGGTCGAGTGTGGTGGCAGCGCCTGGCGGATCTGGCCGGTGAGCGCGGCGAGCTGAGAGCGCGTGTCGATCTGCTGCTGGCGGGTCGACCCTCCGATCTGGCGGACGAGGCGGCGGCGGTGCCGACGCCCCCGGTGCCGGAGGAGGTTACCTACGTCTCCCGCCGGGACTTCCGACTGGTGTACTTCGGGGGCTACACCCTCGTGGTGGTTCCCACGCCGCCCGCGATCGACCCGCACATGACTGCGCGAGTCGCCCGCGAGCGTTACGGGGCGTCGCTCTCACTTTCGCTGGTGGAGGGAGAAGAGGTGGTCATGCTCGGAACCGACGAGACCCGGGGTCGTCGCAGCCTGGACGTGGGCGCCATGGTCGACCACCTGGTGGCCAAGCACGGCTGGATCGATGCTCTTCCCGATGCCGACCACGTGGCGCGCATGCGCGTGCGGGATCTGCTGGGGAACGAAGATCGCCTGAACGAGGTGATCCGCGAGGTCGCGATGGGACGTTCGATCCTCGAGGGCTGAGCGGTGGCGGCCGATTCCCGCGCGGCACTGCCGGGTGCGAATCTCGTGGAGATCTTCTCGTCGGTTCAGGGCGAGGGCACCCACGTTGGCGAAACCACGCTCTTCATCCGCTTCGGCGGCTGCGACCTGCGCTGCCGCTGGTGCGACTCCCCCCATACCTGGGAGCCGGCGTCGGAATGCCGGGTGGAGATCGCGCGCGGCAGCGGTCGCTTCCGGACCCTGCCGAACCCCGTGTCGCTCGAGGCGATCGTCGAGGCGGCCGAGGCTCTCGAGCTCGCGTCTCACCGTTTCGTGAGCCTCACGGGGGGCGAGCCCCTGTTGCAGCCGGGAGTCGTGGGGGCGCTGGCCCGGACCCTGGCCTCGCGCGGTCCGCGCATCCACCTGGAGACCCACGGCGTTGCCGTCGATGCGCTTGCGCAGGTGGTGGATGTCATCGATGTGGTCGCCATGGACTGGAAGCTCGCCAGCGATGTACGGCGCGTCGAGGATCCTCGACACGGGCCGGTCGCCGATTTCCACGATGCTCACGAAAGCTTTCTGCGGGTGGCACAGCGCGCTTCGCAGGTGGAGGTGAAGGTGGTGTTGAGCCTCGAAACCCGGGACGAGGAGATCGACGAGATGTGCGAACGCATCGCACGGGTCGCCCGGTCGACGCCCGTGGTTCTGCAGCCCGTCACGCCCCACGGCCCGGTGCGCGAGGCTCCCGGCGCCGAGCGCCTGCTCCAGACCGTCCAGCGCGTTGCGCGGCGTTTGCCCCGGGTCCGCCTGATTCCCCAGACCCACAAGCTTTACGGGGCGTTGTAGCGGGAACTGCCGGTCGGTGTCCGTGCGCGGCATTCAAGCAGGGGCCACCAGGGGCCGAAAGCGCGTAGCGGAGACGGGGGAGTTCCGATGAATCGCCGGCGCCTGCCGAGAGCCAAGAAGCGCATGTCGTGTGGAATGACGGCCGATGGGCGTCGCTACTCGGCGGTGGTTCTCGACATCTCGCCCAATGGGGTCTTCCTCCAGACCAGCGCCAAGCTCGATGTGGGGGCGATCGTCGATCTGGAGCTGAACCTGCCAGGTGAGGATCATCCGGTTCTGGCCCAGGCCCGCGTGGCGCGGTTGAAACTCGTGCCGCACGAGCTGCGCAGCGTGGAGAGGGGCGGGATCGGGCTTCAAATCGACCTGCCGCCCCCGGAGTTTCTCATGTACTACGCGGAGGCCACCCGCGCCGAGATTCCCGACGCGGCACCGCCCAAGCACGACGTTCCGAAGCCGGGCGCGGCCCGACGCAGGGCCGTGAAGGCGTCCGCGGAGCCGACGCTACCTCCGGTCGAGAAGAAGAAGACCGAAATCGAGTACCGGGTTCGCCTCTCGCAGATCGGCGGCAACCGAACCCGCAACCTGGTCATCCTGTGCGACACGGTGGGACAGGCCGAGGCGGCCGCACTGGCGGAGACCGGCGACGGCTGGAAGGTGCTGGTGGTGGAGTCCGGCAGGGGCCCGTCCAAGAAGTAGTCGAGCGCCCTCGCGGAAGCCTTCCGGTGGCTAACGGCGCCGGATCCCCCGCAGACTCTGACGGAACACGCGCAGATCCCGGGGCGCCCCGGTCCAGGGGCGCCCGCCGAAGCGCTCGGCCAGGTATCGCTCGGTGAGGGCCGCGAATGCCGACGCCGGCCCGTCGGGAAGTTTGCTGGCCACCTGGCGCGCGAAAGCGCGAGGCGTGACCGCGGGACCACGCTCGAGGTTTCGGCGCGCCAGGGTTCGCAGGGCCTCGCCGTACGCGGGGTGCACCTGCAGGCGCGCACGCCAACGCCGCACCCACCACACAACGAGGCCCGCGGCGGTCGCGAGTGCCAGGGCCGCAGCCGCCTCTCGCCACGGCCCGGTGGCCTTCACGTCCCAGGCTGCCCGCGAGCGGCCGTTCTTCTCGTGCGCACCGCTCTGGCCGTGTTGCGCGCCCTTCCAGGCCAGCCAGGCGCGCTGGATGGCGAACATCTGATCCGAGCGATCGAAACCCACCACGCGCTGGAACCACCACAGCTCGACGGCACTCGCCAGGTCGCGCACGTTCGTGGACAGCGACAGGGGGGGTGCCGCCCGGCTGCGCAGGTCGGGTGGGGTGGGGTCGTAGCGAACCCAGCCGGCGTTCGCGTAGTGCACCTCGACCCAGGTGTGGGCGTCGGAGCGGGTGAGCTCGAGGAAGCCCCCGATGCGATTCTCGTGACCGCCGGCGAACCCGTTGACCAGCCGCGCCGGGATCTCCAGGTCGCGCGCCAGCAGCACCAGCGCCGACGCGAAGTACTCGCAGTGTCCAGCCAGGTCGCCCTCGAGGAAGGCCAGGATCGGCGACGGCCCGCCTTCATCAGCGAGGTCCGGCGGGTAATCGGTGTAGCGACCGCGGGTGAGCAGGTGATTCTCGAGGGCCCGCATGCGCTCAGCGTCGCTGCGTGCGCCGGCGGTAATTCGCTGCGCGAGTGCTGGCGGCGTCGCCCCGGGGACCGGGCGCTGCAGGTATCGGGTGCCCTGACGGTCCGGCGAGCGCGCGGGGTCGCCCGCCAGCTCGGAATCGCGCGTCGCATGCACACGCGACGCCACCGTGTAGCGCACACGTTTGTCCTCCTGGAGAACGGCGTAGAAGCCGCCGCTGGTGTCGCGTTGCAGGCGCGGCACGCTCCCGTGCAGTCGCTGGACCTCGCCCGCGATGAAGAGGACGCCGCCCTGTACGGGTTCGCGCACGATCCGTTGCACCAGGTTGGCTGCATCCGGATCGCGTCCGAACGAGAGCCCGGTCTCGGCGCTTCCCGCCACGAGGTCGCGGCCGGGTGGCGTGATGGACCAGGAGCGGCCATCGAAGCGATCGAAGGCGAGCCCGCGCCAGTAGGCCTGGGTAGCGTCCGGCGCTTCGCCCTCCAGCGTCTCGACCCGCAGCACCACGCTGGCGTCCTGGCGAATGCGTCCCAGGGTGCCGAGCTCGACCGTCTCGGAGAAGCCCGCGCTGGCGTGCGTTGGAGCCAGCACGCGGCCGCTCACCACACTCGAACGCAGGCGCGGCAGCAGCAGGAACAGCACCAGGGCCAGCGCCATCGCCAGGCCCGAAGCCACCAGGGTGGTCCGCATCAGTCCCGGCGTGATGGCGCGCGTCGGCGACTGGGGAGACCCCGCCTCGATGGCCTCCATTCGAAGCGTGTGGACCATCAAGGTCCAGACCGTGGCCAGCAGTGTGGCCACCAGCAGGGGGGTGAAGAAGACACTGTCGGTCAGGTTGGCGGCCAGGATCACCTGGAAGACCGCCAGCGTCACCAGCAGGAATTCGCTCTTGCGGGGTCGCGCGTCCAGGAGCTGAAGTCCCTGGGTCAATGCGGCGAAGTGGCCCAGGGCGATGGTGGCCGGGGCGACGCCCGACACCATCACCAGTGTCAGGCCCACGATGCCGACCATGGCCACGTCCAGCACCACGGCGCTGTGTTGCCAGGCGAAGGCTCGCTCGCGTCGGACGAACGATCCGGCAAACGCCAGTACCTGGATCGCGATCACCCACGGCGCGATCTGGAGCGTGATCCAGAGCGTGGCGCTGGCCAGGCTCACCATCAGCCAGGCGGCGGCGGGCCGGGGCGCCGAGGTCGGGACGGCGAGGCTCACGGCAGTTCCGCTTCCGGCACATCCGGCACATCCGGCTCGACCCGCGCGAGAAACGAGAGGAGTCGGGCGCGGTGCCGGGATCCGGAGTCGGCTTCGACGCGGTAGCGGTCGGTGCGCAGAGACACGCGACCTCCGGCGTCGAGCCAGCACACCACCTCGGAAGCCGCCCAAGCCACGAGCCGCTCGAAAGGGCTGCCCGGCTCGGCGTCGCCGGTGCGCAGCCGCACCTCCACCTCGGCTGCGTGCTCGGTTTCCACGTCGCGAACCACGAGCTCGCCACTGCGCAGGGAGGCCCGCCAGTGGATGCGTCGCGCCGGATCGCCGGGCGCAAAGGGGCGCAGGCCGGCCACGTCGCCGACCGCCGCCCCCGGCCCCGTTCGGCTCTCGCCGCCTCGGTGTGCTGCGCCAATCGAAGGCGGCGCGACCACCGCCTCGACCGCCGGGTACACGAGCACCTCGATGGCATCCCGGATCTCCAGGGACTTCACGAAGAGCCCGAAGGGAAACCGCGTAAAGACCCGGAATCCAAGCAGTTCCAGGGGACCTCTCCGATCGGACCGCAGCCCGTAACTGCGGAGCTCGTGGGCTTGCGGCGCGATCCGGAGCGCGAAGACCCGACCGACACTCCGGGGCCCGGCCGGCGTGCGCGCGCGGTCCTCGACCCACACGGCAAAGGCCGGAACCCGGCGCTGCAGGTTGTGGATCTCGAGTGCGACGGGAGCCGGAGCCTCGGCGAAGACCTCGTGGGGAAGGCGCCGGCGCACGGCGATGCCGCGCAGGGCGGACTCGGACAGCACGCCCGACAGCACCAGGAACGACAGCATCAGTGCCAGCACCAGGTACAGCAGGTTGTTGCCGGTGTTGAGAGCCGCGAAGCCCACGCCGAACGTGATGGCGAAGAAGGCCCAGCCTGCGCGGGTGGGGGAGAGCCGGCGCGGCGGCCGCAACCAGCGGCGAAGCGTCCGCAGCCAGAAATGCAGCCGGGCAAGACCGCTCAGAGCGGAACGGGGACCTGATCGACGATTTCGCGCAGGGTCCACGCGGCCACCTCGCCGCTTCGCGACGGGGCGGAGCGGGGATCGATCATCACCCGGTGGGCGCACACGTCCACCACCAGGTCGCGCACGTCGTCGGGGATGCAGTAATCGCGACCTTCGACCAGCGCGCGAGCCTGGGCCGCGCGCCGCAGGGCGATGGCTCCGCGGGGCGACACGCCGACCTCCAGGGTCTCGTGATCCCGGGTCTCGTGCACGATGGCCAGCAGGTAGCCGGCCAGTGCGTCGTCGAACTTGATGTGGCGCGCCACCGCCTGCATGCCGAGCAATTCGTCCAGGCTCACCACCGGCGCGAGGCGGGGCAGCTCGCTGGCTGCCGGATCTTCACGCAGCACCGCCGCTTCGTGCTCCGGATCCGGGTAGCCCACGCCGCAACGCAGCATGAATCGATCCAGCTGGGACTCGGGCAGCGGGTGCGTGCCGTGGTGCTCCAGGGGGTTCTGGGTGGCAACCACGAAGAACGGGCGCGGAAGTGGATGGCTGATGCCCTCCACCGTCACGGCTCCCTCGCTCATGGCTTCCAGTAGAGCCGATTGGGCCTTGGGGCTGGCGCGGTTGATTTCGTCAGCCAGTACGACGTGAGCGAAGATCGGGCCCGGCTGGAACACGAAACCACCGGACGAACGACCCGCGTCCGGAGCCATCCGTTCAGGAACCACGCTTCCCAGCAGGTCACTGGGCAGGAGATCGCTGGTGAACTGGATCCGGGAGAACGTCGCGTCGATCGAGCGGGCCAGGGCGTGGGCCAGGGTGGTCTTGCCGACTCCCGGCACGTCTTCCAGCAGCAGGTGACCGCCGGCGATCAGGGTCTCCACCGCACGGCGCACGACCTCGGGCTTTCCGCGCAGGGCCCGCTCCACATTGGCGCGCAGCCGGCGAGCCGATTCGACGGCCCGCTCGAGGCTCAGGATCTCGGGAGCTGCGGGCTTCATGGACACGGTCCCCCCGTTTCGGAACGTTGGGGGTCGGCCCTGAGAGAATGGATTCAGGGCGTCTGGCTTGGCACCCCGGGGCCCAGGAGACCGGCTCGCGGGTCGGGGGTCTCCGCGGCGCCGCGCATGGCGGCCACGAAAGCCCCGAGGTCGCCCTCCAGCTCGGCCAGGCGCTCCCCGTAGCGATCCACGTCGGCCTCGTAGGTTCCCACCAGGCCAAGGCAGGCATCGTTCAAGCGCAGTCCCTGCGCGATCCGGGCGGCGTCGCGGGTGTCCAGATCCAGCGCCGCGACGGTGTCTCGGGTCTGCTGCTCCAGGTCCCCGCGTCGGGCGGCCCGGGCGGGGTCGTCCGGCGCTTGCGCGTAGAGCTCTGCCACACGGCTTCGCAGCTGCAGCGTCTCGGTCCGGATCCGGCGCCAGTCCTCGATGCGCAGGCGTGCCGACGCGGCCTCGCCGTCGCGCCCGGCTCGGGCCAGGAATCGCACGCTGGCCTCTTCAGCAACGAAGCGGGCCACGCCCTCGTTGAAGTCGGCTTCGTCCGGCACGAAAACCGTGGCGTGGACCAGCTCGTGGAGCACCGTTTCCACGGTCTGTTCGTCTCCGCCCCTCAACATGGGCGCCGTGATCGGATCGTCGAACCAGCCCAGTGTCGAGTAGGCGGGCACCGGAACCTGGCATACATCGTTGCCCCGGGCGCGCTGGTACTCGGCCTCCGCGTCCGCCCCTTCCACGTCGAAGAAGCCCTTGTAGGGCACGCGGCCCACGATCGGGAAGCTCCAGCCGGTGGGCTCCACGCTTCCCGGCTTCGTGGCCACCACGATGGTGACGACGCGGTCGCCCGGCCAGTCGACGTAGCTCGTGTATCGTTGCCCCACGTCGAGTCCCAGGTCGCTGGCGTACGCGCGCACCTCCTGGATCATGTTCAGCTGCGTGCGCAGCACCTGGGGTGTGGACGCTTCGGCGAGGATTGCATCGATGGGTTGGCGCGCCCGCAGCAGGCGCATCTGTCCCGTGGCCACGTGCCCGAGGTAGCACCCCGAATTGGCGAGCAACAGCACACCGCAGAGCGCCAGCCGCAGCCGGGACTTCGTGCGCATCCGGGTCGACGCGGAAGACGGCCCGCGGGCCGAACGCGTGGTAGCCGAAGCGTATGCGGCGGGCGCCGTGGGAATGGAGGAGCGGGTGGGCGAGGGGGCGTATCCGTTCCTGCTCCTGGTGTTCGCCCCCGGGTCTCTTTCCGAAGCGGTGCGACGGGCCGTCGCAGGAGTGGACGGTGTCCGCGTGGGCGATCCCGAAGCGGTGCCCGATGCGGACTGGTCCGAAGCCTGGAAGCAGGGGCTCGGCCCCATCATCGTGTCGCCTCGTCTGGTCATTCGCCCCTCTTTCGTCGCACACGAGGCGGCTCCGGGCCAGTGCGAGCTGCGAATCGATCCGGGGCAGGCCTTCGGCACCGGTGGCCACGCCTCCACACACCTGGCCCTCGCGTGGATCGACGCGTTGGCGCCGGACCTCGCCGAGAGCGCGTGGCTGCTGGACGTGGGCACGGGCACGGGCGTGCTGGCGCTGGCGGCGTTGCGTCTGGCGCCAGCGGGAACCCGCGCCGTCGGCTTCGACCTGGACCCCCTGGCGGCGCCCTCGGCCCGCGCCCACGCCCGGGAGAACGACCTGATCGGGGCGTTCCAGGTCTTCACCGGGGGCTTCGAGGCGCTGGCGCCGGTGACGTTCGAGCTTGTGGTGGCGAACCTGCTGCGCACCGAGATGCTGCCGTGCCTGGCACGCATCGCGGCTTGTACGCGTCCGGGGGGACACGCGGTCTTCTCGGGTCTGTTGGCGGTGGAGCGCGATCCGGTCGTCGAGGCGCTTGCGGCCGCGGGGCTCCGGGTGGTGGGCGAGCGCGAGATGCTCGACGACGGCGGCGAGTCCTGGTTGTCGTTGTGCGCGAGCAGGGACCGCGTCTGAGCGACTCAGACGCGGTCCGCAGCGACCTCCTGCTGCCAATAGTCGAATACCTGGCGCAGGGTGTCGGCCAGATCGATTTGCGGCTTCCAGCCGGTGGTCGCACGCAGACGGCTGGCGTCGCCCACCGAGAAATCGGCGGGTCGCAGCCGCTCGGGATCGATCTCGATGACCGGGTGCACGCCCGCCAGGGCCAGCAGAATGTCCAGCGGCGCGCCGACTCGCGTGCCCACGCCACTGGCCACGTTGTAGACCCCGGCCGGCACCCGGCGGTCCAGCAGGCGCACGTAGGCCTCGATCACGTCGCGCACGTCCAGGAAGTCGCGAACCGAGTCGAGGTTGCCCACGCGAAGCACGGCATCGCGCTTTCGGCCGGCGATGGCGGCGATCTGTTGCGCGAAGCTCGCGATCACGAAGTCGCTGGACTGGCCCGGACCCGCGTGATTGAAGGCGCGCACCCGCACCACATCCAGGCCGCGGGAGGCGTACTGGGCGCCCAGCAGGTCGGCGGCCGCCTTGCTGCGGGCGTAGGGTGAGCCGGGCCGCAGGGGCGACGCCTCGCTGAAGGGATCCGAGCCGGGAGCCGCCGAGCCATACTCTTCGGCCGTGCAGACGATCAGCACCCGCGCGTCGGGGGCATGCTGAAGGGCCGCGTCGAGCACCGCCCGTGTCCCCAGGTAGTTGACTCGGTACGTGAGTTCGGGCTCGCGGCGCGAGTGGGGCACCGACGTCAGGGCCGCCAGGTGCACGATGGTGTCGGGGCCGACCTCGCGCACCCGACTGGCCACGGCCGCGGCGTCGCATACGTCGAGTTCCCGGTCGTGGGCGAAGATCCGGGCCCCGTCGGCCCGAAGGCGCGGAACCAGGTGGCTCCCCACGAATCCTGCAGCTCCGGTCACGAGTGCGCGCACGCTCGCAGGCTGCCAGAGCAGCGCCCGCATGGCTAGGGAGGCGTGGGGCGGGGTATGCTGGCCCGGTCTCAGGGGGGATTGGCATGATCATCGGCGTCTCGGGCCGCAACGGAGCCGGCAAGGGCGAGGTGGTCAGCTTCCTCGAACGCCGCAGCTTCTACCCCCTCTCGCTCTCGGACGTGATCCGGGACGAGCTGAGCCGACAGGGCGTCGAGGAGACCCGCGAACGCATGATCGAAGCGGGGCGGGCGCTGCGCAGCGCCGAGGGACCGGGTGCGCTGGCCGAGCGCCTGGCGCGCAAGCTCTCCTTCGACCGCAACTACGTGATCGACTCGATCCGCCATCCGGCCGAGGTCGAGGTGCTTCGCGAGCGCGCCGACGGCTTCAACCTGCTCTGGATCCGCGCCGACCCCGCCACGCGCCTGGCACGGATCCGGGCGCGCGGGCGCGCGGGCGACCCCCAGGCCCTGGAAGAATTCCGGCGGCTCGAGGAGCGGGAGCTGGCGAGCGACGACCCGGCGGCCCAGCAGCTGCTGGCGGTGGAGGCGCTGGCGGATGCCGTCATCGACAACGAAAGCGACCTCGCGACGTTGCACGCCGGAATCCAGCGGATCCTGGAACGGAGCTTTTTTTTTGAACGGCCCAGCTGGGACGAGTACTTCATGTCGATTGCCCGGGTGGTGGCCACCCGCAGCAACTGCGTCAAGCGCAAAGTGGGCTGTGTCATCGCCACCGATCGGCGCATCATCTCCACCGGCTACAACGGAACGCCCCGAGGTACGCGCAACTGCAACGAGGGAGGCTGCCCGCGCTGCAACTCGTTCGCCGAATCCGCTACCGGACTCGGCGAGTGCCTGTGTTCCCACGGGGAGGAGAACGCCATCACCCAGGCCGCGTACCACGGCGTCTCGGTGCGACGCGGAACGCTCTTCACCACCTTCTGTCCGTGTCTGATCTGCACCAAGATGATCATCAACGCGGACCTGGCCGAGGTGGCCTACAACGCCGATTACCCCATGGCGGACGTTTCTCTGGCGCTCCTGCGCGAAGCGGGAGTCAAGGTGCGGCAGGTTCCGCTGCCCTGATCTCGGTCCTCAGTCAACGGGAATCTGGAATCGCTCGATGTAGGGCGCCAGGCGCCCGATCACGGCTTCGGGCGTGAGCCCGTATTCGGACAGGCCATACCGGTGGGCGCCGTGCTTGCCTCGCGGGTTGTCGCGTACGTGGCCGCGCATGCCGGCTTCCGACTCGGGCGAAAGCTCCAGTCCGAAGTGGCCGTAGATGCGTTCGATGCTGCTCATGGGATCGGCGACGAAGGACCGATAGTCCACGTCGAGGAAGCGCTTCGGATCGGAGCGGTCGCGCGCCGCGAGGGCGCGCGTAAGCGAGCGCGCCAGGTATTCCAGCACCGTGGGCCCCAGCTCGTGGGGGTCGAGCGCTTCTCGCGCCACCATCAGCGACGCCATCATGCTGCAGTAGGACGGCAGGATCTCCAGCGGATTGCGATGGGTGAGGATGATGCACGTGTCGGGGAACATCTCGACCAGGATGTCCAGGGCCCACAGGTGGGCCGGCGACTTCAGCAGCCAACGATCGCCGGGTCGCTGCCAGTCGAGCAGCTTCAGCAGATCGTGGTAGTAGGCGTACGAGGCTCGCAGGTCCTGTTTCTGGAACCACGACGCGTAGGGCTCCATCAGGGGCTCGATCCCCATCTGTACATCGCAGAACGTGTGAGCCAGCAGCATCACGCACTCTTCGGGCGTGTCCGCGTCGGCAAAGTGGATCTTCGTGAAGTCCGGGTTCGTCTCGCGGCCCCGTTGGTAATGGGCACGCAGGGCCGCCAGGCGCGGATCGGTCTGCCCGGGCGCCAGATCTTCGAGCGGATCCGGGAAGATCCCCTCCCACAGCAGCAGCGGGCGCGCCGCCGGGTCCATGCCCAGCAGGTTGAACAGCGCCGAGGTTCCAGTGCGGGGCAGGCCGGTGAGATACATGGGGCCCGCGATGCGGCGCTCGCGCACCTCGGGATGGCGGCTGAAGGCCGCCTCGATCTTCAGACGCTGGGAGAGCAGCTGCAGCAGGCGCCGCTGGAAACGGCGGCGTCCCTTGGCGTTGAAGCCCGCCGTCTCGTCGTAGGTGGCCAGCAGCACCCGCAAGCCCTCGCGAAAGCCCGGGTCGCCAAAATCGTCGAGACCCGTGGCCTGGCGAGCGGCCTCGAGCATCGCCGCTTCCGAGAAATCCACGGGGTCAGTCACGGGCCAGCAGCTCCGCCACCTTCACGACGCGGGTCTGGGGCTCCGGGTGTTCGCGGGCCCGGATCCAGCGCCAGCACATGGTTCCGCGATCGTGGCCGCAGGTGTCGAGCCAGGTGTCACTTCCCTCTCGTCCCGGCTCGGGTCGCTGGTGCGAAAGGATGACGCGCACCGAGCCGTCCGGCTTCAGGCTGGCGGTGTGGTTGTTCACGTGGATGCGGAAGTAGCGGTAGTCGAGTGACTCGAGCCAGTGGTTGCTCACCTGGAAGTTCCAGTAGTCGCACTCCGGCGGTGTCGTCTCGATCACCAGGGCCTCATCCGGAGCCAGCTTCCAGTAGCTGTGGAAATAGGCGATGTTCGGGTCGCCGCCGGCAATTCGCGCCGTCTCGGGGTCGAAGCGCGGCAGCTTGTTGGTGTGTTTCTTGAAGCCGTCGGCCCAGTGGTTGAAGAGCTTGGCGCAGCCCATCACGAATTGGGACGCGCTCTTCAGGGCCCGGTCCATGCGCTCCGGCTCCAGATACCGCGGCCGGTTGGGGCCGTCGATCCGCTCCATCTTGATCTTCGCAATCTCCTCCTTCTCGTGGTCGAGTCGCGTCTGGCGGATGATGAGGGTGCGGCTCTCGGGCGCCATGGGCAGCACGTTCACCGCGCGCTGCCCTGCATCGGGCTTTGCGCTCACGAGAATCTCGAAGCTGCCGTCGGGCCCGATCTCGAGATCTTTCGCTTCCAGGTAGCCCGTGGTCGTCAGGGTGCCCGTTGCGCCGTAGTTTCCCGCCTGGGTGCCAAAGCCCAGATAGTGCACGCTGCCCCGGGTGCCGTGGATCCGATACTCGTACTCGCCGTGGATGGGCGCGCTCTGGTAGACGTTGTCCGGGTTGTCCATGCCCATCTTGATGGTCTCGTGGGCGGTGCGAGCGAACTCCGGCGCCTGGGGATCTCCGGCTTCCACGAAGGTCTCGAGACCGGCTCGCGTGAGCCGCGTCAGATAGCGCCAGCCCTCGGCACGGTCGAATGGATTGTCGGGTGAAGTTTCACTGAGCACGACGGATCCGGCCGCCTTCAGCGTGTCGCAGAATTCCTCCCAGCTGCGTCCGTCCATCACGCGTTGCATCGGATCACCCTGGCCGCTCATGGGAACCCTCCTGTCGCGAATCTTCCGGTTCGGTGGCCCCGCCGTGGGCGGCGCCGGGCGTCCCAGTTTACACGAAGGTCGACCGGGAGGTGGGCGCGCGCATCCGTGCCGACGCCGATCGCGCCCGGACGGGTGGCGGCAAGGCGACCGCCATCGGCCTGGATTGTGCGTTGACTCGCTCGGGGAGCCGCGCGAAATAGCAGGTGGATGCTGGGCTCCGTCGAGCGGAGTGGATCGGGTTGAAGCGGATGGCTGCGGGAAGGAGCGCCTTGATCGGGTCGAGCCCGGCCATCGAGAGTGTGCGACGTCAGATCGAGGCGGTGGCGACGACGGCCTCCACGGTTCTCCTCAGCGGAGAGACCGGCTGCGGCAAGGGGGTGGTGGCGCGCGAACTCCACCGCCTCTCCAAGCGAAGCCAACTGCCCTTCGTGCACGTGGATTGCGCAGCCCTCGCCAGCAGCGTGGTCGACAGCGAACTCTTCGGCCACGAGCGGGGTGCCTTCACGGGCGCGGTGGGTCGGCGACTGGGTCGCTTCGAGCGGGCCCAGGGGGGGACGCTCTTCCTGGACGAGATCGGGGATCTGGAGCCGGGTCTCCAGGCCAAGCTGCTTCGCGTGCTCCAGGATCGGGAGTTCGAGCGGGTGGGCGGTTCGGCCACGCGAACCATGACGGCGCGGGTGATCGCGGCCAGCAACCGGGACCTGCGGCGGGCGGTGAGCGATGGCTGCTTCCGGGCCGACCTGCTCTTCCGCCTCAACGTGTTCGAGATCCGGATTCCGCCACTCCGCGAAAGGCCAGGGGACCTGTCGCTGCTGGCGCCGCGGCTGCTGTTGCAGCTGGCGGAGCGGGCGGGGGCGGAAGCCCCGAGACCGCGCGCGGACTTCCTGGACCGCCTCGGGTGCTACGCGTGGCCCGGTAACGTGCGAGAGCTCATGAATCTCCTGGAGCGCTTCGTGATCGAGAAGCCCGGGCAGGACCTGGTGGAGAAGCATCTGGACGAGTTCCTGGCTCGCGAGCAGGCGTGGTCCCTGCACGGAATCGCCACGGACTCGGCGCCCTGGCAGGGGGGTGCAACGCAGGAGCGCGAGAGGATCGCCGTTGCCCTGGTCGCCGAGCGCGGCAACGTATCTCGCACCGCCCGAAGGCTCGGCGTGCCGCGCAGCACCCTGCGCTACCGGATCCGTCAGCTGGGGCTGCGGCTCTAGTTTCCCGCCGCCGCCGCCACGGTGGGCAGCTCGGCGCAGCCAGCGCTTGCGTAGGTGCTCTCGTCGAAGCTGTCGGACCACTCCATCATGGAGTCGAGGACACTGCAGCGGAAGGCCAGGTCGGCCAGCCGTGGATCGGCGGCGAAGTCGGCGATCAGGCCCTCACGGGTCACGAACTCCGGCGACATGCGGGCGCCTCCGCCCTCGGGCGTGTCGAGCACCAGCATCGTGTCGGCGCCGGTCGCCGACGGCCACGCCAGCCAGCGTGGCAGGTCGCCGGCGCGGCCGGCTCCGGGATCCCCCGCATACGCGAATTGCGCCCAGTAGGACATCATGGCGTCGGAGAGCGCCACGCGCCCGGCCAGATTGTCTTCGTCGAACAGCCTTCCCGTGTCCCGACCCAGATCGAAGTGGCCGAACACGAACGGAATCTCGAAGCCGTGGGAGGCCCCAAGCAACTGGCCCAGATCGAACCACAGCAGCGAAGGCTCCTCGTCCCAGTCGAAGCGGTAGACGAAGACGTCGTCGCGGCGTTGCGCCGCCAGGGCGATGGCGATCTCGTCGGCGCCGTCGGCTTTCCAGCTTCGGCTCTGGTACTCGCTCACCACCTCGTAACGCGCCTCGTCCAGTACCTGGGGCAGCAGGCCAAACCACTGGCGCACCAGCTTCGGGTCCAGGAACAGGAAGAGCTTGTTCTCGTCCCGGTTGGTGCCGAGCATGAGTGGCACCGGATGGATGTCGCCGGCGAGCACCACTTCCGAGAGCGGGCGAATCGGAAGCACCGTCCCGTCCTGCATGGCCTGGGGCAGGTCGTACATGCCCACCGTCTCGCTGGGGTAGGAGTTCAGCAGGTCTTCCGCCGGAACGTTGCGAAGCCAGTAGCCGAGCCGGAGTCCGTTCTTCGACAGGGCGTACTGCTTGGCTTCGGCCCGATCGCTCGCCTCGCCCTGGGATACCAGAAGTCGCAGCGCCACCTCCTGGGCCGAGTTCTCGTCACCCGGGCTGGTGTCGTCGCGGTAATTCGACGCCAATGACAGGCGGGTGCTCCGGGTGCTGCCGCTCTGGACGATCGCCCGGTCGAACAGGCCCTCGGACAGGGGCGACGCCAGCAGCATGGCCACGTTCTGGCCGCCCGCGGACTCGCCGAAGATCGTGACGTTGTCCGGGTCGCCCCCGAATGCGGCGATGTTGTCGCGCACCCAGATGAGGCCCTGGATCAGGTCGAGCACCGCGAAGTTGCCCGAGCGCTCCGCAGGCGTCGCGTCGGGTGCCAGCGACGGGTGTCGGAACCAGCCAAAGGGTCCCAGGCGGTAGTTGAGCGTCACCACCACCACCGATTCACTGGCCGCCAGGTTGCCGCCGTTGTAGAAGGCCGAGGTGCCGATGGTGTTGCCCCCCCCGTGGATCCAGAACATCACCGGCAGGCGCTTGCCGCCGGAGGGAACCTGATCCGGGGCGAGGGCGGGCGCGTACACGTTCAGGAACAGGCAGTCCTCGCTGCCCACCGGGGTGCCGAGGTCGGCTGAGTCGTCGCCGCCGATCGGGCTCGCAAACTGCGGACACGAGGATCCGAAGGCCAGGGCCTCGCGGCTGCCGTCCCATGCCGCCAGCGCCTGGGGCGCCCGCCAGCGCAGCTTGCCGACCGGGGGCTGGGCGAACGGGATGCCCCTCCACACGTGGTTGCCGTAGTGGCCCTCGGAGCCCACCACGGCCCCTGCCGGGGGCTTTCGGAGCGTGGCAGGGCTCGCCGCCGCCGCGGGCCGCTCGGGGCCGCCGGAGCAGGCCAGGCTGAGGACGAGGGAAATCAGGCCAAAGTCAGTTGCAAGGCGGCGCATGGGAGGGTCTCCCTGGGTGATTCCGGGCCGCGGCAGGATAGCGCGGTGGGGGCTGCGACGGGGTCCATCTGGATGCCGCCGCCTCGTGCCCGAGCCGCGCACGGGCCTGCTGCTGGCGGCGGGACTGCTCGGCCTGGCGTGGCACGGGCGCAGGAAATGGCGGTCGAGAGATCTCTCGACTCACAACGCCCCGACCTCGGTCGGGGCGTTTTCCTTTCTGGGCGACTCCTGGCAGCCGATATACTCGGCGCCGATGCGGGCGGTGGCGTTGCTGGCACTGGGCGTGGGGCTGGCAGCCGTGGCGGCGGCGCAGCCGCGCGACGCGACGCCCGCGCCGGGGACCGCCCAGGTGCTGCTCGAGCGCGCCTTCGCCAACCTCTACGCCGACGATTACATCCAGACCCTGCGACTCACCACGCGTGCGCGCGGCGGGCGCGAGATGTCGCGGCAGCTGCAGATCACCCGGCGCCAGAGCGTGCGGCCCGGCAAGGCGCTGGTGCGCTTCCTGGCGCCC
Source organism: Deltaproteobacteria bacterium (assembly GCA_032128115.1). Classification (GTDB taxonomy): domain Bacteria; phylum Myxococcota_A; class UBA9160; order UBA9160; family SMWR01; genus JAQBHB01. The sequence goes on along the minus strand of JAQBHB010000084.1, from coordinate 19,168 downwards.
TACGACGTGCGCCATACCTCGATCCTGATCCTCGAGAACGACGGCGCCTCGGACGACCTGTTCGTCTACCTGCCCGCCGTGCGCCGCACGCGGCACCTGTCGTCCTCGCAACGACGCGACGCGTTCTTCGGCACGGACCTCTGCTACGAAGACGTCGAGCCCAAGCAGGCCGCCGATTACCGCGCCAGCTGGCTGGGCATGGAGATGCGGGACGACGCTCCGGTGTGTGCCCGCCTGGAGATCCGCGCCCGCCCCCCCTTCGAGTCCACCTACGAGCGCATGATTTCGTGCATCGAGCCCGAGCGCGCCGTGATCCACTGGACCGAGTTCTATCGCGAGGGTCAGGTGGTCAAACGCCTGGAGACCGATCTCTCGCAGGTGCGGTCCATCGGGGACCGCTTCATCCCCTTCCGGATGGCGATCGCCACGCCCCGCATCCGCTCCGAGACCCGTGTCGATACCGAGCGCTACGACCTGCGCCCGGCCATTCCCGACGCCCTTTTCACCACCTGGAATCTCGAGGCCGGGGATGCCCGGGGAGATCGGGCGAAGTCGGCGGACCTCGAGGGAACCCATCCGTGACGAAACGCCCCCGTACGCGATCGTGGCGAGGCGCGGCTCTCGCTCTTCCTGTCGCTCTTTCTCTCGCTCTTCCTTTCGCTCTTCCTCTCGGACTGGCCGCCCTGTCCACCGCCTGTGCCACCTGGAGTCAGACCCGCCGAGACGTGGTGGATCCCATCCACGAACTCTTGCATCACGACTACGCTCGCGCTCTTTCGTCCGACGACGCGGCGGAGGTGACGGCGCTGTTCGCGTCGGAAGCTCGCGGCGAGGCGGCGGCGGCGAGCCTCGCGCTCCTGGCCCGCTATCGCGACCTCGAAGAGGTGCGCACCGCCATCGATCGCGTCGATCTGGAGGCGCTCCCGATCCAGGCCCGACTCCACCTGCGCGCCGAGGGCGTGGGGCTCGATGGGGAGCTGCTGAGCATCGAGCAGTACAAACGCGTCACTCTGGGTCGGGAAGGCGGGGTCTGGCGCATTCTCAGCGACCCGCCGACGCCCATGCGGGTGATCGGCGCGCCGAAGGTCCACTTCGTGGACGAGACCCAGATTCGCGGCCTGTGGTTCCAGCACGAGATGCGACCCATCGACGATGCAGACGGCCAGCCCCAGAAGTACGTGTTCGGTTCGGGTGTGGCGGCGACGGACGTGGACGACGACGGCTGGACCGACGTCTTCCTGCTGTCGGGCGATCGCATCGAGCTGTTCCTGAATCGCCGGGGCCACTTCGTGAACGCCACGCAGAAGTGGGGTCTGGGGCCGCAGCCCGGTGGTGTGCTCACCATGGCGCTGCCCTTCGACTTCGACAATGACGGCCGCAAGGACCTGTTCGTGGGCGCCGAGGACGCCCAGCCCCTGCTGTTCCAGAACCATGGCGGGCGCTTCGAGCCGGTGGAGCATTCGGGTCTCGTGACATCCCAGCGCACCATCAGCGCCAATGCAGCCGATTTCGACGGCGATGGCCTCGTGGACCTGTTCCTGGCCAACCACGAGAACGTCTTCCGGAAGGCCCCGAATCCGCCGGGCAACGCCAACAATGCCCGCGCCGACCAGCTGTTCCTGAACAACGGGAACGGCAGCTTTCGCGACGTAACCCGCGAAGCGGGCGTCGGGAACACGGGGTGGTCGCTCTCGCCGGCGGCCGCCGACTACGACCTGGACGGCGACGTGGATTTCTTCGTGGGCAACGACTTCGGGCGCGACCGCCTCTACCGCAACGATGGGGCCGGGCGCTTCACCGACGTGACCGAGGAGGCGGGCATCACCCGACCCGTGGCCAGCATGAGCGCCGACTGGGGCGACTTCGATGGCGACGGAGACTTCGACCTGTTCGTCGGCGGCATGCGCTCGGGTTCGGCCTGGGTGCTGGAGGCACCCGACTTCCGCATCGCGCGCGTTCCGCGCATCGTCGACCTGATGTTCCGTCCGTACGTGCGCGAGGCGGTCCGCTCCTGGTTTCGCGGCAATCGCTTCTACGAGAACCTGGGCGACGGCCGCTTCCGCGAGATCGCGAGGGAGAGCGGCACCCAGGACAGCGGTTGGGCCTGGGGATCGGTCTGGCTCGACTTCGACAACGATGGCCGCCTGGACATCTATGGCGCCAACGGCTTCCTGTCGGGGCCTCTGGAAGATGACACCTGAATGGATCTGGTGATCGAGAACGTCGGTCGACGTTCCAGGGACTGGAGTGGGTCCGGGAGCCCCACGGACGTGGGCCAGCGATCGCTCAACGGCTACGAGCGCAACGTGCTGTTCTGGAACCGGGGGGGCGGCCACTTCGAGGAGGTGGCGTACCTGACCCACTCGAACCGGATCGAAGACGGGCGCGGCGTGGCCGTGGCCGACTTCGATCGAGACGGACGCCAGGACCTGCTGATCCAGAACCTGGAGAAGCCGGCGGTGTTGCTGATGGCGCGGGGCGAGGGGGGCAACTGGTTGCAGGTGCAGCTCGAGGGAACCGAAAGCAATCGCGACGCCCTGGGCGCGGTGGTGATGGCCCACGTGGGCGACCGGAAGTACGTGCGCCAGGTGGCGTCGGGCTCCGGCTTCCTGGCCAGCTCGTCGCCGGTGCTGCACTTCGGGCTGGGCGAGGCCACCCGCGTGGACGCCCTGGAGGTGCGCTGGCCCTCGGGTCGCCGGCAGCGATTCGACGGCGTTTCCGTCAACCAGCGCTTGCAGGTGCGCGAATCGCCGGCGTCCGAGATCACCCACGCGGCGCGTTTAGGGGATTCAGATCCCAGTTAGGGGATTCAGATCCCAAACAGGGTTTGGCCCCAACCCGGGACCGGATTCCTTCCGGAATCAAGAAACCCAGTTAAGTCAAATACTTGCAGAATCTCATTGCTGAAGGGCGAGGAGCCGCCATAGTGTCTGCACCGTGGCGAGTGCAGTCGATCCCGTCCTGAGCCGCCGTGACCGCGTGGCGCCCGAGAGCATCCGGCGCCTGCACCCGAGTGGTGTGGAGGGCGCCCCGAGTATCCGACGCCTGCTTGACCGGGTCCGGCGCGAGCAGATCCCACTGCGCCGGGGCATGAACCGCCGTATCGAGCCCGAGATCGGATGGATCGAGAGCGTCGGGGCCGACCATCTGGTGCTTCGCACCCGGAACCTCGAGCCGGTGCGCCGGCGACAGCTGTTCCTGAACTTCGCACTGGACGAGCAGCCGTATTTCTTCGCGGCCGCCGTGGTGCAGGGGCGCGATCCCGACGCGATCGTGTTGCGGCTGCCGAGCATCGTCTACCGGGCCGAGCGACGCGATCGCGCGCGCCGGGTGCCGGGGCGCGACGACGCACGCCGGGTGTCGGCGACGACGCCGGCCGGTCTGGCCGTGGCGGGCGAGGTGGCGAACCTGTCGCCCGAGGGCATGGCGGTGTGGATGCCGGGGGCGCCGGATCCCGGCACCCGGTTGCGGCTTCGCTTCGAGGACGGGGTGCAGTCGGGCGAGGACCTGTTTGGCGAGGTGCGCCACGTGGATCCGCGGCCCGACTCGCGGGGCTGGAAACGCGTGGGCCTGGGCCTCAGCAGCGCGCCCACCGGATCTCCGATCGAGATCCGGACCCCGGATCGGGTGGCGAAACCGTTCTCGCGCGCCGGCCAACGGTGGCGACTGCTCAGTGGCACGGCGCGCGTGGCCGCGCACCGCGCGATCCAGGCGCTGACATCGAGAGAGCCGCAGCTTCCGCCGGTTCGTGTGGTTGATTTCCGCAACCCGGAGGGCGAGCCCATCCGCGGGATCCTCGATTCCTGGGGCCCCAGCCGTGGGGCCACGGCAGTGGTGATTCCGCCGGCCTGGGGGCGGACCAAGGAAACCCTGATGCCGCTGGCCGCCTGCATCGTGGAGGGCTTCCGGCGCGCAAACGAGCCCGTGGTGGTACTTCGCTACGACGGCATTCGGCGCCGCGGCGAGTCGTACAACGATCCGGTCTGCGGCGAGCCTGGCTGCGACCACCACCGCTTCACGTTCTCCCAGGGCGTCCGCGACGTACGCACGGCCATCGACTTCCTGGAAGCGTCGCCGGAGTTCCGCCCCCAGAAGGTGATCCTGGTGAGCTTCAGCGCCGCATCCATCGAGGCGCGCCGAGCCGTTGCCTGCGACCGGCGCATCGGCGGTTGGGTCAGCGTGGTGGGTGCGTCGGACCTGCAGTCGATGATGCGCGTCATTTCCGGCGGCGTGGACTACGCCCTGGGCCTCGAACGGGGGGTGCGCTTCGGGCTCCAGGAGATCCTGGGCGTGGAGGTCGACATGGATCACGCGGGGCTCGACGCCTTCGCCCACGATCTGGTCTACCTGGAGGATGCCCGCCGCGACCTGGCGTGCATCCAGGTGCCGGTGACCTGGATCCACGGCCAGCACGATGCCTGGATGGATGGCGCCCGCGCTCGCGACGTGCTGTCCCGGGGAGACACGCGGCAGCGTCGCTTCATCGAGGTGCCCACGGGCCACATGCTGAAGACCAGTCGTCAGGCGCTCGACACCTTCCAGCTGGTGGTGGGGGAAGTCGGGCGCATGGCCCTGGGGCGCGAGATCCCGGCGGCCGTCCCCGACCTGGTGGATCTCGAGCGCCGCCAGCGCGCCGAGCGCGCGCGACTGCCCGGCAACCTCACCGATGTGCGCTCGTTCTGGCGCGACTACCTGCTGGGACGCGACCACACCCTGGGATTCGAACTCATGACGGGCACCTCGGCCTACAACGATCTGATGGAGCAGCAGATCCAGGCGCTGGCCCTGCGCGCCGGGTTCCGGGTGGCGGACCTGGGCTCGGGAACCGGTGCGTTCGCATTGCATCTGGCGCGCGATCCGGAGTCGCCGTCCGTGGAAGTGATCGCGATCGACTACGTGCGCGGAGGGCTCCAGCGGGGACGCGATCGCCTGGGCGCCACGCCCGCGTCTGCCCGGCCCACGGTCCGGTATCTGGAGTGCGACCTGTCGGCGTGCGGCGCCGTAATTCCGCTGGCCACGGGCTCGCTCGATGCGGTGCTGGCATCGCTGTTGCTCAGCTACCTGCCGCGACCCGAATCCCTGCTCGCCGAGGTGCGGCGCGTGCTTCGTCCCGGCGGGCGACTCGTGGTTTCCAGCCTGTGCCGCGACGCCGACATGTCGAAGCTCTACACCGAGGGTCTGGCCGAGTTGCGGGCGGGGCGCGCTCGCGAACTCTTCGGCGAACAGGGCGAGGCCCGGCTCGACGACGCGGCGCGGGGCTACCTCAATCAGGCCTCGCGCCTGCTCGACCTGGAGGAGCGGGGCGTCTTCCGCTTCTGGGATGGTCCGGAACTGGCGCGCAAGGTTCGGCACGCGGGCTTCCGGATGGTGGCCACCGCACCGTCGCTTGGCGATCCACCCCAGGCCGTGGTGCTGATTGCCGACCGGGACTGAGACCGGCGCCGCGTCCTTCGGAATCGCCCCGTGAGCCGGCTGGAGCTGCGAAGCCGCCTGCCGCGCCGGGCGGTGGCGGCCGCGCTTGCCCATCCGCGCGCGGTGTTGATGCTGTGGCTCGTTCTGGCGCTGGCGGCCAGCGCCGGCGTGGCGCGTCTCGAGATCGAAACCTCGACCGAGAGTGTCCTGGATCGCCGGGGCGAACCCTGGCAGTTCTACCAGTCGGCGCAGGAGCGCTTCGGCGGCGATGAGATCCTGACGCTCCTGCTCGAATCCGAGCGGAGCTTCGACCCGGACACGCTCGCGCGCGTGGTAGAGCTGTCGCAACGCTATGCCGGATTCCCGGGCGTGTGGCGGGTGGACAGCCTCGCGACGGTCCCGCTGGTGGACGCCGCGCCGGATGGCGATCTCCGCCTGGAGGCGCCGCTCCAGGACGGGGTTCCCGAGGAGCCGAACGAGCGTTCGAGGCTCGCGGCGCGGGTGCTCGCCGATCGCATCGCACCGCGCACCCTGATCTCGGAGGACGGCCGGGCGCTGGCCGTGAACCTCGTGCTCGATCGCGATGCCCAGGGTGCCTACCAGCCGATCCTGGACGACGTTCGCGAGCAACTCGGCGACGGGCGGGCCTGGCTCTCCGGGGTCCCCGTGTTCCGGCTTGCGACCGACGCGCGTACGCGCAGCGAGCTGGCGCTGTTCGTACCCATCACCGCAGTCGCGGTGGGTTTCCTGCTGTACCTGCTGTTTGGCTCACTGGGGGCCGTGGTGATTCCGCTGGCGGCGAGCGGACTGGGCACGTGGCTGGTGCTCGGGGTCATGGGCGCCCTGGGTACGCCGCTCACGATCAGCACCGTGGTACTGCCCTCGATCCTGCTGGCCCTCGGCTGTGCCTATGCAATGCATCTGCTTGCCGCGGCGGCGGGGAAGGGCGCGGGCGATGAGCTGCGCGACGCTCTCGGGGAAGTCGCACTGCCGGTGGCGCTCTCGGGCCTCACCACGGCCGTGGGATTCGTGGCGGTCTCGTTGGTTCCCATCGACACCATTCGCGATGTAGGGGGCTTTGGTGCCCTGGGTGTGCTCTTCGTGGCTACGGCCACGCTCACGGCCGCCCCGGCCGCGCTGCGCCTGTGGCCGCTTTCCGATCGCCGCTCGGCGCTGCACGCCTGGTTCCACGGACCCGGCGCCGAACGCCTGATGGAGGGCGTGGTGCGCTGGAGGCGCCCGCTGCTTGGGGGCTGGCTATTGGCGCTGGCGGGGATGTCGTTCGGGATCGCGCGCCTGCACGTGGAGACCGACGTGGTGTTGTGGTTCGCGCGCAGCGACCCGATTCGCGTGGCCTACGACGTGATCCGCGAACGCATGTCGGGCATCAGCCCCATGAACGTGGTGGTGGAAGCGCCCGACGGCGGCTCGCTGAGCAATCCGGATGCGCTGCGTGCGCTGGATGGATTGGCGCAACACCTGGAGTCGTTGGACAGCGTGGGCCGCGCCTTCTCGATCGCCGACCCGCTGCGCCAGCTCCACGGCGGATTCACGGGAGACGCGTCTCGGCCCCTGCCGCGATCGCCGCAGGAGATCCAGCAATACCTGCTGCTGCTCGAATCCAAGGCCTACACCTTCGACCTGATCACGTCCGACCACAGCGCCGCGAATCTGCGCCTGCGCGTGAACGACAACGGCTCCCAGGCGCTGCTGAACGTGGCGGCCGAGGTCGACGCCTGGTGGGCGCGCAACGGACCTGCGGGTTACGACGCCCGCACCACGGGCATCATGTACGAGTTCGCACGTGCCCAGGACGCCATCGCCTGGGGCGAGATCCGGGGCCTGGCCTTCGCCCTGGCGGTGATCGCGGCGATCCTGCTGGCGATCTTCCGCTGGCTTCCGCTGGCGGCCGTGGCGCTGGTGCCCAACGCGGTGCCGGTGGCCATGACCTTCGGGGCCATGGGGCTGCTGGCCATTCCGCTGGATGCCGGAACCGTGGTGCTTGGCAATCTGGCCCTGGGGATCGCCGTGGACGACACGATCCACGTGGCCGTGGGCTTTGCGCTGCGGCGCGATGCCGGAATGGGGCCGAGGGAGGCACTCCTGGGTACCTATCGGCGCGCATTGGGGCCTGTCGTCTACACCTCCATCGCCGTGGCCCTGGGCTTCGCGATCCTGGGCCTCTCGGGCTTCACCGTGACCCGGCACCTGGGCCTGCTCACGGCGGCGATCATGGCTCTGTGTCTGGCGGCTAACTTGTTGTTGCTGCCGGCCCTGCTGCTGCGGCTGGGCTCGCCCGGCGCGGGATCGGGATCGAAATCCCCCCTAAAGTCAGCGGGTTAGCCCGCCGATTCTCACATGCATGAGAGGCGGGCACGACGCCGACCGGGCGCTCTACGCTGAATATCGCCGTGTGATCGAGGGCGAGCCGCTGACGCGCGCTCTGCGCATCGCGGTGATCGTGCTCTTCGTGATCCAGACCGTCTTCATCGGCGTCGATCACCTGTTCTTCCCGGACCAGTTCGCCCGCTTCCTGCCCGTTCGCCTGGCGCTCGATGTCGGGCTCGGCGTGATCTACTTCGGAACCAGCCGCCGCCATCCCCTGGCCTCGGCCTACGCCACGGTGTTTGCGGGCGGTGCCATGCTGCTCACGGTGGTGCACGGCACCGGTGGGGCCGCGAGCGGCTACTACGTGGGTCTCGTGCTGCTGTTCATGGGCATCGGGGTGCTATCGCCGCTGACCGCGTCCCAGGCCGCCATTGCCAGCGGCGCCGTCTTCGCGGCCTACGCGGGCATGCCCGGCTTCGATGGGGGCCCGATCCCCTGGCAGACCTTCGGCGTGCACCTGTTCTTCCTGGGCTCGGCCGCCTTCGGGGGCGTGATGAGCTGCATGCTCTTCGATCGCATGCGCTTTGCCGATTTCCGACAGCGCCGCGAGATCGAGCGGACCCGCGACGCCCTCAAGTCGCTCGATCGCGAGAAGTCGCGCTTCACGGCCAACGTGCACCACGAGCTGCGGACGCCGCTGACGCTCACCCTGGCGCCCCTGGAGGCGATGCTCGACGGCCAGTTCGGCGACGTCACCGCGAGCCAGCGCGACACGCTCAAGACGATGCACACCAATGCGCTTCGCCTGTTGAAGTTGATCAACGACCTGCTCGACCTGGCGAAGATCGAGGGACGCCAGCACCAGCTGGTGCGAAGCGCTACGGCCCTCGGCCCGATCGTCGACGAGCTGGTGCACGGCGCGCTTCCCCTGGCCGCGCGCAAGGGCATCAGCCTCGAGACCTGCCAGCTGGATTCGCTTCCCCGTGTCCATGTGGATCGGGACGCCTTCGAGAAGGTGATCGTGAACCTGCTGGGCAACGCCCTGAAGTTCACCGACCGCGGCGGACGTGTGAGGGTGACGGGCCACGTCGGCGACGACGGCGGGGCGCACCTGGTGGTCTCGGACACCGGGATCGGCCTGGCACCGGATCAACTCGATTGCATCTTCGATCGCTTCCGCCAGGTGGATGCTTCCGCCACCCGGCGTTACGAGGGCACGGGCATCGGCCTGGCGCTCACCCTGGAGCTGGTACAGCTGCACGGCGGGCGCATCTGGGCCGAGAGCGAGGGGCTCGGCCGGGGCGCGAGCCTGCACGTGGTGTTTCCCGTGGGCGCGGCCGACGGCGAGGCCAGCGAGGCGGTGCTCCAGACCTCGACCGGATCGTCGCTCACCGCCCTGGCCTCGCTCGGAGCCCTGGCGGCGGCGCCCGATTCCGACGACGCCCGCCTGGTGGACGTGCGCCGCAACACCGAGCGACACGAGCGGGCTGGCGGAGAATCCGCCGCGGAGCTTCCGGAGGGCGAGCTCGCGCCGCCGACGGCGCCCCGGGTGGTGGTGGCCGAGGACAACTCCGACATGCGCCGCCTGTTTGGCGTGTTGCTGGGGCGGGAGTTCCGGGTGCAGCTCACCCGCAACGGACGCGAGGCCCTGGAGGCCGCGCGCGACGAGCCGCCCGCGCTGATCCTTACCGACATCATGATGCCGGAGATGTCCGGGATCGAGCTGTGCCGTGCCATCAAGACCGACCCGGAGATGGCAGGCATCCCAGTCATGCTGGTGACGTCGAAGGCCGAACGCGAAATGAAGATCGAGGGGCTCGAGCTCGGCGCCGACGACTACGTGGCGAAGCCGTTCCACCCCCGCGAGCTGCTGGCCCGGGTGCGCGCCCTGGTGCGCCTGCGGGAGCTGCAGGCAACCGTCGAGGCCCACAACGACCTGCTGGTGAGTACGAACCAGGAGCTGGCGGACGCCCTGGGCGAGCTCAAGGACACCAGCGCCCAGCTGGTGCAGGCCGAGCGACTGGCGGCCGTGGGCGAGCTGGCTGCCGGTGTGGCTCACGAGGTGAACAACCCCATGAACTTCGCCATCAACGCCCTGCGGGCGCTTGCGGCCCAGGTGGAGCAGGTGCGACGCCTGGGAGAGCGGGCCGCGGCCCTGGATGCGACGGATCCCGCCGCCCTGGCGGACGGGACCCGCGAGCTCGAGCGGCTGCGCAGGGACCTGGATCTGGAATCGCTGGACGAGCTGGTGGCCATCATCGGCGAGGGACTGGAACGCACCCGCCGGCTGGTGGGCGACCTGCGCGACTTCGCGGCCCCGGGCCAGACCACCCGAACGGATGTGGACGTGCGCGCCGGGCTCGAATCGACGCTGCACCTGATTGCCCACACCCTGCGAGACGCGGGGATCCAGCTCCAAACCGACCTTGCCGATCGCGTGCCGCGGCTCTTTGGCGACGCTCGAGCCCTCAATCAGGTGTTCCTCAACCTGCTCAAGAACTCGACCGAAGCACTGCGGGGAAAGGGGGGAACCGTGTCGGTGTTCCTGGGCGAGGAGGACGGCTCGATCGTCGTGCGCGTGGGGGACGATGGGCCCGGCATTCCGCCCGAGTCCCTGGGGCGCCTGTTCGAGCCCTTCTACACCACCAAGGGGGCCGGCGACGGCACGGGCCTGGGCCTGGCCATCAGCCGCCGCATCGCGATCGACCACGGCGGGTCGATCGAGTTGGAATCCAGCAGCGGCAAAGGTTCCTGCTTCTGCGTGCGCTTGCCGATTCGCGGCGACGGGCAGCGGCCCGACCGAGGGGGCGATGCAGCCTAGACCGGATCGCATCCTCGACTATCTCGAGTATCCCGTTCTCTACGTGGACGACGAGCCGGAGAACCTGCGCATCTTCGAGCTGGCCTTCCGGCGCGACTTCACGATCCTCACGGCCCGAAGCGGCGAAGAGGGCCTGGCCCTGATCCACGAGCGCCCGGTTTCGCTGGTGCTGTCGGATCACCGCATGCCGGGAATGACGGGCGTCGAATTCCTGACCCGGGTTCGCGATCTCGACCCGAAGATCGTGCGCGTGCTGGTAACCGCCTACGGCGACGCCCAGACCCTGCAGGCCGCCATCAACGACGGCTCCATCTACCGCTTCCTTCCCAAGCCGTGGACACCCGACGAGGTGCACCTCACCCTGAGGCGCGGTATCGAGGTGTATGCCCTGGACCGCGAGCGGGGCCAACTCCTCCAGGAGCTGACGCTCCTGAACCGGATCTCGCGCTCCATCAACCAGGAGCTGGCCCTGGGCCCCCTCCTGGACCTGCTGTTGCGGACGGTGACCGGCGAGCTGGGCTTCGACGCCGCGGGCATCCTGTTCTTCGACGCCGCGGGCGAAACCCTCGCGTGGGACCGCTTCGGCGCGGAGCGGAGCACTGCGAACGAAGTCCTGCGCGACCTCCGCATTGCTCGCCGCGACGCGCCGCGCTTCGTCCAGGGACTTCTGGACGGGGACGTGCAGATCTTGTCGGTGGACGAGCTTCAGGATCTGGAGCGGCCGATCCGCAACTGGATTACCGAGGTGGCGGCGGACCAGACCCTGGTGGTGCCCCTGGTGGGGAAGAAGGGCAGCGTGGGCGCCCTGTGCGTCGACAACCGCCGCGGCGGTCGCCGATTCACCGGAGACGACCACACCCTGCTCGAGGGCCTGGCCAACCAGGCGGTGATCGCCCTGGAGAACGCCCAGCTGGTGGACGACCTGCGCCGCTCGCGCGAGCAGATCCTGCGCGCCGATCGCCTGGGCACCCTGGGCACGCTGGCCGCCGGCCTTGCCCACGAGATCAACAATCCGCTGGTGTCGATCCAGACGTTCCTGAGCATGGCGCCGGCGAAACGCGACCAGCAGGACGACGAGTTCTGGGTCGACTACCACGCCCTGGCGTGTCGCGAGGTGGACCGCATCACGCGCCTGGTGGACTCCATGCGGCGTCTCGGCCGCGGAACCGGCGACGACGCCAGGGGCGAGACCTTCGACCCGGGCGAGCTGGCCCAGGAAGTGGTGACCCTGCTGCAGCGTGAGGCCGATCGGGCCCGCGTGTCCCTGCACCTGGAACGGGAGCCCGAGGTGCCGAAGATCGTGGCCGTGAGGGACCACATCCAGCAGGTGTTGCTGAACCTCACCATGAACGCCATCCAGGCCTCCCCGGACGGCGGGGTCGTGGCGGTGCGGGTCTACCGCGACCGCTCGGAAGAGGGCGGCATCTGGCTCACAGTCAGCGACAGCGGTCCGGGCATCCCCGACGCGGACCTGGATCGGATTTTCGACCCGTTCTTCACCACCAAGGGGCCCGATCAGGGCACCGGCCTGGGCCTCATGATCTGCCACCGCCTGGTCGCGGATCACGGCGGAACCATCGAAGTCCGCAGCCGGGAAGGGGATGGAGCCAGCTTCTGCGTACGCCTCCCCACGGAATCCGACGCCGCCCCTGGCACCCCCATCGATTGAACCGACTTCCCCAAAGGCTTTGCTAATCTGGTGGCTTACGGGGGCTCGGGGTTCGCCGGGCCGACTTTCCTCCTCCCGGACAGGGGCATCCTGCTTGCGGGCTCGAACGCTGATCGCCGCCCTCGCCACCGGACTGCTGATTCCGGCGGCGGCGGCCGCCACCACGAGCATCGCCATGCTGCCCATCGTGGTGCATTCGGCCGATACCCAGCCCGGCTACCTGAGTAGCGGTCTGATCGAGATGCTCTCCTCGAGGCTCGAGCGCAGTGGCGACATCCACGTGGTCCGGATCGAGACCCAACACGCCATCACCCTGGCCGAGCCGGCCCTCGAGGCCGCGGCGGACAGCGGGGCCAACTACGTGCTGTTCGGCTCCTTCACCCAGTTCGGATCGGGGGCGAGCCTGGATGTGCAGTGCGTGCCCATGCCCGGGGACGGATCGGACGAGGGCAAGCCGCGCCGGGTCTTCATCCAGTCCGGATCGGTGGCCGAGATCATTCCCCAGCTGAACGAGCTGGCGGAGAAGCTTCGCCGTTACGTGCTGGACGGATCCAGCAACGAGGGCAACCCGCTGCCGGTGGCCAGCCACGGCGACGAGCCCGTGACGGCCGAGGCCTTCGAGGACCTGCTGTACCGGATCGATGCCCTGGAGCAGACGGTCTACAACGCCGGGCCGGCCTCGGGGCCGGGGGCCTCGGGGCCGATATCGGAGCCAGTGGCCGAACCGGAGTCGGAGGCCGAGGCTGAACCGGACAAGGCCGAAGCGGACGCGCCGGAAGTGTTGGACGGCCCCCAGGCCGCCCGCGCCGAGGGCGACGGGCAGGATCCGCTCCCCGGCGACCCATCGAACAGCGGGCAAGCCGTGCGCTAGCATCCGCCCCCGCGCCGGGCTCCGGCGCCGGATTCACGAGCTCTGGGGCGGTGTAGCTCAGTCGGTTAGAGCGGCGGCTTCATAAGCCGTAGGTCGCTGGTTCGAGTCCAGCCACCGCTACCACCAAGACCCTGAAAATCAAGGTGACTTCGGACTTTCCGTGCCGGCGTCAGCTCATTCGCCTTATCCCCTCGGCCAACGGAGTGCCCGCGAGGTCGCCTCGGTTCTGGTGAGACCCCAGCGAGGTCACCTCAGGACCTTCATTCGTACGGAACGCGCACAAGATCGAGTCGCGGTTGGTCGAAGAGGCCTGCTGTGTCGAGGCCCGACGGCCCAAGCGACTGTGGGCTTACAGCCCCGGGAGTGGACGCTCTGTGAAGGCGAGTCTCGCCGCCAAGCACAACCTGTTGATCGGCGCCGCGGTCGCCATCGCCACGGTTGGCATGGCGACCTTCGTCGTGCGCGATGCCACGCGAGCCAAGCGCCAGGCGCTGATGCGGCACGGAGCCGAGATCGCCGAGATCGTCGCGGATCAGGAGATCGAGGCGATTTATGCGCGCGACCTGGCACGGCTCGACGTCTCGTTGGCGAGACTGACGGCGGGGCCGGTCATCGCCTACGCGCGCTTCCTCGACGCGCAGGCAGGCGTGCTCGCCTCGCGCGCGGTGCGCAATGGGAAGTTGGTGCCGGAGCCCGGTCGTCTGGACGGGAGTGCTGTGGACGGGCCCCGCTTTGCCGCGTACCGGGACAGCGAACGTGGTACCCGCTACATCGACGTGAGAGTATCCGTCGACGCTTTCTCCGGGCGGGGCAACGCGGCACTGATCGACCAGCTTCCACCCGGCACCCAACTGCCCCAGATCCTGGGCTTCGTGCAGCTCGGGATGGACACCGAGCGACTCGACCGGGAGGTCGCCGTGCTCGAAAGGACCGCCCTTGTGTTTGGCGGCCTTCTCTCGGCGGCACTCGGGGTCGCGGCGTGCTTCCTGTCGGGACGGCTGACCCGACCGATTCGCCATCTGGCAGCGCTCACGCGCGACATCTCGGGTGGAAATTTCGAACGGGAGGTCGACGTCGCCGGCGGCGACGAGGTCGGCGAGCTCGCGAGCGCGTTCGGCATCATGCTGCAGCGACTCCGGGACTACCGCACCCAGGTCCAGAACACCACGGACGACGCGGGGACCGGCTGGCGCGAGACCCACCAGGAGATCCTCGAGTCGCAGGTTCGCGAGCGGACGCAAGAGCTCGAGCAGCGCACCGAACAAGCCATCGAGCTGGCCCATCAGGCGGAAGAGGCAAGCCGCGCCAAGTCCCAGTTCCTCGCCAACATGAGCCACGAGATCCGAACGCCGATGAACGGCGTGCTGGGCATGACTGCGCTCTTGTTGGAGACCGAGCTCGACCCGCGCCAGCGCAACTTCGCCGATACGGTCCAAGGCTCCGCGCGAAGCCTGCTCGGCCTGATCAATGGCATTCTCGACTTCTCGCGCGCCGAAGCGGGCAAGCTCGAGCTCGAGCCGGCAGTCTTCGAGCTGTCGGACATGGTGGACGACGTCGCCGACCTGCTCGCCGGGCAGGCCCAAGGCAAGCAGATCGAGCTCGCGTGCTTCGTCGAGGACGAGGTACCGACGACGGTTCGTGCGGACGATGCCCGCATCCGTCAGATCCTGCTGAATCTGCTGGGCAACGCGATCAAGTTCACCGAGCGCGGGGAAGTGCTGGTGCGCGTTTCGGTCACGCAGGCGCCCTCGAGCGCTCCGAGCGCGAGCGTCGCGATTCCGGAGGGTGCGAGCTGGCTGCAATTCTCCGTGACGGATACGGGTGTCGGGGTCCCGGACAGCAAGAAGGAGAAGATCTTCGAGTCGTTCACCCAGGCCGACGGCTCGATGGCGCGCCGCTTTGGCGGCACGGGGCTCGGGCTTGCGATCAGCAGGCAGCTGGTCGATCTGATGGGTGGAGAGATCGGCGTCGAGAGCGAGGAGGGTCGGGGCTCCTGCTTCTGGATGCGAATTCCGGTAGAGATCGTGAGTTCTGCGGACGCGCAGGAGTCCTCCGCGGCCAACGCCACCGTCGACCTCCGCGGGCGCCGCGCCCTGGTCGTAGACGACAACAAAACCAGTCGCAG
Source organism: Deltaproteobacteria bacterium (assembly GCA_032128115.1). Taxonomy (GTDB): domain Bacteria; phylum Myxococcota_A; class UBA9160; order UBA9160; family SMWR01; genus JAQBHB01. The sequence continues at coordinate 3,942 of JAQBHB010000084.1, read as the reverse complement.
CATCCTGCTCCACCACCTGCGCGCCTGGGGGGCGCGTAGCGCCGGGGCCAAGGACGGAGCGCGCTGTCTCGAGCTGCTGCGAGCAGGAGCGGCCGCGAAGCAGCCCATCCATCTTCTCATCCTCGACATGACCATGCCCGACATGAACGGGTTCGAGCTCGCCCGCGCGATCCGAAGAGACGCTTCGATCCCGCAGCCTCGCCTGATGCTGCTGACGGCGATGGACTTCTCGCCCGAGCCCGAAGTCGAGGCGGAGCTCAAGGTCGAGGCTCGGGTCACCAAGCCGGCGCGCAAGCGAGAGCTTCAACGTGCGGTGCGCAAGGCCTTGACTCGCCCTGACGCGAGCCAGAAGGCCGCGCCATTGCACGAAGCGGACTCGAGGGTCGAGGTCGCAAGCCCACCTCCGTCACCCACTGCTCCGGCCACTCCGGCTGCTCCGGCCACTCGGGCTGCTCCAGCCACTCGGGCACCCGATCCCATCCCCGCAGCGAAAGCGGTGCCGGAGGAGATCTCCGCGTCCAAGGAGGCGGACGCTGCAATCTTCGCGCGTGTACTGGTCGTCGAGGACAACGAGATCAACCGGCAGGTGGTGGTCGCCACGCTCGAGGCGCTGGACTGCGTGGTCGACGCCGTCGAGAACGGACAGGAGGCAGTCGATCGGTTGGACCAGGCGCACTCCTACGACGTTGTGTTCATGGATTGCCAGATGCCGGTCATGGACGGCTTCACCGCCACACGTAGCATCCGCGCCCGCGAGGCGGAGGCGGCCGGGGGCAGGCGCGCGCGGATTCCCATCATCGCGCTCACCGCGCACGCGACGGCAAGCGACCGGCGGGAGTGTCTCGCAGCGGGTATGGACGACTACCTCATCAAGCCGTTCACGAAGGCCGACCTGCAGGGCGGGATCAGTCGGGCCATGGAGGGCTACTCCACGTCGGCACCGGTAGCAGGAATGCTGCGACCGGTTGCGGAGGCAGCAACCCACGGCGCGCCTACGGCACCGCTCCAGTCCGCGCATCCGGAGCCAGGTGCGAGCGTCGACTCGAGCGTGCTGAGGCGCCTGGCCTCGACACGAGATGGCGACAGCTCCGAGCTCGTGACCGGCGTCGTGAATGCGTACCTCGCCTCGTCCGCAACGGCGCTCGCGGCGATGCGCGAAGCCGCCTCGATCGGGGCTCCAGGAGCGCTAGCCAGCGCTGCGAAGAGCCTCGGGACGCGCAGTGCCCAGGTCGGTGCGCTGGGGCTGTCGAACCTGTGCAAGGAGATCGCGGCCCTGGGCCGCGAGGGCTCGACCGACAGCGTAGCTCCCCTGCTCGACAGGATCGGCCGGGAGCTCGAATCCGTCCACGAGCAGCTCGTTGCTGGGGGCTTCGGCGCGGGCGGGGACTGACTCTCCCGCACGGGCGCCTCCTGGCTTTCTCACGATCCCGTTCCGTCTCGTTCGGTCCTGTTCGATCCTGTTCGATCCTGTTCGATCCTACTGGGAGCGCGAGTCCTCGTCCTGCAGTTGTGCGCATTCCATCAGCAGAGCGGTGGTGGACATGCCGATCGCGTTGGCCCGATCCACCGACTGGAAGCTGAATTCGAAGGTGCCCTCCGGCCAGCTGAGCAGGCCATTGAACGAGTCTTTCGCTGACTCGCCTGCCGGCTCGGTCTCCACGTCGAGGACGTTCCCCTCGCTTACGAAAATGGACGCCCGCTTCGAGTCGTGCTGGAGTGACAGCACTCCGGAAGAGCGTTCCAGCTCGAGGAACCCCAGCAAACTCATGATAGCCACCTCGGATAGGCTTCCCGAAAGATGCACGCCCTGCCTCTGGCGGCGAGTCGTCGGGTCGGCGGTGTCGCTGGCGATCGCGGCGTGCGAGGAGTCGAGACTGACTTCGACGCGGTAGAGATCCTCGTTGCCGGCCCCGTCGAGGGGCAGGCTCTCCTTGCAAGCGCCGGAGAGCCTGAGGCTCTCGCCGGTCGGGGTCTCGAACTCGAGCCTGACCTGTGTTCCCACCTTGAGGGCGCGATTGGTGTCGAGCGCGATGCGCGAGACTTTCAGGGGCCCAACCGGGACCGCCAGCGGCTCTTGTCTTGAGTCGCCAACAGGGGCCGCACGGCGTCGATCCGGGACCGCCACAGAGGACGTGGCCTCGAGCGCGACCCTCAGGAACTCCTCGAGCTCCTTGGGCTGATGAGGCAGGAAATCGAAGACCGTGGCTTCGCGCACCCGGCCTCCATCGGGGTCCAGACGGGTCTCCACGCGGACCACGTGGGCCATGATCTCGATCGAGGCAGCCAGATCGACGGTCACGAGGCGCAGCATTCGTACCGACCCGGGCTCGCCGGCGTTGCGACTCGTGCGCAGGAGCATGCCCACGGCGCTGATGTTGCAGCTCTCGACATCGGCTTCCCCCTCCGCCTCGGGGATGCCGACCCACAGGTTGGCCTCGAAGCGCGGCTCGCGCCTGCATTCCTTCCCCTTTCGCTCCTCCTGCATGCTCCCTATATCGGACGCGCCCAGACGCGGCTGGAGCCGCCCCGGAGGCGCCAATCGCGCTATGGGAGTCGGGGCAGCCAGCACGCGAGCCACAACTACCGGGACGCTCTGGATCAAGCCGGGATCACGTGCAGCATGAGTTGCCGGGGAAACTGCTGGGACAACGCGGTCGCACCCGTTGGCGCCACTCGTCGCTGGACTACCGGAGCCCGCTGGAGTTCGAGCTGAAGAGGGGGGTGCCGAGCGGCAGTGGGCCTGGAAGATCGTCATGCGCCTCATGGAGGCGGGGCGCGACTTCGCGTAGTCGGCCTCAGGCGGGCCGCAGGTTCGGCCGATGAAGGGCACCTGCGGGTGAGTGCTGAGTCACTGCGACACGGGGCGCGGGTCCCGGTCCAGGGGGACACACGTGGCCGAAGAGAAGAAGGACCGCCGACGCGGGTTGCGAAAGGCGGCATGCGTTGCCACCCGTTTCTGGAACGACGAGATCGAGGCCACGTGCTTGACCACCGACCTCTCGGCGTCGGGGGTGTTCCTGGTCACTCGCAAGCCCCTGGTCGCACGAACGCGCCTCCACCTGGAGTTCGAGCTCACTTCGGGTCCCTTCTTCGCGGAGGGGGTCGTGGTGCGGGTGGTCAAGGCGTCCACCACCGTGCAGTCCGTGGTGAAGCAGGGCGTCGGCATCCGCCTGATTTCTTTGTTGGAGCAGTTCCACCAGACCACCGCTGACGACGCGACGGCCGAGCAGCCGCTCGAGGTGGACCTGACTGATTCAGACGTACTCCTCACCACCTACGTGCGCGATATCACTCGAGGCGGGCTCTTCGTCCTCACGGAGAATCTGCCGGAACCCAACTCCACGGTAAACATCCGCATCAAGCTGCATTCGCCGCAGCCGGATATTCATGCCCGAGGCGTCGTGATCCACGTAATGAGCCAACCTTCGGGCGTGGGCTTGCAGCTTCTGGACATCGACGAGCTGCGCGAGAAGCTCGCAAAGGCGATCATGGCCTGATTCACGCTGCTGCCCACCGACGTCCGCGCGCTCGAACGCTGGACCTCCCTCGGAATCGTGGACACCTTTTAGGCTAGGATTGAGCCAGCCGAAGGAGTCCCATGAGCCGTCAGCAATATACGCTCGAATTCAAGGGCGACGCCATCCAGAGCGGAGTGCTCGGGGGCTCTGCCCCCGAACCCCCGTTCATGAATGAAGCAAGGACCTGGGCTCACGGCCCAAGCTGAGTGTTTACGGAATCGGGGCAGAACCACCTGGCGCGGCAATTCGTCTAGCGTTTTCGATGGTGGATTGGGATCCTCGACGACCTGGCGCGATCGCGCTGCTGCTGGCGGCTCTGGTGCTCGGCGCGTGCGCCGCAAGGCCGCGGGTGGGGACCGGGGCGGATCCCGTGCCGGTGTTCCACTTCGAGACGGACACCATCGGCTACGGCAACGATCTCGTC
>JAQBHB010000083.1:0-21375 GCA_032128115.1 Deltaproteobacteria bacterium | reverse complement strand
GAACTCCCAGGCCGCATCCTTCTCCTTGCAGGTCGAGACCATCATCGGGCCTTCGGGATTGGCCAGCATGTAGCGCTTCGCCCCGACGATCGGATTGGGTGCCCCCTGGATGGCGTCGCCCAGCGCCCGCATCAGGGCGGGACTCGCGTGCGGCCCGTAGAACCAGAAGCCGCACTTGCCCTGTTCCATCAGCCGGTACTGCTCGCGGTAGCCGTCGTTCACGGCGGAAGGCTGCGCGGACTTGTCCTTGGTCAGCATGCCGACCCACTTCTCGGTGAAGGAAGCGGTATTCCCGTTCGTGAAGTTCCCGGGCGTCGACACGCTGCTGGGGCCCGAGATGAAGAGCACCGGGGAGGTGATGGGAATCGACTCGGACTTCGGGCGCGCCTACGCCAAATCGCAGATCCAGGCCGGCAACAGCCTGCCGGTCCGGGGCACGGTGCTGGTGTCGGTGCGCATGTCCGACCGGGGCCGCATCGGCCCGGCGGTGCGCGATCTGGCGGACAATGGCTTCCGGGTGCTCGCCACCCGCGGCACGGCGGCGGCATTGGAGGCCATCGACATCAAGGCCGAGCCGGTGAACAAGGTGGGCGAGGGCGATCGCGACGTGGTCCAGCGCATCGAGTCCGGTGAGGTGGATCTGGTGATCAATACCGAGAGCACCGAGCCCCGGCTGGCGCGCATCTCGGCCTCGATCCGGCGGGCTGCGCTGCTGCGATCCATCCCGTACATCACCACGGTGGCCGGCGCCCGCGCGGCGGCCGGCGCCGTCCGCGCCCTGCAGCTGGAGTCGATCGGCGTGCGTGCGCTCCAGGACATCCACGGTATCCAGGAGTCCGGGTCGAAGCACTAGAGGTCCCGGAGGCGGACGCCTTGGGAGCGAGTCCCTTCGAATCGGTGATCGAAGCGGTGATCAAGCCGCTGAAGTTCGCCGCCCGCGACGATTTCGCGGCTGCCGATCGCGTGCGCGATCTCGAAGCCACGCTGGCGGCGGCGGCGGAACGCGGGCGCTCTCTCGCCATCCCCCGCGACGCGCGCGACGTCCTGGCAAGCCTGGCGCGCAGCTTCGCGAAGCCGCTGGAGGGCGAGGCGCGAAAAGAGGCGATTCGCACGGCCCTCAGTCAGGTGCTCCCACTCGCCGATCCGGCCTGGGCGGAACAGGCGCTGGCGCGTTCTCCCAGCGTGCTGCCCGGGGTCGGGCCGAAGCGGGCCGCCGCCCTGGCCCGACGGGGCCTGGGGTCCGTGGGAGACCTGCTCTTCCATCTGCCGTCGCGCTACGACGATCGACGCGCGCTCGTGGATATCGAGAGTCTCGAGGTGGGCCGACGGGCCACGTTCGTGGGGCGCGTCGCGGACTCGGGCTTCGCGGCGCAACGCGGGCGCTTGCGCCGGGGTGGCCGCATGTTCCAGGCCAGCGTCGAGGACGAGACGGGTACGGCCCACCTGCGCTGGTTCCACGGCAGCGAGGCCATCGCCCGCACCGCCTGCAAGGGCGCGCTACTGCTGGTGACTGGCGACGTCAAGCGGTACCGCTTCTCGAAGGAGCTGATCCACCCGGAGATGGAGCGGCTGGACCCCGACGACGGCGAGTCGCCCCAGGTGGATCTTGCGGCCCTGCGCCGGGTCGTGCCGGATTATCCGGGCCTCGAAGGCCTGCACCCGTTGGCCCTGCGGCGGATGCTGCAGCACGCCATCGAGAACTACTCGGATCTGGTCGCGGGCCACCTGCCGGTGGCGCGGATCCGCGAGCGCGATCTTCCCGAGCCTGCCCAGGCGCTGCGCGAGCTGCACGATCCGCCCCTGGACGCCGACGTTGCGTCGCTCGCTGCGGGAGTTTCCAAGGCCCGCACCCGACTGGTGTTGGAGGAGCTCTATCTGCTGGAGCTGGGCCTCGAGCTGCGCCGCGAGGGGCGCGCTCGCGAACCGGGGATTCCGATCCCGTGCGATGGTCCACGCACCCGGGCCGCGCCCGACGAGCTGCCGTTCCGGCTCACCGGGGCCCAGCGCCGCGTCTGGGGTGAGATCTGCGCCGACCTGAACCGACCGCACCCCATGAATCGCCTGTTGGAAGGCGACGTGGGCAGCGGCAAGACCGTGGTGGCCTACCTGGCCGCGTTGGCCGCGGCCGAGAGCGGACACCAGACGGCACTCATGGCGCCCACCGAGTTGCTGGCGGAGCAGCACGAACGCACCCTGCGTCGCCTGGTGGAGGGCACCCCCGACGCCGGCCGGCTGCGGCTCGCGCTCCTCAGCGCCTCGCTGCCTCGCGCTCGCTCCCAGGGCGTGCTCGGCGACCTGGCCCAGGGAAGGATCGACCTGGTGGTGGGCACCCACGCGCTCGTGCAGGAGCGCGTCGGCTTCCGGAGCCTGGCGCTTGTGGTGATCGACGAGCAGCATCGATTTGGCGTGTTGCAGCGGGCGGCCCTGGCGGCCAAGGCAGAGGAGGCGCGGGTTCCGCACACCCTGGTCATGACCGCCACGCCGATCCCGCGCACGTTGGCGCTCACGGTGTTCGGCGACCTGGATCTCTCGGTCATCGACGAGCTGCCCCCGGGCCGCGCTCCGGTGCGCTCGTTGTTGCTGCGCTCCGGCGAAGCGGCGCGGGCGGCCGACTTCCTGCGCGAGACCACCGGGCGCGGCGAGCAGGTCTATGTGGTGTATCCGCTGGTGGAGGAGTCGGAGAAGGTCGACCTGCGCGCCGCCAGCGAATCGGTGGAGCGCTTCCGCCGAGCCTTCCCCGGCGTTCGGGTCGACCTGGTGCACGGGCGCCTGGACGCCGCCGAGCGGGCCGAGGCCATGGCGCGCTTCGAGCGCGGCGACACCCAGGTGCTGGTCTCCACCACCGTGATCGAAGTCGGAGTCGACGTTCCCAACGCCACGCTCATGATCGTGGAGCACGCCGAGCGGTTCGGACTGGCCCAGCTTCACCAGCTGCGCGGCCGGGTGGGGCGGGGTGAGCGTCCTGGCAGCTGTGTCCTGGTGGCCCGCGGTGCCACCGAGGAGAGCGAGGCGCGATTGCGCGCCATCCTCGAGACGACCGACGGCTTCGCCATCGCCGAGGCCGATCTCCGCATCCGCGGACCCGGCGAGTTCCTGGGCACCCGCCAGCACGGCCGGCTGCCGGACCTGCGGATCGCCGATCTGGTGCGCGACGCGCGCCACGTCTCCCTGGCCCGGGAGGCGGCGCTCGACACCCTGCGCCGCGCCCCGGGCCTGCGCGCGAGCCCCGAAATCGCCCGCGCCGTTCGCGCTCGCTGGGGGGACCGTCTGGCCCTGGCCGACGTGGGTTGACCCGGATCGCGTCCGGATCGCGTCCGGATCGCGTTGCATCGCCTGCGCGCGCGGGCCCCTTCCTGGGACGCGACCAGCCTACGATTCGGCCGAGGCTGCGAGCCCATCTGGCACGACCGCAGCACCGGCACCTGCTTCGGGCACGCGGTCTGGGGAGGGCGTGCGCGCAGGAGACCCTGCCGCTTCCGGGATCGGTACCAGCACGCCGCGATTGCCCTGGTAGTAGTACACGTAACCGTGCATGCCTTCGGGCACCGGCAGCAGGTCGAGCCACAGCACGCGATCGGCCAGGTCGGTCTGGTTCTCCACTGCGCTGCGCGAGCCCGGAAACTGCACGCGCACGCCCGGGGCGAACTCCAGCGCCTCGCGACCGTGACGCATCACCCGCTCCACCGCCCGCTCTCCCGGCTCGCGCCCTGGATCGCCTACCAGTGCCAGGTTGCGGATCTGCAGATCGCGATCCTGATTGCGCGAGGTCACCCAGTAGCGGGTGAGGCTCATGCGCCAGGTGACGTTGGCGGACCACAGCGGGTGGGCGCGCAGCAGGGTTTCGCGGGGCATCACCAGGTAGATCCGCGCGGGATCCTCCACCCGGGCCAGGTCGCGATCCAGTGCCCGCATGCGCGCGTCCAGATCCAGGCGGGTGCGCTGGGGCACCGGGTCCAGGCCGCGAAGCACAGGGGAGTGGTAGACGAGCGATGCCAGCAGCAGGGCCTGGGGAACCACGGCCAGGGCGAGGACCAGCCGCCGCCGCGGCGTCGCGGCCAAGGTGTCGTGGAGCAGCCACGCTACCAGCAGCGAGAGCGGTACCAGTGCAGGGTAGGCCTGGCGGAAGAACCAGACGCCGAACAGTACGGAGAGGGCCGTGTAGCCGCCGATCCAGATCACCAGCACCAGGGGAAGACGCGATTCGCGCGAACCGAAGTGTCGAAGTGGCTGCACCACGGACTTCCAGGTGTACCACGCCAACACCGCGGCGATTCCAACGGTGCCCAGGGGCGCGAATCCGGCCCGACCCGTGGCCGACGTGGGAAACAGCAGGTACTCCCACGACGAACGCACGATCACCGCAAGCTTGCTCCAGGTGGGCGCCGCGTCGTAGCCGCCGTGATCGCCCAGGATCGCGAGGCGCAGCAGGTAGGCGCCGAGAGCGCTTGCGAGGGGAAGTGTGCACAGCAGGAGCGGCCGAACCGCCGGACGATCACGACGCCACGTCAGGTGGTAGGCGAGGATCGGGTACAGGGGGGCCAGCACGAAGTTCACTTCGGTGGCGAACACGGCCGCCGCGAAGCACAGGCCCGTGGCCGCGGCCGGCCACGACACCACCCGGTCGCGTCGACAGGCGCGGGCGAAGGCCAGCACGCTGAGCGCGCCAAAGGCGGTCATCAATCCGTAGCCCCGGCGGGCGAGCACCGGCACGATTTCCTCGGCCACCGGATGCAACAGGAACACCCCTGCGGCCACGGCGGCGGGCCAGCGGGGCGCCTGGCGCTGGAACTCCCGGTAGAGGGCGTAGATCAGCACCCCGATCGACAGGTGAATGGCCACGTCGGTGAGTCGGTAGCCCCAGGGTTCGAAGCCGCCCACCGCGTAGTTCAGGGTGTAGGAGAGCGCGGCCGTCGGGCGGTAGAACACGAAGTGGGGCTTGCAGCAGATCCATTCCGCCCAGTGCGAGTTGGTGAAGGCGCCGCGCGAGATCCACAGGGAGCCGTCGGTGGTCTGGGGCCAGAGGGGCAGGAGGGCCGCATAGGGCCAGGCGCAGGCCAGCAGGGCCGCGATTCCCAGCGCGACCCAGGCGGCGGGCGGAAGGCGGTGCTTCGGCGGACGGGCGGAGTCGGCCACTCGCTAGTGGAGAGGCCCGAGCGCCGCGGCCACGCGCCGGCGCTGCTCGATGGAGACGTAGTCGTAGGAACCCTTGCGCACGTTCAGGAACACAAGCTCCGCCAAACTCGAAAGGGTACCCCGCAATCCGGACCGAAACGTGCCGGTCCCGCGCACGGGGAGGGCGACCAGGCCCACACCGGTCTCGACCACGGCGGCGGCCAGGTTGACGGCTCCCACCAGCGGCCGGGCGGGGCCGACGCCGTCGCCGAAGAGCACGAACTGCGAGTCGCGCGATCCGCGCTCGTAGGTCGTGGCGGTGAGGGTATTGGATTCGCGCAGCCAGACTGCCAGATGAGACTCGCGTTCCACGAGGGCCGCGATCCGGGCCTCGCGGGCCGAGGGGATCTCGATCACTCGTTCGACCCGGTAGCGACGATTTACGCTGCGGTGCGACACGAACGGGATGACGCCGAGCCCCCAGGCCTGGTGGCTGCCTCCCAGACGCTCCACGGACTCGGCTCGCCCTCCCGGGAAGGCCGCGTTCAGGCTGGCGAAGATCTCGGAGACACAGTTCCTGCGGATCAGGTGATAGCGATACGCCTTTCGCAGGCGCTGCTCCGCGTTGCGCTCGGCCGCGCGGGCGGGGCCGAGGGCGGCCGCCAACGCGGCCCCTTCGAGTCGGGGCAGCGCGCCGTCGCTGGGTGCGGCGCTCCGCGTGGGCACGCGGCCGAAGCGCTGCACGCGCAGGTGCGATGCACCCGCCTGGGCTCTCTGGACCTCGGCATGGCGGTTGGCAGCGGCTTCGAGTTCGGCATAGGCCGCCTCGTCCCAGCGTTCGCCCGCGAGGAACCGCGTGTGCCGATCGTCCAGCGATCCGCGTGTTTCGTCTGCGAGGCCCGACAGGATCGCGTCCGCATTTTCGATCCGGGCCAACTCGATGCGTTCGTCGTTCTCGTCGAAGCTGTCGAGCCAGACCCAGCGCCCGCCGCGAATCGTGGCGTCCAACGCCGCAAGCCGCGCCATCCCTACCAGCAGGGGGAGGCCCCGGTCGGGTCGTTTCGAGTCCAGCAGACGCATCAGCTGGTCCCCGAGCTCCCGTGACCCCGTGCGCAGGCGTCGCGATTCGCGACGACCCACCCGCCAGGCGGGGCCCGCGGGTGAGAAGCGGCCGTCCGCGCGCAGGGGCAGCGCCTCGTTCAGCACCCGGAGCGCCACCACCAGCTGAAGCCGGTCGCGCAGCCGGCGGGCGAACGAGTCGCGCAAGGGTGTCGCGGGTTCGACGCCCGAATCGTCCGGGGGATCGGGCCGCAGCGCCGCGATCTCCCGGAGCAGGGTCCGGATGCTCTCCTCCAGGAAGTCTGCGCCCCGCTTTGCAACCACCCGTCGGCGCAGCGCCGCAAGGGCCGGGTCTTGCGAAGCGTCCCCGGCGCTGCGTGGTAGGAAGGCGCCCGCGCCCCGCAACCTCAGGGAGGCGAGGGCGTCGGGCTCGCGGATCCGCCCCCGCTCGATTTCCGAAAGCATTTCAAGAAGTTCGCGCTCTTCACGCAGGGAATCTCTGCGATCCAGCTGGCGCTGTTGGACCCGGTAGCGCTCGCCGAAGTGCGCCTCCAGCAGCGCCGCCGTCTGTGCGGTTACGGAAATCCGGCTCGCCCGAACCGTGCGGTTTCCCAGCAGGGCATAGGTGGCCAGGAATCGCTCGGGCGTCTGGCGCGCCAGCAGCAGCAGCCCGTCCCGGTTCTGGAAGTGATGGACCCACTCGCCCACACGCAGGGCGGCGTGCCCACCGGACGATCCGCCCTCGTTCGCCTCGACGGTCAGGTAGTCGATGAAGGGCCCCGGTGCGGCCCGTCCCGGTGCGGTCGCCACGACGAGGCACGCGAGCGCGAGCCACGGGATCGCCGCGGTAGGGGCCATGCTGTCGGAGCGCCCGCTAGAGGCCGGCCTCGTAGCCGCGCTGCACGTCCCGCAGCCGGTCCGACCCGTCGCCGAGCAGATCCCGGGCGAACTCCCGGGCCTGGCCTTCGTCGAGGGCGGCCTTGCGAAGGCCGGCGCCGATGCCGGCGCAGGTGGACTCGTCCTCCTCCCAGTTGCTGACTCCCCGTTGCTCGGCCAGGTTGCCGATGCCCCGCTGGAAGGCGCTCCGGTCGCCGCCGGAGCGGACGTAGGCGTAGGTGTAGTCACGCACGTCCTGGTGGTAGGCCACCGTGTCCCCGCTGGAATCGGAACTCCACTCGAACGGGCTGCTGGCCGTGTCCGAGATGCTCTTGGAGCTGTACGACAGGCTGCAGCCCGTGGACCCGGCCAGGACCAGGCTGAGCCCGACCCCGACGAGCGGAACGACGGCAAAGCGAGTACGCATGGCGAATCCCCCCTCGGCGGGAGTCTGACAGCTGGCGGCGGGGTCGCAACCCGGCGTTGCCAGGGTCTCGGGAGCGGGCGATGCTGAGGCTACCTGGGGGGCGCAGCGAGGCCAACGACATGGCGCGAACGACCGGCATCCTGATCTTCGACGACGTGGAGGAGCTCGACTTCGCGGGCCCCTTCGAGGTCTTCGCCATGGCGGCGCGGTTCTTGGGCGAGGGCGTGCCCGAGGAGCATGTGGTGACCATCGCCGAAAAGACGGGGCCGGTGCGCTGCGCCCACGGCCTGCGTGTGATTCCCGACTGTGACTTCGAGAGTGCGCCGGAGCTGGACGTTCTGCTGGTGCCGGGCGGCATGGGCACCCGGCGCGAGGTTTCGAACCCGGTGCTGATCGACTGGATCCGCAAGGCGTCGGCCCCCTGCACCTGGGTCACCAGTGTCTGCACCGGGGCCCTGTTGCTTCACGAATCCGGGCTCGCCCGCGGAAAGCGTGTCACCACCCACTTCGGCTTCATCGAGCAGCTGCGTGAGCGGGGCGACATCACGGTGCTGGAGAACGTGCGCTACGTGCGCGACGGCAACCTGGTGACCTCCGCCGGGGTCTCGGCGGGCATCGACATGGCCCTCTGGCTCGTGGGTCAGATCCACGGCCGCGAGCACGCTCGCAACGTCCAGCGCCTGATGGAGTACGACCCGGCACCCCCGTACGCCGCGGAAGTCTGAGGGTGCTTGACGGCTGCCGTCGGGTGGTCCACGATGACCGGGTCATGGCGAAGCACCTGCTGCTGATGGACCTGCCTGCCGCCCTGTACCTGACCGGGGCGGGAGAGGGGTCTTGCGGCCGCTAGAAGGAGTCGCCTGATCAACCCAACCCTCTCCCGCCGGTCCGGTCGGAGAGGGTTTCGTGTTTTCTGGACCCGGCATCGGCCGGATTCGAACCAAGCCCGCTCCGGCCGCCCGGCAAAGGAGCGAGATCATGTCCGACAAGGTCGTCATCTTCGATACGACACTGCGCGACGGCGAGCAGACCGCGGGCGTCTGCTTCAGCACGCGCGACAAGGTCGAGATCGCGTCGCAGCTGGCGGCGATGCGGGTCGACGTCATCGAGGCCGGATTCCCGGCCGCCTCGCCCGCGGAACTCGAGGCCGTGGCGGTGGTGGCGCGGGAGGTTCGCAACGCGCGCGTCTGCGGCCTCGCGCGCGCCGTTCTAGGCGACGTGGATGCAGCGGCCGAGGCCCTGCGTCAGGCTGCCGATCCGCGTATCCACGTTTTCGTGGCCAGCAGCGACGTGCACCTGGCCCACCAGCTGCGTCGGGGCCGCGACGACGTGATCGCCATGGCGGAGGCGGCGGTGCGTCGCGCACGCCAGCACGTGGCCGACGTGGAATTCAGCCCCATGGACGCCACCCGATCCGATCCGGGCTTCCTGGCCGACGTGGTGCGCGCAGCGCTTTCGGCGGGCGCCACCACCATCAACGTTCCCGACACCGTGGGCTACGCGATCCCCGAGGGCGTGCGTGCCCTGATCGAGGAGCTCTACCAACGCGTACCCGAGCTCGAGCAGGCGGTGGTGTCGTTCCACGGGCAGGACGACCTGGGCCTGGCCACCGCCAACGCCCTGGCTGCGGTGACGGCGGGCGCACGCCAGATCGAGGTGGCGGTCAACGGCATTGGCGAGCGCGCCGGCAACACCGCCTTCGAGGAGGTGGTGATGGCCCTGCGCGTGCACGGGTCGCTGCTTGGCGTTCACACGGACGTGGATCCCACCGGCATCTGCCGGATCTCGCGCTGCGTGGCCGAACGCAGCGGAATTCCGGTGCCGCCCAACAAGCCGATCGTCGGGGGGAACGCCTTCCGCCATGCGTCGGGAATCCACCAGGACGGGGTGCTCAAATACCGCGAGACCTTCGAGGTGCTCGATCCCGATACCATCGGCCACGAGCGCGGCACGGAGATCGTGCTGGGGAAGCTCTCCGGCCGCGCGGGCTTTGCCACCCGCGTGCGGGCGCTGGGTTTCGACCTGTCGGGAGAGGATTTCGAGCGGGCGTTCCAGCGTTTCCAGCAGGTGGCAAATCTGCGGCCGGAGGTGCTCGACGAAGACCTGCGTGCGATCTGTGCCCACGCGGCATGACCGGCCCGGGTGGAGGCGCTAGCGGGGTCGGCGGCAGATGGCCAACAGATCCAGGCAATCGTCGCCGGCCTCGCCCACGGGAAAGTCGCGGCTTCCGAACGACTCGGTGTCGGGCGCCGGCTCCGGGTTGCGCACCAGATCGGCGAAGCGGGCGAACAACCACTCGATGAGCCCGCGGGGCAATCGATCGCGAAGCCCCAGGGGATCCAGACGCATGATGCTGCGAATGCGCCGGGAGCGCGCCGCCAGGACCTCGTGCACCCGCTCGCTCGTGTTCACGCCGCGCATCTCGACGCTCTCGAAGCGCGCGCCCAGGCATTGCGCCAACTCGTCGGTCACGTACTCGTGCACGTGGTAGGGGTTCACGCCGTCCGAGGTGAGGCGGTTCGGCGTGGTGATGAGGGCCACCCCGTCGGGCCGCAGGAGCTCGGAGATGGCGGCCACGTAGAACTCCGGGTGCTCCAGGTGCTCGATCACCTGGAAGCTCACCACCAGCGAGAACGACTGCCGCGCCAGCGGGATGCCCTCCAGGTTCGCCCGCACGAAGTGCCCGCCACAGCCGCGCTGCTTTGCGTCCGGGGCCACGCGATCGAGACCCACCACACGGGCGCCCGCGTGGGACAGTGCCGCGGTGCCGTAGCCCGACCCGCAGCCCAGATCGAGCACCCAGCCGCCGGCCGAGTAGCTCTTTGCGATCTCGTAAGCCGCACGGTGACGGGCCAGATCGAGGCCGAAGCCTCCCCGGTCCTCGTGCAGCCGCTCCCCCGTGAAGGTGGTGTCGTTCACACGCTTTCCTTGCGCGTCTCTTCGAGAGCCTCCCGGGTGAACTCGCGCGCGAAGATCAGGCCCATTCCCACCCGCAGCGCGATCATACCCGCCGACATGGCGATGCTCACCGCCAGCAGCGTCTCGTAGGGAGCCACGCCGCGAAAGGCCGCCACGAACGCCGCCTGTCCCGTTCCGATTCCCGCCACGGCAATCGGCAGCGCGCTCACCACCGCCACCACCAGAATGCCCACCACCAGCTCGTGTGCGGGCACGTGGATGTCGAAGGCCGTGAAGATCACGCCCGCCAGCGTAACGAAGGCCAGGGCGAAGCCTGCGCGCAGGATCGTCACCTCGAGAATCCGGCGCGTCGGCGTGGTGCGCAGGGCCCGGAAGAACGCCAGGGACCGGATGCGTTCCAGGGGCCCGAACGAGCCGGGCAGGCGCAGGATCGCCATGCCCGCGACGAAGCCCACGCCTCCGACGGCGAGCACCGCCAGCCATAGAATGGGCGTCTCCGCCTCCGACGCCGCCAGGCCCGCGGCGGCCAGGGACAGCACCACCAGCATGTCGAGGCCGGAGATCAACAGCACGACGCTGGCCGACTCGGCCAGGCCGATCCCGGCGCGGCGACGCAGCAGCAGCGAGAGCGCGGCCACACCCAGGGCGTAGTTCAGGATGCCAAGCAGATAAGTGGCCGATTTGATGCGCGCCGAGGTCCAGGTGAAACCCGGGGGCGGGGCGGGAAGCAGCCGCACGATCGAGACGGCCTCCAACGTGAGGGTTACCACCCCGTAGACCAGAAGCGCCGTGATTTCCCAGACCGCCACCTGCCAGGTCAGCACTTCTCGAAGCCGTTCCAGGTCCACCTGCAGGAAGAGGGCCACCAGCGCGCCCACGCTCACCAGTGCGGGCAGCCCGATCCGGACGATCCGGCGCCAATGGCTCATGGTCGCTCGGGTCCTCCCCAGGACAGGCCGGAGATCTCGGTCTTCTCGAAGACCCCGTTGAAGGTGGACGACGCCAGCGCCGCCGCCGCCAGTGCGGCGAGGACTCCCCAGCACAGCCACGACAGCGGACCGCGCCGGCCCGTCCAGCGTGTCAGCGCGTCGCTCGCGTAGTACGCGAAGGGCAGCGAGAGTCCCAGCAGGGACGTTCCCTTCACCACGGCAAACCACGGGTTGCGCCAGGTGTAGACCGCGTAGCCCGCCAGGGTGAGGAAGGTGATGGCCAGCAACGGGACATCGACCGCGTCGCGCTCGCGGCGCCCCTGGCGCAGGCGCTGTAGACCGCCAGCGACGCCTACCGCGAACGCGGCAGTGGGAAGCAGCGCCAGCAGCAGTGTCGCGGTGCCCAGGCGGCTCACGCCGTCGTGATCGCGGGGCAGGAAGAAGCGGTGGCCGTCGAACCAGACAGTGGCGTAGGTGCTGCCCCAGACGGACGCGAGCAGGTCCGGATTCAGGAGCTGGGGGTCGCTCCAGGTGGCCAGGGGAACGCGCAGATAGTCGGCGACGCCACGCTCTCCGGGTGGCATGCTGAACATCAACTGGTGGGCGGGCATGGCGTAGGGCTGGAAGTAGCCGTACTCCACGCGATTGCGCACGTACCACCAGCCGCCCACCACCACCGCCACCAGGCCGAACACGGCCAGTCGGCTCGCCGCCGGCGCCAGTGCCTGGCGTCGCCAACCGTCGACGGCGTAGGCAAGGCCCGCCGCGCCCAACACCAGGACGCCCGTCAGCTTGGTCAGGATCGCCAGGCCCGCGGCCAGACCCGCGGCAGCGGCGAGTCGCCACGGATGCGGCGCGTCCGGGTCGGCGAGACCGGGACGTGCCAGCGCGAACAACACCAGGGAGACGAGCAGGGAGGCCAGCATCTCCTCGTTCACCATGGCACTCATGTAGATGTGGGCCGGCAGGAAGAGCAGCAGCGCGCCGGCGAGCAGGGCGCGGCGCGGCTCGTCCGGGTGGACGCGGCGCACGAAGGCCACCGCCAGTGCCACCGTGGCCAGCCCCGCCAGGGTGCTCAGCAGTGGGATCGCAACCAGCACCGGGCTCATGGACGAGACGCTCTCCACCGCCCGCGCCACCAGGCCCGACAGGTAGAAGTAGAAGGGCGGGTCGCCGGTGGCCCAACCCGCATCGGGGCGGGGCAGGGCCCAGCTGCGGGTGAGGCGATAGATGTATTGCCAGTTGTAGCTGGCGTCGAAGCCCCAGTCGGGCGGGTAGTGGGTGGCGTTGTGCAGGCGAACGGCGATGCCGGTCCCGAACAGCAGCCCGGCTCCCAACACGAAGGAGCGTTGTTTCGTCACGGCTGCAACGACGTCAGCGCGCGGGCCATGTCGTCGGCGGCGCGGTCCCAGTCGAAGCGTTTCGACCACGAAAGCGCCTCGCGCGACATCCGCTCGGCCAGTGCATCTTCGGCCAGCAGGCGCCCGATCTGATCGGCGAAGCCGTTCACGTCGTCTTCGGGCACCAGGAAGCCGGTCACGCCGTCGCGCACTGCATCGCGCAGGCCCGGTGCATCGGTCGCCACCACCGGCGTCCCCACGGCGTTGGACTCGATCACCGTGAGCCCCCAGCCCTCCTTCGCCGACGGACACACGCAGACCCGCGAGCCCGCCAACAGGCGATCCCGTTCCGCATCGTCGACGAAGCCGGTGAAGCGCGTGCGCTCGGCCACACCCAGCTGGTGTGCGACGCGCGCAAGGCGCGGCTGGTCCGATCCCCTGCCGATCACCACCAGAGCGATCTCCGGGAACCGATCCACCAGGCGGGCGATGGCGCGCAGCAGCACGTCGACCTTCTTGTAGGGTTCGAGGCGACCCACATAGGAAACCCGGTGGCCGCGTTCGGCCAGGCCCGGGGGGGCCAGGTCGGGCCGGCGGATGCCGCAGTGGCTCACCATGATGCGATCGGCCGCGATGCCGCGGGCCACCAGATCGTCGCGAGAGCTCTCGGAGATGGCGAGGAACGGGACCCGGCCATAGAGCGGCGGGATCAATTTTTCGGCGCTCCAGACCGTGGCGGCCACGGGCCAGGGCACCTGCAGGAACGCGGTCTCGCCGAACAGGTGGTGACACAGGGCCAGTACCGGTGCGGCCGAGTACACGGGCGAGTAGAAGGGGAGCTTGTTCAGGCACTCGACCACGGCATCGAAGTGGCCCCGCCGCGTTTCGCGTGCGCAGGTCCAGGCCGCGCGCGGGTAGTAGGTGGGAAGTTCCGCCAGGCGCCAGACCTGCATGCCGTCCACCCGATCGCGCGGCGCCGCGCCGCGTGCCCGGCTCGAGGCCAGCGTGATCTTGAAGCCTCGATCTGCCAGGCGCCGGAAGATCTCGCTCACGTGGATCTCGGCGCCGCCGGCCTTCGGGTGGGTCGGGTCGCGTTCGTTCAGGATCAGGACCCGCATGGGTGACGGCACGGCGTCAAGCGCAGAGGGCGGCGGCGAAGATTCGGGTCACGGGCCGAATACTCTACTCTTTTCGAAGGGTTATGAGCAACTGGCAATGGCGTCCGGGAGTTAGCGCGACGCCTGGGGAGGCAGGCTCTCGGCTTTGAGGGTGATACCCAGGGGGCCACGCGGGATGTAGACCCGCCGCGATTCGCCGCCGCGCACCACGTCGACCGCCACGTTCGAGCGGGCTCTTCCCTCGGTGGTGGCCCGCAGCAACTCGCCCCGGTTGAAGATCCGCACGCCGTCGTAGCGCAGCACGATGTCACCGGGCAACACGCCGGCGGCCTCGGCCGCCGAGCCCTGGAGCACGTCGCTCACCACCACGCGATTGTCCTGTCCCACCGCGTACAACAGATAGTCGTAGTCCTCGTCGCCCAGGTCGTGGCGCAGGCCGACGCGTAGATCCTGGAGGTTGTTGAGGTAGCGGCCGGAGCGGATCCAGCCCTCGCGCACGGCCTGGTCGCGCAGGTAGAGCTCGTCCAGACGATTCGAGTCGTAGCGCTCGCGCAGGTCGGCGATCCGGTCCGACTCCAGGTTCTCCTCCCGCAGGCGCGACTCGTCGAAATCGTAGGCGTTCGCGCGCCCGGGAGCGGCGGCCGCCTCCACCTGGGGCGCCTCCGCCTCCGCTCCCGGCTCGACCGCGGGCGCCGCGCGGATGCGCTCCAGCTCCTCGCGAAGCCAGTCCACTTCGGCTTCCAATGCCCCGCGAGCCTCGCGCTCGGCTTCCAGTGCCTCCTGGAGAGCGGCGATCCCGGCCTCGACTGCGCGGTCGGAGTCCCGGGCCGGAGTGGTTCGGGCCAGGGCGGCGGTCGCGGGGCCCGGCTCTGGCGCGTCGCCGCCCAGCAGCAGCCACACCAGTAGACACAGGGCTGCAGTGGAAAACGCCAGCAGAACATGCCATCTACGCATCGGCCACCCCAAGGGTAGCCGCCGCTCAGGAGGGGGCGAGGACGGTTCATGAGAAGTCTGCTCACCGCCTTCGTGTTGACCGTCATGGCCATCGGCCTGGTGGTCACCGCCCTGTGGCTTCGCTACGCCGGGATGCCGGCTTTTGCGGAGCTGTCGGCGGCCAGCGTCGCGACCCTCGCCGGCGTTGCGATCCTGAGTACCGTGAACCTTTCGATTCGTTGGGTTCGGTGGCATTTCCTCACGCGTCGCTTCGTGCGCAATGTGCCCGCGCGCACCAGCCTGATGCTGTACTTCGGAACGCTGCCCGCCTTCGCGACCCCGCTCTATCTGGGGGAATTCATCCGCACCGCCCTGGTGGCGCGCCGGGTTCCCGAAGCCCGGCCCGCCGTATTCGCCGTGTGGGCGGTGGAGCGTTTGGCGGATGCCACGGCGCTGCTGGTCTTCCTGATGCTGGCGCGGGGCCACGCATTCGGGTTGGCGGCGCTCGCGACCGGTGTGGGGGCGCTGTGGCTGGCGGGGCGGCGCGCGCGCGGGCGCACGCTGCGGGCGTTGCTCGAGCCGCGGTCGCTGGCCATGCTGGCTGCCACGTCGCTGGTGGCGTGGGCCATGCCGGCGTTGGCGCTCTGGGGCGTGGTGGCCCAACTGGGGCCTTCGATTCCCCTGGCCGGGGCGGCCCAGGTGTTCTCGCTGGGAACCCTGCTGGGTGGCGTGGCGCTGCTGCCCCTGGGAACCGGCGTGGCGGGCTCGAGCATGATCGTACAGCTCGACTCCCTGGGCGTGGCCTCTCAGGTTTCGGTGGTGGCGGTGGCGATCTTCCGACTGGGCACCACCTGGTTCGCGCTGGGGTTGGGGCTGCTGGCGTTCCTGCGCTGGCGGCGCCCGATCCTGTCGGTGGCGCGTCAGCCCGTGGCCCAGGAGCACTTCGACGAACTGGCGGCCGAATATGGAGACCAGATCCCGGCGGCGGTGCGCGACCGCCTGGTGAGTCGCAAGATCGACATCATGGGGGGGTGGCTGCGCCGGTCCGGCGTGGCACCCGGGGCGCAGGGGCTCGATCTGGGCTGTGGCCAGGGCTGGTACGCGGTGGAGATGGCGCGTCTGGGCTACGCCATGAGTGCCTGCGACCGGGCCGCCGCCCAGGTGGACCAGGCCCGCCGCTTCATCGCCGCCGAGGGCCAGACGATCGAGACCACCAGCGCCGACGCGCGCTCGCTGCCGTATTCCGACGCCAGCTTCGATTTTGCGTACGGCGTGAACGTGATGCACCACGTGATCGACCCAGGCGGCACTAGCCGCGCGTTGGCTGAAGTGGTTCGCGTGTTGCGACCCGGCGGTTCGTTCTTCCTGCAGGAGATCAACACCGAGAACCCGCTGTTTGCGTTCTACATGGGTTACGTGTTCCCGCTGATCCGGGAGATCGACGACGGCACCGAGGCGTGGGTGAAACCCACGTCGTTGCCCCCGGTTGCGGGCGCCCGTTGGGATCCCGACCACGCCTACCTCACCTTTCTGCCCGACTTCACACCCGCGCCGCTGGTGCGCCTGTTCGGTCCGCTCGAGCGGGCACTCGAACGCTCACCGCTGCGCGCGTGGAGCGCCCATTTCGTGGCGAGGCTGGTGAAGGAAGGCGGCAGCCGATCTTGAGCGACGCGGTCCCGCAGCGTGCGGATGAGGTTCACGGGGCCGATCGCTGGCTTGCACCGCGGGTCTTCGGGCCGATGCTGGTGGCGCTCGCTGCCGGGGTGTCGGCCTGGTTTGCGCTGGTGGGCCTGCCCTCCAACGACGAGGGCGCGCTGCTCACGGCGGCCGCGCGCCTTTTGCGCGGCGGAATCTTCTATCGCGACGTGGACTCCTACCCGTTCCCGGCGGCGGCCTACCTGCTGGCGTTCGCCATGCGCGTGTTCGGCGAGCACCTGACGGTGGCCCGGGTCCTGGCCGGCGGCCTCTACTGTGTTTCGGTCGCGTCGCTCTACGTTGCGGCCCTGCGCCTGATGGACCGCCGGCGCGCGGCTCTGTTCGGACTCTGCTTGCTGGCCTTCAAGTTTCTGGCCTGGCCCGCGTTCACCCATTACATGTATGCCGATCTCTCGTTCGCGTTCGCCAGCGTGGCGCTCGCTCTGCTGGTGGGACGCCCCCCGGACGGGGCGCGCGTGCGCCTGGTGGCGGCGGGGGCCTGTCTCGGGATCTCGCTGGCCGCCAAGCAGAACCTGGGCATTCCGCTGACGCTGGTGTCGCTGGCATGGGTGGCGTGGCCCGAGCCGTGGCTGCACGCGCCGCGTCCCGTGTCGCGGGGCGCCGACCTGGGTGCCCTCGCCGGGGGCTTTGCGCTGGTGTGGGTTCCGATCCTCGCCTACTTCGGCGCCCACGGTCTGCTCCCGGCCATGGCCAGCAGCGGACTCGTGGCTCCCTTCACGGGTTACCTGCCCACGAGTGGCGTTGCGTTCCTCGATCTGTTGCGCTGGTGGGAGCTCGGGTCGCTACAGGGCCAGGACGCCTTCCCGTACTCGGTGGGGCCGCTGTGGTCGATGCTGGTTCGCGAGGAGCTGCCGTGGCCCGCGAGCTACCCGGCCTGGTGGATGACCGGAGAGATCTTCGCGCGGGCGCTCTACACGTCGCTGCCGGTCAGCTTCGGATTCGCCGGGTGGCTGTGGCTGCGTGTGTTGCGCGGCGAGCGCCGCGCCGCCGCCGATCGCACTGCTGTCGCCTTCGCGGCCCTGGCCTTCGCGGTGGCGGTGTCGGCCTTTCCGCGGGCCGATTTCTACCATGTGATCGGTATCTACCCGGTGGTGCTGCTTCTGGTTTTCGCCCTGCGGGCGCGCGCGGCAGCCGAAGCCGAACGCGTTCCGGGTTGGCGCTCTGCCGCGCTCGTGGCGGCTGCGCTCGGCCTCTTCGCGGCCCTCACCGGGATTCGCCACGCCCAGGCGACGTTCGAGATCGAACTCGAGAGGGCGCACTTTCGCGTGTCCCACGACGAGACCTTTGTCGAGCCGGTGGTGCGGTACATCCTGGAAGAGACCGGTCCCGGCGAGGGGCTCCTCGTGTACGGGCACGAGGCCTACTACTACTTCCTGAGCGACCGCTACTCGCCCTGGCGCTTCTCGCAGCTCTATCCCGGCCAGGCCGGAGGCGACGGCGGCGCCGCCGTGGTGGCGTCGCTCGAGCGCGAGCCGCCCCGGATCGTGGTGAGCGGCATGCTGTCGTGGGCGGGCGTGCCTCCGCTGCCCGCGTACACGCCGGTGCTGGTGGAATACCTGCGCACCCACTACCAACCCGACGCGTCCCTGTTCCGGCGCTTTCCGCCCCAGGGCGCGGCCCCACCGCCCGCGTGGATGGTGACGGTGCTCGAACCGCGCGTTCAGCCCTAGCTTTTTTTACTGCGCTCGGCTTCGCCTCGCTGCGCGCGCGTTTGGCGCTTGCGGCCTCCCCTAGGGCGTATCGGGATTCGCGGGCATGGTGGCCAGCAGGGCCGCGGTGCCGGCGGCGTAGATCAGCAGGGACAGCAGCCACACGCTCGTGAAGCCGAAGCTCATGGCCAGCACCACCGTGAGCACGCCGCCGGTTACCGACGCGCAGCCGTTGATGCCCCAGGCCCAGGGCACCAGATCCTCGTGGATGCGGGCCGCGCGGCGGATGCCCAGCGGGAAGAAGATCCCCATCACCAGTCCCAGCGGCGCCAGCACCAGCGCCGTGATGGCGGCGCGCACGGCAATGTGCGAGCCCAGGAACCAGCCCTGCACCACGGGAAGCCCCTGCATGTAGAAGAGGGTGAGCAGGGCGATCCCGGCGACGGCCAGCGGGAGCGCACGGCGCTCGTGGCCCACCCAGCGTTTCGAGAGGAAGCTGCCGCACCCAAGCGATACCAGCAGCGAACCGAGGGTCACGCTCAACGAGTAGGTGGGATATCCCAGGAACAGCACGAACTGCTGGATCAGGCTGATCTCGAACAGCATGAAGCCCAGGCCGATCGCCAGGAAGAAGAACATCACCCCCAGCTTTTCGTTGCCCCCTCCCGCGATGCCGCGGCGGTTGAACAGGAACAACGGCACGAGAATGAACAGGGCGCCCAGCGCCGTGAGACTCACCAGCAGCAGCGCCAGCACGATCTGACCCAGGGCGCTGGCGTCGTTGGGAATGATCCGTCCCGGCCCCAGGTTGAACAGATCGCTCCACCGGAAGTAGCGCTGGAAGAAGGGGCGGTCGTCCGAGGTGGGGGTGATCAGGAACTTGAGCTCGTCCAGGAGCTGCTCGCGTTCGGCGCCCTGCAGCGTGGCCAGCTTCATGAAGACCGGATGCCCCACGCGCCCGGGCAGCAGCAGGGGCTGGAAGTCCAGTTCGGCGGATCGTTTCGCGAGGCGGTCCACCTCCTCGGGAGTAAACGGCCGGTTTCGAATCATCAATTCCGCGTAGAGGGAGCGGCTGTCGATCACGGCGATGTGGTCTTCCGGGTGCTCGACGCCTCGGTCGCGGAGCACCTGCTGGGCGATCAGCACCATGCGGCCCGCCGACAGCGGCTGGTTCGAGTTCAGATTGGCCATGGCGAAGCACAGCATTCCGCCCGGTTTCATGTGGTCGAAGTAGTCGTGAATCGCATCGGCGGTGTACAGGTAGTTTTCCGCAAGTACGTACGCGCCCGAGTTCATGGCCGACAGCGTGTCGACACCCGTGATCTGGAGCATGTCGAACATTTCGCCGCTGGAGCGCACGAAATGCCGGCCCTCCGAGGCCACCAGGTTCACCCGATCCTTCTTGAAGAAGCCGCCGAGTTCGTCCACGTGGTTCGTGACCTGATCCACGGTCACCGGGTCGAGCTCGGCGCCAGTGACCTTGGACGCGCCGTACTGGATGGCGGCGATCATGTCGCGCCCGCCGCCGACGCCGATCACCAGCACGCTGGGGTCCGGATTCACCACCAGATAGGGAAGACTCAGGATGTGCCAGTCCAGGTGCTCGAGTCGGGGGTTCTTCTGCAGATCGAAGATGCCCGTGGAAGCGGTGGCATCGTGAGACACGAAAAGACTCGGCGACTCCATGCCTTCCGGGGCGCTGCGGCTCAGGCCCGGGGGCCAGAGCGCTGCCGGGTTCGGGCGGCGCTGGCTGCCCTCGATCACGATGTCCGTGCGGAACAGCGCCGTCCACTCGGTGAAATAGGGCTCGAAGCCCTGGATCTTCGTCTGGAGCGAAAGGTGCTTGGTGCGCGCCGGTGTGAACGGGATGCGGTCGGCGACAAGCGAGCCGGCAGCGAGCACCACGACGGCGGCGATTGCGATGCCGCGAAGAGCCGGAAGGGGCGCGAGGATCGCGGCGGCGACGGCAAAGGCCACGCCCGCGAAGATCGCGGCTCCGGGCGGCGTGAGGAGGTTCATCAAGCCGACCGCGGCGGCGCAGCCCAGGCCCGCGCCCAACAGATCCCAGAAGTACACGCGGTCGACGCGCTCGGCTCCGGCCCGCAGGATCAGGCTCACCAGCAGCCCGGAGAAGAAGAACGGGATGGCCGACACGATCTGGTAGGCCACGAATCGCAGGGCCTGGCCGCTCTCGCTCAGGATCGACATGGGGTGAAGGGGCACGAGGGAGGTGAACCCCAGCACGAACGCCACGCTCACGGCCGAGATCAGGGCGCAGATCGACAGGGCCCGGCGCAGGCCGTTCTGGCCGAAGCCGGGGCGCGTCGCCAGGAAGCTGCCGGATGCGCCGAAACCAAGCAGCGACGTGGAGATCACCACGTAGGCGAAGTGGTGCCAGATGGTGAACGAGTAGACCCGGATCAGGGTCAGCTCGAAAAGCAGGGTCGCGAAGGCCACCACGAAGATGCCGACGAACAGCAGTCCGTAGGAGGCGTCGGGGAGTCGGCTCTCGCTGGACATTCGGCGGCAGCTCTTTCGGGCGCAATCGGGCGCAATCGGGCGCGGTTGGCGGCGTCTGCGGGGAAGGCCCGCCACGGCCGCTGGGCAGGCGCGCATCCTGTCACATGGCTCCCGGCGGTTCAACCGGCTCGCAAGCGAGGCGATGCATGTGCAGGATTGCACCACCAACCGGCACGACCGACCGCAAGTCGGCGCAACGCCGGCGTGGCCGCGCGAGGGCCATTCGCGCGCCAGCGCCGCGGGGAACGGTGTAGACTGTTCCGGGTCACTGGAGCCCCCATGCCGCGCGGAATCGTCATCATCCCCACCTACAACGAGGCGGAGAACCTGCCGCTGATCGTGCCCCGGATCCTGGAACAGGATCCCGGACTCGAGGTGCTGGTGGTGGACGACGACTCGCCGGACGGAACCGGGAAGCTGGCCGACGAGCTGGTGGAGACCACCGGGGGGCGCGTCCACGTGATGCACCGGACGGCGAAGGAGGGCCTGGGCCCCGCCTACCGCGCGGGCATCGCCCGGGCGCTGGAGCTGGGAGCCGATCTCGTGTTCCAGATGGACGCCGACTTTTCGCACCCTCCCGAGGTGCTCCCGGTGATGCTGGAAGCCATCGAGCAGGCCGACGTGGTGCAGGGCTCGCGCTACCTGAACGGCATCACGGTCGTCAACTGGCCGATCGAGCGGATCCTGCTCAGCTACTACGGAAACTGGTACGTGCGCAAGCTGACCGGACTGCCCATCACCGACACCACGGGCGGCTTCCGCTGCGTGCGCCGCGGG
>JAQBHB010000082.1:0-88780 GCA_032128115.1 Deltaproteobacteria bacterium | reverse complement strand
ACGGACTTCAGCCAGTCGCGGGACATCGCCGACCAGCATCCTGGCCAGGTGAAGAAGATGAAGAACCTGTTCATCAAGGAAGCGAAGAAGTACCAGGTCTTCCCGATGGACGCTTCGGTCGCTGCGCGCATCGTGGCGCCACGACCGAACATCACCGCCGGGCGAACCGAGTTCGTCTATACCCGACCGATGGTCGGGCTGCCTCAGGGCGATTCGCCGGTCCTGCTCAACAGTTCCTACACCATCACAGCGGAGATCGACGTGCCGACCGGCGGGGCGGAGGGCATGATCCTCACGTCGGGCGGGCGATTCGCCGGCTATGGGTTCTACCTGCTGAAAGGCAAACCGGTGTTCCTCTGGAACCTCATCGACCTCAAACGAATCAAGTGGGAGGGACCGAACGCGCTCGCACCCGGCAAGCATACCGTCGAGTTCGACTTCAAGTACGACGGCCTCGGCGTCGGCACGCTCGCGTTCAACAACATGAGCGGCCTCGGTCGCCCCGGCACCGGCACGCTCAAAGTGGACGGCAAGGTCGTCGATACCAAGAAGATGGAGAAAACACTGCCGATGATCCTGCAGTGGGACGAGAGCTTCGACATCGGCTCCGACACGTTGACTGGCGTGAATGACGCGGACTACCAGCCGCCATTCGCCCTGACCGCCAGGCTCAACAAGCTGACGCTCAAGGTGAACCGGCCGCAGTTGTCGCCCGAGGACCTCAAGAAACTCGAGGCGGCCCAGCGCAACAACAAGGCCAGCGAGTAGGCTCTCGTCACCGGAGAGCAGCGGCCCAGAGCGCAGTGACCGGCACTTGCCGCGGCCCACGGCCGTTCGCTGTGGCTTCCGCAGGGCCGAAAGCCGAGATTTCACTCGAATCTTGCTGGCCAGGCCCCCGTTTTCGTGAGAGGATGGCCGACGGGAAAGGGGAGGCTCGTGCGGCGCTGGAAGGTGCGCTCGGGGGTGCGTTGGGCGGGCTGTCTCGCCGTTGCAGCTTCGCTGCTCCTGGCTTCGTCCGGCCGCGCGATCACCGTCACGATCGACAGCGCCGACGTGACCTCGATCGCCAGCCGCGCGGCGCCGTCGACCGAGAACCCGGCCGCCGTCCCTGCGAGCGGCGCGCCCAGCACGGCCAGCGACACCAACTCGTCGACCACGACGTACGTGCTGGCCGACAGCGCGTTCTCCTTCGGCTTCGACCACGCCCGCAGCGCCGTGTTTCGCGAGACCGGGCGCAGTGAGATCGAGGTCGTCTTCTCCCTCGACCAGGAGGTCGAGTACCTCCTGGACGGTAGCTACAGCGCGATCGACCCGGACGGTCGGCAGGTGGAGCTCAACGTGACGCTCGAGGAGCTGGGCGGCAGCGTGCTCTTCTCGAACCGACAGAACAGCTCCAGCACCCCCAACGAGAGC
Organism: Deltaproteobacteria bacterium; assembly: GCA_032128115.1. Lineage (GTDB taxonomy): Bacteria > Myxococcota_A > UBA9160 > UBA9160 > SMWR01 > JAQBHB01. The sequence goes on along the minus strand of JAQBHB010000082.1, from coordinate 87,367 downwards.
TTCGCGCTCGGTGGGACGGCCGGCGACGACTTCAACTTCCTCTCGGGCTCGCTGACCGGAACACTCGACGCCAGCACGCTCTACCGCCTCCTGGTGCTTGGCTACGTCCGCAACGGTCCCTTCCCACCGGGAGCGCCGGCCACCGGGTCGGGCAGCGTCACGCTGCAGTTCGTCCCCGAGCCCTCGACGGCCCCCCTCACAGGCCTGGGCCTGCTCGTGCTCAGCGGCTCCGCAGCCCGCCGCCGTGCCCCCAGTACATGTCGCCGGTGACGTCGATTTCGGGCACTCGTTCTACATGAGCCGCGACCCCCCCCCTTGGGAGGGGGCGGTCCGGGCCGGCCGCGTGGAAGGCTCCTAGATCTGATTTTCTGGATCAACCATCGCCGAGCTTGGCGTTCATGGTCGGGTTGCGGAGCCACTGGGCCACGTCCTGACCGAGCGTCTTCGCGCAGCGCGCCAGGAACGAGCAGTTGCTCCGGTAGCCACCGAACACGCCACCCATCGTAGAGCGCCGCGCGCGGAAGCTGCCCACGACTTTGCCGTTCTCTCGCAGCTCGCCCTGGAGCGTGAGGCTCTTGTGGCGGCCGGCAAAAGCATTTCCCGACTCGGTCGCGTCCGCGATCTCGACTTCTAGAACCGACGCCCTGCCATTCCCGGTCAGCTTGTCCACGGTGGACACGGCACCGCCGGAAGCCGCCACGATGTATTCCGCGACCCGGGTTTCCAGCCGGCACTCTTCGCGCACGGCTGAGCGCACGATGGCGTCTTCGGCGTATGGGACCGCACTGAGCATCACCACGTTGGGGCTGCCGGCGCCCGCGATCAGCGGGAGGGCGGCGATACCCACAAGGGCCACCAGAAGCGTGAGAACCGAAACGGGTTTCTTTTTCATGAGCCCTCTCCGCGGCAAGACGGCGAGACTTTTCGGATCCGAGCGACGCACACGCCAGTGAATGTGGCTCGATCCCCCGCCTGTTTGTAATTCCTGGATCATTATCAGATTCTCGCGGCCAGGCGGTCAAGCGGCAAGTCCTCGGGCCATTCTCGCCTTCTCGGGGATTGTCCCAGGCAGTGGCTTCCATCGCCGCGATCGGGCGTGGATCGTCAAGCACGCTGGCATCGGGCATCGAGCGTTCAAGGATCTGCCCGACACCTTCGGTTCGCAGCTCGTGAGCACCGGGGTGGGTTCGAACCGGCGACCCCCCCGTTGGCAGGGAGATGCTTGGCTCGATTTCATTGAGGTTTTTCGCCCGGACCGATCAAATCGGGTCGTTTCGATCCATGGTGGGGGAAGCTTGGGGGCGAGGATATCGCTTGCGGGTGCCAGTGCGGGCTCAGCCCGCGTGAATCCTCTCGCTGCCAGGCGTGAGAAGCAGGGCAAATGGAAGGTTACTCATTGAACGTCGCGTGAGAGGGGCAGTACGATCGACACGATCAGGTGGCGGAGGATTCCATGTCGAAGAAGGCAAGCCTGGACGATCACCTTCTGGATTCGCTTCCCGTGGCGGAAAAGGGTCTCCTCGACCGGCGAGCGCTGTTCAGGCTGGCCGCACTGGGCTCCGTGACTGGTCTGGCGGCGGGAAGAGCAAGACCGTCTTTCGCGGATCCCGTAGGTGCTGGCCAGCCCGAGTGGTTGCTGACGCCAGGGCTTCCCATCGAAGAGTATGGGCGTCCGTCCCGCTTCGAGCTGGAACGCGTCAAGCGATACGTCATGCCGTTAGAAAAGAATCGAGGGCAGACGATTCCCTGGGTCAGCTTCACGCCCCATGATCTTCTGCACGGCGCCCACACACCCAGCGGATTGCATTTCGAGATCAACCACCACGGCATCCCGGACATCGACCCGGAGCGGCACGAACTCGTGATCCACGGCATGGTCCAACGGCCACTGAAATTCGACCTGGAACGGCTCGACCGGTATCCAACGGTCACACATGACTACTTTGTCGAGTGTGCGGGAAACAGCGGCCCCCTGTGGAGCAAAGAGCCGGTCGAGGCGACGTTGGCTCGTACCCATGGATTTCTTTCAGGGAGCGAGTGGACCGGGGTTCCCCTGGCAGTTCTGCTCGATGAGGCTGGAGTCCAACCCGGCGCTAAATGGGTCATCGCGGAAGGCGCGGATTCGGGATCGCTGAGTCGTAGCGTACCCATGGAAAAGGCGCTGGATGACTCCCTAATCGCCCTGTATCAGAACGGTGAGAGGGTACGCCCGGGGCAGGGGTATCCCATGCGTCTGTTCAATCCGGGATTCGAGGGCAACACGAACGTGAAATGGGTGCGTTCTCTTCGCGTCACGGACCGACCGGCCATGACCCGCTTCGAGACCTCGCGGTACACCGACCTGATGCCCGACGGAAAGGCCCTGCAGTTCACGCTTGAAATGGAGGTGAAGTCCGTCATCACGAGGCCCTCGAACAGCATGAGGTTGAAGGAGCCTGGCTACTACGAGATCGCCGGTCTTGCCTGGTCGGGCGCGGGAAGGGTTCGGCGTGTGGAGGTGTCGGCCGATGCCGGGCGGACCTGGGGAGATGCGCTGCTGCAGGAGCCCGTTGCGCCGAAGATGACGACCCGCTTCCGCATGCCGTGGCGCTGGAATGGAGGACCGGCCACCTTGCAGAGCCGGGCGACCGACGAGACCGGTCGCGTGCAACCGACGCGCCAGGCCTTGATCGCTGCGAGAGGTCGCGCGTCCAGCCCGGGTACATACCACTTCAATGCCATCCACAGCTGGGGAGTCCTGCCGAGTGGAGAGATCCGTCATGTCTACGCGTAGCCTGGTGCTGGCGCTGGCCTGCCTGGGTATCGCCTGCGCAAGGGGTGGCCAGGTCGGGGATGGAGCACCCGGGCTGGGCCTGCCTGCCTCGAACGAAGACGTGGCCCGCGTGTTCTGGTCGATTTTCCCGGATGGTGAGAACCTCCCGCCGGGCAGCGGCACGGCAGCTGAAGGGAGGGTCTTGTTTCAGCTCCACTGCCAGGCTTGCCATGGTCTCGAGGGCGCTGGCAACCCCGCCGACCGCCTCGTTGGAGGACAGGGCACGCTGGGAACCGAAATGCCGGTCAAGACGATCGGCAGCTACTGGCCCTACGCGACCACCGTATTCAATTACATTCGGCGCGCGATGCCCTATACGGCGCCGATGTCGCTCGGCAACGACGATTACTACGCGCTCACCGCGTATCTGCTGCAGATCAACGAGATCATCAGCTCGGATGAGATCGTCAACGCGGAAACGCTGCCCAAGGTCGTCATGCCCAACCGGGAGGGATTCGTCGTCTCCTATCCGGCCAGGCCAGAGCGCTACGAATATCCGAACGATTGATGAAGGGGCAGCACCCGAGACGCCGCCCTGTGGTGTTGTCCCGCTTTGGACGGTACGCAACCAGATAGCGGGGAAGCCCCAAACGCATCAACCCCGCCAAGCCGAACGCCTGACGGGGTTGATGATCATCTGGAGCACGAGACCGGGTTCGAACCGGCGACCCCCACGTTGGCAACGTGGCGCTCTACCACTGAGCTACTCGTGCGGCGGCGGAATCATAGCTTGTGGATCTTCTCGCGGCCGCCGGTGACGTTCCGCGTGGCGTTCCGGGTGTCGAAGACCCGGGGGGCCTTTTCCACCACGCGGGCGTAGTCCACGGCGGCGTGGTCCGTGATGATCACCGCAATGTCGGTGTTCTCCAGCAGGTCGTCCGTGAGGTCCTCGCTCTTGTAGGTGGTGCCATCGTCGAGCTGGAACTCGGGCACGTGGGGATCGTGGATCCGGATCTCGCCCCCCTTGGCGGCGAGCAGCCGAACCACGTCCAGGGCCGGCGATTCGCGCATGTCCGAGACATTGGGCTTGTACGCCGCCCCCAGCACCAGGATCTTGGCCCCGTTCACGGCAATCCGGTCCACGTTGAGCAGATCCTGGACCTTGTCGGCCACGTGCTCGGGCATGTGGCCGTTGATCTCGGTGGCGAGTTCGATGAAGCGGGCCGGGAAGTTCAGGGACTTCATCTTCCAGGCCAGATAGGTGGGATCGACGGGAATGCAGTGTCCCCCCAGGCCCGGCCCCGGCAGGAACTTCATGAAGCCGTAGGGCTTGGTGGCCGCGGCCTCGATCACCTCCCAGACGTCGAGGCCGAGGCGATCGGCCATCAGGGCCACCTCGTTGGCCAGGCCGATGTTGATGGCCCGGAAGGTGTTCTCCAGCAGCTTCACCATCTCGGCGGCCTGGCTGGAGGAAACCGTGACCACCTCGTCGAAGATCGTGCCGAACACCCGGGCTGCCAGCTCGGCGCAGAGTGGCGTCTCGCCGCCAACCACCTTGGGCACCTGGCGCAGCAGGAACTGCCTGTTGCCCGGGTCGATGCGCTCGGGCGCGAATGCCAGCGAGAAGTCGTTCCCCACCCGCAGGCCGGACGACTCGAGCATGGGCATGAGCAGATCGTGGGTAGTTCCCGGATAGGTGGTGCTGCCCAGGATCACCAGCTGGCCGCTGCGCAGGACCTTCCGGATGTCCTCGAGCGCCTTGGCCAGGTGCGAAACATCGGGGGTCGCGCGACTTCGTGAGCGGCGTGGGCACGCACACGTTGATCACGTCACAGCCGCCCAACTTGCGCAGGTCGGTGGTGGCGTCGAGCCTGCCTTCGGAGCGCATGCGTGCCAGCTCTTCAGTGGGCACGTCTTCGATGTAGGAGGTGCCTTCCTGCACCGACTCCACCTTGGTGCCATCCACGTCGAAGCCCGTGACCGGGAAACCCACCTTGGCGAACTCGATCGCCAGGGGCAGGCCCACGTAGCCCAGGCCCACCACCCCGATCCGGGCCTCGCGCGCGTCGATGCGCGCTCCCAACTCCTGCAGGCGACTCATGCGTCCCCCGATCGAGCGGACAGGCCGCGGAAGTACTCGGCGAAATAGAGATAGCCGGAAGCCAGGGTCAAAAGGGTTGCCACCGTCAGCATTGCGATCCCGATGTCATGGGCCGGAAGCCCGAAGGTTTCATAGTCGAAGATGAGGGCGACGATGGCGATGTTCTGGGCCACGGCCTTGGTCTTGCCGAGCCACGAAGCCGCCATCACCGTTCCGCCCACCGAGGCGATGCTCCGCAGGCCCGTCACGGCCAGCTCGCGCCCGACGATCACCACCACCATCCAGGTGGCCCAGTCGGGGATCCGCCCCATGGCCAGCAACACGATCAGGGCCGTGGCCACCAGCAGCTTGTCGGCCAGGGGGTCGAGAAGCTTGCCGATGTGGGTCACCTGTTGACCCCGTCGGGCGAGCCAGCCGTCCAGGATGTCGGTCGCCGCCGCCACCACGAAGCACCAGGCGATGACGGCGCTTCCCATCTCCCCCCTGAACATGGGGAGCACCACCAGCACCGGCACCACGGCCGTGCGCAGCACCGTGATGGTATTGGGGGGGTTCCAGAACTGCTCGTGGAGGCTCTGGCGCGCCGCCGGCGGCGACGCGACGGCGCCTTCATCGGCGGAAATCGCCATGGTACGCGCGATAATAGTTCATCACCCGGTTCACGTAATCCCGGGTCTCCCGATACGGGGGCACCCCGCCATAATGGTTCACGGCCGCCGGGCCCGCGTTGTAGGCCGCCAGGGCCCGGGGCAGGTCGCCGAAGCGGTCCATCATGTCGCGCAGGTAGCGCACCCCCCCGTCCACGTTCTCTTCGGCCCGCAGGGGGTCGTTCACCCCCAGGGAGGCCGCCGTCCCGGGCATCAGCTGCATCAGGCCCTGGGCGCCCTTGCGGGACACGGCACTGGGGTCGAAGTCCGATTCGGCCGCAATTACCGCCTTGACCAGGGCCGGGGGCACCTTGTGGGCCCGGGCCGTGACGCCGATCAGCCCGTCGTATTCCCAGCGCGCCGGCGCCTGCTCGAACGACTGGATCCTGGACGCAGGCACTGCCAGGGGCACGTAGCGCGCATCGTGGGGAGCGTTGGTGTAGTGGGTGACGCCATTGGCGTCCACGAAGGTGTAGATCGCCGCGCCGGCGCCCGCGGAAGCCGGGGAGGCGAGCGCCGCCGCCAGCAGGCAGCCAGCGGCCACCACGAGCCGCGGAATCGCTCTGGGTCCCGAATTCACGCCGATCGACTCCTCTTCCAGCTTCGAACAGAATCCCCGCGGGGGATAAACTGCGAGATTCGACACTTCCTTATCGGAGTGGCCGGATGCGACCCTTAGGGTACGTAGTGATTATGGCCCATCTCGAATAACCCGGTTCCGAGACCGCCGGCCCGGCCCGGCGCCGGTGCTAGCCTGCCCGGAAGGCCAGGAGAACGAGTTGTCCGATCGCCCCTCGTTCGACGTGCTCGTGATCGGCAGCGGAATCGCGGGCCTGTTCTATGCCCTGCGGGTCGCCGAGCACGGCTCGGTAGCCATCATCACCAAGAAGCGCGGGGCCGATTCCGCCACGAACTGGGCCCAGGGCGGGATCGCCGCCGTGCTCTCGGACGACGACTCCTTCGAGAATCACGTCCGCGACACCCTCACCGCCGGCGCCGGCCTGTGTCACGAGAACGTGGTGAAGCATGTGGTCGAGCGGGGCCCCCGCATGATCGAGGCCCTGGGCAAGCTCGGCGCCGACTTCGACCGGCCGCGCGGGGCGGCCCCGGGCAGCGCCGAGTTCGACCTGGGCCGGGAGGGCGGCCACAGCCACCGCCGGATCCTGCACCACGCGGACGCCACCGGCCGCGAGATCGAAACCGCGTTGCTGCGCCGGGTTCGCTCGCATCCCAACATCTCCCTGTTCGAGAACGACTGCGGGGTGGACCTGCTCGCCAGCGCCAAGCTCGGGGCCCCGGGGCCGGATCGGGTGCTTGGCGCCTACGTGCTCACCGAGTCGGGACAGGTCGAGCGCATCGAGGCGCGCGTGACCCTGCTGGCCACAGGCGGTGCCGGCAAGGTCTACCTCTACACCAGCAACCCGGACATCGCGTCGGGTGATGGCATGGCCATGGCGTACCGGGCCGGAGCGACGCTTGCGAACATGGAGTTCGTGCAGTTCCACCCCACCTGCCTGTTCCACCCCCAGGCCAAGTCGGCCCTGATCAGCGAGGCGGTTCGGGGCGAGGGGGGGATCCTGCGCAACCAGGACGGCGAGGCCTTCATGGCCCGCTACCACGAGCTCGAGGACCTGGCGCCCCGAGACGTGGTGGCCCGGGCCATCGACAGCGAGCTCAAGCGCTCCGGCAATGAGTGGGTGGTGCTGGACATCACCCACCGCGAGCCCGCATTCCTGCGCGAGCGGTTTCCCAACATCGACGCCCGCTGCCGCGCGTTCGGCATCGACATGACCCGCGAGCCGATTCCGGTGGTTCCGGCGGCGCACTACTACTGCGGCGGGGTGCGCACGGATCTCCACGGCGAAACCGACGTGCACAATCTATTCGCGGCGGGAGAGGTCACCTGCACGGGGCTCCACGGCGCCAACCGCCTGGCCTCGAATTCGCTGCTGGAGGCGCTGGTGTTCGCGGACGCCGCCGCCATTGCCACGGCCGAGCGACTGCGCGAGCCGGCTTCACCCCGTGTCGAGATCCCCCCCTGGGAGGAGGGAGCCGCGACCGAGAGCGACGAGGCGGTGGTGATCACCCAGAACTGGGACGAGATCCGGCGCTTCATGTGGAACTACGTGGGCATCGTGCGCAGCGACCAGCGCCTGACCCGGGCCCGGGCGCGCATCCGCCTGCTGCTTGACGAGATCCGCGAGTACTACTGGGACTTCCGCCTGACCCCCAACCTGGTGGAGTTGCGCAATCTGGCCACCGTGGCCGAGCTGGTGATCCGCTGCGCTGAGCTGCGCCACGAGAGTCGCGGCCTCCACTACAACGCCGACCACCCGGACCGCGACGACGAGAGCTTCCGCCGCGACACGTTGCTGCGCCTGCGATGACCCGTGCGCTTGCGATCCGCGCTTGACGCGCCGATTGCCGACGGGCCTCATGGAATGGCCATGACCGGTCCCGGCTTCCGACGCGGTAGCGCCCTCGCCCTGGCAATCTTCGGCGTGGCCAGCGCGCGATTCGCAGTTGGCGCGGGCGAGACCGCGGAAACCGTTTCCCACGACGCCGAGACCGCGCGCATGCTTCGACGACGCCTGGAGGACGCCCGGGCCTTTCGCGCCCAGGGGCGCGGCGAAGCCGCAGAAGGCGCCCTGCGCCGGGGTCTCGCGATCGATCCGGACGCCGCCGCCCTGCACCGGATGCTGGCGCGCCTGTTGGCGGAGGACGGACGCCTGGAAGAGGCGGCCGGGCACCGGGCGCGTGCCGACGCGCTCGCCCCTCCCCTGCCCCCGCCCCCGGATACACCGCTGCGGGCCGACGCGAGCGATGTGCTCGTGATCCTGGTGAGCCCCGGCCCGAGCGACGAACACCCGGAACGCACCGCCGCGAACTGGCCAGAGGGCCAGGTGGCCCGGGTCCTCGAGGATCGCCTGCGGGTGCGCCTGCCCGGCGCCAGCGTGGTGCACGCCAGCCTCGATCGGGTGGCCCTGGCGCACCGCTGGCTGGCGGCGAGGAAGCCGCGGGTGGCGCTTTCGCTGCGGGCTGAGCGGTCCTGGTGCGGCGAGACCCTGAAGGACGGCGCCTTCGCGCTGGTGTGGCTTCGGGCCGGAGCCGCGGGACCGGGGATCCCCACCGCGGGACCGGGGATCGTGCGCCAGGTGGTGGAGGATCCGCCGGCGGGTCCCACCTGTGAGCGCGAGGCCACCGCGCGCGCCCTCGAACAGGTGTTTGCGCTGCCCGACGTGGCCTCCGCCCTGGCTTCGAGCGCGACGCTCCCGAGCAAGGGCATCTGGACGTCGGCCGGGGTGCACGCCCTGTTTCCGGACATCGCGCGGGGCGTGGCGGCGGAAATCGAGAGCGGCCGGGCCCGGCTGGCCCAGGGTGACCTCCTGGGCGCCGACCTGGCGTTCCGCCGGGCCGCGCACATCGACCCCCACGACCCGGACGTCCGCGCCTATCTGGCCGAGGTGGATGCCAGCCTGGACCTGTTGCAGGCCGTGACCGCGCCGGGCCCCGGACCCGCCGGGACCCTGGGCCCTCCGGGTCAGCTCGACGCGCGCCCGACCCCGGCGCAGCGGCGGGCTGCCGAGGCGCGCCTGCGGGAAGAGCGGCGGCTCGGCGACGATCTCCTGGCCGCCCTGGCGGTGCTCGACGAGGACCGCAGGCCGCCGTCGGGTCCGATCCTCGACCGGCTGCGGCCGGTGGACATTCAAGACCCGGAAGCCTTCGGGCCCACGACGGCGCGGAGCCGCGCGGGCGGCCCCGTGGAGGCTCGCGCCGCCTATGCGCCCGACGGTGCCGCGCTGGCCCGCTACTACTTCGCCGCGGGCGGCACGGCGCCGCTCCTGCGCGAGGAAGACACCAACGGCGATGGGCTGCCGGATCGCTGGATCCTGTATCGGGGCGGATCGAGGCGCGAGGTCTGGGAGGACTCCGGCGGCCGCGGACGCCCGGACCTGCGACTGGTGTTCGCACCGGGCGGCGACCCCCTCGTGCGCATCGAATTCGATTCCCGCGGCAGCGGACATCCCGAGCGCGTGTTCCGGTATGCGGACGGAAGCCTTGCCAGCGAATCGCGCGACACCACGAACGACGGCCGGCTCGACCGGGTGGATCACTTCGACGGCGACGGCCAGCTGCGCGAGCGCGAGGAAGACCTGGACGGCGACGGGCAAGTCGACCTGCGCAGCTTCTACCGCGCGGGGCGCCTGGAACGCCGCGAGGTGGCGAAGCCGGAGCAGGCGCCCGGCGAATCGTGAATCGCGGCTGCGCGGGCCTTCGGCCCGCTTGCTCTAGCTGCGCTCGCCTTCGGCTCGCTGCGCGCGGGCCTTCGGCCCGCTTGCTCTAGCTGCGCTCGCCTGCGGCTTGCTGCGCGCGGGCCTTCGGCCCGCTTGCTCTAGCTGCGCTCGCCTGCGGCTCGCTGCGCGCGGGCCTTCGGCCCGCTTGCTCTAGCTGCGCTCGCCTGCGGCTCGCTGCACGCGGGCCTTCGGCCCGCTTGCGCCAACTGCGCTCGCCTTCGGCTCGCTGCGCGCGGGCCGTCGGCCCGCGTGCTCGATTCCGGCGTGACGTAGGCGGCGGTGATGCCGCCGTCCACCAGGAAGGTGGTTCCGTTCACGTAGGCGGCGTCATCCGAGGCCAGGAACAGGGCCGCGCGCGCCACCTCGTCGGCCTCGGCCAGACGGCCCATGGGCACGTGCGCCAGGCGCCGGGCTCGTGCCGCGGGATCCGCAAGCAACTCGGCAAGCAGGGGCGTATTCACCGGGCCCGGACACAGGGCGTTGGCGCGAATGCCCTGGCGCGCATACGCCACCGCGATCTCGCGGGTCATCGCCAGCACGCCACCCTTGCTGGCGGTGTAGGCGATCTGCGCCGTGGCGGCGCCCATCACTGCCACGAACGAGGCCGTATTCACGATGGCGCCGCCCCCGGCGCGCAGCAGTGCGGGAATCCCGTACTTGCAGCCCAGGAACACGCCCTTGAGATTCACTTCCATCACCCGGTCCCAGACCTCTTCGGAAGTCTCCACCGGGAGCCCGTCGCCGCTGGGGAAGATGCCCGCGTTGTTGAAGATCACGTGGAGGGATCCGTAGACGCGTTCGGCGCTGGCCACAGCCGCCTCCACCTGCGCCGCCACGGCCACATCGGTGGCTGCGAAGTGGGCGTGGCCGCCGTCGGCCTCGATGGCGTCGACGGTCTCCTGACCCGCCTCACGATCGCGGTCGGCCACCAGCACGCTCGCGCCCTCGGACGCGAAGAGCACAGCCGCCCTGCGCCCGATGCCACTCGCCCCGCCCGTGATTAGGGCAGTGCGCCCCTTCAGCCTTCCCGTGCCGCCGGTCGTCACGGGGCCGGAGCGTAGTTCACCGTCGCGACTTCGCCTACGACGAGTTTGGAGTTTGAAGCAAGGCCGAAGGCCGCGCAGCGAGCCGCAGGCGAGCGCAGTCAAACAATCTCGAGTCGGATCACGCCCTCGGCGAAGAGCCCCTCCAGGGCGCGGTAGATCTCGGTGTCTGGCTCGGGAATCACGTCCAGGATGCGTTGGACGCTGAAGCCCGCTCGCGCCAGGTCGAGCACCGCCTGCTCGAGTTTGCCCGGGCGGAGGCCGGCCAGGGTCTCGGGATCGTGCAGGTGCACCCGCGCGTCCGGCGCGAAGGCGCTCCGGTCGATCCGTCCCAGCTCGTCGATCTGGCGCACCGCTTCCATCAGGGCGGCATCCATGGGCAGCGGAGCCTCGTGGAAGTCCACGGCGTCCAGACGCGCGTGGAACTCGAATTCCCCGTCTTGCCACGAGAGCATGCGCACCAGGGCCTTGATGCCCGACGCGGACCCGATGCGCGCGTAGCGCAGCAACCGGTTCTCGAAGCCGATCACGCCCTCGGTCGGGCCAAGGCGCAGGGTGAGGGTTCCCGCCGGCGACGTCTTCCCGAACATCTCCAACAGATTCTGGGGACCGAGTTCGGCAATGGATCCGCTGATGCCGCCCAGGCGCCGCGAGTGCTCGGCGCTCTGGATCACCTCGATGAAGTCTTCCACCTCGCCGCGCTGGTCGCCGCTGGGATCGAAATGGATGCCCAGGGCCGACACCACGCCGTTGCGCTGCACCTGGCGCACCACGGTTCCGTTCACGGCCAGGCGCTCGTCCGCGGCCGGATTCTCGATCACCAGCGACGCGTAGCTGCCCACCGGCGGTCCGGCCCCCGGCACGGCGATCAACGCGCCGGTCACACTGATGTCGAGGGTGTGGCCATCGATGGGACCTTCGCCCTCGCATTCGAGCTGCGCGGGAACGCGGCACTTCACCCGGGGTGACGCGCGCCGACCCGGATCGGTGGGCTTGAACTGGTGGAGGCCGCAGGTGCGCGCCAGCGGCTCCAGGTGCGCACGTAAATCGTGCATCAGGCCCTGGAACTGCACGCCGACACCCGGCTCTGCACCCAGGGCGGCCATCTCGGGCGTCACCACGTGGACCACTTCGCTCAGCAGCTCCACCGAGTCGCCACAGAAGTGGAGCACGAGCTTCACCCGCACCCCCTCGCGCAGGTCGAAGTCCTCGGCCGTGGCAACGAAGACGCCGCCGTGGACCAGGCTCGCGGCGTACTCCTCCCGGAACGCCTCGGCGTCCGCGTACAAGACCGTCAGATTGCGGGGAGGAGGCTGCACCGGTGCTCCCGGAGGCCTGCGCAAAACGCGCATCTCCGCCCCGGCTCTTCGGCCGATCCCGGGAGAAGCTCAAACCCGTTTCCCGGGGGGATCGGATTCTCTCGGTCAGATTCTCTCGCTCTCGGTCAGATTCTCTCGAAGTAGCGGGCACGCTCGGTGTCGCTGACGAGGGTGTCGAACACCGTCTGCTCCGTGCGAGCGAAATGGAGCAGGTGATCGATCACCGGGTCGCCAAAGGCCCGGCGGGCGAAGGCGCTGTTTTCGAGCAGGGCGATGGCCTCCCGCAGGCTGCCCGGCACATGAGGCAGGTTGGCCGCGTTGTACACGTCGCCCACGAAGGCCGGGCCGGGATCGAGTCCGCGCTCGATCCCGTCGAGCCCGGCCGCCAGCAGGGCCGCGTACGCCAGGTACGGATTCGCGTCGGCTCCAGGGATCCGGCATTCCACTCGCAAGGAGGCCCCCTGCCCCACCACCCGGAAGCCCGCCGTGCGGTTGTCGTAGCTCCAGGCCAGGCCGGTGGGGGCGAAGGTTCCCGGCCGATAGCGCTTGTAGGCATTCACGGTGGGCGCGAAGAACCAGGCCAGCTCGCGGGCGTGCTCGAGCAATCCCCCCAGGAATCCCCGGAAGCTGGCCGACGACCGCACCGGCGCTCCGGGCAGCGGGTCGTCGCCGGAAAAGGCCGACTCTCCGCCCTCGCCCCACAGGCTGGTGTGGACGTGGAGGCTGCTGCCCGCACAGTCCTCGTGCCATTTGGCCATGAAGGTGAGCGAGCCGCCGGCCGCGGCCGCGATCTCCTTGGCCGCCAGCTTGTAGATCACGTGGCGGTCGGCCATCTCGAGGGCGGGCGCGTAGCGCAGGTTGATCTCGTGCTGGCCGGGTCCCCACTCGCCCTTGCTGAACTCCACCGGGATGCCCGAGGCGTCCACGTGGCGGCGGATCTCGCCAATGACCGGCTCCGCGAACGTGCTCGACAGCACGTGGTAGTCCTCGATGTAGCGCTGCCACGTCGCGAGCTCGCGGTAGCCCTTGGCGCCGGCCTCGGCGTAGCTGTCCTTGAACAGGAAGAACTCGAGCTCGCTGCCCATCTTCGCGTGCAGACCCCGGGTCCGCGCCGCCTCGATCTGACGCGCCAGGATCGTGCGCGGCGCCACCGCGATGGGCTCGCCGCCCGTTTCCGTGACCGCATCGCACAGCACCACGGCCGTGCGGTCGAGCCAGGAGGCCACGCGCAGGGTTGCCAGGTCGGGCACACAGTGCACGTCGCCGTAGCCCCGATCCCAGCTGGCGAATGCGTAGCCGGGGGTCGGGTCCATCTCCATGTCACAGGCCAGCAGGTAGTCGCAGACGTGCATGCCGTGGGCGACCACCTCGTCCAGGAAGAAGCGACCGTGGATGCGCTTGCCCACCAGGCGGCCGTACAGATCCGGCACGGCGGTGATCACCGTGTCCAGGCTGCCCTCGGTGATCCCGCGTTCGAGATCTCCGAGACTCAGCATGCCGCGCACCACGTCGGACACGCTAGTCGACGTCTTCCGAAACGTCCCGGAACAGCGACATCTGGGGCGGGCCGTCCGGAGGCTCCACCGGGATCGGGTAGTCGTCGGAGAAGCAGGCGTCGCAGAAGCCGTGCTTGAGACACTCCGCCGTGCGCCGCAGACCCTCGAGCGACAGATAGCCAAGCGAATCCGCGCCCACGATCCGGCAGATGTCGTCCACCGAGTTCTCGTGGGCAATCAGCTCCGCCCGGGTGGGCGTGTCGATTCCGTAGTGGCACGGCCCGATGGTGGGAGGCGCCGAGATGCGCAGGTGCACCTCGCGGGCCCCGGAGGCGCGGATCATGGCCACGATCTTGATCAACGTCGTGCCCCGCACGATGGAGTCGTCTACGAGCACGACCCGCTTGCCCTCGATCAGGCCGCGCACCGCGTTGTGCTTCACCTTGACACCGAAATGCCGGATGGCCTGGGCCGGCTCGATGAAGGTACGCCGCACGAAGTGGTTGCGGATGATGGCCTGTTCGTAGGGAATGCCCGACTCCTCGGCGTAGCCAAGCGCCGCCGGGTCACCGGACGCGAGCACCGGCACCACCAGATCGGCGTTCGCCGGGCTCTCCCGGGCCAGCACGCGGCCCAGCTCCTTGCGAAAGGTGTAGACGTTCTGGCGGTTCAGGTTCGAGTCGGGTCGCGCGAAGTAGATGTGCTCGAAGATGCAGAAGGTCTCCCGGGTGGCCTGCTTGAAGGGGCGCAGGCTGCGAATGCGCCCGCGCCGGATCACGACCACCTCCCCCGGCGCCAGGTCGCGTTCGAAGGTGGCGCCGATCAGGTCCAGGGCGCAGGTTTCGCTGGCCGCCACCCAGGCGCCGTCCAGGCGCCCCAGGCTCAAGGGCCGGAAGCCGTTGGGATCGCGAGCGGCGATCAGGGAGTCGCTCGTGAGAAGCACCAGGCTATAGGCGCCGCGCACCCGGGACAGGGCGTCGATCAGGCGCTCCTCCTGGGACCGCTCGCGAGAGCGCGCCAGCAGCTGCACGATCACTTCACTGTCTGCGGTGGTGCTGAAGATGGCGCCGCGCCCCTCGAGCTCGTGGCGGACGGCCAGGGCGTTCACCAGATTGCCGTTGTGGGCCATGGCCACCGGCCCGCCGTCGGTGGCGGCGTAGAAGGGCTGGGCGTTGCGAAGCTGGCTGCCGCCGGCGGTCGAGTAGCGAACGTGGCCGATGGCGTGGCGCCCCGGAAGCTTGTCCAGGGTTCTCTCGTTGAAGGAATCGGCCACGAGACCCATGGCGCGGTGGGCGAAGTGTTCGTGCCCATTGGTGGAGACGATGCCCGTGCTCTCCTGGCCGCGGTGCTGCAGGGCGTAGAGACCCAGGTAGGTGATGTGAGCGGCCTCCGGGTGCCCATGGATCCCGAACACGCCGCATTCGTCCTGGAAGTGGTCGCGCTCGTGGGCGCGCGCGAGTTCTTCGGGTAGCACCAGGCGATCGGTCACGAAGTCTCCTGTTCCCGGGCCTCGAGGCGACGCGGAATCGCCCGTGCCCAGAGCGCCTGCAGGCGCAACACCGATGCATCGATCCAGGGCGCGCGCTCGGGCGCGCCGATCACCAGACGCGAGCCACCAGTCTCGCCCACCTGGCGCGCCGGGACACCCCTGTCGCGGGCCCGCGCAAGCAGGGCGTCTGGATCGGTGGTGGTGGTGATCACGCGGCCGGTGGATTCGCCAAAGAGCAGGGCGTCGGGGCGGATGCTGTCGGACAGGGTGATCTCGGCGCCCACGGGCTCTCGGCCCACGAACGCGCACTCGGCCAGGGCCACCGCCAGGCCCCCGTCGGACACGTCGTGGGCACTGCGGACGATCCCGGCCGCCACGCCCTCCACCAGCAACGAGATCAGGCGTTGCTCGTGATCCAGGTCCACCGCGGGCGGGTGCCCCGCCTCGAGCCCCCGGCGCAGGGCCAGCCACTCGCTGCCCCCCAGCTCCTCGCAGGTGTCGCCAAGCAGCACCACGGCCAGCCCCGCATCAGGGAAGGCCGCCGCGGCGTGGCGCGGCCAGTCTTCGAGGAGCCCCACCACCGCGATCGTGGGCGTGGGATAGATGGCCCGACCCGAGGTCTCGTTGTAGAAGGAGACGTTGCCCGACACCACCGGCGTGCCGAGGGCAACGGCCGCCTCGGAGAGGCCCCGCGTGGCCTCGGCGAACTCCCACATGATCTCGGGCTTCTCCGGATTGCCGAAGTTGAGGCAATTGGTGAGGGCCAGGGGCCGCGCGCCCGTGCACGCCACGTTTCGCGCCGCCTCCGCCACTGCGGCCATGGCGCCCAGGTAGGGGTCGAGCCAGCACCAGCGGGAATTGCAGTCCACGGCGAGCGCCAGGCCCTTGCCCGTATCCGTCCCATCCTCCCGCCTCACGCGGATCAGGGCCGCGTCGCCCCCGGGTCCGATCACTGTGTCGCCCTGTACGAGCTGATCGTACTGGCGATACACCCACTCCTTCGAGCCCAGGTTGGGCGAATCCAGCAGGGCCTCCAGGGCCGCCCCGGGGTCCTCTTCGGGCGTCACCGCGGCCAGATCGAGCTTCTGGCGCTCGCGTAGATCGGCAGGCTCGCGAATCGGGCGGTCGAGTTCGGGAGCGCTCTTCGCCACCGGGTCCACGGGGATGTCCACCACCACCCGCCCCCCGTGACGAACCCGCATGCGGCCGTCGGGCGTCACGCTCCCCACCACCACCGCATCCAGGTCCCAGCGTTCGAAGATCTCACGCACGCGATCTTCCTGGCCCTGGCGCGCCACCAGGAGCATGCGCTCCTGGCTCTCGGAGAGCAGCAGCTCATAGGGCGTCATGTTGGTTTCGCGCTGGGGCACCCGATCCAGGTCCAGATCGATTCCCGTGCCGGAGTTGCTGGCCATCTCGAACGAGGAGCAGGTGAGGCCGGCGGCTCCCATGTCCTGGATTCCCACGATGGCGTCGGTGGCCATCAACTCCAGACAGGCCTCGATCAGACATTTTTCAGTAAAGGGATCCCCTACCTGGACCGTGGGCCGCTTGGCCTCGGTCTCCTCGTCGAACTCGGACGAGGCCAGCAGGCTGGCGCCGTGGATTCCGTCGCGGCCGGTCTTGCTCCCCACGTAGATGACCGGATTGCCCACGCCCGTCGCCTGGGCGAGAAAGATCTTGTCGGTCTCCACCAGGCCCAGGCTGAAGGCGTTGACCAGGATGTTGCCGCGGTAGCACTCGTGGAAGCTCGTCTCGCCCCCGACCGTCGCCACGCCCACCGCATTGCCGTAGCCGCCGATGCCTTCGACCACCCCATTGAGCAGGTAGCGGTGCCGGGGATCGCTGAGCGGTCCGAACCGGATCGAGTTCAGCGAGGCCACCGGGCGCGCACCCATGGTGAACACGTCGCGCAGGATGCCGCCCACGCCGGTGGCCGCCCCCTGGACCGGCTCGATGAAGGAGGGGTGGTTGTGGCTCTCGATCTTGAACACTGCCGCGAGTCCGTCGCCGATCGAAACCACGCCAGCGTTCTCTCCGGGCCCGTGCAGCACGTGTTCCGCCCGGGTGGGGAGCTTCTTCAGGTACTTCTTGCTCGATTTGTAGGAGCAGTGCTCGGCCCACATCACCGAGAAGATCCCGAGTTCGGAGTAGCTGGGCGTGCGCCCCAGGATCTCGAGGATCTGCTGGTATTCGGCGTCGGTAAGCCCGTGTTCGAGGGCCAGCGCCAGGTCGACCCGGGGCTCGCTCACCGGGCACCTGCCACTGCGTCCACCAGCGAGCCCAGGATCGCGACGCCGTCCAGGCCTCCGATCCGCGTCTCCACCGCATGCTCGGGATGGGGCATGAGCCCCATCACGTTGCCGCGCTCGTTCGCGATCCCGGCCACGTTGGCAACGCTTCCATTGGGGTTGGCGGCTTCCGCGACGCCAGCGTTCGCGGTGCAGTAGCGCAGGCGGATCTGGCCATTCGCCTCCAGCCGCGCAAGCAGCTGCGGCGACGCTACGTACGCGCCTTCGCCGTGCTTGATCGGGAGCCGCAGCACCTGCCCTTCGCGCGCACGCGACGTGAACGGCGCCAGACTGCGCTCGACCCGGACGTAGACGAACTCGCACACGAAGTGCAGATTGTGGTTGCGAACCAGGGCTCCGGGAAGCAGCCCCGATTCGCACAACACCTGGAAGCCATTGCAGACACCCAGGACGGGCCCCCCGGCGTCGGCAAAGCGTTTCACCGCGGCCATGAGCGGCGAGAACCTGGCCATGGCGCCGGCGCGCAGATAGTCGCCGTAGGAGAAGCCACCGGGGCAGACCACCGCAGTGGTTGCGGCCGGAAGCTCCCGGTCCTTGTGCCAGACGAGCCGGGCGTCCGCGCCCAGGACGCTCTTCAGTGCAAACCGCATGTCGCGGTCGTCGTTGGATCCCGGGAACTGCACCACGGCCAGCAAGGGAAACCTCGATTGCCGGTCGGCGGGGCCCTCCCCGCCCGGTGTCGACGCCGCTGAAGTTGGGACGCACGCATGGTACCGGCGGAGGGGGACGCGAACAAGCGAGGGCAGCCCTCGCTACGAGACGCCGTTCTCCCGCCGGCGCCGGGATTCCCAGGCCAGGCCTCCGAATCCGGCGAGCGCGGCCAGGGCGCTCACCGCCAGGGCGCCGCGGCGCACCGCGGGGGCCCGGCGGCGCAGCGACACCCGGGTTTCGCCCGCGGGCACCTCCATCTCGAGAGCTCCGTCGGACCCACTCCGCCAATCGGCCGCACTCCCGTCGAACTCGAGACGCCACCCCGGGAAGGCCCAGCGCGCCGCGCGCAGGCGGGCCGGCGATTCCGTGCGGACCCGGAATTCGACCCAGGACCCCCGCTCGTGGATCGCGTCGACCGAGGCGTCTCCCGACAGGACCGCAATCGCCGGCGCGTCGCCGCGACGCGGCTCCCAGACGCCCGGGGCGGCGCCGCGGGGGATGTACTCGTCGCCCACCGTGACCGACTGGCGGCCCCGACGCACCGCTTGGGGCGAGAGCCACTCGGCCAGCTGCGTCTTCACCGCTGCGGGAAGCGGCTCGACGCGGGTCAACAGCGGCAGCGCATTCGCCGCACAGACTGCGAAGACGAACAGCTCGGCGGCGATCCGCCCCGCGGGTCGCGCGTCGGCCAGCAGCGCGCGGAATGCCAGAGCTGCCGCCAGGGCCGTCACCAGCGCCAGCGGACCCAGCATGCGCCATGGAAACTGGAAGAGTGGCAGCAGGGGCAGGGTCTCCCAGACGCGCGTGCTCGCGGGCGTTGCGAGCCAGATCAGAGCGGCGGCCCCCGCCCCGGTTCCCAACAGGATCCGGCGCCGCCGCCCGGGCCCGACGCGAACGGCAGCCACCCCGGCCGCGAGCAGCGCGGCCGGGGTCAGCCAGCCCGTGGCGTAGAAGCGCGCATATCCGAACAGGCTGCCGGGATCGGAAAACTGGCGGTGGAAGTCGAACTTTCCGGTGAGCAGTTCCTCCATGCGAACCCAGGACGACAGCGCCAACGCCGGCACCCAGAAGAAGGCCGACAGCAGCAGGCCGAAGCCCACAGCTGCCGCCAGAGCCCGAACGCTGCCACGCGTTCGACCGCCCGCATCCAGAATCGCCGCGGCCAGCGCCAGTCCCATGGCCACCAGAGCCGTCAGGTTGTGGGCAACGATCGAGAGCGCCAGTCCCAACGAGACCCGGACGAAGGCCGCGCGCGGCCGCTCGCGCGCTTCGAAGACTCCCCAGACCACCAGGGGCACGAGACACAGGGCCGCGAACTCCGCGTCGGCATTGCGCAGGAACTTGTCGCCAAGCAGGTACGGGTGCAGCACATAGACGTAGACCCCCACGCGCGCGGCGGCGGCCGCGGCCGGCCCGCCGTGCGGACCGCAGGCGGATGCACCCATGCCCCGGCACGTCCACACGGACAGGGCCGTGAATGCGATCAGGGCGGCGCAGGCGCCGCTGGCCACGGAGCCCAGAAGCCAGGCCAGCAGGGCCGCCGCACCGGAGAAGAGCGGCGCGTAGAAAACGAAGACCGGCGATCCGTAGCCCGCGTACAGGTTCTCCGCCCAGTGCGGCAGCCACTGGCCGGCGGCGAGAGCCGCCTGATACTCGGCCACCCGCACCAGCTCGAAGCTCCAGTCGTGGCCGCGGCTGAAGCCACCCGACAGCAGGGGCCCGCACGCGAGTGCGAAGGCGAGCCACGGGAGTGCTCGGAGGGCGATCCGTCCTGCCTCGTTCAATCTCCCGTTCAATCTCCGGCCGCCTCCGCGGGGGGTCCCTGGGTTATCGTCGCGCCTGCGCCGCGGCCGGTTATCGCACGTTTCCGAGCCGGGTGCAGGCCGAACGAAGCCATGAATCCGGCATGAACCCGTTGCAGCGATCGAAGCGATGGCAGCGCGCCGCCGCGGCGACGGCGCTGGTGCTGGGCGCGCTGGCCTTTACCCAGCCCGACGCGACCGGCTCGGACCTGTGGTGGCACCTGGCCGCGGGACGCGAGATCGTGGACGAGGGCGCGCCGCCTTCCCACGACTCCTTCTCGTACAGTTTCCACGGCCGCGAGTGGCTGAACCACGAGTGGTTGTGGGATGCGGGCGCCTGGCAGGTCCATGCCGCCTCGCCCCAGGGCCTGGCCTGGGCGAACCTGGCGGTCCTCGCGGCTCTGTTCGCCCTGCTGCTCCGCGTGACGAGCCAGATTTCCGGGTCGCTGTTTGCCGCTGGCCTGGCGCTGTGGGGAGCGGCGGCCACGAGCCACTGGTTCTTCGACATCCGCCCCCACCTGTTCACCCTGTTGTTCGTGATGATCGTCGTGGCGACCCGCGATCGCCCCGCACGGGTGTGGCTGTGGCCGGGCCTGATGGCGGCCTGGGCCAACCTCCACGGCGGCTTCCTGTTTGGCCTGGGGATGATCGGGCTGCTCACCGCGGGCCACGGTCTTTCCGCCGGTCGCCAGACGGGTCGCCCGCGACTTTCCGCCCGCGACGCCCTGACCGCCCGCGACGCCCTGACGCTCGGCCTGTGTCTGGCCGCCTGGCTCGTCAATCCCTGGGGCCTGGGCATCCTGGACTATCCACTCCAGTATCTGGACGCCGCCTCGCCATACCGCAACATCCTCGAGTGGCACGCACCGGGTTTCTCGCTCGATCCGCGCGACTTCGCGGGCCGTTTCTTCTGGCTCTCACTGTTCGTGGCCGCGGGCCTCCCCCGGATGCTCCGCCGCGAGCCCGCCCTGGCGGTGCTCGCCCTCGTGACGTTCGCCATGGCCGCCACCTCCCGGCGCTTCATCCCGCTGTTCGCGATCGCGTCGGCTCCGGCGCTGGCCCTGGCCGTGGACGCCGCGCGTCGGGAGTTGACCGCGCACGCGGCGCGACTCGGCTCGCCGGCAATCGCCTGGGCTGCCACCGCGGCGGCGGCCGTGGCGGCCGTCGCGCTGTGGCACCCGGTGCGACTCCAACCGGACCTGCTGGGCCGCTGGACCGGGCGCGACCGCTATCCCGAGGCAGCGGTGCGCTACCTGCGAGCACTCGGGCCGCCGGGGCGCCTGCTCAACGAGTACGCCTGGGGGGGCTACGTGATGCTGCACCTGCCCGGAACGCAGGTCTTCATCGATGGCCGCGCCAATACGCTCTACGACGACGCCTTCTTCGTCGAGGCGCGCAGCCTGCGGCGCCTCGAGCCGGGCTGGGACGAGATCGTGGCACGCCACCCGGCCGACGCCGCCCTGCTGATTCCCGGCCGCTTGTCGGCCGGCCTGGAACAGCTGCCGGAGCCGTGGACCGCTGTCTATCGCGACTCGGGCGCAGTGGTGCTGCTGCCGCCGGGCTCGCCCCTGGCCGCCCGCGCCGAGACCGTGATCGACGAGCTCCGAGAACTGCCCGACTTCTACGAGGAGAACGCGCACCGGGCGATGCTCGCAGGAGACGTTCCGGCAGCGATCCGCCTGGTGGAATCGCAGCTCGCACACGATCCGCTCCGGATCGCGGCCTGGGCCCAGCTCGCGATGTTGCACGCCAGCCTGGGCGACGTAGCCGCTCTCGAGAACACCATCGACAGCGGCCTCGATGCAAACCCGCGCCGCTGGCGTGACCTGTACCATGCGAAGGCCATCGCCTACCGGCGAGCGGGGGATTCCAAAGCGGCCGAGCGCGCCTCCCGGCGCGCCAGGGCCCGTGGCCCCTTCGACGCGCCGCGCACCGCCCCCTGATCGGGGCCCCCGCCAGAAGACGCCGCCAGGGAGTCGAGGATCGCCTCACCCGCCACCTGCATGCCGCGGGCATTCCAGTGCGAGTCGACCCGGTAGTACAGCGACTCCGGATCCCGGGCCGGATCCGCCAGGATGGGCAACAGATCGAGCACGCGGAGATCCGCGCCGCGAAGCTGCCGAGCGAGCAGTTCCAGCAGCACGAACTCGGGCGTCGCGCCCTCGAGCGCGCTGCGCTTGCCGGGGATCAACACCACCAGCAGGCGGATCCCGTGTTCACGCGCCAGGCCGGCCGCCCGCAGCACCTCTTCGCGCAACGCCGCCGGCCCCTCCGCCGCCAGGAGCTCAGCCTCGCGCCGGGCCCGCCCCTCGCGGGTGAGGTCGCGGTAGAAGCCGTAGCTCCCGGGGAAATGACGCCGCACGAAACGGGTCGCGGCGCCGTTGGCGATCGGGGGCCCGGCCCACGTGCCCGAGTGGTACTCGAACCAATCGAGACCCGAACGCTCCCAGGTATGGAAGTCGCGGGCCTCGCGGAAGTCGTTCTCGTAGAGGCCATACACCAGCGAGAATGGCTTCAATGCCACGGCGTACGCGTCGAGAATGCGGGTGTACTGGGGGGGCGAGTGACGGTGCATGGCCAGGCTGTAGTAGAAGAGGCCGCGCGTCGCGAACAACTCGGCGAACACGCCCGACGCGTCGTGCATGAAGGAATCCCCAAGGCCCACCACGTCCACCGGCCGCCCCTCGTCGAGCCAGGCGATGGCCGCCGGTGCGTTGCGGAAGCCCCAGCCATCGGTCGAGAGCGGCTCTACCACCTGGTCGTTCCACGGCAACAGCACGTGATCGGAGACGCGGATGTCGGGCTTCCACAGGAAACCCACCTCCGGATGCAGGGCCAGGAGCTGTTGCACGGCCCGCATGTGCGCGCCGGGCACGAAAGCGGTCTCGGCGAAGCGCGCGCGCAGCAGCAGCTCCGAGGCGGCAATCGGCAGGGCCACCGCGAATGCGATCAACAGGGCTCGCAGCGGCGTCGCGATGGATTCGCGCATGGCACCCGGACCGGCGGATTCTAGCTTGCTGCCCAGCGGGGGGAGCCGTATATCACCAGTGCGCCTCGACGAACGGCGCCATGGGGGGGCCGGCGTGGGGATCGATCTGACGCTCCTGCGAGACCAGTGCGAGAGGACCCTGAAGAAAACGGACTTCCCGTCGCTGGGGACCCTGGAAGAGGGCAAGGTCCGCGACAGCTACATCCGCGACAAACAGCGTTTCATCGTGGTCACGGACCGCGTCAGCTGCTTCGACGTGGTGGTGAGCACCCTGCCCTTCAAGGGACAGGTGTTGAACCAGCTGGCGGCGTTCTGGTTCGAGAAGACCGCCGACGTGGCCCGCAACCACCTGCTGAGCGTGCCCGACCCCAACGTGTCCGTGGTGCTGGAGTGCCGCCCCCTGCCGGTGGAGTTCGTGCAGCGCGCCTACCTCACCGGCTCGAGCCCCACCTCGATCTGGACGGCCTACGAGAGCGGCGAGCGCAGCTATTGCGGACACCGGCTGCCGGACGGTCTCCGCAAGCACGAGCCCCTGCCCGAACCGCTGCTCACACCCACCACCAAGGCGCCGAAGGGCTCTCACGACGAGCTGGCCTCCCGGGAGGAGCTGATCGCGCGAGGCGCGATCGAGGCCGACCTCTACGACCGGGCGGCGACGCTCACCGCGAACCTGTTCGAGCGTGGCCGTCGCTGGGCCGAGAGCCGGGGCATGATCCTGGTGGATACGAAGTACGAGATCGGTCTGGACGAGCAGGACCGTCTGGTGGTGATCGACGAGATCCACACGCCCGATTCCTCCCGCTACTGGTACCGCGACGGCTATGAGCGAGCGCTCTCCCAGGGCGGCGATCCCCAGGCCCTGGACAAGGAGTACGTGCGCCGCTGGCTGATCGAGCGGGGTTACAGGGGCCAGGGCGCGCCGCCGGACATTCCCGTCGAGGTTCGCTGCGAGGCCGCGCGCCGCTACATCGAGGCCTACGAGCAGGTCACCGCTCGATCCTTCGAGCCCGACACGGAGCCGATCGTCCCCCGCATCCGCCGCAATCTGGGATTGTAGGAGCCCAGCTCCGATCGTTGGGGCCCAGCCCCGCTACGGCTCCAGCTTCACGATGGAGTAGTCCTCAATCACCGGATTGGAGAGGAGCTTCTGGCAAAGCTCCTCGATGAGCAGGCGCGCGCGCTGTTCGTCGTCTGCGTCGACCGTCAACTCGAAGAGCTTGCCCTGGCGAACCTCGCGGATCGCGTCATAACCCAGCGCGCGGCTGGCGCGCTGGATCGCCTTGCCCTGCGGATCGAGCACCGCGGGCTTGAGCACCACGTGGACGATGGCCTTCACGACGGTCTCACTCCTTCAGGGTTCGTTCGAAGATCGCGTCGACGTGGCGCAGTGCCTCATCGAGGCTGAAGACCTTCTCGATCGCTTCTTTGGAAAGCACCTCGCAGATGGCCGCATCGCCCAGGACGCGCTCGCGGAAGTCGCCCCCCTGGTCCCAGGTCTTCATGGCCTGGCCCTGCACCAGGGCGTAGGCCTGGTCCCGGGAGAGCCCCTTGCCGGTGAGTTCCAGCAGCAGCGTTCCGCTGAAGGCGAGTCCGCGGGTGAGTTCCAGGTTCTCGCGCATGCGATCCGGGTCGACCACCAGGGTCTCCACCAGCCCTGCCAGGCGCTGCAACATGAAATCGAGGGTGGCCGTGGCGTCGGGAAACACCACCCGCTCCACGGAGGAGTTGCTGATGTCGCGCTCGTGCCAGAGAACCTGGTTCTCCATCGCCGAGGCCGCGTACCCGCGCATCACCCGCGCCAGCCCGCTGACGTTCTCCAGGCGCCAGGGGTTGCGCTTGTGGGGCATGGCCGAGGAGCCCTTCTGGCCCCTGCCGAACTCCTCCTGCACCTCGCGCACCTCGGTGCGAGCCAGATGGCGGAACTCCACGGCGATCTTCTCCAGGCTGGAGGCAATCCCCGCCAGAACCCCCACCAGGTGGGCGTGGCGATCGCGCTGGACCACCTGGGTGGCCGCGAGCTCGAAGCCGATGCCGAGTTTCTGGCAGACCGCCTCCTCCACCTTCGGGGGCAGATGCGCGAAGGTGCCCACGGCGCCGGAGATTTTTCCCACCGCGGCCTCGCAAAGGGCGCGGTCCAGACGCTGCTTCTGGCGCCGCATTTCGGCGTAGAAGACCAGGAGCTTCAACCCGAAAGTCGTGGGCTCCGCGTGCACCCCGTGGGTGCGGCCGATGCACGGGGTGTGACGGAACTCCTCGGCCTTTCGGCGCAGCGCTTCGACCAGGCGGTCGACCCCGGCGCGCAACAGCTCGCCCGCGTCGCGGATCTGCAGGGCCAGGGCCGTGTCCAGCACATCGCTCGACGTCATGCCCCAGTGCACCCAGCGCGCCGCCGGCCCCACCACTTCCGACAGCGCCGTCAGGAAGGCGATCACGTCATGGCGCACCTGGCTCTCGATCTCGTCCACGCGGGCCGGGTCCACCGACGCCTTCGCTCGGATTTCGGCGACGGCCTCGCGCGGGATGGTGCCGCTCTCCGCCAGCACGTCGCACACGGCAAGCTCCACCAGGAGCCAGGCGCGGTACTTGCCTTCGTCGGACCAGACAGCCCGCATCTCCGGGCGGGAGTAGCGATCGATCACGGCCGGCCCACCTGCAGGAAGACGTAGAACAGCAGCAGGTAGTACATCACCGGGATCGCCAGCAGGGGAGAATCGATGCGATCC
The DNA here is from genome assembly GCA_032128115.1 of Deltaproteobacteria bacterium. GTDB lineage: Bacteria > Myxococcota_A > UBA9160 > UBA9160 > SMWR01 > JAQBHB01. The sequence goes on along the minus strand of JAQBHB010000082.1, from coordinate 61,748 downwards.
AGCACGCCACCCATGCCCGGAAGGATGCTGCCCGCGTCCTTCACGCGGGCGTCGCGCTTGAGCAGCGATTCCACCAGATCGCCCAGGATCGCCACCACCGAAATCACCAGGGCCAGCACGCCCGCCGCGATCCACCCCAGGAAGTAGGACAGGTCGGGAAAGAACACGTCGAAGATCAGCTTCGCCAGAAGCCCCGCAGCCGTGCCCGCCAGCACGCCGCCCACGGCACCCTCGACGCTCTTGCCCGGCGACACGGCGGGTGCCAGTTTGCGCTTGCCGTACTTGCGGCCCGCGAAGTAGGCGCCGGCGTCGCACCACACCACGATCGAGAGCGTGAACATCATCAGGAAGGCACCGGTGGCCGGCTCGATCCCCAGGTCGAGCACCGCGTCGATCCCGTACTTGGACACCACCGCGTCCTCGAAGAACCGCAATACGATGGCGTGGCTGAGGAGCCAGCCCACGTAGAAGACTCCGAAGAAGGTGCCGGAGATGCTGGCCAGGGACTCGGTGATCTGGGTCTTGCCCAGCTGGAGCACCATCGTCGCGAGTAGCGTCACCGTCATGAGAACGGTGGCGTGATACTCGTTGCCCAGATACGCCACCACGGGAAGCGAAGCCCCCGCCGCCAGCCCGAAGCCCACCAGCGGGTGCGCGCCCTTGTCGCGAATCAGGCCGTAGATCTCGTACTGGCCCACCAGGATGATCAGCACCACGGTGCCCAGGTACCAGAGGCCACCCAGGTAGATCACGTAGGTCACCGCCGGAACCAGGACGGCAGCGGTCAGCAGGCGCATGGGAAGATCACTGCGCTTCTTCTTCGGCTCGGGCTCCAAGGGGCTGGGTGGGCGCGGGTGCACGGGCTCCGAGGGGGCGCCCGGCTCCTCGCCCTCGGCGACGCTGGCCTCGCTCACGTTTCCTCCCCGTCGCACCCGGAACCCCGTCGGCCGCTGTGCCCGAAGCCGCCGGCGCCGCGCGCAGTGGCCTCCAGGGTCTCCACCTCCTGCCAGGAGGCCCTCGCCACCGGTGCGATCACCAGCTGTGCGATGCGATCGCCGCGGCGGACCGTGAAGGCCTTCTCCCCCGCGTTGTACAGGATGACCTTCACCTCCCCCCGGTAGTCGGAGTCTATCGTACCCGGGGCGTTGGGAAGCAGGATGCCGTGGTCGAGGGCCAGGCCGCTGCGAGGGCGCACCTGCGCCTCGTAACCGTCGGGCAACCCGATGCTGAAGCCAGTGGGAATCAGGACGCGATCGCCCGGGGCGATCACGACGGGAGATTCGACGGCGGCCGGCAGGTCCCATCCGACCGAGCCCGGCGTGGCGGCCGATGGCAGGGCCAGATCGTCGGCACCGGGCCGGCGAGCGATCCGAACGCGCACCGACCCGGTCACGATCGCATCCCGCTCAGTCCTGGGCCTTGGCCGCCGCCAGCGCCTCCTTGCGCGACAGGCGGACGCGACCCGTGGGGTCGATGTCGATGCATTTCACCAGCACCTCGTCGCCCTCTTCGACCACATCGGTGACGCGCTCGACGCGGCCCTCGGCCAGGTGGCTGATGTGGATCAGCCCATCGGTGCCGGGGAAGATCTCCACGAAGGCACCGAAGTCGGTGATGCGTCGCACCTTGCCCATGTAGACGCGGTCGAGTTCCGCCTCCTGGGTGAGCTCCTGCACCATCGCCTCGGCCCGATCCATGGCATCCCCGTCGGGCGAGAAGATCGTGACCTCGCCGTTGTCGTTGATGTCGATCTTGGTGCCGGTGGTCTCCTGGATGGCGCGGATCACCTTTCCGCCTGGCCCGATCACGTCGCGGATGCGATCCGGCTTGATATGGATCATGCGCACCCTCGGTGCGTAGCGCGAGAGCTCGGGCCGGGGCTGGAAATTGTCGAATTCCCCGGCGGTCTCCTTCTCCATGCATTCGAGGATGTGCAGCCGCCCCACCCGGGCCTGCTCGAGGGCGTCCTCCATCACCTGCCAATCGACGCTCTCGATCTTGATGTCCATCTGGAGCGCGGTGATGCCCTCGCGGGTACCGGCCACCTTGAAGTCCATATCGCCCAGGTGATCCTCGTCGCCCAGGATGTCCGAGAGCACCGCCACCCGGCCAGCCTCCGCGATCAGGCCCATGGCAATGCCCGCCACCGGCGCCTTGATGGGTACACCCGCGTCCATGAGGGACAGCGTGGCGCCGCAGATCGTGGCCATGGACGAGGAGCCGTTCGACTCCAGAATCTCCGACACGATGCGAATCGTGTACGGGAACGCCTCATTCTCGGGCAGCACCGATTGAATGGCCTTCTCGGCCAGGTTGCCGTGGCCCACCTCGCGGCGGCCGGGACCCCGCAGCATGCGAGCCTCGCCCACCGAGAACGGCGGGAAGTTGTAGTGGAGGAAGAAGCGCTTCGAGACCCGCGCCGTCAGACCGTCGATGGTCTGCTCGTCGAAGCGGCCGCCCAGGGTGGTGAGCACCAGGGCCTGGGTCTCGCCACGAGTGAAGATCGCGGCGCCGTGAGGCCGCGGCAGGGGCCGCACCTCGCAGGCAATCTGGCGCACGTCCGCCAGACCGCGCCCGTCGATCCGGATCTTGTCCTCGATGATCCGTTTGCGCACCAATTGTGAGCGCAGGTCGTGGAGCGAGTCCTTCACGTCGCCGCTGAGCTTGCGAAGTCCGTTCTGGCGCGCCTCGACGGCCTCCAGGGTGTCGAGCGTCGCCGGCTCCTTGCGGTAGGCGCTGACGAAGTCGTCGAGCACCGACTTCTCCACGTCGGCGATGGAGGCGTAGCGCTCTGCCTTCGTGCGGATCTGGACCGCTTCGTCCAGGCGCACCCCCGCCGCATTGCGCACCCGCTTGTCCAGATCCGTTCGATCCGGCGGCGGTGTCACTTCCATCTCGGGCTGACCCGCCCTTTTCTGCAGGTCCTCCTGGGCATCGATCTGTTTGACGATCTCCGAGTGGGCGTATTTGAGGGCCTCGAGGATCTCCGATTCCGACACCTGACGGGCGTTGCCCTCTACCATCACCAGGGCGCCGCGGGAGGCCCCCACGATCAGCTCCAGATCGCTCTCGGCAATCTGCTCCGGGGTGGGGTTGGTGATCAGGGTGCCTTCGATGCGACCGACACGCACGGCTCCCAGCGGCCCCAGGAAGGGCAGCGGGGAGAGGGTGAGCGCCGCGGACGCGCCAATGAAGGCGGGGATGTCCGGCAGGTTCTCGCCGTCGGCGGACAGCACCGTGGCCGTCACCTGGGTCTCGTCCCGGTAGCCGGCCTTGAAGAGCGGTCGGATGGAGCGATCGATGAAGCGGCAGACCAGGATCTCCCGGTCCGAGAGCCGGCCCTCCCGCTTGAAGAAGCCGCCGGGAATCTTGCCGGCGGCCGAGGTCTTCTCGACGAAGTCCACCACCAGCGGGAAGAAGTCGATGCCCTCGCGGGGCTTTGCGCGGGTCGCGGTGACCAGCACCGACGTCTCGCCGTAGGATACGACCACGGCAGCGGCGGCCTGCTTGGCAAGGCGGCCCGTCTCGATCGTCAGCTCGCGACCACCCACGTCCAGGGAAATCGTTTCGGGTTGAAACCAATAGGAAGGCATGAAATAGCGTCTCCTCTCCGAGCCTCGAATCTGGGAGGGCCGGAGTGCTTGTTCGACGGGGAAGACGGCGCGAGGGGTAATTGGGAACGAGACGCGATGGAATGCGGAATCAGTGATGCGCGAAGTCCAGACTTCGCGTATGACAGAGTTCCGCATCCCACGGCGGCGCGTCCTGCGCCGACCGTCTTTCTGTAATGTCCGCGGAGTTCGCCGACCCTGTGCCAGCGCCCTTCAGCGGCGCAACCCCAGACGCTCGATGAGCGCCTGGTACCGGTCGGGGCTCTTGCGGTGCAAGTAGTCGAGCAGTCGTCTGCGCCGACTTACCAGCTTCAAAAGGCCCCGACGCGAATGATGATCCTTCGTATGTGCTTTGAAGTGCTCGGACAGCCCGTTGATACGTTCGGTGAACAGGGCAATCTGAACCTCCGAAGATCCCGTGTCTTTTTCGTGGGCTCGGTAGGCTGCGAGCGTCTCGCCCGCGATCGCCCTGACAGTCGATGTGCTCAACGCTGGCTTTCCTTGCGGTTTCTCACGTCTTTTCCTTTACCGGGCGGGAGTGTGACAGAGCTACCCGGGCGGGGCAAGCGAGCGCAAGACGCGCAGCGGATGCAGCCGGCGACCCGGCCTCATCTCCAGCACGGCCACCATCTCCCCGCCAGGCTCCAGCGCCGTCACCCGGGAGCCCGTGGCCAGATCCGGAAAGGGCGATCCCAGGGGGGCGATCTCGGCACCGTGGAGCACCCTGCGGGTGTCGTCCCGATCCAGGCACAACACCGGGAAGCCCAGGGCCACGGCGGACGGGATCAGCCTCGCCTCCAGCTTGCCCGCCTCCGCCTCGGACTCCAACACCTGGACGGTCAGGGCCTGGGCCGCCTCGAAGGGTGCACTCCAGGTGCGCCGCAGGGAGGCCAGGTGTGCGCCACAGCCCAGGACACGGCCCAGGTCGGCGGCCAGTGCCCGCACGTAGGTACCCGCCGAACACACCACCTCGATCTCCACCAGCGGCGGCGCGTAGGCCAACAGCTCCACGCGGTCGATGCGAACCGACTTGGGTGCGCGATCCACCTCGCGACCCTCGCGCGCCAACCGATGCAGGGGCACACCGCCCTGCTTGACGGCGCTGAACATGGGGGGCACCTGCTGGATCTCACCGCGGAATCCCGCCAGTGCGGCCCGCACGGCGGCCACATCGGGGAGCGCCCCCTGGTGCTCGCGCAGCACCCGGCCCTCGGCGTCCAGCGTGTCGGTTTCCGATCCCAGGCGGATGGCCCCCGCGTAGCCCTTGGTGCCCCCTTCGAGAAACGGCACCAGCTTGGTGGCCTCTCGCACCGCCAGGGGCAGCACGCCCGTGGCCAGCGGGTCCAGGGTTCCCAGGTGCCCCACGCGGCGCGTGCCCAGCCAGCGCCGCGCGATCGCCACCACGTCGTGGGACGTCAAGCCGGTGGGCTTGTCCACCACCAGGAATCCGGCCGGTCCCGGCCGTTCCGTCGCGCGTCGCCTACGAGACTTCACCATCGTCCAGGTCTCGGATCAGCGACAGGGTCTGGTCGCCCAGGTGGAGTGACGGATCGTGACGGAAGCGCAGCTCGGGCGTGCGTTTGAGCGGAAGCTGGCGGGCCAGCCGGCGGCGAACGAACGCGGCGGCACTCTCCAGCCCCTCCTGGATGCGATCGATCGATTCCGACTGCAACGAACTCCAGAACACCAGGGCGTGAGAGAGGTCCGGTGCCACGTCCACCCGCGTCAGGCTCACCATCTCGATCCGGGGATCCGAGACGTCTTCGTGCAGGACGCGCGCGATCTCTCCCCGGAGATCCTCGCCGATCCTCTCCGTGCGTCGCGACACGGTGTCACTCCTCGTGGTCCCATCTGCCGAGTTCCCCGCCGTCTACGGTGGGCAGATCCAGGATCTCTACGTCGCTGTGGGCCACCTCGGCCAGGTGGAGTTCCTCGATGAACACGACCGCGCGGTCGAGCACCCTGCGCACGTTGACCGCGTCTCCGCCCACCGCCGACAGGCCCAGTACCGCGTGCTGCCAGGTGCCCTGACCGCCCACCTCGGCTACCGACAGATTGAAGCGATTGCGCACCCGCTGGCTGATCGAGCGCACTACGCCGCGCTTCTGCTTCAGCGATTGCGAGCCGTGAACGGTGAGTTCGACGACTGCGGCGCCGACGATCAATCGAGCAATGCAGGCTTCTCCTCGAGCACGTAGGCTTCGATGACGTCACCTTCCTTGATGTCGTTGTAACCATCGATCCCGATTCCGCACTCGATTCCCGTCGCCACTTCACGCGCGTCGTCCTTGAAGCGCTTGAGCGATCCCACCTTGCCCTCGAAGATCTGGACCCCGTCGCGCACCAGCCGCGCGGAGCCGCCGCGGCGGATCACGCCCTCGAGCACCTGGGAGCCGGCGATGGTGCCCACCTTGGGCACGCTGAAGATCTGGCGCACCGCGGCACGGCCCAGGAACGCCTCGGTCACGGTGGGCGGCAGCAGTCCGGCCATGGCCAGCCGCACGTCGTCCACCACCTCGTAGATGATCCGGTAGATCCGGACATCGACTCCCTGGCTCTCGGCGGCCTTGCGTCCGGCCGGATCGGGACGCACGTGGAAGCCCACGATGATCGCGCCACTGGCCTTGGCGAGCATCACATCGGTCTCGGTAATGGCTCCCACGCCCGTGTGGAGCACGTTCACCTTGATGGCGTCTCGCGAGAGCTTCAGCAGTGCATCGCGCACCGCCTCCACGGACCCGTGCACGTCGGCCTTGAGCACGAGCGGAAGCTCCTTGATGCCACCCCCCCCGGACTGCGCGAAGAAGTCGTCCAGGGTGATTCGCGGGATCTCCTCGCTGGGCCCGGCCCGTCGCTCAGCCAGGCGGTGACCGACGATGTCCTTGGCCACACGCTCGCTCTCGACGACGTGCACGATACCGCCCGCCTCGGGAACGGACCCCAGGCCGATCACCTGCACCGGGCACGACGGCGGCGCCTCCTGCATGCGTTGGCGGTTCTCGTCCTCCACGGCCCGCACGCGACCCCAGACCGTGCCGACCACCATGATATCGCCGGGCCTGAGCGTGCCCTCCTGCACCAATACCGTGGCCACCGGGCCGCGCCCCGTGTCCAGGCGGGATTCGAGGACGACTCCGGTGGCCTTCCGGCTGGCATCGGCCTTGAGCTCGAGCAGCTCCGCCTGCAGCAATACCATCTCGAGCAGCTTGTCCAGGTTGGTGCCCTGGGTTGCCGACACGTCCACGCAGATGGTCTCGCCGCCGAATTCCTCGGGCACCAGGTCGTGCTCCAGGAGGCGCTGGCGGGTCTGCTTGGCGTTGGCGCCGGGCATATCGATCTTGTTGATGGCCACCACGAGGGGAACGCCCGCTGCCTTGGCGTGATCGATGGCCTCGACCGTCTGGGGCATGATGCCGTCGGTGGCAGCCACCACCAGGATCACCACGTCCGTCGCCTGGGCGCCGCGCGCCCGCATGGCGGTGAACGCCTCGTGTCCCGGTGTGTCGATGAACGTGATCTTCTTGTCTCCGACCGCGACCTGGTACGCACCGATGTGCTGGGTGATCCCGCCGGCCTCGCCCGCCACCACGTTGGTGCGTCGGATGGCGTCGAGCAGGGACGTCTTGCCGTGGTCCACGTGGCCCATCACGGTGACGATGGCGGGGCGCGGCCGGAGGTTGGCGCCCCCCTCCTCGGCGGGCTTCTCCAGATATTCCGCCTCGCGGAAGCCCGTATCCTGGACGTCGTACCCGAACTCGGCGGCTACCTTGCGCGCGGTGTCCGCATCTACCGCCTGGCTGATGGACACCATGGTGCCCAGCGACATGAGCTTCTTCTGCACTGCGGGCGACTTCTCGCCCAGCATCTTGGCCAGCTCGCCCACGTTCACCGAGCCCTCGACGCGGATCACGCGCTTGGCCTCCTTCGCCACGGGCTTCCGGGTCTGAAGTGCATCGCGACGCCGCAGGCGCGGCGACACGGCGCTGCGCGGCTCGAGCGTGACCTGGCGCCGCATGGGCGCTGCACGCCCGGTCGCCTGGCGCGCAAGCCGCTCCTGCTCGCGCAGGTTCACCACCTCGCGCACCCGCTTGCGCTGCTTGGCGTTCCGGTCCGCTTCCTGGGGCGACTCCTTGGCCTGGGTGTCCGGGCGCTCGCGTCCAGAGGCGGCGGGCCGGGTCGGCTCGCTGTCCGGGGCGATGGAGTCCGGGGTCGGCTCCAGAACTTCTTCCGGCTCGGGACTCGGCGGTTCCACTTCGGCCGGCTCGGCTGCGAAGCCCACCGGCGCGGGCAGGGGCTCCGCCTCGACGATCGGCTCGGGCTCGGCCGCCTTGCGGCGCCTCCGGATCACGGCACCGCCCGTGCGCAGCACTCGCTCCTCGGTGACCAGCTTGCTGCGCGCCTGGGCGCCGCCGAGCTTCTGACGCAGCCGGTCGGCGTCCTCGTCGTCGACGGACGCCATCGAACTCTTGAGTTCGACCCCTACGGCCGCCGCCCTCTCGACGATGTCGGCACGCTCGATCCCCAGCTCCTGGGCCAGTTTGTAAGCTCTGATCTTCGCCATATCCACCTGATCGCGGCGCGTGCGAGCCACCGCGGAGGAGCCAGCTGCGCTAGCTCAGCTTTTTCTCCGAGGACTCGTCGCCGGCTGCTGCCTCCTGGGAATCCGCCGGAGCTCCCTCCCCCTCTGCGCTCGGCTCGGAATCTTCCGGCGCCGAGTCTGCCTCGGCCACAGTGGCCTCGCTCTCGGCCGCGGCCGCGGCTTCTACTGCCGCCTGCTCGGCGGCGGCCCGCTCAGCGGCCGCCTGCTCGACCGCGAGCCGCGCTGCCGATTCCTCCTCGACCTTCTTGCGCGCGGCCAGCACCAGGGCGTTCTCCCGGATTCGCTTTGCGCCGGCCTCGTCGATGCCCGGGATCGAGGTGAGCAGGTCGGACTGGCTCTGGGCCAGATCCTCGAGCGACGTGATGCCCTGCTGCAGGAGCAGCTCCGCGTCCGCGTCGCCGCAGCCGTCCACCACCGAGACGGCCTCGGCCAGCCACCTGGCCAGCTCGCGCATCTTCGACTCGCTCTTGATGTCGATCCGCCAGCCGGTGAGCTGCACGGCGAGTCGGACGTTCTGTCCCTTGCGTCCAATGGCCAACGACAGTTGATCGTCGGGGACGATCACATCCATGGACTTCGCGGCGTCGTCGATGATCACCTTGGACACCTGGGCCGGCGACAGGGCCGTGCACACGTAACGCGCCGGGTCCGGGCTCCACGGAACGATATCGATTCGCTCGCCCCGCAGCTCCTGGACCACCGCCTGCACACGACTGCCCTTCATGCCCACGCAAGCGCCCACCGGGTCCACATCGGAATCGCGCGATACCACGGCAATCTTGGAACGCCCGCCGGGCTCGCGGGCGGCCGACTGGATCGACACGATGCCCTCGTACATCTCGGGCACCTCCTGCTCGAAGAGCTTCGTGAGCATCTCCATGCAGGTGCGCGACAACACGATCTGCGAGCCCTTGGCCGCCTTGTTGACATCGATCACATACGCGCGCAGCCGGTCGTTGGGGCGATACGTCTCCCGCGGCACCTGCTGGGACAGGGGCAGCACCGCCTCCGCCCGCCCCAGATCGACGATGATGGCGCCCTTTTCGAAGCGCCGGACGATGCCGTTGACGATCTCGCCAGCGCGGTCCTTGTATTCCTCGTAGACGTTGTCTCGCTCCGCCTCGCGAATGCGCTGGATGATCACCTGCTTTGCCGTCTGGGCCAGGATGCGTCCGAATCCGGATGAATCCATCTTCACGCCGATCTCGTCGCCGAGCTCGGCTTCCGGGTCGTAGGCCTTGGCATCCGCAGCGTTGATCTGCGACTTCGCGTCGGTCACTTCCGCGACGACCTCGCGGAACTCGAAGAGCTCGATCTCCCCCAGCTCTTCGTTGTACCGCGCCTCGATCTCCGTCTCGAGACCGCGCTCCTTGCGAGCGGCCTGCTTCATCGCCTCTTCCAGGGCGCCGATGATCTCGCGGGCGTCGATGCCCTTGTCCTTCGCGACCTGATCGATCTCTCTTTTCAGAGCCAGCATCTGCCCCTACTCCCTCAGCGCGCGAAGTCCGCGCGGGTGAATTCGTAGATCGTGTGGGCGCGCGCCACCTCGGCGAACGGGATTCCCACCTCGCCCCCGTCAGCGGTGAGCGTCGCCACGCCGTCTTCGAAGGCCACCAGCAGGCCGCGGAAGCGACGGCGCCCGTCCAGCGGGTTCCGCGTCTCGATGTGCACCTGCGAACCCCGGGCGGCTTCGAAGTCCTTCTCCCTGGCGAGCATCCGATCGAGCCCGGGCGACGACACCTCCAGGCGGTATTCGCCCGGCACCGCGTTGGCCGTGTCCAGATGGGTTTCCAACTCGCGCGACACCTCTGCACAACGATCCACCGGGACGCGACCGTCCCCCTCCGGCGTATCGATCGTCACCCGCATCAGCCACGGCCCGCGGCCACGCGTCATCAGCACGTCAACCAATTCGAGTCCCCGACCCTGCACTACGGGCTCGATCAACACTCGGAGCTCCTCCGGGATGTCCCGATACACGATCCGACCGCGCCTGCGAATCCGCGCGCCGGCGCGCGCCGGCGCGCACCGCACCCAGAAACAAAAAAAGCGGACGAACTGCCCACTTTCCCGACCCGGACCCCCCGGAGGGCCCACTCACATTCAAATTCAAATTCACATTCGCGCGGGCTCGTCCGCTCCCAGAGCCTCCCCGCGAGATCTGGCGGGGGGGCGACGCCACCGGCGGCTGCCCGTATAAGCCCGCGTAATTTATCCAAATTCTGGACCCGCCGCAAACCGGGCGGGATCAGCCGGTGCCGCTCTCCAGGGCCCCCACCAGGTCGGAGACCCGGGCGAACCCGCAGCGCTCGGCATAGGCGGCGATGCCGTCGGCAATCTCGCCGGCAATGGCCGGATCCAGGTAGTTGCTGGTACCCACCTGCACGGCCGAGGCCCCGCACAACAGGAACTTCACGGCATCTTCGGCGCTGGTGATCCCCCCGATGCCGCAGATCGGCAGTTTCACGGCCTGGGCAGCCTGCCAGACCATGCGCAGGGCAATGGGGCGGATCGCGGGTCCGGAAAGCCCCCCAAGTCCGTTGGCCAGCACCGGCCGGCGCCTCTCCACGTCCACCTCCAGGGCCTGGACCGCGTTGATCAGGCTGATCCCGTCCGCTCCCTCGCCCTCGCAGACCCGCGCCATCGCGGCGATGTCGGTGACGTTGGGGGAGAGCTTCACCAGCATGGGCACCTGCACCGCCCGGCGCGCCGCCCGCACCAGCTGGGCCAGCACGGCCGGGTCCTGGCCGAACTCGATGCCACCGCTCTTCACGTGGGGACACGAAGCGTTGATCTCGATGCCGGCCACCCGGCCCACGCCCGCCAGGCGCTTGCAGACCTCCGCGTAGCGGTCGATCTCGGTCTCGAAGACGCTCGCGATCACCACGACGCCCTCGGGGAGGGCCGGGAGCTTCTCGCGCACGAAGGCATCCACGCCCACGTTCTCGAGGCTGATGGCGTTGAGCATCCCGGAAGGCGCCTCGGCAATGCGTGGCGGCAGGTTCCCCACCCGGGGCTCCAGGGTGAGACTCTTGGCCACGAAGCCGCCGATGCGCCGCAGATCCAGGAACGGGGCAAATTCGCTGCCGTAGCCGAAGGTGCCCGACGCCGTGAGCACGGGGTTGCGCAGGGGGATTCCCGCCAGATCGACGCCTGTGTCGACGCTCACGCGAGCGCGTCCCAGCGCAGGATGTTCGCGTCGAACACCGGGCCGTCGCGGCAGACCAGGGCACTGCCACCATCGGCAAGCGGCGCCGCGCAGCCCAGGCAAACGCCAAAGCCGCACGCCATGGTGTTCTCGAGGGAGACGACGCAGGCCACCCCCCGCGACGCAGCCAGGTCGGCAGCCGCTCGCATCATGGCGGTGGGGCCGCAGGCGTAGACCCGGGCCGGGCCACCGGCGTCAAGCTCATCCTCGAGCAATGCGGTGACGAGGCCCTCGATCCCCTCGCTTCCGTCTTCGCTGGCGATCTCGAGTCTCACGTCCAGGCCCGCGAAGTCGTCGCGGCCCATCAGGTCGTCGCGAGTGCGCGCGCCAAGCAACACCACCACGTCGAAGCGTCCCGCCAGGCGGGCGGCCAGTTCGTATACCGAAGCGATTCCAGTCCCGCCCGCTACCAGAATGGCTCGCTCTCCCGGGCCCGGCTCGCCAAACCCGAGCCCCAGGGGCCCCACGACGCGGACACGCTCGCCGGGCCGCACCTGGCTCAGCAGGCCCGTTCCGCGCCCCACCACCTTGTAGACCACTTCGATTTCGTCACCGCGGGCCCGGTAGATGGCCATGGGGCGCGGCAGCAGCGGGTCACTGCGATCCACCCCGGTGCAAGCGCCTGGCGATAGCATGGCGAACTGCCCCGGTTCGAAGCCCGGGAACCCGGGCACGCGCAGCACCAGTCGCAGATTCGCACCGCTCGCCGACTCGTTGGACACGACCTGCGCATCGGTGCGAATGGGCAGCGCCCGATCACTCACGCTCCACCTCGATCCCATGGGACTTGATCTTGCGCGACAGACTCTCCCGGGCCAGGCCGATCGCCTCGGCGGTGCGCGAGATGTTGCCGCCGTGCTCGCGCAGGCGGGCCAGCAGGTAATCGCGCTCGAAGCTGCGCCTGGCGTCGTCCAGGGAGGCGCTGACGGGCAAGGAGGTGGCTCGGACCGTGTCCGGCAGATCGTGAAGTTCGATGTCGGGGCCCGGTGTCATGATCACCAGCCGCTCCATCAGGTTGCGCAGCTCGCGCACGTTTCCCGGCCACGCGTGGGCGCGCAGCAGCTTCATGGCCGCCTTGCCGATCTGCTTGGTCTTGATGCCCGAATCGGCACAGAATTCCTCTACGAAGCTCTCCGCCAGGATCGGGATGTCCTCGGGACGCTCGCGAAGGCTCGGTACGTGGAAGGGAATCACGTTGAGGCGATAGTAGAGATCCTCACGAAAGTTCCCCGCCGCGATCTCCTTCTCGAGGTTCTTGTTGGTGGCCGCGATCACGCGCACGTCCACCTCCAGGCGTTCACTGCCACCCACGCGCTCGAAGGTGCTCTCCTGGAGGACCCGCAACACCTTGGCCTGGGTCATCACGCTCATGTCGGCAACCTCGTCCAGGAAGATGGTGCCGCGGTGGGCCTGCTCGAACTTCCCGCGCTTCTGGGACGACGCACCGGTGAACGCCCCCTTCTCGTGACCGAACAACTCCGACTCGATCAGCTCTTCGGGAATGGCGGCGCAGTTCACCTCTACGAACGGTTCGCGACAGCGACGGCTCCGAAGATGCATCTGGCGCGCCACCAGTTCTTTGCCGGTGCCGTTCTCTCCCGTGATCAGAACCCAGCCGTTGGTGGGCGCCGCCACCGCGATCTGCTCCACCAGGTGCACGGTCGCGTCGGACGTGCCCAGGATCTCGTGAGCGCGAAGGGCCTGGCGACGCAGATTTCGGTTCTCGCTCTCCAGCCGCGAGCGATCGAGGGCATGCTGGATCGTCAGCAGCAACTTGTCGATGGAGAGGGGCTTCTCCACGAAGTCGAAGGCACCCATGCGCGTGGTGCGCACCGCGGTCTCGATGGTTCCGTGACCGCTCATCATCAGCACCGGAAGTTCCGGCCAGCGCTCGCGAAGCTCGGCCAGGATCTCGACGCCATCGCGTCCCGGCATGGCGATGTCCAGCAGCACCAGATCGGGCGCACCGTCGCGCCCGATGGCCGTGAGGGCGCTCTCGCCGTTCGCCGCCACCGCGGTCTCGAAGCCCTCGTCCGAAAGGATCCCGCCCAGGGAGCGCCGGATGCTCTCTTCGTCGTCGACGATCAGGATGCGGCTCACCCGCTAGGTCCCTCGCACCGGCAGCTCGACCACGAAGCGCGAGCCCCGCGGCTGGGCTGCCTGGACCCGGATGTAGCCGTGGTGATCGGCGACAATGCGCGAGACGATGGCGAGTCCGAGACCGGTGCCCTGCTTCTTGGTCGAGAAGTAGGGCTCGAATATGCGGCGCCGGTCCTCGGGAGAGATGCCCGGGCCGTCGTCCGTAACTTCCAGGCGAACGATCTGGAGCGGCGCGTCGTACACGGTTGCCAGCCGAACGCGACCGGGGCCGGGCCGCAGCTGCACCGCGGCAATGGCGTTGTCGACCAGATTGGTGAGCACGCGACGGATCTGCTCGCGATCCAGGTCCACCGTGGGAAGCGCAGGATCCAGACGGGTTTCGAACGTCACGTCCTCGGTTCCGGCGTAGCTGACCACCGCGTCGCGAACCATGTGGTTGAGGTCGCCGGGCTCGGGTCGCGCCGTGGGAAGGCGCGCGAAGTTGGAGAACTCGTCCACCAGCATCTTCAGGCTTTCCACCTGGGTCGTGATCGCGTCAACGCACTCGTCGAAGACACGCTCGTCCTCGGGCTCCGCGGACAGGCGGCTGCGGAACCGTCGACGCAGCCGTTGGGCCGACAGCTGGATGGGCGTGAGGGGGTTCTTGATCTCGTGGGCGATGCGCCGCGCCACCTCGCGCCAGGCGGCCATGCGCTGGACCTTGACCACCTGGGTGTAGTCGTCGAGCACGATCACCGTACCCAACGCCACCCCACCCTCGCCGTAGAGCAGGGTCACGCTGACGAAGAGCGTGGCCAACTCCTCTCCGACACGCACCTGGACCTGTCGGCGGGTGTTCTCGCGGCGGCCCGGGCGCAGCTGACGGGTCGCCTCCTCCACCAGATTCAGCAACTCCGGGCTCGCTCCCAGATCGGCCAGCTTGTTGCCGATGACGCCAACGCCCGCGGAAATGCCCAGATAACGCTGGGCCGACGGGTTCATGGTGCCGACGCGCCCCTCGGCGTCCACCGACACCACCCCGGCGCCGATGGTGCCAAGCACCACCTCCATGTAGCGCCGGCGCTGCTCGCGCTCGGCGTTGGAGTCGTCGATGCGAACGCGAGCATCGCGAAGCTCTTGGGTCATGCGATTGAACGATTGCACCAGGAATCCGACTTCGTCGTCGGAGGTCTTCTCCACCACCACTTCCAGGTTGCCTCGCGCCACCTCGGCGTTGCCCTCGGCCAACGCCCGGATCGGGCCGGTCACGCCCTTGGCGATGCGCAAGCCCATCCACATGGCGAGCATCAGCACCATCAGGAACGCGAGTCCCAGCTCCAGCAGGTAGGCCGTGCGGATATGACCCGCGCTGGGCTGCAGGATGCGGTACTCGTCCAGGGTCGTGCGGATGCTCGCCACCTTGCGCGCCAGCGAGAATGGCACGAACGTGTTGACCACGACGGCGCCGACCGCGTCGCCCGGGTGGAACGATGAGGCGATGGGAACCGCGCCGCGGATCACGTCACCACTTCCCACCTCCTCCACACGCCAGCTCCCGCCACCGTCGAGCGCCGATCGCACCAGCTCGCCGTCGTGCCGGGAGAAGTTGGCGGCGGGAATCTCGGGGTTGACCGAACTCACGAGTTCCTCGCCAGTGGCGCTGAAGACCTCGACGACCCCCAGGTTGTACTCGCGCTGGCGTTCCTGGACGAAGCCCGCCAGGTCGCTCAGCGCGTCCTCGCGAAGCAGGCGGCGCTGCGTGATCTGCTCCGCGATGCGCGCGCCGTAGAACAGCGCGCTCTCGGCGGTCGACTGGTAGTAGTGGTTCGCCACCTGACCGCTCTCTTCCAGGGCGCGATCCACCTGCACGCTGAACCACTTGTCGATCGACTGGGTGATGAAGAAGGCCGACGCCACCAACAGGCCCGACGTGGCGACGAAGGCGACCAGGAACATGGCCGCCACGAACTTCAGGTTGAGCCGCGAACCCAGGATCCCGAGGCGCCGTTCGCCGACGATCTTCCAGAAGTTGCGGGTGACCAGGAAGCCAAGCAGCAGGATCAGCATCACCGTGACCGCGTTGACCAGCAGGAACAACCCGCTGTCGCCCACGCCCTGGGTGAGCCCGGAGAGGGGCTGGAGCAGAAGCAGGCCGACCACGACCGCCAGCACCACCACCGTGATCCAGAACTCACGGCGGCGCCGACGCCGCTGCTCGGGTGTCAGCCCCGCTTCGTTCGGCTGCTTCGGCGCGGCCGTTCGCAGCCGCTCGCGCTCGCTCGACGTGCGGTTCAAGGCCATGCCGTCTCGGGCCTCGCTCTGGGGTGTGGGGCGCGCCGTCCCGGGCCTCGCTCTGGGGCGTAGGGCGCGCCGTCCCGGGCCTCGCTCGCCCCTTTCAAAGGCGGCGATTCTGGCCCTAAGCACTTGAAAAAACTAATCAAAATCACCTCTCGCCGCAAGCGAATGCCATCAAGGTCCGCAGCGGCGGGGTCGATGAACGTCGAACCCCCCTGAGGCGCCCCCGGCGCCGGGAGTTCGCGTGAACCCGAGGTTGGAACGGCTGTGGGAGCGCTTCCGCGCAGACCCGGCTGCAAAGCAGATATTCGAGGCCCTCGAGGAGCACCACTTCCTGGCCGCGGAGTGGGACGAGCTCATGGGGCTCTATGACGAGCGACTGGCGTCCCTTCCCATGGGGGAAGACAACAAGGCCCGAGCCGCCGTCCTGATGCGAAAGGCCCAGATCCTCGAGGATCGTCGCGGCGACGTGGACGCGGCCGTCGCCTGCTATAGCGAGGCCCTCCGCGCCAACTCCGAGCTGCGTCCCGCACTTCGCAAGCTCCGCGAGATCCACACCGGCCGCGAGCAGTGGGACATGGCCCTTCAGATCGCCGAGATGGAGTCGGTCCTGCCCATGCCGGTCGTGGAGCGCGCCGCCCTGTTGGCCGAGATCGCCAGCATCTGGCTCGACCACCTGGACGATCCGGCGGCCGCCTGCGCCGAGTTCGAGCGCGCGCTGGCCGTGAATCCAGAAAACGCCAGGGCTCTGGCCGGGGCGGCGCGCGCCCTTACGGCCTGCGGCCGCAATCCAGAGGCTGCGTTGGCCTGGCAACGCCTGATTCCGCACCTGGAAGGGACCGAGCGGGCGCGGGCCCTGGTTTGCCAGGCGCAACTTGTCGAGGCGGCCGACGCCAACCGGGCCGGCGAGCTGTATCGGCGGGCGCTCACCGACGATCCCCGGAACCTGGCGGCCAGCGAGGCCCTGTCCGCCCACGCCGCGGCGGCGGGAAACTGGAACCTGTTGTCCGATCTGCTGGAGCGCCGTTATGAGCTGGTCCGCAATCCCGGCGAGCGCGCCGGGATCGCGCTGGAGGCGGGTCGCGTCCAGCACGTGCACGTTCGCGACCTGAGCATGGCGCAGACCTGGCTCGAGCGTGCCGTGAACCTGATGCCCGAGTTCCCGCCCGCGTACCAGGCTCTGGCGGACGTGGCGCGCGAGCGAGGAGACGAGTCCCAGCTGCTCCGATGCGCCGAGCGCGTGCTCGAACTCTGCGCCGGATCGCCGCCGATCTGGGCGCTGCTCGAGGTGGCGTCGATCTACAGCACCCGCGGCGACGATCTGGGGGCCCTGGAATTCCTGCAGCAGGCGCTCGCAGCGGCACCCAGCGACGCCATGGTGAGCGCGGCGCTGTCCGAAGCCCTGGTGCGATTGGGTCGCTACGAAGAGCTGGTAGACGTGATGGAGCAACGCGCCGAGCTCGCGGCGGGCGATCCCGGTGCGCGCGCACTGATCCTGGTGGAACTCGCCGGGATCCAGGCCAATCAACTGGACGATCCGTGCGCTCAGCTGCAGGCACTGCAGCGGGCCTTCGAAGCCCGACCGGCCGCCCCGGGTGTCGCGAGCAGCCTCGATCGCATCTACCGCAAGTCGGAATCCTGGGAAGAGCTTCGCGAACTGCTTGAAGCCGCCGGCCACGACGGCCCCACCGAACAACGCGCAGCCTTTCTGTGTTCGCTGGGCGAACTCCTGGAGAAACAGCTCGAGAATCCGGCAGCCGCGACCCGCGCCTTCCAGGAGGCCCTGGACGTGGACCCCCAGTTCGCCGCCGCGCATCGCGGCCTGCAACACCTGGCAGAGACCGGCAACGACCCGACGGCGGTGCGAGCCGCGTACGAGCGCGAGGTGGAATTCACCTCCGACCCGACGCGCCTGGCCTGGCTCATGCGCGAGCTGATGCGCACGGCCGAGTCGCGGGGCGAGCTTCAGGTGGCGCGTGGCTGGGCGCAGCGCTGGTCGGACATCACACCAGATGCCGGCGAGCCGTTGACCGAGTGGGCTCGACTGCTTGACAGCGCCGACGACGAGCCGGAGCTGTTGCAGGTTCTCACGCGCCTCGAGGCCTTGGCGGAGGGGCCCGAGGCGGCGGCCCTGCGCCGGCGACTGGGCACGCTTCACCAGGCCGCGGGACGCCGCGAGGAGGCGATCCGCTGCTACGAGGCAGCGCTCGAAGTGATGCCCGACGACGTGGAAGCCCTGGAAGCGCTCTCGGTGCAATACGACGTCGCCAACCGCGTGCACGACCTGGTGCGCACCCGGGAACGCCTGGCCGACCTGCTGCCGCCGCCCCGCAATGCCTTCTTCCTCGACGGACTGGCCAGCGTTCTGGCCGAACGCCTGGGCGATCTGCATGGCGCCATCGACGTGTTGATTCGCCTGTCAGCCACCGAGGGCGCTCCGGAAGACGTGGGGGAACGCCTGGACGCACTGCTGGAAGCCGCCGGTCAGCACGAGGCGCTGGCGGATCGCCTGCGCGCTCGCAAGGACAAGCTGCGGCCCGGGAGTCCAGAGTTCGGCGCCATCGCGCTGGCCCTGGGCCAACGCCTGCTACAGCTCCACCGCTTCGATGAAGCCGCCGCCGCCTTCGGCGAAGCGCACGCCGCCACCGGGGACCCACAGGCCCAGGAAGGGCTCGAGAGCGCCTGGCGGGCCGCGGGCGACGCCGAGGCGCTGGCCGGATTCCTGGCCGACCAGGCGCAGACCAGCGACGATCCCGGGACCCGCGACCAGCGGGCGCTCGAATCCGCTGTGCTCCTGCAGGATGCGGAAGACCGGGTGGACGCGGCCGCCGACACCTTCCGCCGCCTGGCCAGCACCAGCGCCAACGCGGCGATCCGACGCGAGGCCAGCGAGCGGCTCGATCTCCTGTTCGAACGCCAGGGCGCCTGGTCACAGCTGCGCGATCATCTCCACGCGACACTCGACAGTGGCACCGCGGACGAGGACGCGGAGCGCCACCAGCGCATGGGCCGTCTCTGCCTCGATCGCCTGGGCGACCCGGAGGGCGCAGCTGACCATTTCGAACACGCCGCGCGACTGGCGCCCCGACGTCCCCACCCGTGGCGCGACCTGGCCCAGATGTACGAGTCCGACGGACGCCACCGGGATGTGGTGAGGGCGCTCGAGGGCGAGCTTGCGGCCAATCCGGATCCGGAGCGGGAGTTGACCCTGCGCACCCAGGCGGCCGCTCTGTACACGCGAGCGCTCTCCGACGACCGGCGCGCGCGCGCCCACTACGAACGCATCTTCGAGCTCGATCCCTCTCACAGCGCGGCGGCCGAGTACCTGATCGCACCCTTCGAGCGCGAGGGTCAGTACACGCGGGTCGTGCAGGTCCTGGAGGCCCGACTCGATGCCGTGGGCGGCGCCACCGGAGACGGCAAGGTCGGCGACGACGCAGCGGCGCGAAGGGCCTCGCTGCAAATCCGCATTGCCGGACTGCGAGCCAACCACCTGGACGACGTGGACGGCGCGATCTCGGCCCTGGAATCGGCAGTGAGCGACATCGGACCCGAGGCCGTCGTCGCCGAGCCCCTGGCCGACCTGTACGAAAAGGCCGGATACCACCAGGAGCTGGTGGACCTGTGCACGCGCACGTCGGCTGCCACCGAGGACTCTGCCGAGCGCGCCAACTGGTTGCTGCGTCTGGGCAGCGGCTTGCGACACTGCGGCGAGAAGCGCGATTCAGTTTCGGCCTACCAGCGCGTCCTGCACGAGCGCCCGGACGATCGGGAAGCCCGCGCGGCCCTGCGCGAGCTGTACCGCGAGCTGGATCAACCGGAAGAGCTGGCGCAGCTGATCGAGTCGTCGATCCAGCAGATGGCCGGGCGCGAAGAAATCCAGGCGCGCGTAGAGCTGGCGGCGATCCAGGCCTCGCAACTGGGCCGTCCGGCCCAGGCGCTGACCCACCTGCGCCGCGTGCTCCGGCTGGACCCGGCCCACGAGGATGCGCTGGACCGCGCCCTGGCCATGGCCGAGGTGCTCGGCGACGACCAGGCGACTCTCGAGATCCTGGACGGCGCCCTGGATCGCTGGCAGACACCGGCGGCGCGCGCCGGCCTGCTGGCACGTCGAGGCTCGACCCTGGCTCACGTGATGAATCGACCCGAAGAGGCCGTCACCTGCCTTCGCGAAGCGCTGGCCCTGGACAGTCGCAGCCCGGTGCTTCGCGCGGAGCTGCGCGCGGTGCTGGAATCCCAGGGTCGCTGGGCCGAAGCGCTGGATCTGCTGTATGCCGAATCCGACGGCCGCGACGACGAGACGCGCACCGCCGTCCTCGAACAGGCCGTCGCCACGGCCACCGAGAAGCTTTCTCCCGACGCCGCCCTTCCCTGGCTCGAACGCCTGCGCGCGCTGCGACCCGAAGACAGCGGCGTCCTGCAGCGGATCGCGAACATCCACAAGGCGGCCGAACGCCCCGGGGCCCAGTTGTTGGCGCTCGACTACGAACTCCGGCTGGTGCATGACGGTGCGCGCAAGCTGGAAATCCTCACCGAGCGCGCGCGCGTGCTCGAGTCGCAGCTGGAATCGCCGGCCCTGGCCCTCGCGGATCTGGAATCGGCGCGCAAGATCGATCCCAACCATCTGGGCGTGCTCCAGGCTCTCGACCGCCTGTACGCGGTCCTCGGCCGCCACCGGGAGCGCGCCGAGATCCTGGAAGCGCTGGCTGGCATCGCTGCGCCCGAGGAACGCGTGGCCGTGTGGTGCGAAGCCGGCGCGCTGTACGCGGACACGCTCTCGGATCCGCACCGCGCGGTCTACCACCTGATGCGGGCCGTGGCCGAAGCGCCGGATCCCAGCCCCCTGCGGGCGGAGCTGCTGCGCGCCCTGGGCCAGGCCCTGCGCGCCAGAGGTCCCCTGGACGCCTGGGCGCGTTGCGCCGAGGCGGAGCTGTCGGCGCTCGATCCGGACGCGCCCGTGTTCGCCGACCGCCGCCTGGAGCTGCACCGGGAGCTGGCGGGCGCCTACGAGAACGACCTGGGCCGTCGCGAGGCCGCTCTGCGGCATCTGCGCTGCGCGGTGGACGAGGCGTCCGACGACCCTGCGTCTGCAGGGAACGCCGGCCGACGGGCCGCGGAAGAATCCCTGCTCCGACTGCTGGAAACCGAACACCACGTGATCGAGCTCGAGGCCCGGCTGACCGCGCGGCTGACCCGAGAGCCCGAGGACGCCGAGCGGTGGCTCGACCTGGCGACCCTGTGCGAACAGAAGCTGCACACGCCCGCCTCGGCGGCCGCGGCCTATCGAAAGCTGGTGGACCTCGCCCCCGACAGCCTGCTGGGGGTCCGGGGATTGAGCCGGACCTGCGAGCGCATCCGCGACTGGCCGGGTGCCGTGCACGCGCTCGAACTCGAGATCGAGCTTGCGGCCTCGCGGCCGCAGAGCGAGCGCGCGGCCCTGCACCACCGACTCGGACAGATCCTGTGGCGAGAGCTCGGATCCAATGCACTCGCCGTTCGCTCGTTCACCGCGGCCCTGGAAGCAGACGAGACCGACCCGGATTCCATGCACGCGCTCCAGGAGCTCTTCGAGGAGATGGAGGACTGGAGCAGCGCCCTGGACTACTACGAGCGCGAGGCGTCCAGCCTTTGCGAAGCCGACCCGGAGCGGCGGCGCGCGATCTGGCTGCACGTGGCCTCGCTCGCCTTGAACCAGAGCCGGGAAGACGAGCGCGCCCTTGCCGCCTACCAGTCGGCAGAGGCTCTGGGCGACCTCACCACGCACCAGCGCCGGGTGCTGGCAGACCTGCACCGTCGCGTCGGCGACCTGGCCTCGTTTAGCCGTGTGCTTGGCGCCTGGTGCGATGATCCGGAAGCGGGCGCCAGCTGTGACGACCACCTGGAAGTGGCGGATGCGTTGGTGAGCCTCGGGCGCACGGGCGACGCCGTGAATCGGGTGGACCGCGCGCTCACCTGCGACGAGCGATCCGTGCGCGCCTGGGATCTGGCTGCGTGCCTGCGCGAAGAACTCGGCAACCAGAGCCGCGCCGTCGAGGCGTTGTGGCGAGCGTCCATGCTGCTTTCGGGTCACGAGGCTGCCCATCGCCTGTTGCAGGCCGCATCGATCTGCGAAGCGGACGACCTGCAGCGGGCACTGGACCTGACGCGAGCCGCGGTGGAACGCGATCCCGGCGACGTGCGCGGCCAGACGACCCTGGCCCGCATCGCCCAGGTACTCGCCGCCTCCGACGAGGCGCTGGAAGCCGCCAACACCGCCCTGGAGCTGGCCGACGCGCTGGGCTCGGAGGCGGACGAGCTGGCCGTGATGGCCGCCCTGGCCGGTGGCGCCGCCGCCCGCCAGGTGGGGCGCGCCGTGGACGCCCTGCGCTTCTTCTCGCTGGTGCTGGCCTCGCAGCCGGACCATCCCGACGCCCTGGCCGGTCGCGGCGAGTCCCTGGCAGAGCTTGGCGACCTGGCCGGTGCCCGACGGGCATTGGAAACACGTCTGGACCGCGGCGACGTCTACCCGGCCCGCGCGCAGCATCTGACGCTGGTGGGAATGCACTTCGTCGCCGTGGGAGAGCCCGAGGCGGCGCTGGAGCGCTTCGAGGCGGCCATCCGCGACGACCCGACCCTGGACGAAGCCCACCTGCAGATCGCCGCGCTCCACGAGGCCAACGACCACATCGAGGTGGGCATCGCGTGCCTCGAGCGCTGGGCCGCGTTGGCCGACGAGCCGAGCGTGCGCGCGTCGCGTCTGCTGCGGGCCGCCGAGTGGGAGATTCGAAGCGACGGGCAGCACGCCGCCGCCGAGCGCCATCTGCGCCAGATCCTGGAAGCGGACCCGGGCTGTGGCCGCGCCTGGCGGATGTTGACCGATTTCCTGCGCACGACGGATCGAAACGACGAAGCCCTGGCCACCAGCACACTGGCCCTGGCCGGCCTGGAAGACGCCGACGTGGTGACGCCCCTGGCGCTCACCCGCGGACAGGTCCTGGAGGAAGGCGGCGACCTGCGTGGCGCGGCGGAGGCCTACGGCATCGCTGCCCCCCACTGCGCCGACGCCGCCCTCTCGCGCGCTCGGCTGTTGCGGACCCTGGGCGACTGGCAGGCCGCCGCGGACACCTTGCGCGAATTCGTAACGCTGCACGGCGGTGCCAATCTGGCCGGACTCACGGAGTCCCTGGAGCAGCTGGGTCAACTCCTGGCCGGCCCCCTGGAGGATTTCGGCAGCGCCATCGTCGTCTACCAGCGGGCCGTCCAACTGGACCCGGACCGCGACGAGGCGCGACAGACCCTGGCCGGTCTGCTGGCCCGCACACCCGACCAATGGCGGCTGGCCCTGGACCATCTGCGCGTACTCCTGGATTCGGACCCCACCCACCGGGCTTCCCTGCGCACGCTGCTCGACATCGCACGTGACCAGTGCCGCGACACGGCGCTGACCAACGGCCTCACGATCCTGCGCGCGCTGGGGATCGCTTCGGAGCGGGAGCGGGAGGAAGCCCCCATGACCCTGAGCCTGCGCGTCGCGTCCGAACGCCAGCTTCCCGACCGGGTTTCCGAAGCCCTGCGGCGGCTGGCCCATGGAGCGGCGCGCGAAATCCGCCAGGCCCTGGACGCCACCGAGAATCCGAAGCTGCCGTCGCCCGACGACTTCACCACGTCGGTGCTCGCCGCCGAGGCCAGCCTCACGGCGCCGGCCCTGCTGCCCCTGAGCGATGAAAAGCTTGGCGAGGTGCTCCAGGTCCTGGCGACCCTGGTTCTCGAACCCGCGGAGGTGCACGGCGACGGTGCCCTGGTGAACTCCTTTTCCGCCGCCCTGGGTTGGCGCTCACGCCGGCGATTGCGACGCACGCTGGCCGGCCACTCCCTGGAAGCGCTTTGCGCGGTGGATATTTCGACATGGCGAATGCAGGTGCGCACCCTGGCACAGGCCGTGGCTCTGGACGACGGCGGCGGCGATCTGCGCGCGGCCCTCGAGGGTCTGGTGCGGGAAGCCGCAGACGGCTCGATCCGCGACCTGGGTCCCTCGACGGACCTGACGGATCTGGTGTCGGGCACACCGGCCGCCGACTGCCTGCTGCGCCGCACCCTGCACGCCTGGATGGAGAGCCTTTGATGCAGGGACGGAACCGCACTTGAGTCACCCCAGCCGCCGCTATCGACGACGCACCGTGAGCGTGCACGTGGAGTACGCCTCGGACGTGACGGGTCTTCGCTGCGAGCTGGCCACCACGCTGGGCGCAGGGGGGCTGTTCATCCAGTCGGAAGAGCCCCTGGCCCGGGGCGCGCAGCTGAAGATGCGCTTCCAGCTCCCGGGCTCCCAGCGCCTGCACGAAATCGAGGGCCGCGTGGTATGGAGCCGAGCCCCCAGCGACGGAGACTCCCACGCTTCGGGCATGGGCGTCCAGTTCACGGACCGCTATGCATCGGCGCTGCTGGCCCACGACCTGGAAGAAATGGATTGAGAGCGGTCGGGCCCCTAGGCGGTACGAGCCGCCGGGATCAGGTGCAACCCGGCGCGCCGGGCCGGATCCGGGTCGTGGACGTACCAGGTGTCCGGATCGTTCTCCAGCGCGGCCAGCAGCTGATGGTGCAGACGGTGCCCTCCCCGTTCCACGCGGACGTGTCCCTGGATCGGCACACCAAGCAGCGCCAGGTCGCCCAGGAGATCCACGACCTTGTGCCGCACGAACTCATCGGGCCAGCGCAATCCCCCGCCGCTCACCACGCCCTCTTTGTCCAGCAGTACGGCGTGGTCCAGCGAGCCCGCGCGGCCAGCGGCCGCGCTACCCGGCGCCCCCGCGTCCGACACGAACCCGAACGTGCGAGCGGCCGAAAGCTCGCGCTCGAACCGCTCCGGATCCAGCGAGCGGACCCGGAACTCCTGGCGCCCGATGGCCGGGTGATCGACCTCCACCGAGTACGAAACCTGGAACGATCGCGCGGGCTCGATGCTGATACGCCGGTCGCCCTCACAGACCTCGACGCGCCGGCGCATCCGTAGCGTGCAACGCGGCTCGCGCTGGGCAAACAGCCCCGCCGAACGGATCAGATACACGTACGAGGCCGCGCTGCCGTCCATCACGGGCAGCTCCGACCCGTCGATCTCGATGCGCACGTTGTCGACCCCAAGACCGTAGAGCGCGGACAGGAGATGCTCGACCGTCCTGATGATCGCGTCGCCCCGCCCCAGGCAGGTGGCATGGCGCGACGCGACGACCGCGGAGGGACGCGCCGGAATCTCCACCGGATGCACGCCATCGGTGCGCACGAAGACGATCCCGCTGTCCGGCGGTGCCGGATGCAGGGTCACCTGCACCGGAACCCCGCTGTGGAATCCGATGCCCGTGCACGAGACCTTTTCCGCGATGGTTTGCTGTCTCACGAGTTCCCCCCCAACACGAGTCCCCCCCCAACCGGATCGGCCTCGGGCGTAACCGACCCTGTATCCGATACCTGCGCCCCAACGCCGGCACCGGGCACCCGAGGCCAATCCGGTCGCGGCCTCGGAGTAGCAAGGCTCGTGCCGAAGCGACCTCCGAGCCGTCGTTTCTTTTTCCGATTTTTCCCCTTTGAATCCGGTGACCTGGATCACCATAACGGGCCCAGACCTGGATCGGGACCAGGGCGGACACCGGATCCGTGACGGAAACGTCACGTCCCGTGACGGTCCGGTCACGAGTGTGCCGCCCGTTGGTGTAGGCCCCGGCTCAGCTGGGGAGGGCGTTCTTGAGCTCAGCCAGGATCTCGCGCGTGGTCTGGTAGCGGTTGTCCGGATCCTTCTCCAGACAGCGATTGATGATGGAGGCGAGCCCCTCCGGCATCTCCGGATCCACGTCGCGGGGATCCGGCGGCGGCGTGTGCACGTGGTGGTACGGGAGGTTGCCCTCGCGGAACGGAAGCAGACCCGTGGCCAGCTCGAACATGCTGACGCCAAGCGAGTAGATGTCGGTGCGATGGTCCACGTTCTTGCCCAGCGTCTGCTCGGGGCTCATGTAGTACGGGGTCCCGGAGACGACGGTGGTGTGACCCCGCACCTCCTCGATCACCTTCGCCAGGCCGAAGTCCATCACCTTGGACTTCTTGTCCCGCGTCCACATGATGTTGGCGTTCTTGACGTCCCGGTGCACGATCTTGTGGTCATGTGCGTAGGCCAGCGCCTCGCACAGCTGGGCCATGACGCGCACCGCGCCACTGGCTGCAATCTTGCCGCGCCGCTTTACGATCTCCTTGAGCGTCTTCCCATCGACATACTCCATGGCGATGTAGTAGACGCCGTCCTGCTCGCCGGCGTCGTAGACCGTCACGATGTTGGGGTGATTGAGCTGCGCCGCACTCTTGGCCTCGCGCAGGAAGTTCTTGAGCGCCTGGGGATTCTCCTTGAGCGCCTCGGGCAAGACCTTGAGCGCCACGATGCGGTCGAGCACCGAGTCCTTGGCCTTGTAGACGATGCCCATACCGCCCCGACCCAGGGTGCCGGTGATGCGGTAGCGGCCCTCGTGCGCCGAGTTTCCGCCCATGGAGCCCCCGGGCGCCGAGCGGGTGGGAGCCGTCTGGCTCTTCAGGATCCCGCGGATCTGCTCCAGGCGCTCTTCCACATCCTGGAAGTGGTAGTCGCAAGCCAGGATCTTCTCGTAGAGCGCGCCGGCTTGCTCGATCTCCTCGCCGGCCTCGTGGGCTGTGGCCAGGCTGTAGAAGGCGCGGATGTTCTCGCGCGAGATCTCCTGGCCCTCGGTCGCGGCCTTGAGCTTGGTGAGGGCCACCGAGAGCATCCCCCGCTCGCGGAAGATCTCGCCCAACAGCGCCGAGGCCGCCGCGTAGTCGGGGCGCCCGGATTCGATCTGCTGCAGCACGCTGATGGCTTCGTCGTCGCGGCCGCCGCGATGGTGGATCTCTCCGGCGCGCATGAAGTCGCCGGCGCGAACCAGCAGCTCGGCCTCCTTCTCGTCCTCGCCGGCCAGGGCGTAGCACTCGGCGGCGTCGGCGAACTGGCCGGCCCGCTCGTAGTTCTCGGCGGCGCGCGACCGCTCCCCCATCACCCGGAACATTTCAGCGGCCTGGGCCGAATCTCCCTGCCGCTCGTAGCACTCGGCAGCGCGCTCGTAGTTTTCGAGCGAGCGGTAGAGGTCGGCGGCGGCCAGATGCTCGCCCGCGTCCTCGAAGAAACGCGCCGCCGGCTCGTCTTCACCGCGATCGCGGTGGTACTCGGCGATCACCCGAGACGCGGTCTGCTCCTCACCCAGGCTCCGCAGCACGTCCGCCGCGCGCATGGGCTGCTTGCCCTTCAGGAACAGGTCGGCGGCCTTCGACTCGCGCCCGTTGCGCAGGGCGATCTCTCCCGCCTCCAGGAAGCAGCCGCCGGCCTCGAGCACGGCCTCGGCCTTGTTGTTTCGGCCGGCCCGGGCGTACAGATCCCCGGTCATGCGCACCAGCTTGCCGAGTTCGATCTGCTTCTGGGGGGTCAGCGATGCCGCGCCGGAGCCCTCGTCGCGGATCACCTCCTCCAGACAGGCGGCGGCCCGCTCCCACTTCTTGCAGCTCACGTAGGCCTGAGCCGCGTGGCGCGCGAAGCCCGATTCTTCGTAGCAGGTTGCCGCGCGCTCGAAATCCTCGGCCTGCTCGAACATCTCGGCGGCCACCGACTGATCGCCCGCCTCCAGATACGCCTCGGCCGCGCGCAGGTGCTCCCCCTCCTGGCCGAAGATCACCCCCGCCGACTCGGGCCTGCCGCCCTTCAGATAGAGTTCGGCCGCTTCGCGGAAGCGATTCTGATCGTGCCGGATCTCGGCGGCGCGCACGAACTCCTGGGCATCGACGAAGTACCCGGCGGCCTCGTCCATGAGACCGTTGGCGAAGCAGATCTCGGCCGCTTCGTCGGGCTGGCCGCGTCGGGCCGTTGCCGACGCGAGCTTGCGTGCCTTCCTGAGTATGCGCTTGTCGGTGACGATGCGTTCGTCGATCTCGGGTACCGGTGCGCTGGGATCCGATGGGCTGCCGCCGCCGCCGGGCAACAGGCCGAGAATCAGCAACAGCACGCCCACGCCTGACGCACCGAAGCGCAACAGCGGCCCCTGGAGAGCCGACTGGAGGCGCGTGGGCAGGTCCTCGGACAGGCCCAGCGATCCGGACGAAACCAGCGAGGCCGCTCCGCGAAGCACGCCATCCTGGACCGCCGCCACCAGCGACTGCTCGGGGGCGTACGCGATCCCCAGGGCCACGGCCCCCACCGCCAGGGCCATCACCGCGAATCCCATCAACACGATGCGACCCATCAAACGCACGCTGCTCCCGAAATGCCTCCCCCCCGCATGTGGGGCGCAGTGCCGGGTCGCTGCCCGCAGCGCCGGCTCTTGTCGTATCGGCGAAGCCCGTTTCCGCTATGAGCGTCCAGACCTCGCTATGAGCACCCAGACCTCGCTTTGATCGTTCAGACGGCCGCGGGCTCGCCTAAACTGCGCATTCGTGACCCCTCCCCGCAGGGCATCTCCGCTCCGGATCGCCCTTGTGATCGTCGCCGCCCTGACCGGCCTCGCGGCGGTCGAGAAGCAGCCATTCGAGGAAACGCAGATCCAACTGCCGGGCCGGGTTCTCCAAGTGGTTCCGGCCCCGCTGGGCCGATGCGCCCCAGATGCCCAGGGTTGGCTGGCGGCCTCGGTTCGGGGCCATCCGCCGGATGAGGAACGGAGCCTCACGGTCTTCGCCTGCGAGCCGGTCCCGGGGCTCCCGACCGGGATTGGCGAGCAGATCCCGATTCCCGAACCCGTGGTGGCCTTCGACGTGGCGGACGTGGACCCGGCGCCGGGCTTCGAAATCGTGTTGCTGAGTGCTGCGGCCCTCGAGATCCGGGTGCCGCGCGATCCGGCGCGCAACCGCACGATCGCGCTCCCCTTCCCGGCGCCGCTACCGGCCCGCACCCGGGAACTCTCGCGCATGCACCTGGTAGACGCCTGGAACGGCAACGGCCGACCCCTTGCGCTGGTGCCCACGGCGGGCGGCGGTCTGCTCGTGGATTTCGATGGCCGCGAAACGCGCCCCGTGGCCCTGCCCCTCCTGGCCCACTACCGCACCCCCGACAGCGATCCCCCGGCCCACGACGGCCTGCTCACCGCCGAGATCCAGTGGCCCCACCTGAAGCTGGCGGACGACAATGGCGACGGACTCGACGACCTGTTCGCCCTGTCGCGCTACGCCGTCTGGATCTATCACATGGGGCCCGACGGGCTGCCGGCTCAGCCGTCCCGGCGCCTGGTCCTGCGACCCTTCGATGCCGACGAGGAGCTGCGTCACGACACCACCGGCATCCGCACCCTGGCCGGCGACGTGGACGGCGACGGGATTGCGGATCTGCTGGTGGACACGGGCGCCGGCACCCTGATCGGCAGCCACCACCTGACCGAGGTCTACCGCAACCGCGGCGACGGCGTCTCGCTCGACGGGGGCCCCGACCTGCGCCTGGCGATGGACACGGGCATGGCGTCGATCCGAGTGATGGACCTCGACGGCGACGGCCGACCCGAGTTCCTGCAGACCAGCCTGAAGTTCGGCATCGGCCAGGTGTTCCGGATGCTCACATCACGGAGCACCCAACTCGAGCTGGCCACCTACAGCGTCGACGCATCGGCCGGGAAGTTCCAGCGAACCTGGGAGGGCAGTGTCACCCTGCGGCTCGACCTGGCCCGGGGTCGCATCGCCGACATCCTGCCCAACGTGGACGGCGACTGGAACGGCGATGGCCGACCCGATCTCCTGTACGGGGTCGGGGCCCGGCAGTTGGGGATCCGACTCGGCGCCCAGGGGCCCGAGGGGCCGCGCTTCGGCTCGCCCGTGGCGGAGCAGGATCTGAGCGGTGCCACCGAGTACGCGGTGGGCGACCTGGACGGTGATGGCCTTGACGACCTGATGCTCTGGGATCCGCGCGACGGCCAGGGAACCGTGCGCGTGATGCGCAATCGCGGAACCCTTCCCGGTACGAGACCCGCCCTGCGCGCCTTCGAAGCCGACGCAGACGTCGTCGGCCCCTAGAAGAGCTTGGCCTGGGACTCCCCGGCGGCAGTCCCGAAATATTCCCGCGCGATCCGGGTCGCCACGCGTCCGCGCGACGTGCGGTCCAGGAATCCCTGGTGGATCAGGAACGGCTCCACCACGTCTTCCAGGGTGCCGCGGTCTTCGCCCACCGCCGCCGCCAGCGTCTCGATTCCGACGGGGCCACCGTCGAACTTCTCCAGCAGGGTGAGCATCAGCGCACGATCCAGGCGATCGAAGCCCGCGTCGTCCACGTCCAGTCGACCCAGGGCGAAGCGCACACGCCCCTCGCTGATGTGGGATCCGGACTCCCCGGCTACCTCGGCGAAGTCGCGCACCCGGCGCAGCAGGCGGTTGGCGATGCGGGGTGTACCCCGCGAGCGGCGGGCGATCTCGTGCTGGCCGCCAGCGTCGAGCGCCACGCCCAGCACCCGGGCCGATCGCGCGAGGATCCGCTCCAGGTCGGCGGCCGGGTAGTACTCCAGGCGCGCGGTCCAGCCGAAACGATCGCGCAGGGGCGAGGTGAGCAGGCCCGCGCGCGTAGTGGCCCCCACCAGCGTGAAGCGCGGCACGTCGAGCCGGATCGACTGGGCCCCCGGGCCCTGCCCGATCAGGATGTCCAGATGGAAATCCTCCATGGCCGGGTACAGGATCTCCTCGATCCCCGCCGAGAGCCGGTGGATCTCGTCGATGAACAGCACGTCCCCCGACTCCAGGTTCGAGAGCAGGGCGGCCAGGTCGCCTGGTCGCTCGATGGCAGGGCCGCTGGTGGTGCGCAGGCGGGCCGACATCTCGTGGGCCACCACATGGGCCAGGGAGGTCTTGCCCAGCCCGGGCGGCCCGTGGAAGAGCAGGTGATCGACGGGCTCACCGCGCTTGCGGGCGGCCCGCAGGAACACGCCCAGGTTCTCGCGCAGGCGGTCCTGCCCCACCATCTCGTCGAGCGATCGCGGGCGCAGCCGCTCCTCGTAGGGGGATTCCGCAGGCGCCGCCTCGGCCCCCACTTCGACCCGCTCGATCTCGCTCATCGGGCAAGCCTCCGCAAAGACAGGCGCACCCAGGTCTCCAGGCTCGCATCCGGATCGACGTCGCCGCCGACCGCCTCCACCGCCCGCTCCGCCTGGGCCTTCGGGTAGCCGAGATTGACGAGCGCCGACAGGGTCTGGTCCCGGAGTCGCAACCCCGCGAGCGAGCCGTTGGCCGGCGCGGCCTCGCCTGCCTCGGGCGTCACCGCCGCGGCCAGCTCGTGGACCCGGTCGCGCAGCTCCACCAGGATCCTCTCGGCCACCTTGGTGCCCACGCCGGGCGCCGCGCGCAGGACCGCCAGATTGCCGGACCGGATGGCGTCGAGCAGCTCCCGCGGCGAGATGCCGGAGAGAATCGTCTGGGCCAGCTTGGGTCCCACACGGCTGGCCCGCAGCAACAGCTCGAATGCAACCCGCTCCGCCGTGGAGTGGAATCCGAACAGCTGGATCGCCCCTTCGCGAGCATGGGTGTGAATCTGGAGCGCCACGGACTTCCCCGGATCGGGAAGCTCGGCGAACGTGGAGAGCGGGACGAAAACCTCGTAACCCACCCCGCTCACGTCGACGACGATGCGGGTCGGGGCCAGCTCCAGCAGCACGCCCTCCAGTCGTGCGATCACGGGCTGCGCCTGGCGCGCGCCTGCACCTCCCGCAGGGTGAACCGCCGCGGACGCTTCGGCGCCGCGCCCAGCGAAACCAGACGGCGCGATTGGGCGTGACAGATGGCGGCCGCCAGGGCATCGCAGGCATCCACCGGGGGAGAGTGGTCCAGGACCAGGAGCCGGCGCACCATGGTCTGGACCTGACGCTTGCCCGCTCGCCCGCTGCCGGTGACGGCCTGCTTGATGCGGGTGGCCGCGTACTCGGTCAACGCCACCCCGCAGCCGCCGATGGCTGCCAGTGCCGCGCCCCGGGCCTGCCCCAGCACCAGAGCCGAGTGGGGGCTAGCCGCCACGAAAACCTGCTCCACCGCCGCCACGTCGGGGGTGTGGTCCCGGATCACCCCGTGAAGGGCGCGGTAGATCTCGTCGAGGCGCGCCGCCGGTGAACCCGTCCGCCGCGGCCGCACGGTGCCGGACGCCACGTGCACCAGACGTCCCTCCACGTGGTCCACGACTCCGAAGCCCGTCACCACCGAGCCGGGATCGATCCCCAGAATCCGCATGACCCCCCCGCTTTTCCACCGTTTTTCGGCCGTGGCAGGGCCCCTTGGCAGGGACCTCGGCAGAGCGCCGCCGGACGACAAGCCTTGGGGGGTGCGCGGAGTCTAGGTCAGCCGGCGATCCGGGCCATCTCCGCGTCGGAGATGTCGAAGTTGGCGTACACGTTCTGGACATCGTCCAGATCTTCCAGGGCGTCGCTGAGGCGCAGCATGGACTCGGCCACGGACCCTTCCAGGCGAACCTTCGTGCTGGGTTCCATGCTGATCGCGGCGCTGGCAGGCTGGAAGCCGCGCCTCGCGAGTTCCCGGCGGGTCTGCTCGAACCCGGCGAGGGTGGCCACTACCTCGATGGCGTCGTCCCCCTCCTCCACGTCCTCGGCCCCGGCTTCCAGGGCCGCCTCCAGCAGGGCGTCCGCATCGAGGCCGTCGCGGTCGAAGCTGATCAGCCCGCGCTTCTCGAACAGGTAGGCCACACAGCCGCTGGCCCCCAGGTTGCCGCCGTACTTGGTGAGCACGTGGCGAACCTCGCCCACCGTCCGATTCTTGTTGTCGGTGAGGGTCTCCAAGTAGAGGGCGGCGCCGCCGGGTCCGTAGCCCTCGTAGACCACCTCTTCATAGGCTGCGCCCTCGCCCCCGCCCGTGCCCTTCTTGATGGCCCGCTCGATGTTGTCCTTGGGCATGTTGGCCACGCGGGCCCTGTCCACGGACAGGCGCAGGCGCGGATTGGCAGCCGGGTCGCCGCCGCCGATGCGGGCGGCCGTGGCGATCTCGCGGATCAGCTTCGTGAAGATCTTGCCCCGCTTGGCGTCGGCGACACCCTTCTTGCGCTTGATCGTGGACCACTTGGAATGGCCGGACATGTCGAACCCCGGGGGATCCCGTGCAAGGAGGCCGGCGACGAGGCCGGGATCCGCGCCCCAAAGCGCGCCTGAGCTCAGTTCAGCGGCCTAGGTAGCACGAGGCACCGGGCATCGCAGCGGTGCCGCCGCCCGAAATCCCCCGGGTGCCTCATGAAAATGCCTGAAGGGCCTCAGCTGGGCTCCCCTTTTGCCGATACCAGGGATACCGGGGGGGGCCCCGCGTGCGGGGAACCATGGCCGAGATTGCGATCGGAATCGACCTGGGCACCAGCAACTCGTGCGTCTCCGTGATGCGCGACGGCGAGTTGCATGTCCTGTCCAATGCCTACGGCGAGGCGACCACGGCCAGCGTGGTGGCCTTCAGGCCCGATGGCAGTATCTCGGTGGGCAATTCGGCCAAAGCCAACCTCATCCACGATCCCACGAACACCATCGCATCGGCCAAGCGGCTGATCGGCCGTTACTTCTTCTCCGAAGAGGTGAACAAGGCCTCCGCCATCTGCGCCTACGAGATCGTCGAGGGCGAGAACCACAGCATCCGAATCAAGGCCCGGGGAGAGGAATTCTCGCTGCCCGAGATCGGCGCCATGGTGTTGCGGGAGATGAAGTCCATTGCCGAGAGCCGGATCGGCCAGCCGGTGAACAAGGCGGTGATCACGGTTCCGGCGAACTTCAATGACAACCAGCGCCAGGCCACCCGCGACGCCGGCCGCATCGCGGGCCTGGAGGTGCTCCGGATCCTGAACGAGCCGACGGCGGCCGCCCTGGCCTACGGCTTCGGCAAGGGCTTGAGCCAGCGCGTCGCCGTCTACGACCTGGGGGGCGGCACCTTCGATATCTCCGTCCTCGAGATCGGCGAGGACGTCTTCGAGGTGCTCTCCACCTGCGGCGACACCTTCCTGGGTGGCGATGACTTCGACGACCGCCTGATCGACCTGTTGGCCGACGACTTCTCCGAGCAGCACGGGATCAACCTGCGCAGCGATCCCTTCGCGCTGGAGAAGCTGAAGGTCGCCGCCGAGGGCGCCAAGAAGGCCCTTTCGGTAGAGACCGAGGTCGAAGTGCGCATCCCGGACGTGATCCACGACGCCAACGACCAGCCCCTCTCCATCGAACGCACCATCACAGAGGACGAATTCTCCGGACTCGTGAAGGACCTGATCCAGCGGACCTTCAAGGTCTGCGACGAGGCGCTCCAGAACGCGGGCATGGTGGCCCGCGACCTGGGCGGCGTGATCATGGTGGGCGGCCCCACGCGGCTGCCCGTGATCCGCAATGCGGTGTGCGCGTATTTCCAGCAGGAGCCCAAGGCTGACGTGGACCCGGACCAGGTGGTGGCCATGGGCGCCGCCATCTACGCCAACTCGCTGGCCAGCAACGTGCAGGGCGCCTACCTGCTGGACGTGACGCCCCTGTCCCTGCGCGTCGGCGTGGCCGGTGGACTGGCCGAGTCCATCATCGAGCGGAACACCCCGGTTCCCATCGAGCAGATGCGCACCTTCACCACCTTCCGCGACAACCAGGCGTCGGTGAAGATCCAGATCTTCCAGGGGGAGTCGCGCCAGACCGGCGAGAACGAGTTGCTTGGACAATTCGAGTTCTCGGGCTTCAAGAAAGCTCGCCGCGGTGAGGTGCAGATCGACATCACCTTCGAGATCAACGCGGACGGCATCGTGAACGTCACGGCCCAGGATCGCGAAACCGGGCAGCACGCGTCGACGACGATCTCCCTGTCTTCGGGGCTCTCCGAAGGCGACATCCAGAACATCATGGATGACTCGCGCATGCAGCGGCTCGAGACGATCGCCACCGACGAATTGGGCGACGCCCTGGCGCCGCCTCCGGAAGATCCCCGCGAGAGCGCGGTCATGATCGGGGCAGTGGCG
This sequence comes from Deltaproteobacteria bacterium, assembly GCA_032128115.1. Lineage (GTDB taxonomy): Bacteria > Myxococcota_A > UBA9160 > UBA9160 > SMWR01 > JAQBHB01. Next base: position 27,015 of record JAQBHB010000082.1, on the reverse strand, counting down.
CTCAAGAAGGTGACGGCGGTGGACCTCCACCAGGCCCGGATGCAGCAGTTGGAAGAGAGCGGATTGGAAACCCTGCCCGACGACGGGGCCATCACCGTGCTCGACGGCGACGCGGACCACGATTCCATCGAGATTCTCGACGGCGATCCGAACGACCCGGTGCCCCTGGGGGCAGGGGGGGCGCTCGCATCGAACGACAGGCTCCTCGGGACCGAGGACGAGATGGATCTGGACGAGACCGGTCTCGACGTTTCCGATCTGGTCGAGACGGATCTCGACGAGACGGACCTGGACGTTTCCGAGCCGGACGAGACGGAAACCGGGTCCGGCGCCCTGTTCGATTCATCCGGAATGGATCTCACGGGGTCGCTGCCCGACGACGACGAAAACCGGAACTGATCCATGGCTTCAGACGCGGCCCCCACCGAGATCGAAGCGCTCGCCCAGATCATCGACGATCTGGACTACTACCAGCTCTTGCACGTGGGGCGCGACGCCAGCACCAACGAGGTGCGCAAGGCCTACTACTACAGCTCGCGGGCATTCCACCCGGACGTGAACCGCCACCTTTCCGGAGATCTGCAGACGGCCGTGGCGAAGATCGCCAAGCGCATCACCGAGGCCTACTCGGTGCTGCGGGATCCACGCCGCAACAAGGCCTACCTGCAGCGCCTGGAGAACGGGAGCGGCAACCGGATCCAGCTGGCCGAGGCGGAAGCCGAGGCCGACCGTCTGGCCGCCGAGGACAAGGGGCGGACGCCCCAGGGCCGCCAGTACTACAATCTGGCCGAGACCGACCTGCGTCGGAAGGACTACGCGGCTGCCGTCCGAAATCTCCAGACGGCACTCACCTTCGAGCCGGACAACGAGTTCTTCAAGTCCCAGCTGAAGGACACCCGCGCGAAGATCAGCCGGTAGTTCGGCCCTCGGGCCTTCGCGACCAGGGCGATCCTTATCTTGAAGGCCTGAGCTGCAGGAGCTGCAGCGCCATCTCTCCTGGGGTCACGCTCCACCTGTGCCAGCTGCGGCTCGCGCGACGGCTTCGAGCCGAAAAAACTCGCGAATACGGGAACGCTCTACGTCTAATCGATCGTGCACCGATCGTTTCCGGGAGTCGAGGTTCCCTACGTGTCGGCCATCGTGGATCTCGAGGGTGGAGGCACGCTGAAGGGCAACCTGATCAACATCGAGCCGGATCCCGAGAAGATCCGTACGGCACCAGCTTCGAGCAGTTCGCCAAGGTCTCGGTCAAGAACCACCATCACTCGACGCGGAATCCCAAGTCCATGTACCAGAAGGAGACGCCGCTCGACATGGTGATGAACGCCGAAATGATCGCGTACCCGAATTCCTTCACCGAGCGCGACCAGGTGGAGCTGCACGACTTCTTCGCCACCGCCGAGATTCTCCACTACGAGAACCTGGGTCTGTGCGCAGACGGCGAGGCGGGCAAGATGATCGACCAGGGCGAGAGTTCTCACGGCGACCGCATCCCCGTGAACGTCTCCGGCGGTCTGCTGTCCAAGGGCCATCCCCCTGGGCGCCACGGGCGTTGCGAACATCTACGAGGTCAGCACCCACCTGCGAGGTGAGGCCGGGGAGCGCCAGGTGGAGGGCGCCCGTCTGGGCCTCGCCCACGTGATCGGACTCGGCAGCGCGTGCGGAATCCACATCCTGGAAAAGGTCAATTGGTTACTGAATCGCGCTCGGGCCAGGCGGTCGCTTGCGGTTGCTCCGGCCTCGGGCGGCTCTTATGCTGCGCTGCGTGCGCTCGAGGCATGCAGCGCTTGCGGCCGTGATCGGCCTGTGGCTCGCCTGGGGCGCGTTGGCGTGTGGCGCGCAGGAGGACGGGACTGCCCGGGCAGGGGCGGGGTCGACCCCGTCGGCGCAGCCCGAGCCGAGCGGAGAGATCGCGCCGGCCGCCGCCCGCCCGGAGCCCGAGGCGCGCAAGGAGAAGCCGCTGCCCGCCTTTTCGGGCTGGACCCTGGAAGGCGAGCGCATCTCGGTATCCTCGTTCGTCGGCAAGCGCCTGCTGATCTACTTCTTCGACCCGTCGTTCGGAGACGCAGCCACCGTCACCGAGGCGGTAGCCCGCATCGCCCCGCTCCGGGGCAAGCACAACTTCGCAATCCTGGGCGTCGCGCGACGCCCCAACCGCAACCAGCTGTTGGAGTTCGTGAACTCCCAGGGCATCGACTTCCCCGTGATCGCCGACGATTCCGACTCGATCGGTCAACGCCTGGGGTTGCGCGAACCCCTGGCCATGCTCGGGATCGACGCCGAGGGCTACGTGATCTCCGGGATGGTCCAGTTCCCCCGCGACAAGAACGCCGCAGACCTGATCGAAGGCGAGCTGCGCGTCTCCCTGCGGCTTCCGCCGGCCGCGGGCCACGCCGCCCCGGTGCCCGGAGACAAGCCCCTGGCCCCCGTGTTCGCAAGCCCCATCCTCGACTCGGAAGAGTCGTTCGACCTGGCCGCGCAGCGCGGGCGGGCGGTGGTCCTGATCTTCTTCCTCCACACCTGCCCCCACTGTCACGACGCCCTCGGTTTCCTGAAGGCGACCCTGGCCGAGATGCCCGAGGCCTCGCGTCCGGTGCTGGTGGGCGTCGAGGTCTCGGGGCGCACCCGGTCCGTGCGCGACGAGCTTCGCGACCAGAAGCTGGACTTCTTTCCGGTGCTCTTCGACGACGACGGCAGCATCCGGGAGGCCTACGGCAACTTCGCAGGTGTGCCGGACACCTTCGTGATCGATCCCAAGGGGCGCATCGTCGACCGCATCCAGGGCTGGCGCGCCCTGGAGGACCCGCCCCTCCTGAAGATGCGCCTGGCCAAGGTGTCGGGAGCGCCGGTCCCCATGCTGTTGCGCACCAAGGGCTACAGCGGGAGCGATGCCTGCGGCGTGTGCCACGAGTCGGAGCACGAGACCTGGCTCTTCACCAGCCACTCCGCTGCCTTCGACACCCTGGTGAAGCATGGAGAGGAGACCCACCCGGAGTGCGTCGGATGTCACGTGGTGGGCTACGGAAACCCCGGCGGCTTCGAGAGTACGCTCGAGAACGCGGATCTCGAGGACGTGGGCTGCGAGTCGTGCCACGGCCGCGGCGGCCCGCACCTCTCGCCCGGCTTCGTGCAGGGGGGCAGCTACGCATCCGTCTGCGCCACCTGCCACGACGCCAAGCACTCGTTGGGCTTCGACTACGCGACCTTCCTGCCAAAGATCTCCCACGCGGCCCTTGACTCCGTGCGCACGCTCCCGCCCGAGGAGAAGCGGCGGCTGCTGGCCGAGTTGGGCGCCCCGCGCCAGGCCCTGCTGCCCACCAACGCCGCCTACGTGGGTTCAGACGCGTGCGCCTCGTGCCACCCGGCCGAGTTCACAACCTGGTCGGGAAGCCCGCACGCCCACGCGGTCGAGCCGCTGCGCAAGGCCGGTCAGGCGGCGGACGCCGGCTGCCTGGCCTGCCACACCACCGCCTTCGGCCGCAGCGGCGGCTTCCCCAAAGCCGGCGAGGTCGCCGACCATCCGGACCTGGCGCGGGTGGGCTGCGAGTCGTGCCACGGGCCCGGGGGCAATCACGTGGGCGAGGACCACACGAAGATCGGCTCGATCGTTTCCCTGAGCGACAAGTGCGACTCGTGCGTGATCCTGCAGATCTGCGGCGGCTGCCACGACGACGCCAACGATCCGGGCTTCGAGTTCACGGTGCAGGAGAAGATCGAAGCCCAGCGCCACGGTACTCTCGAGCCGGGCACCGGCGCGCCGAAGACGGCCAACGCGACGGACGCCGGCGCGATCGAGCTGGACCGGATGCTCTCGGCCGCATTCACCCAGCTCGACCGGCGCCCGGCCACGGCGGCGGCGCCCCGCGCAGCCCGCCGACCGGGTCGGTAGACCGGAGGCCCGCGTGGATCCCGCCCTGCAACGCGAGCTCGCGTCTGTGCTGGCGACGGCGCGCGCCCTGGTCTCGGAGCTGGCGGAGGAGGGCGTCGACCGCTTCGGACCGCTGCCGCCGGAACGCGCAGCCGTGCCCGCAGACGTGCCCGCAGACGTGCCCGCAGCCGCGACCGCGACCACACAGACGGATCTCCTGGAGGAGAAGCCGATCTGGGGCATTGCGCCCAGCCTGGCCCAGGTGCGCGAGGCCCTGGGCGAGTGCACCCGATGCCGCCTGAGCCAGGGCCGCAACCGCATCGTGTTCGGTGAGGGCGACCCGGACGCGGATCTCCTGTTCGTGGGCGAGGGGCCGGGCGCCGAGGAGGACCGCCAGGGCGTGCCGTTCGTGGGTCGCGCCGGAGAGCTGTTGACCCAGATGATCGAGAAGGGGCTCGGCCTGGCCCGCAGCCAGGTCTACATCTGCAACATCGTCAAATGCCGCCCCCCGAAGAACCGCGCGCCCCTGGGCGACGAGGCGGCCACCTGCCGTCCCTACCTGGACGGCCAGATCGCAGCGGTGCGACCGCGGGTGATCGTGGCGCTTGGCAAGCCCGCGTCGAGCCTGCTGCTCGGACGCGACGTGGCGATCACGAGGGTGCGCGGCACCTGGCACGAATACCGGGGCATTCCCGTGATGCCCACCTTCCACCCGGCCTTCATCCTTCGCCAGTACACGCCGGAGAACCGCCGCCTGGTGTGGGAGGACCTCAAGGCGGCATTGGCGCGCAGCCGGAATCCCTCGCCTCAGTAGGGCCGCTCGGGCACTGCCTCCGCCTGCGCCTCGCGGAACTTCGCGAGCTTCTCGCGCAGCGCCGGATCCGAGCGGGCGAGGATGGCTGCGGCAAACAGGGCCGCGTTGATTGCGCCGGCCTTGCCAATGGCGAAGGTGGCGACGGGGATGCCGCCGGGCATCTGCACCGTGGCCAACAGCGCATCGAGCCCATTCAGCGGTGAGCTGTCGATGGGCACGCCAAGCACCGGCAGCAGCGTGTGAGCGGCGGCCACGCCGGCCAGGTGGGCGGCGCCACCGGCACCGGCGATCACCACCTCGATTCCGTCCTCTTCGGCGCTGGCCAGGTACCCGGTCAGCCGGGTCGGTGTTCGATGGGCGGAGATGACCCGCGCATCGCATCCGATGTCCAGCGACGCAAGCGTCTGCTCGGCCGCCTGCATGATGCCCCAATCGTTCTTGCTGCCCATGATCAGGGCCACTCGCGGCTTCGCCACATCCGCCTCCCGGTTTCGTGTCGGGAGTCTAGGCCCGCGACCGGCGAAATGGGATAGCCTCCCGCCCGCCACGCAGCCCGGGGTAAAGGTGCCGAACCGCGAGATCACCGCCGAAACCGCGCTCTGCGGAATCGTGCTCCACCCGGCCGGGCACACCCGCTCGCCCGCCATGCACAACGCCGCGTTTCGGGCCCTGGGCCTCGACGCCGTCTACCTGGCCTTCGACGTTCCGCCCGGCCAGCTGGCGAGCGCCATGTCCGGGGCGCGCGCCCTGGGAATACGCCAGCTGGCGGTCTCGATCCCGCACAAGCAGGCGGTGATGGAGCACCTGGACGAGGTGGACGAGACGGCCCGACGCATCGGCGCAGTCAACACCGTGACCCTTCGCGACGGACGCCTGCTGGGATCGAACTCGGACTGGATCGGGGCGATCCGGGCCCTGGAGCGCGAGTGCGACCTCACGGGCCGACGCGCCGTGGTGCTGGGCGCCGGAGGCACCGCCCGGGCCCTGGTCTTCGGGCTGGTGGAACGGGGCGCGCGCGTCACCGTCCTGAATCGCAGCGTGGACCGGGCCCGGGAGCTGGCCGACGCCCTGGGAGCCGACGCCGCAGGGGCCCTGTCGGACCTGGCAGACATCGGGCACGACGTGCTCGTGAACACCACCTCGGTGGGGCTTCGCGACGATCGCTCGCCCGTTGCGGCGGATCACATCGCCCCGGGTGCGGTGGTGCTCGATGCGGTCTACGACCCGGAGCGCACGCGCCTGCTGCGCGACGCCAAGGCGCGCGGAGCGCGGGTCGTGGCTGGCAAGTGGATGCTGGTGCACCAGGCTGCGGAGCAGCTCAGCCTGTGGACGGGACTCGAGGCCCCGCTTGCGGTGATGGCGGATGCGTTCGACCGGGAGCGAGCCGCAGGCGAGCGCGAATCAGATCGCTAGGCGGTGTAGCCCCACTTCTCCTTGTTTTCCTCGATCTGTTCCGGAGTGGGCTTGGGCTTCTCTCCCACCTCGGGCACCGAGAAGTCGTCTTTCAGGTCGACGATCTTGGCGTTGAGCGCGGTGTCTTCGTTGAAGACGTCGGGGACCTGCTCGTCCTCGAAGATCGCCTCCCACGGGCACTCGGGCTCGCACACACCACAGTTGATGCACTCTTCGGGATCGATGTAGAGCTGGTTCGGGAAGGTCGCCTTGTCGTCGCCGTCGTACTGGTAGATGCAATCGACCGGACACACCTCGACGCACGATTCGTCCACGCAATCCCGGCAGAGCTTGGTGATCACCCAGGTCATCTTCGGTCCTTCCTCGTGCCCTTGGTCTGCGGTCCGCTACTTCAGCTTCGTCTCTTTGTAGACGACGTGCTTGCGAACCACCGGGTCGTACTTCTTCATCTCGAGCTTGTTCGGCGTATTCGTCCGGTTCTTCACGGTCGTATAGAAGTGTCCGGTCCCGGCCGTCGACTCGAGCTTGATCTTGTCTCGCTTGCCCTTCTTCGCCATCGCCTGCCTCCCTCCGCTAGCCCGATGCCGGCGTCGGCACGTCGTCGCCGCTCTTGGCAAAACTGCGGATCTTCTGGTCGCCCTCGATCCGGACCCGCACGCGGCTCGGGGCGCTGCTGGTGGCGTCCACCAGCATCACGTTGGAGGCGTCGATGTAGCCCTCCTGCTCGATGATGCCTCCGGTGCGGGCGCCCTTGCGGCCGGACTTCAGGTGGCGCTTCTGCATGCGCACCTTCTCGACGCGCACCTTGCCGCGCGCCGAATCGACGGCGATCACCCGACCCTGCTTGCCCCGATCGGCCCCGGCCACGACCTGGACCAGGTCCCCTTTGCGGATGCGACGAGTCATGGAATTCGCGACCTCCAGCGAGCGCATAGGAGTGCGACAGAGGGACCTCCGCGTCAACCCCCTCCCCCCGGGATACGCCGGATTTCCCGCCGATTTCCCTGTGGCGGTGGGCCGCGGCGAGCGGGATAGTCGGCGGCGGATCGGGCCCGGTGGAGGGGCCGCCGAGAGGGGGCTGATGGCTCGAGACAGCGTCCGAAAGCTCGCAGTCGCCCTGTGCGTGGCACTGGCACTGGGGGTGGGAGCCTGCGCGGTCCTTCCCGAGCGCTGGGCCGTGAACGCGCCCCTGATGCAGCTGCTGTTCGGCCTGGGAGTGGAAGCCCCAGAGGCCAGCACACTGGCGGCGCGCATCCACACCGCCCCGGGCTTTGAAATCGGCCTGTTCGCCGAGGGGCTGCCCAACGCCCGCTTCCTGCGGGCCACCCCTTCGGGCGATCTGCTGGTGAGCCGACCCCACCACGGCCGCATCGAAATCCTCGCGCCGGACACCGACGGGGACGGGCGTTCGGACGGGCGCCGGACCCTGATCGAGGGCCTGGTGCAGCCCCACGGCCTCGACCTCCACGCGGGCTGGCTGTACGTCGCCGAATCGAACGCCGTGGGCCGGGTCCGCTTCGACACCGAGACGGGCACCACCGACGGGGAGTTCGAGCGGGTGGTGACCGGCCTTCCCACGGGCGGCAACCACCGGACCCGCTCGCTCCGATTCGGACCCGACGGCTGGATGTACGTGTCGGTGGGGTCGAGCTGCAACGCCTGCGAGGAGGCGGACGTCCGCCGCGCGACCATCCTGCGCTACCGACCCGACGGCAGCGGCGAACAGGTCTACGCCACCGGCCTGCGCAACTCCGTGGGATTCGATTGGCGCCCAGGCACCGACGAACTCTACGCCACCGATAACGGCCGCGACCTGCTTGGCGACGACTTCCCCCCCTGCGAGCTGAATCGGGTGGTGGCCGGCGGCTTCTATGGATGGCCCTACGCCAACGGGAACAACCGGCCCGATCCGGACCTGGGGGCGCGGGGAGGCGAGCGGATGACCGACGCCATTCCGCCCGCCCACGACTTCCGGGCCCACAACGCGCCCCTGGGTATCACGTTCGTGCGCGGCGAGCGGGTGCCGGACGACTACCGGAACGCGGCCCTGGTGGCCCTGCACGGCTCGTGGAACCGGACACGCAAAGACGGCTACAAGGTGGTGTCGCTGCACTGGCGTCCCGACGGAAGCATCGAAGAGCGCGACTTCGTGGTCGGCTTCGAAAAGGACGACCACGTGATCGGGCGCCCGGTCGACGTGACGGAAGCACTCGACGGCAGCTTCTACATCTCCGACGACTACGCCGGCTCCATCTACCGCGTGGCCTACCGCGCATCCGACAGCGAATAACCCGTTCACCCCATGCCCTCGCACCGCCCTGCCCGGATCGCGTTGCTGGGTGCGACGCTTACGGGAAACCGCGGCGCCGAATCCATGCTGCGCGCGGCCATGCAGAGGATTCCCGAGTTCGTCCCGGGCAGCGAATTCACGCTGCTGTCGCTGGCTCCAGAAGACGACGCGGCCGAGAACCGCGACCCCGGGCTTCGCATCGCCCCGTTCGCTCCGGGCCACATGCTGGCCCTCGCCCTGCCCCTGGCGCTGCTGGCGGGAGCACTCGCGCGGCTGGGGCTGCCCCATCGCTTCCTGCTGGCGACCCGTGCCCTGCGCGCGATCGATGACGCGGACCTGGTGGTCGACCTCTCGGGCATCAGCTTCGTGGACGGGCGCGGTCCCATCCTGATATACAACGCACTGGTGGTGCTCCTGCCCGCGCTGCTGCGCACCCCGCTTCTCAAGTACTCCCAGGCCCTGGGCCCCTTTCACGAGCCCCTGAACGCCTGGTGTGCCCGACAGCTGCTGCCCCGGACAGCGGCCATCGCGGCCCGCGGGCGAATCTCACGCGCGCACCTGGCCGAACTGGACCTGGGAGCCACACGCGTTGCGACCTGCGCCGACGCGGCTTTCGCGATGCGCGTCGACGACCGGGCCCGGGAGCGAGTGGCCCTGCTGCGCACCAGCCCCGCTTTCCAGCGCCCGGTGGTATGCGTCTCGGCCAGCAGCGTCGTACATGGCCTTTGCGACAAGCGCGGCGTCGACTACCCGCACCAGCTGGCGGCCTTCATCCGCTGGCTGATCGACGAGCGCGGCTACGGGGTGTGCCTGCTGGCCCATTCGGCGCGGCCGGGTCATCGCTCCCCGCGCAACAACGACCTGCCCGTGTGCGGCACGATCCACCGGATCGTGGGACGAGAGACGTGCATCTTCCCCCTCGAGTCCTACGACGCCCAGGCCCTGCGGGCCCTGATCGGGGCGTGCCGCTTCCTGGTGGCCTCCCGCTTCCACGCGATGGTGTCGGGCCTGGCCACGGGGGTTCCCACGGCCCTGGTGGGATGGTCACACAAGTACCGCGAGGTGTTGGCCGACTTCGGACTCGAGAACTACGCCATCGACCACACGAAACTCTCCGAGGCAGCGCTCCGCGAACTCTTCGCGCGGGTGGAGCACGACGAGGCCGGGATCCGCGAGCGCATCCGCCGCCACCTGCCCGACGTGGTGGCGTCGTCGCTGGGAAACGCGCGCCTGGCGGCGGAGCTACTGGCGCCCGCGGCGGGAGGCGCGCAGCCGTGATACGGCTCCTGAAGATCGGGGCGGTCGCACTCTGCTTCGGATATGTCGCGGCCACCCTGGCACGCAACCTGGACGAGTTCCGGGCCCTGGAGTTCGGCTTCCGCCCAGGGCCCCTGGTGGCCGGCTTCCCGTTGGCGCTGGCGTACCTGGTGGGCCGGGCACTCGTCTGGCATCGCATCGCGGCGCGCCTGATCGGCCCCACCGGCCTGCGCACCGACGTGCTGTCGTGGCTCGGCTCCCTGGTGGGGAAGTACCTGCCGGGCAAGCTGTTCCTGCTGGTGGGACGCGTGACGCTCTACCGCAGCCGGGGCGCCCCGGCGGGCCGCGTGGGTGTGGCCTTCGCCGTGGAGGCCTCGTGCGGAACCCTGGCCAGCCTGTCCGTGTTTGCCGCGTCGCGGCTGGGGGGATCGACTCCCCTGCCGGGGGGATGGGCCGCGGCCCTGGCGACGCTGGCTGCGGCACTGGTGGTGGCCACCCACCCGGCCGTCTTCACACCCCTGGCCCGCCTGGCCCTGCGGGCCGCCGGACACCCGATCGAAACGATCGCCCTGCGCTGGCGCGACGTCTGGGGCTGGACGTTCGCCATGGCCTGCAACTGGATGCTGCTCGGAGCGGGTTTCACGCTGCTGCTCCGCTCCCTGACCCCCGTGGCGGCCGACTTCACCCTCACCGCCAGCGGCGCCTTCGCCATCGCCGGCGTGGCCGGAGCCCTGGCCGTCTTCGCCCCGTCGGGAATTGGCGTGCGCGAGGGTGTACTGACCCTGGTGCTGTCGGGGCCGCTCGGACCGGGCGTGGCGGCCGCGGCCGCGATCCTGGCCCGGCTGTGGCTGACCCTGGCAGAAGCCATGGTCTCCGGGGCCGCGCTGTGGGTGGTGCGCGCCGAGCACGTCGAATAGGCTGCGGAGCGCCATGCCCCTGCCGCGCGACCTCTCCCCCGTGATCGAGAACGGACTGTGCATCGCCTGCGGGGCCTGTGTACGCGCCGATCCGAGCCTGAAGCTCGAGTTCGACGACGAGCGCCAGATGTACCAGCCCGACGCACCCGGTGGCGCCGAGGCGGCGGCGGTGTGTCCCTCGGTGCGGGTCGACTTCGAAGACCTGCAACGCCGGATCTTCGGCCCGGACGCGAAGATCACCTCGCAGGGTGTGGTGGATTCGGTGCTGCTGGCCCAGAGCACCAACTACCAGCGAAACCTCCGCGCGAGCTCGGGCGGGCTCATCAAGCAGCTGTTGCTCGAGCTGTTGTCCCGCGACGAGGTGGACGGAGCCATCGCCCTCGGCCACGTGGAGGGTCTGCGCTTCGAGCCCCGCGTGCTCGGCGCGCAGGACGTGGACTCGCTCCCCGGCTCCATCTACCACAACGTGGCCTTCGATCGGGCCCTGGAATTGCTGGAAACCCACAGCGGCCGCTACGTGCTTGTGGCGATTCCGTGTCAGCTCGAGGGGATCTACAACTACATCCACTCGCGCCGGCCCGAGCTGGCGGAACGCATCTATACCACCATCGGCCTCATCTGCGGCTGGACCTACTCGCATCACGCCCTGCGTGCGATCTGCGAGTACGAGGGCGTCGACTTCGACTCGATCCGCGACGTGGCGTTCCGGGGCGGAGGGCCCGTGGGCAAGTTGCGCCTCCACACGCCTCGGGGGGAGCACCAGGTACACCGCCGCGTGGGTTACGGCTACCAGGTGGCCTTCGACCGCTCCTTCAACGTGCCTCGCTGCCACGTGTGCATCGACCACCAGAACTTCCTGGCCGAGATCTGCGTGGGCGACGCCTGGCTGCCCAGCACCGTCGGCACCCGCACGGGGATCAGCCTGGTGGTGTGTCGCACCCGCTTCGCCAGCGATGTGATGGCGACCCTGGAGGCGCGCGGCGATATCCAGGCCACGGTCGTGAGCGAGGTGGAGATCGAGGAGTCCCAGACCCGGCGCGTCACCTACGGCGACTTCTCGTACGCGCTGGCCGAGTACCTGCGGGAAAGCGGGGGCTACGCACCCGAGATGGTGGGCCCCAACCGCCCGGCCGCGCATTTGTGGTCGCGAAACAAGGTGGCGCGCTTCCAGCGCGAGAATCAGCGCAAGCTCGAGCTGCAGCGGGCGCGCCGCTATCGCTGGCTCTACTGGCGCAAGCTGCTGCTCGAGGCCGGGCCCCTGGCCCTTCGCTACGTGCGCTGGTTGTTCGTGCGCATCCTGCGCATCAAGAGCCTGCTCGGCGCTCGCGAAGAGATCCCCCGCGAGAAGCTCGCGCGCTTCCGCTGATCCACGCCGGCCGCTGATGCATGCCGGCGGCTGGCCGCAATCTCCACGAGGCCCAGACCCGAAAACGCGGGGTCCCCTAGGGGCGATCCCGGGGCAACTGAGAGCGCTGGTGGGTGAGAAGCTCTTCCAGGTAGATGCGGTGGCGGGCCAGCATGTCGCCGATCAGGCCCATGAAGAGCACCAGCACCGCCAGGGCAGCCAGGGCGGCGCCGGTGAAGCCGGCCCACTTGTGGGGAGAGAAGCTGCCGCTGTCCAGGTAGTGCAGGGCCAGAAACCCCCCGAGCGCGGCGGCCGGCAGGGCCAGCAGTGCGGCGATGGCGCCGAAGAAGCGCAGCGGGAAATAGTCGCGGTAGCAACGAAACAAGATGCCCGTCGTTCGCAGGGCGTAGCGCCACAGGCTGTTGGCCACCCGGCTCGAGCCGTGCTCGCGCTCCCCCCGCACGCGGAGCGGCACCTCGACGATGCGAAGCTGCTTGAAGGCCAGGTTCAGGAACACCTCCTGGGTATACGTGAAGCGGCCCATGGGATTGAGCGCCAGTGTCGCCCGACGGCCATAGCAGCGCATGCCGCACGATACGTCGTAGAAGTGCTGGCCCGTGAGACGCGACACCAGGCCCGCCATCATCCGGTTGCCCCAGCGCTTGGCGGGCGGCATGTCCGGGGTCAGTGCCGGATCTTTGAATCGCGACGCGCTGGCGAAGTCGGCGTCGTCCGCCAGCACCGGCGCCATCAGGGTCGCAATGTCGCCGGGATCGAACTGGCCGTCCGCATCCAGGGTGACGAAGATGTCGGCGCCGGTCTCGACTGCACTCCGCAGGGCCGTGGCAAAGGCGGAACCCACCCCGCGAGGCGACTCGTGGCGAATCACCCGGGCGCCGGCGGCACGCGCCTCGACGCCGGTGCGGTCGCGGCTCCCGTCGTCCACCACGAGCACGTCGATGGAGGCGACACCGGGAATCCGGCGCGGAATGCCGCGGATCACCTCCGCGACGGTTCTCTCCTCATCGAGGGCCGGAAGCGCCACCAGGATGCGCAGATCCCGGGCGGGCTCGCCGGCAACGACCGGCTGCGGGGAAGAAGTCATGGGGAGACCAGTATATCGCGCAAGCCGGGCGCCGGGCGGCTGCCGTCTATCGCGCAAGCCGGGCGCCGGGCGGCTGCCGTCTAGAGATCGATCAGCTGCGCCACACGCTCTCGGTGAAGGTTGCCATCGCCCAGCCACGACTCATCGCTCTTGGCCCGCTTGAAGAAGAGGTGGCAGTCGTACTCCCAGGTGAAGCCCACGCCCCCGTGGATCTGGATGTTCTCGGCCGACGCGTGGCGATACGCCTCGCTCACGTAGGCCTTGGCCATGGCCGCCGCCAGGGGCGCCTCTCGCGGGTCCTCGCAGGCCGCCCAGGCGGCGTAGTAGGTGATCGATTTGGCCGACTCCACCTCGAACAGCATGTCGGCGCACTTGTGCTTGATGGCCTGGTTGACGCCGATGGGCTTGCCGAACTGCTCGCGCACCTTGGCGTACTGCACGGAATCCTCGAGACACTTTTCGGCGCCGCCCACCATCTCGGCACAGATGATCACCCGCGCCCGATCCAGCACCGGACGCAGCCGGGACCAGACGTCGCGTTCGCGTCCCAGCAGGGCCGTGCCCGGAAGCGCCGCGCCATCGAAGCGCACCCGATACAGATTGCGGAGCAGGTCCATGGAACGCATGGGCTCGATGTGGACTCCCGGGGTGTCGCGGGGAACCAGGAAGGCGCCCAGTCCACTCTCGCCGGCGCCTCCCGTGCGGGCCACCACCACCAGCACATCCGCCACGGCGGCGTCGGGGACGAAAAGCTTCTCCCCCTGCAGCTTCCAGCCGCCGTCCAACTCGGAGGCCGCCGTCTCCAGGTCGCCGGGCTCTTCGGTGCCACGCGCCTCGGTGATGGCCAAGCTGGCGATGGCCCGGCCGGCGGCGATGCGTGTCAGCCATTCCGTCTTCTGATCGTCGTCGCCCACACTCAGGATCGCGTCGCTGGCGATCACGGTGGGCAGGAACGGCACGGGGGTCAGGCTGCGCCCGAGCTCCTCCACCACCAGCACCAGCTCGATCAGGCCGAGGCCGGCGCCCCCCAGGGACTCGGGCAGGGCCAGTCCCGTCCAGCCCAGCTCGGCCATCTGGCCCCAGACCTCCGAGGCGTAACCACTTTCGCCCTCCATCACTTCGCGCACCCGCTTCATGGGGGCGTGCTCGGCCAGGAAGTCGCGGGCGGTCTTGCGAAGAAGCTCCTGCTCCTCGCTGAATCCGAAGTTCATGGCGAAATCCTTGGTGCAGGAGTGGGAAGGCGACTCTATCAACGCGTTGACCCGGGAGTCAACGCGGCCCTGCGGCCCCAGCGGGCCGGTCTGCCGGCAGGGATGTCAAGCACCCTTCGCTACAGTGCGGCGATGCTCCGCACCCGCAGCCAATGCCGTCGGACCGGGCAGACCGGCCGGACCGGCCGGACTGTCTGGAAGGCCCTTGCCATCACCGCAATCGTCGTCGGATCGAGCGTTGCTGTCGCGAATGCCGACTCGTCCCTGGTGCTGCCGTATCCCGAAGCGTTCGGGGTGATCCCCGCCACCACCTACGACAGCGAGCACCACCGGGTCGGGGGGGCGATGCTCGCGATCGCGAAGATGAACTCGGGAATGATCCGAATCGTGGGCACCACGGGCATCGATCACGGGGCGTACACGGTGGTGACCTCCGAACTCGAGACGGTGGAAAGCCCGCACGGCCTGCGCCTGCTGAGCCAGGAGTCGCGCTCGGTCGACCCGGACGGGGTGTCCCTGGGCCTGCTTCGCATCGACCACCGCAAGCGGAAGGGCACCTGCACGACGCCCGGATCCGATGGCGAGCCGCGCAGCAAGTCGGTAGAGCTGCCCGAGAACGACCGGGTGGTGAACGTCCCGCTGATGTTGCTCTTCCAGCCCCTGGCCCGCGGCGAAGTGGAGACCACGACCTTTCAGCTCTTCCTGTGCCGCGGCGGCCCGCGACTGCTGGACGTGGAGGCGCGGATGTCGGCACCCGACCCCTCGAAGTCGCACCTGCGCGAGGTGGTGTACGGCCCCGACTTCGGCCTCTTCTCCGACCTCGTGGGTGGCCTGCTCCCGAGCTTCTCGTTCTGGTTCGACGAACGTGCCCCGCACCGCTGGATGGCGCACAACCTGCCGCTCTACTCCAAGGGGCCGGAGGTCTTCGTGGTGCGCGAAGGAGTCCCCGCCAGCTGGCTGGCCGCGTACGATCATTAGGGCCGGGCGCTACGCGCCGCGCAGAACCTCGAGACAGCCCGTCTCCTCCAGGAAGGGATCCAGCGCCGAGCGATCGGCCACCGCCTGGTAGCGCTGGCGCAAGACGCCGAGCGATCGGGCGTGATACTTCTGGGTCTGTTGCGAGAACGACTTCCCCTCGAGCTCCACGTGGAACTCGGACTCCCCCGCTGCCAGCGCGCGGGCATTGGCGGCGGACCAGGGCAGGAAGAGGCCCGCCACTTCGCTGGCCACGAACGGGCGCAGGCCCGCGAGCACGGCATCCCGGTCTTCGAAGTCTCCGTCGGCCCGGGGCTCGAGCATTCGCTCGATCCACGCCACCACGCGCGGCGCCGACGCGCGCATCAGCGCCCCCGGTGTGGGATCGCCCAGCGCCTGATGGAGCTGCGCGTACACGCCCAGGTCTCCCAAGCACGGGCGCCCGCCCATCAGGAACGCCCGAGTGGAGAGGTGTTCGTCCAGCAGCGCGAGCTGTCGCCGATACGATCCCTCGATCTGATCGCGGGTCTTCTCGGTGGAACCCACGAAGCTCAGGCGCGGCAGCATGCGCTGTATCACCACTGGAGCCATCTTGGCGGCGGCCTCCGGATCCGAGACGTTCGAAAACGCGATGCGCTCCGCCGCCGACTTCTGGTCCGCCTCGTAGGTCCAGCGGTAATGGAACATGGGCTTGTTGCCCCACTCGTCGCCGTACTCCTCCAGCAGCGCCGACACGAACGCCAGAGCCGGGTCTTCGGGTTGCAGGGGCGGCTCGGGAAAGCGCGCCTCGAGCTTCTCGATGATCGGTGTGGAGTCCTGCAGCGCCTCCTCGCCGGGGCCAAGCACCAGGGGGATCAGGGGCAGCTTCGCGTACTTCTGGAACTCGGCCATGTTGGAGGCGTCGCGCACCACCCATTCGTGTGGCATCTGCTTGTAGCGACAATAGGAACGCACCTTCACCGAATACGGCGACAGCTCGGAACCGAAGATGCGGTAGAGGTCGGAAGCCATGACTTCTCCTTCTCGCCGTTCAGACGCGGCCGGTCGGTGTCGGGTTCCAGGGCGACCCCAGGATACGCGCAGCGTCGCGGCGCCGGGGCGGGCGGCAGCGGGGCGGGTCGCCGCCCTGGTGCAGATGCGAGGCGATGCGCCCGTCCTGCCACAAGGGCTCCCAGGCAGACTGCCGTTCCAGCCGTTCGCGGACAACGGGCTTCGCGCTCTCGGGAAGTGATTCGAAGTGGTCCTGGAGCCGCTCTCGGCACCACGCCCGGTACTGCACCACCGGAAGCCCGCGATAGCGGGTTCCCTGCACCTCCAGGTCGAATCGGGAACGGCCAGCGCGCCAGGCCACGGCGTTGGCGTGCAGCGACACCAGGTGGGTTTCGCCCACCTCCCGCAGCAGCGCGTCCCAGCCCGGGGGCAGGCTGCCCGCCGGCAGCCACTCGCCCTTGTCTTGCGAAAAACGCGCATTCCACAGGCGCGCGACCCACGCGTTCACGGCCGGCGCTCGCTCGCGCAAGATCTTCGCCGGGGTGGGGTCCTGGCTGAAGTGACGAAACATGGAAGCAAAGAAACCGAAGTCTGCCAGCGACGGGCGTCCGCCCAGCAGGAAGCGCTGGTGCGACAGGATTTCCTCCAGGTGATCGAGCACGCCCGTATAGGTGCCCTCTACGTGAGCGCGCGTCTGCTTGCAGACCCCGTCGCCGACCACGTAGAGCTTCCGCTGGCGTCTGCGCACGTTCCAGGCCTTGAGGGCCAGGGGGCCGGGCACGTCCTTCAGCACCTCGCGCGCAATGCGACGGCCGAGCAGCCGCGCGTCGTCCGGATGGCTCCAGCGGTAGTGAAGTGCCGGGCGCCACAACCACTCGTCGGCGTAGTCTTCGAGCAGACGCGAGAAGAAACCCTGGACCGGATCCTCGGGCACCACGCGACCCTCTGGATGGCGCGCCTCCAGCCAGTCGATCATGGGCGTGGTGTCCTGGAGCCACTCACCGTCCGGCGTGCGCAGCAGGGGCACCTTCCGCACGCCGGTCTCGCGCAAGGCGATTTTCGTGAGTTGGCGCCACCCGACCTCGACGCGACGATGGGTGATCTGCTTGTAGCGCAGGTACGCCTCGAGCTTCCCACTGAAGTAGGAGACGTCCATGACGTAGGCTTCGAGCGGCGCGGCCGGATCGTCCACGATCGGGCGATGCTACCACGGTGCCCCCGTCGCCTGGCGCCGATCTGGCAGTCGCCTGACCTCGACTGGCGGTTGCTGCGGGCTTCTCGTAGAAAAGGGCCAGGCAAAGCCTCGAGGCGGTGGAAGGTAGAGCTTGCAGGCCCGGTCCCACAGCGATCGCTTCGACCTGCGCGCCGGCCTGTTCTTCGCCGCCGCGGCGCTGGCGCTCACGTGGCCCCTGGCGTTCTCCCCCGGCGAAGCCATCAGTGTTCGCGACGACTACTACCAGAACCTGTGGAACGCCTGGTGGCTGGGTCGGTCGCTATTCGAGCTTCACGTCTCGCCCTGGTGGACGGACTTCCTGTTCTATCCGACGGGCATCGACCTGGCCCGCCATACCCTGTCTCCGCTGAACGCGCTGGCGATGGCCCTGCTGTCCGGGGTCGTGAGCCCGGATGCGGCCTTCAGCGCGGTGCTGTGGTTGCACTTCTGGCTCTCCGGGTGGGCCGCCTTCGAACTCGCCCGGGACCAGACCGGAAGCCCCAGCGGCGCGGCGATCGCAGGTCTTTTGTACGCCTACTGCCCGATCCACTACTTCTACATGCCCCAGATCAACATCGCGACCTTCGAATTCCTGCCCCTGGTGATCCTGTTCCTGCACCGGACCTGGCGCGAGGGAGGATCCCGCAACGCCGTTGGGGCCGTGGTGTGCGTGGCGCTCCAGGCGGCCAGCGGATCGTACTTCCTCATGTACTCGGCGCTGGTGGCCCTCGGGTTGCTGGCATTCGGCCGCCACTTCGGACCCCCGGCCGCGGCGCCCGACCGTCGGCGCCTGCTTCTCGCGGGCGCCGCGGCCGGAGTCGCGATGGCGGCCATCTGCTGGCCGCTGCTTTCCAACGTGGTGGGCGGTTGGATGGAAGGCGCCGAGGGGGTCGCGAACCTGGTGATGCGGCCGGCGGGCAACGACCTGCTGGGTTTCAACTGGATGATCGAGGCCAACCCCATCGTCTCCTGGCCCACCTTGTTGGGGTACTCGTCTCTGCTGCTGGTGGCCACAGGATTCCGCGGGCTGCGGGAACAGAAGGGGTGGATTGCCGTCGGCGCCGTCTTCTGGGTGTTGAGCCTGGGAGTGACGCTTCGCGTCGCGGGAACCGATACGCAGATCCCGCTTCCCTATGCGGTTCTGGCCGAGACACCCGTTCTGGGCCTGCTGCGAATGTCGAACCGATTCTTCGTCGTGTCGCAACTGGCCTTTGCGGTGTTGTGCGCGGCGGCCTGGAAGGACCTGGCCCGGCGCTGGCTGCAGCCGCGCCAGCGGCCGGCTGTGGCGGCGGCATGCGCGGCCGCCATCACCCTCGAACTCACATGCGTGCCGCTCCAGATGTTCCAGACCCGCTGCGCCGAGTACCTGCACCGGATCGCCGACGCCAGCGACGTGGCATCCCTGGTGGAGCTGCCCACCCACCACGCCCCAAGCGCGTTCGACGCCCGCTACAACTACTGCCAGCTCGTGCACCAGAAGAAGATTCCCCAGGGCTACGTGACGGCCCTGGCGGTGGACGAGACCCTCTCACGGGAGTCCCAGGCCTGGAGCCGGGCCAGCCGGCGCCTGGACCGGGAGCAGGATGCAAGACCCGTGGCGCGCCTCGTCGAGAAGGCCGGCATCGACCGGGTGGTGCTCAACAAGGCCTTTCCGCGCAAGCGCAAGACCGAACGCGAGCGCGGCGAGATCTTCTGGAAGCCCTTCTTCTTGATGCGCCACCTGCTGATCGGGGAGCGCCAGCAGGGGTACGTGGAATTCGTGACTCGAGAGCCGACCTTCGTCGGCGCAACGGTTCGGGCGCTCCGCGCTGTCTTCGGTCCCCCCCTCCACGAGGATGACGAAGTGGTGGTCTTCGACGGGGACGGCGCCCCGTGAAACCGCGCCGACGCCTGAGCGGAGGGGTCGCCCTGGCTGCCGCGTCGATCCTCGTGGGCCTCGCGATGTGCGAGGCCATCATCCGGATCTTCGACCTGGGCCCCGAGATCCATGCGGTCTACCGCGACAACTACCGGCTGTCGAAGAATCCGGCACTGCGATACGAGCTGGTGCCCGGCTCGAAGGATGAGAAGTCTCGCATCAACCGCGATGGCATGCGCGATCCGGAACGCAGCGAGAAGAAGCCACCCGGCAGCTTCCGGATTGCCGCCATGGGCGATTCCATCACCTATGGCTTCGGGGTATCGCAGTCCGAATCCTGGCCCGCCCAGTTGGAGCAGATCCTGAACCGGGCCGACCCGGGTCGCCGGGTCCAGGTACTGAACTTCGGCGTCACCGGCTACGACCTGTCGCAGTCGCTGGAGAATCTTCGCGCGCGCGCCCTTCGCTACCAGCCGGACCTGGTGATCTACCAGTATTGCTTGAACGATCCCGAGAAATTCAGCAGCGAGATGGAGAGCCTGCTGGCGGAGCTCAGCCGCGCCCAGGCCAGCTACTGGGAGGGAGCGATCCACGGCAGCGGCTGGCTCGGTTTTTCGCGCCTGGCGGCCCTGGCGCGCTACGCGCTCCACAGCGCCTTCGCCGGGGGCGGCGGCACACGCCTTCCGCGTGCCGACCTGCAGTGGCACGCAATCCACCAGGGCTCGTGGGCCGACTACTACGCGAAGCTCCACTCGGATCCCGAATCGTGGCGACGCATCGAGAACGGCCTGCTGGAGTTGGAAACGCTCACCGTCGAGGCGGGAATCCCCGCCCTGCTGGTGACGTTCCCGATCTTCCTGGATCTCGACCACTACCCGCTGGCCAGCGTTCACGATCGGGTGCGGGGCGCCGCCCGCGAGCGCTCGTTTGCGGCACTCGACCTGCTCCCCGCCTACACCGCCCAGGCGACGTCGAATCTGGCCGTCAACGCCCTGCACCCGAACGCGCGTGGGCACCGGCTCGCGGCGCGGGCCATCGCCGCATTCCTGCTGGAAGAGGGGCTGCTCCCTCTCGCGCCGGAAAGCGCAGTCGACCCCGACGGCCTCTGACTTCGCCAGCGTGGTTTCCCTCACGAGATTCTCGCTGCGGTTTCCGTTGAGCACGCTGATCGCGTTGGCGATCGTGAGCGCGGCGCTCGCCTGGGGACTGCCGCGCCTGAAGAGCGAGGTGGGCTACCGGGCCTTCCTGGGCCACGACCACCCGGCGGTGGTACGGCTCGATGCGTTCGCCGAGCGCTTCGTGGGCGGCATTCCCATCGTCGCGGTCTGGAGTTGTCGCGAGTCGGCGGCGTGCCGGGACGTCTTCGACCCCGAGTCGCTGGCCATGGCACAAGCGGTGACGCACCAGCTCGAAGCGGTGCCCGGCGTACGCCGCGTGGACAGCCCCGCCACCAGCGCCCTGGTCGTGCCCCAGGAGATCGGCCTGCCGCAGGTGCGGCGGCTCGCGCCCGGGGGAGAACCGGCCCGCGACCTGGACGCCCTCTCGACCCGGGCGCTCGAGGACCCCCTCTGGGTGGGCCAGATCGTGTCCGCCGACGGCCTGGCCGGCGCCGTCATCGTCCACCTGGAGAGCTCCCAGGGAAACCTGGCCACCCGCGTGGTGGCGGCACTCGAGTTGGCGCTCGCGCCCTTCGAGACCCGCGGATTCCGCTTCCATCTGGTGGGTGGCCCGGTGGAGTTCGTGGTGGCGGGCGAAGAGTTGGCCACGGGAACGGCGCGCGTGATTCCGATCATGGTGGCGCTGGTGGCCGTGGTGATCGTGGCCCTGTTCGGCTCCTTTGCCGCCGCCGCGCTGGCACTGGCCAGCATGGGAGTGGCGGTGCTCTGGACCTTCGGCGCCATGGCCTGGCTCGGCTGGGCCCAGAACAGCCTGACCCAGGCGCTGGCGCCGCTGGTGCTGGTGATCGGGATCTGCAACGCGATCCACGTGCTGGCGGCGTATGCATCGCGCCCGCAAACAGCGGATACCCGGATCGAACGCGAGACGGTCCTGCTGGAGGTAGCCGACGATGTGGGACCCGCCTGTGCCATGACCACCCTCACCACGGCGGCGGGCTTCGCGTCGTTCGCGATCAGCGGGCTCGAGAGCATCGCCCGATTCGGAGGGCTCGCGAGCTTCGGCGTGGCCTCAGCGTGGCTGCTGTGCTTCACGCTCCTGCCGCAGCTCCTGGTGCGCGTCCCTCCGGGTCGGCTCCAGGGTCTGAACGCGACCCGCGCCTGGCAACGTGGCGCAACCGCGTTGGCCAGCGTGGGAAGTCGGCACGCGGGGATCGTGCTCGCCGGGACAGCCGCCGTGATCGCGGTCTGCGGTGTAGGCCTCACGCGACTGCGGGTGGACGCGACCTTCGAGGATCTGTACGGCAGCGACAGCCGCGTGGTGCGCTGGGCCCGATTCGTTTCCGAGAACCTGCGCAAACCCGACACCCTGGAGATCGGCCTCACGCCGCCCGACGGCGTGGCCGCCAGCGCCCCCCAGGTTCTCGCCACGTTGGCGGCGCTCCAGGACGACCTGACTTCGGTGGAGGGCCTGGGCCGCGCGCTGTCGATCGTTGCGCCCGTCCGCAGCCTGCACCGGATGCTCTACCACTCGGAACTCGGGTTCTCGCCGAGCGACGAAAACGCGGAGCGAACCGCCGCGCTGTTCCGGATGATGCGGCGCCAGGACCGCAGCGCCTTCGCCATGTTCGTAGACGAGCAGGCCGGCATGCTGCGGGTGAGCGTGGAGTCGGAAAAGGCGCCTCAGGATCGCCTGCGGCGCATGTTGGCGCAGGTGCAGACACTTGCCGCGCTTCGGGTTCCCGCCGGCTGGGGCGTCACGCTAACGGGCCCGCTCCAGGTGGTGCACGAAATGGTGGACGAGATCCGCACCACCCAGCTGCGGAGCTTCGCCCTGGCCGGAGTCATCGTGTTCGCTCTGGTGACGATCTACTTCCGCTCGCTGTGGCTCTCGGCCATGGCCATGGTCCCCACCCTGCTCCCGGTCCTCGTGACCCTCGGCGCCCTGGGACTTGCGGGCATCGCCCTGGACGTGGGAGGCGCCATGGTGGCGGCGGTGGTGCTGGGCCTCGCCGTGGACGACGCCATCCATCTGCTTGTGCAGGTTCAACGCGCGCGCCTACGAGGTGCGGGCCCCAGCGAAGCGGTTGGCGAGGCCGTGCGCCGGGTGGGCCGGGCCATCGTCACCACGTCCCTGGCGCTGGCGCTCGGCTTCTTCGCGCTGGCCCTGGTTCCCTGGCAGAGCGTCGCCAACTTCGGCCTGATCTCGACCCTGGCGATCCTGTGCGCACTGATTTCCACGCTGCTGGTGCTGCCGGCCCTGGTGGTCGCGGTGGATCGCCTGCGCGGAAACAGCCGAAGCGAACCCGCCTAGTTCGGGGCGGGCCCGTCGGCGTCGACGAAAAGCGCTCCCAGCGCATCGATGTCCAACTCCACCACCGGCTCGACCTTCAGCAGGAAATTGCTCACGTCCTTCAGACCCCACGTTACATACGGCGCCGGAAAGCGGCAGCTGACGTGGGCGCCGGCGTCGTCGCGCCAGACGCGACCCTTGACGCCCAGGGGGAATACCAGACCCCGGATCTCGAGAATACCTGCGAGTTCGACACTCGCTTCGTCACGCGACGGGCGCTCGAGCACGCGAACCTCCTGCGGGCGGAACACGATGCGCGGAAATTCCGCGCTCTCCAGAACGCGTTGATGCATCTCGCGATCGCGGGCATCGATCCCGGTGCTCGCGCCGGTGGCGTCGAGCACGATCTCGCCGCTTGCGGCGCCACCGGCAGGATCGAACTCGATCCGCCCGCGCTCGACGGGGATGCGACCCTTCACCGTGTGGAGCGTCGCCCCCAGCGTGAAGGTCACGAAGCTCTGCGCCGGCTCGAGAGTCAGGACGTCCGCGACCGCGGCGGCCGGGAGAACTCCCCATGGCGCCAACGCCGCCGCCAGCGCAGTGCGCAGGGCGCTAATCCGAAACCTCGGCGTAGCCCAGATCGCGCAGGGCGTCGCGGATCCGGCGCGCCGCGTCGTCGAGGGCCTCGGGCTTGGGGTTCGGATCGGCCTTCGAGAAATCCAGATCGGCGATGGAATCGATGGGAATCAGGTGGATGTGCACGTGGGGCACCTCGATCCCCACCACGGCCGAGCCCACCTTTGTCGGTGAGAAGCAGCGCTGGATGGCTCGGGCCACCGCCTGGGAGACCCCCATCAGGTGTTTCGCCAGATCGGGTTCCAGATCGATCCAGTGATCCACCTCCCGGCGGGGCACCACCAGGGCATGGCCTGGCTTCACCGGGTTGATGGTGAGGAACGCCACCGCGTGCTCGTCTTTCCAGACGAAGCGGCCCGGCAGCTCGCCACTGATGATCTTCGTGAAGATCGAGGCCATGTCCCCTCCCCCGCCTCAGACCGGGCGGTCGCCTTCGATGGTCACCCGTTCCATGCGACGGAGGGCCCTCGCGTTGTCGGCCACCGCTCGGTGTTGGGTGCAACGGTTGTCCCAGATGGCAATCGAGTTCTTCTCCCAGCGGAAGCGGCAGGTGAACTCGGGGGTGCCGATCAGATCGTAAAGGAAGTTCAGCAGGGTCTCCGACTCGCGCTTGCGCATGCCCACGATGCGGCTCGTGAAGGCCCGGTTCACGAACAGGGCCTTGCGCCCGGTTTCGGGATGCGTGCGCACCACCGGGTGCTCGGTGCTCGGCATCTGGCCCCGCTCCGGGTGCTTGTCGGCGGGATACGCGTCTCGCGAGAAGGTCTTCGCCGTGTCGTGGATGGCCACGAGATTCGAGAGCAGCCCCTGCATGACGCCGGAGAGCGATTCAAAGGCCGCGTACATGCTCGACCACAGGGTGTCGCCCCCCACGGCCGGCACCTCCATGGCGCGCAGGATCGAACCCATGGGCGGATTCGGAAGGAACGTCACGTCCGTGTGCCAGCCGGCGGCGAGCGTCGGCCGCTCGGCATCGCTCTCGAGTACGATGATCTCCGGATGTCCCTCGTCTTTGCGCGACTGCAGGAACGGGTGCACCTGGAGCTCTCCGAAGCGCCGCCCGAAGGCCTTGTGCTGATCTGGCGTCAGGTCCTGATCCCGGAAGAACAGCACCTGATGCTCGAGCCAGGCGGCGTGGATCTGCGCGAAGGTCGCATCGTCGAGATCCGATAGATCCACCCCGCTGATCTCGGCACCCAGGGCGCCCGTGGTGGGAACGACATTGAGGGAAGGCTGCGCCATGACGACTCCTCTTCGTGGGTCTGCGGATTCGCCCCTCAGGGTATATCAGGCCACGGGCTCGAGACGGAACCACACACCGCCGATCCGGACGGCTCGCCCCTCCACCGGGAGACCCCGTTCGCGCGCTCGTACCCGCGCGGCTTCCGGTTCCCGGCAGCGGACCTCGGCCGCGCCGATGGCGTCCGGGGCACTGGCCTCGCCCGATTCGAAGCCGACCGTGCCCCGCTCCAGACGGATCTCGAAGCCGCCACCCCGCTCATCGGGGCGCGCTGCCCGCGGGTGGCCAAGCACCTGGCTCCAGCGCGCGGACAGGGCGTCGGGATCGGCGGCGCGAAGCGTGACCCCGGTCCACGAAAGATCCGCGCCACGCGGCTCGCTCTGCCAGTCCGGCCCTCCCCAGCGCCACGAGGCCGGGGGCTGGGGTTGGTCCAGGGACAGGATCGCGCCGCCCACGTCTCGCGGGTGCAGGTGGACGGCGGCGATGTCGTGGGCCTCGAACTGCCAGACGATGCGCACGCCCAGCGCTTCGAGGCGCTCGCGATCGGCCTTCAGGTCGTCGGTCTGCAGCAGCAGCATGTAGCCGGTGTCGCCGCCGGCCCGCGCCAGCTGGCGAGCCGCAGACGCGTCGTCGCGCACGGGCGCCACCACCTCGAGGAAGCAATCTCCCATCCGGAACAAGGCGTTCACCAGGCCGAACTCCCCGACACCGGGGTCGCGGAAAGTCACCTCCAGATCGAACACGGCGCAAACATCGTCCACCACCGGATCGAGCTCGCGTGCCGCCAGGGCCAGTTGTCGGATGCGCATGCAGTCCTCCAAGCGAAGTGGTTGTCAAATGTCGTGCATCGCTCGCTCTGGGAGGCCGCCCGAGTGCCCGACCCGGTTTGGCATCGCAGAGCAGGCGGGGGACGCACCGGCGTTCCTCACCCCGGACGGGCTCCTCGCACTCGAGCCCTCCCGCCTCGAGCATGCCCGCGCCCCCCGATTCGAAATGCCTGGCCGCATATGGTACAACGAGGCGTGGGCGCCCCTTGGGCGGCACGCCGACGCACTTCCCGGTTGGCGGCCCTGCGGCCGAGGCCCATACTCACGAGATGACGGGCAGCGCATTCGGAGCCACCAAGACTGCCACGGTCAACGGGACGACGCTTGCCTATAGCGAACAGGGCGAGGGCGAGCCGGTCGTCTTCGTCCACGGCGGCGAGAGCGACCTCCGCACATGGGAGCAGCAACTGCCGGCCGTCGGGCGCTCGCACCGCGCCATTGCGTACAGCCGTCGCTATGCACGGCCGAACGAGGACATCGACCCCGAAGCAGACGACCCGATGCTGCCGCATGTCGACGATCTCGCCGCCTTCCTGCAGGAGATCGATGCCGCACCCGCGCACCTCGTGGGGAACTCCTGGGGCGCCTTCATCTGCTTGCTCACCGCCATCCGGCATCCGGAGCTCGTTCGCACGCTGGTGCTCCAGGAGCCACCCGTTGTACCCCTCTTCGTGAGGAGCGTGCCTCCGCGCCCGTCGGAGTTGCTGCGCCTGTTTGCGACCCGGCCTCAGGCGACGATCGCGATCCTCAAGTTCGTCGTCGGAACCGTCGGCCCCGTCCAGAAGGCCTTCCGACGGGGCGAGAACGACAAAGCGATGCTGATCTTCGCACAAGGCGTGCTCGGCAAGGGGCGCTTCGAGCGGCTGCCCGAGGCCCGGAAGCAGCAGGCGCGCGACAACCTCAGCGCGCTGCGCGCCCAGATGCTCGGCGCGGGATTCCCGCCGCTTGGCGACGATGAAGTCCGCGGCGTCCGTGCGCCGACCCTGCTCATGACGGGAGAGCACAGTCCCCCCATCTTCGCCCGCCACCTGACCGGCCGCCTCGAAGAGCTGCTGGCCAGCGTCGAGCGCGTCGAAATCCCTGACGCCTCACATGGAATGCACGAGGAGAATGCGCCTGCGGTCAACGAGGCGATTGTCGAATTTATCGGCCGATTTCGCGACCGGCCGATGTAACCGCGATCGCCTCATCTGACGACGGGATACCTGCTTCACGGGCACACCTCCGGATCTGCGCAGCGCGCAAAAAAAAGGGCGGCTTCGAGTGTTTCGACTCGAAGCCGCCCCAGAAGAGATCCCACCGTCGTGCTACTCTCCCACCGGGTCGCCCCGGAAGTACCATCGCCGATGCGGGGCTTAACTTCCGTGTTCGGAATGGGAACGGGTGTGGCCCCCGCTCTATGAACGGTGGGAAAACCGAATATCCTGGACATTCTCGTTGAAGAACATCCTTGTTGAAAGCGGCGGTCTTGACGACCGAAACTCTTTCCAGGTCCAAGACGAACATCTTGCGTACGCTATGCGAGAGAGAGTGGTCAAGCCTCACGGGCGATTAGTACCGGTCAGCTCCACGCATTGCTGCGCTTCCACCTCCGGCCTATCAACGTCCTCGTCTCGGACGGCCCTTCAGGGGACCGAAGTCCCGGGGA
>JAQBHB010000081.1:0-2775 GCA_032128115.1 Deltaproteobacteria bacterium | reverse complement strand
GAGCCTGTGGCTGGATGAGCACCTGCTCGCCCCGGTCGCCCATCGCCAGGTGGTGCTGACGCTGCCCAAGCGCCTGCGGGTCTACTTCCTCCACGACCGGCGGCGGCTGGGGCTCCTCAGCCGGATGGCCGCGCGCACGCTCCGCGACTACGTCCAGGCCGCTCTCGGCGAGCACCACGCGGTGCCGGGCGTGATCGCGTGTATCCAGACCTTCGGCTCGCTGGCGCATCTCCACCCCCACCTCCATGTGCTGATGAGCGACGGCGCGTTCCGCCGCGACGGCACGTTCGTCCCGCTGCCACCGCCCGAGCCCGCGGTGCTGGAGGAACTGTGGCGGCGATCGGTGCTCGCGGGGTTCGTGCGCCAGGGCTGGCTCGAGGAGGACGAGGCCGCCGGCATGCTGGCCTGGCCGCACTCGGGATTCGGCGCCTACCTGGGCCCCCGCATCGAGCAGCGCGAAGGGGTGCTCCGCGTGGCGCGCTACAGCGCCCGCGCCCCGGTCGCCGAATCCCGCCTGCGCTACCACCCGGAACGCGCCGAGGTCGAGCTGGTCTCGGACCGCAACGAGGGCCCCTACGCCGGCGTGCACCGGTTCTCGGCGCTCGAGTTCATCGCCCGCTGGCTCGACCACGTGCCCGAGCGCTACGAAACGCGAGTGCGCTACTACGGCGCCTATGCCACCCGGCGGAGGGTCTGGTGGCGAAGGCGTGGGGTCATGCTGGCGCGCGCGACCGGCGAGCCACCCGGGGTGGTGGAGCAGGAGGGCGCCTGGCCCGCGCTCACGGCCCGCCGGCGGCGCTGGGCCGAGCTGCTGCGCCGCGTGTTCGCGGTGGAGGTCGAGCGCTGCCCGCGCTGCGGCGGTGAGGCCCGCATCGTCGGGTTCGTCACCGAGCCGGCGGTCGCCGGGCGCATCCTCGATCACCTCGCGCGGCGCGACATCGACGCCCGCGCCGGGCCGTGGGCGGGAGCGGCGGCGGCCCCGGGCTGACGCGCGCGGGTGCGGGGCGTGTCCAGCGTGAAGGGCAAGCCTCCGAGGACGAGCGGGCGCGTGAGCGCTGCGCGCGGTGGGACGGGTGCGCGCCGCGAGCCCGGCGATGCGTGCGAGGGTGCCTCCGGCGGGCTCCGCGACGGCGGGCGCGAGCGGGTCGCCGATGGCGCGGCCGGGTGGTTGCGGCTCAGGCGCGCGCACTCTTCCTCGAGCGAGCCGTCCGGACGGGCGTAGATCTTCCTTCGCGCGTATGCGAGTTCTTATCCTTTCCCGGCGGGCACTTCATCGGTCATCCGTCTCGTCTACTCGTCCTCGAATCGGGGAGCAAGGATATTGGCGGATGATGCCACCGGGCGGGTGACCGGCTCCCCCGTTTTGCGCGAACGGAAGACTTCAGTCCGCCGGCGTGGGCCCATGGCCGTGCGCCGGCGTCGGGTAGCGGGCCACCCGTCATCCCGGCGACCCCGGCCTCCCTAGAAACGAAAACAGACGATGCGATTGTCCTCGGAAAAGAAGAACAGCCTCTCGCCGAATGAGTCCACGATGTAATCGGGGCTTTTCGTATCGAGCCGCGCGCGTCGCACGACCCTACCGTCGCTGACCGCCACTTTGACCACGCCGCTGTCCTGTCGTCGCGCGGCGTCGCCACCGTAGACGTTCGTGACACGGTACAGGTATTCCGGCTCGTTCTGGGCCGCGACCCACCGCGGGGCGCTGTTGAAACCCACGATGACCATGGGCTGGTAATAGTAATAGGACCCGCCGCCCATGCTAACACTCGGCATCGCAGCGGACAGCGCTACGCTGGCGGCAAGGCCCGCCGTGAACACTCCGAACTTCTTGAGCGCCGAGGCCTCCGGCCGGCGCTGGAACGAGTGCATTCGGCGCACCCCATCCCAGGTGTAGAAGCTCATGTTGTTGTTTCCGACGACGCGGCACCCGCTGTCCGAGACGGCTATCGCATAGGGAGAATCGTGACCGTCAAGCTTGAGCTTCTTCACGATGATTCGCTTCGTACCGTCGGCAATGTTGATGGCCATGAGGTCGTAATTGCCCCCAAACTGCTTCCCGCCAATGTAGACGAGTGAGTCATTCCGTATCTTGAACGGCGCGTCGTCAATGAACTCCATAGGACGCTTCCACTGCGCCCGCCCTGTGTTCGTGTTAATGGCAGACAAATAGTGCTTGACGGGCTTGTTTCCCATCAGTCCCCCCAGGCCGCCGCCGCCCCTGACCACGATGCCGTGAGGCGTTTCGATAATGTCCTGCGCACCACGCGGCAGGGTGGAAGGCTGCTGCCACATGCGCTTCCCGTCGCTGAGGGCGATACGTTGCACCTGAGAGTTGCAGGGCACGTAGACCGAGTGACTGTCCGCGGAGAGGACGATGGGTCCATACCTTTTCGAATGTGCCGGCGTCCTGTTTATCTTGGCGTCCGACGTCCAAAGCGTGTCACCAGTCATCGCGGAAATGCGGTGGAGACCAGCGGTGGACCAGACCTCGAGGAAGCTCGAGTCGGGAAGCCAGAACGGCGCCTGCTCGCCACTGATGCTGCGCCTCGCCACGCCCGCCGTGGGACTCACCATGCGGGGCTCGGGGAGGTGGCGCGCATCGCGGTGCTCGCGCACCCACCGCGGCCGCCCGGTGTGCAGATCGAGCAGGGCCATGACCTCCTGGCCGGTCTCTTTGAGGGGGCCGTACGCCAGAAGCCCGTCTACCTGCGGCAGAATGAATGACCCGAGGATCTCGCTGAGACCCGTGGCCTCGACCGACCACAGCGTGCCGCC
>JAQBHB010000080.1:0-2633 GCA_032128115.1 Deltaproteobacteria bacterium | reverse complement strand
ACACGGACTCTTCCATCGTCACCGGGACGGCTTTCCTCGACCGCCGGGGCTTCGACATGTCCCGTCCGATAGGGCTGGTCATCGACGGGAGCCGCCTCGTAGATGCGGATGTCGTTGGGTCGCATCCCGACCGCAAGCCGCGCGCCATCCGGGCTGAACGCGACCGCGTACGCGCCGGGCAGGCTGAGCAGCTCGATGCCCGAGGTCATGTCCCAGAGCTTCACGGTGCCGTCCTCGCGCCTCCCGCTGGCCGAGGCGAGGCGGCGGCCGTCGGGGCTGAAGGCGAGGTCGTCGATCCGGCTCGTGTGCCCCCAGAGGGTCCGGAGGCTCCAGGTGGCCGTGTCCCATACCGTGATGACCATGTCGTCTCCGGCCGCCGCCAGGAGGCGCTCGTCCGGGCTGACGGCGAGACTCGTCAAGCCTTGAAGGTCTTCGCCCCGCAACTGGTGAAGCCGCAGCCCTGGCTCGACGTCAAAGACCCGCACGGTCCGGTCCCAGCCGGCCGACACGAGGAGCTTGCCGTCGTTCATGAACGCGACCGCGCTGACGTTCTCTTCGTGCCCCTCGAACTTCCGCAACAACCGTCCGCTCGGGAACTCGAACAGGTGGACGTCGTCGTCCCACGAACCGGCGGCAAGCCTCTTGCCGTCGGGAGTCCACGCCACGCTGGTAGCCGCGGCGGTGAGCTGGAGATTGAGGACCTCCTCGCGGCTGTCCGTGCCCCACACGCGCAGCGTGGCGTCCTGGCCCGCGGAGGCAAGCCAGCGGCCGTCGCGGCTGTAGGCCACGCGGTTGACCTGATGAGCGTGGCCCCGAACGGTGACGATGTTCTCCAGCGCCGGAGGCTGATCCGGTAGGGAACCGAAGACGTACTGATGTTCCCCGAGCTCGACGGACTGGCCGGTCGCGGCATCCCAGATCCGGATCGACTGGTCGAGGCTTCCGGAGGCCAGCCGCCCATCGGGACTGAACGCGAGGCTCGTCGCGCGGCCCTTGTGGCCGCTGAGAGTCGTCCACGGGGGGCCTTTCGCTATTGACCAGATACGCAGGCAGCGGTCGCTCCCCGAAGTGACCAGGTGATCGCCGTCGGGGCTCCAGGCAACGAGGTCGCCCCGACCCGGAGGGCCGAGGATCTCGTCGCCCGTCTCCGCGTCCCAGATCTGGATCGATCCCCGCTCCACGGTGCAGATCCGCCTCCCGTCCGCGCTCAGGGCCGCGTCGCTGAACCCCCGCGAGGGACGAACGAGCGCCGTCTCCGTCCGGCCCTCCGTCGAGGTCTGCTGGGAGTCCGGCAAGGTCCCGATCTGGGCAGGCCGCGCCGGGGGCACGATCGAGCGCACGATCTGCCCGGTGTCGAGGTCGGAGATGCGCAGGTCGTTGATGCCGCCGTAGACCAGCCGATTGCCGTCGGGCGTGAAGAAGAGGTAGTTCGTATTGCCGTCGAAGACCCCGATCGCGGTCCCCGAGACGATGTCCCAGAGCCGCACCGTCGGCTTCCTGCCATCGGAGCCGGCCGAGGCGAGCCGGGCCCCGTCGGGGCTGAACGTCACGCAGTTGACGCCCCCTCCGTGCCCTTGGAGGACGCGGACCTGCTTCCATGCGCCGAGGTCGTGGAGCTGGATCGTGTCGTCCGCCCCGGCCGTGGCGAGCATCCTGCCCTTGGGGTCGAAGGCGATACCGTTCACGGCCAGGACGTGCCCCGTCAAGGTTCCCGATTCGCGCCCGTTCGACACGTCCCACAACCTGACGTCCGCGTCCTCCCCACCCGTGGCCAACGTCCTGCCGTCCGGGCTGAACGCCACGCACTTCACCGCGGCCAGATGACCGCGGAGGACATGCACGGCCCGCCCGGTCTTCGCGTCCCAGAGACGCGCGGTGCCGTCGCGGCCGCCGGAGGCGACGAGGGCGCCGTCGGGGCTGTATGCGATGCAGGTGACATGGGCGGTGTGGCCCTGGAGCAGCACATCCTCTGAGTGGCAAAGGCGATTCAGGTAGTTCCATTCCCAGCCCCGGTAGTCCACACCGTCCATGCTCTCGGGCCGGAGGCCGTCCAGGAGCCGCGACGTCAGGTCCGGCTGGAGGCGGTCCCACGCTCTCTGCGCCTTGTTGACGCCGGCGACGTAGATCAGCCGGTCGCCCGCCCGTTTGCGTTCGAGGACCTCGTCCTTGAGCCGCTCGGCAGCCTCGCGCTGGCGCCGTTCCTCGTCGCGGGCAACGCGCGCGCCATCGCGCTCCCTTTCGACCTCGCGGCTCTTCGCCTCGATCTCCCGATTCTTGGCCTCCACGGCCGCGGCGCGCGACCACACGAGCGCCGCGACAGAAACGATGCTGGCACAGCCCAGGGCGAGGATGCCGGCGAGAGCGGGCCTGCGCCGGACGAACTTGCGGAGCCTGTATGCGGCCGTCGGGGGGCGGGCCAGCACCGGCCGGTGGTCCAGGTAGCGCTGGATGTCGTGGGCGAGCGCGATGGCGGTCTCGTAGCGCCGCTCGCGGTCCTTCTCCAGCGCCTTCATCACGATCCAGTCGAGGTCGCCGCGCACCATGCCGGAGAGCTTCCTCGGCTCGATCCCCTGATGTTCCACGATCGATGCCCGGTCCACCGTGCTGCTCAGCCTCGTGCTGGGCTTGGGCGG
>JAQBHB010000079.1:0-10527 GCA_032128115.1 Deltaproteobacteria bacterium | reverse complement strand
GGCACCGGCAACCGCATCGAGTTCTGGGACGCCCACGGCACGCCGCTGGCCAGCAAGGGGCGCATCCGGCGCTTCATCGATGTGGGCCGCCTCACCAAGGGCCGCTAGCGCGGATTGTCAGCGCAGGCTCTCCACCAGGCGTTGGAAGCGTTCCGGGGCCTCCAGGAGCCGCAGGCCGAAGCCCCTCTGGCCGGGGCCCATCGTGTGGTTCCCCGTCGTAGTCCACCAGACCATGCCCGAGAGCGCGAGCCGGCCGCCGGGAACCGGAAAGACCAGTTGCACGGCCTCCCCCTGCTCTGGAATCGAGCCGGTGCTCACGAAGAGCCCCTCGGGACTCACGTTCTTGATGGTTCCCCTGCCACGCAGGGACCCGGCCCGGAATTCCGTCTTGATCGCCGTTCGTACTCGTGTCTTCGTCATGGCAGATCTCATCGGAAGCCGCCGCGCCGCCCGCGTGACCGGGCTCACCGGACCCAGGCCCTGCTTCTAGCGGCAACTGGCCCACACAAGACGGCTTCCAATCGCGGGAAAACGGCGTCATGATAGGCGCACCCACGCCCCTGGATCCGGCCCCGGTGGGCACGCCAACAATGAATGGAGCGGACATGACCCCGATCCGACCGACGCGACCGATCGTTACCGCCCTGGCCACCCTGGCCCTCGCCCTATTGCCCGCCGGCGCCCGCGCAGACCTCACCCCCTGGGACCAGGAGGAGGTCACGAAGATCGGCCAGGAGCTCCGCGTCGCCACCGCGGGACTCTGGGAGACCTTCCGCAAGGACATGCCGGCGTCGCCCGGCACCGGGTCGCGGCAGGCGCAGCAGCAGCTGTTGGAAGACTTCAAGAAGATCGAGAACCAGTCCAAGAAGATTTCGATGCAGCTGGACGACGGACTGGGGCGCGAAGAGACCCTCAACAGCTACAAGCGCCTGATGATGCTTGTGCGTGATGCCCGAGAAGAAGCGCGCCGCCAGCTCGTGTTGAAGCCGACCCTGGACAAGATCACCGCGGCGCGCGACGCCCTGTATCGTCTCGCCCCCTTCTACGAGGCCGACTGGACCCCGCCCGCTCCCGTGATCCGGTAGCCGCCCAGCGCGGAGGTCAGCGCCCCCGGTATCGGGGCTCGCGGTTCTCGGCGCGGGCGGCCTTCATCTCGGCGTAGTCCGCCGAGGCGAACACCATCGACTGGGTGATCGCCTCCTCGGCGATCGACTGCTTCACAAGCGGGTCCGCCATGCGGCCGAGAGTCCGCCGGAACATCTTGACCGTGAACGGCGGCGCTGCGGCGATGGCATGCGCGACTTCCATGGCCGTGGCGTCTAACTTCTCGTCGGGGACCACCCGCGAGACCACACCGTGGGTCAGCGCCTCGTCCGCCGTCATCACGCGACCCGTGAGCGCCAGGTCGGCAGCCAATCCGTGGCCTGCGATCTGGAAGAGCCGGGCCGTACCCCCGGTGTCGGGCACGACGCCGTGGAGGATTTCTGGAAGGCGCATCTTCGCGCTCTCGCCGGCGATTCGCAGATCACACAACAGCGCCCGCTCGAAGGAGCCCCCGATCACCCAACCCTTGAGCGCCACCACGATCGGCGCCTGCAGCGTGAAGAACTGCTGGGTGCCCGCATGGCCCCGCTCGATGAACTCCAGGTCGCTCAAGTCCTCGCTGCGAACACCCAGCTCGGTGGTGTCGCGCCCCGAGGAAAACGACTTGCCCTCGCCCCGCCAGACCACGACGCGCAATCCGGAACGCTGATTCAGCTCCGCCAGCACCTCCCACAGGCGCGCGTCCATTTCATCGTTGGCCGCATTGTGCTTCTCGGGGCGGTTGTTGGTCATGATGGCAACCGGGCCATCGTATTCGACGCGGATGGTGTCACTGCTCATGCTGCCTCTCCCGGGGTTCCGCGGCATCTGCCGGCTGGGATACTATCACGCTAGAATCGCGCTCCAGACGCGGATCCAGACCCGGCATTCGACACGAGGGAGCAACCCATGGCGGCCGAAAATCCCGACCCGAAGACCGGCGAGATCAACCTTTTCGACCCCGCCTTCCTGGCCTGCCCCCAGCCGGTTTTCCGCAGCGTGCGAGACCGGTGCCCGGTCACGCGCGCCGCCATCACCCAGGGCCCCGTGATTACGCGCTACGAAGACGTGATGTGGGCGCTGCGCCATCCCGAGATCTTCTCGTCGGAGATGCACGAGCAGATGGGCCTGGGAACCGAGCGGCCGATGATTCCCCAGCAGATCGACCCGCCGGCCCAGACCCGGTATCGGAAGATCCTGGATCCGTGCTTCTCACGTCGACGCATGGCCTTGATCGAGCCGGACGTGCGGCGTCATGCCAACGCCCTGATCGACAAGATCGTCGACCTGGGTGAGTGCGAGTTCGACGAGGCCTTCGCCATTCCCCTGCCCTGCACCGCCTTCCTCAGCCTGCTGGGCCTGCCCCACGACCATCTGAAGCGCTTCCTCGAGCTGAAGGACGGCATCATCCGACCCGACAGCACCGACATGGACGAAGCGGCCAGGATCCGCGCCGATACGGGCCGGGAGATCTACGCCTACTTCGAAGACGTGATTGAAAAGCGGCGCGCGAATCCGGGCGACGACATGTTGAGCTTCCTGGTAAAGATCGAGATCGACGGCAAACGCCTGGAGCGCAACGAGATGCTGGACATCTGCTTCCTGCTGATCCTGGCCGGGCTCGACACGGTGACGGCGACCCTGGGCTGCAGCGTCGCCTACCTGGCCGCGAATCCAGACCAACGGGAGCGCCTGGTGCGCGATCCGTCCCAGATCCCGGGCGCGGTGGAGGAGCTGTTGCGCTGGGAGACCCCGGTGATGATGGTGCCGCGGGTGGTGAAGAGCGATGTCACGATGCGCGACGTGCAGATCAAGAAGGGTGAAATTGTGACCCTGCTGCTCGGCGCCTCCAACACCGACGACAAGA
The DNA here is from genome assembly GCA_032128115.1 of Deltaproteobacteria bacterium. Taxonomy (GTDB): domain Bacteria; phylum Myxococcota_A; class UBA9160; order UBA9160; family SMWR01; genus JAQBHB01. The sequence continues at coordinate 7,577 of JAQBHB010000079.1, read as the reverse complement.
TGTTCTCCAACGCGGAGACCGTAGACTTCGAGCGGGAGCGCAACCGGCACATCGCCTTCGGCGCCGGACCCCACCGCTGCCTGGGATCGCATCTGGCGCGAATGGAGCTTCAGGTGGCCCTGGAAGAGTGGCACCGGCGCGTGCCGGAATATTCCATCAAACCCGGAGAGGTCCCCATCTACGCGATCGGCATTCGGGAGGTGAAGTACCTGCCCCTCGTCTGGCAGCCCGCGCGCAGTGAGAGTGCGTGAAGGTTCGCGTTGATTCCAAGCTGTGCACGGGCCACGGGCGCTGCTACGCGCTGGGCCCGGATGTCTTCCTGGACGATGAGCGCGGCCATTGCCGGGTCGCGAGCGAGACGGTCCCATTCGCGTTCCGGGAACAGGCGCGGCTCGGCGAGGCGAATTGCCCCGAAGGGGCCATCCAGCTCGAAGAAGCGTAGGTACCCATGCGGATCCTGGTGACCGGCGCGACCGGCATGGTAGGAGCCCATAGCACCGCCGCGCTCCATCGGGCCGGTCACGAGGTGCGCCTGCTGGTGCGAAGTCCCGAGCGCATCCGCCGGGCCCTCGAGCCCCTGGCGATCCCCATCCCCGAGTTCGTGGTGGGCGATGTCACCGACCCGCAGGCGGTGGAGACGGCCCTGACGGACTGCGACGCCGCGCTCCACGCGGCCGCCCTCCTGAGCTTCGACCAGCGGCGCGACGCGGAGATGCAACGCACCAACGTCGAGGGAACCCGGAACGTGTTGGGCGGCGCGATCCGCCGAGGGCTCGACCCCATCCTATACGTGTCGAGCCTGTCGGCGCTGTTCCCACCTTCCGGGTCGCTGCTCACCACCGAAGAGACGGTCAAGAGCCCCCGCGATCTGTATGCGCGCTCCAAGTCCGATGCGGAGCGCTACGCCCGCGAATGTCAGGCAGAGGGTGCCCCGGTGGTGATCACCTACCCGGGCGGCGTCTGGGGTCCCCATGATCCCACCCTGAACGACGGCATGCGACTCATCTTCGGCATGCTCGGTGCCGGCTACTACACGGTGGCGCCCGGCGGGGTTCCCATCGCCGACGTGCGCGACCTGGCGGCCATCCACGCCGCGGCCATGAAGCCCGGCATGGGCCCGCGCCGCTACATGGCCGGGGGGCACTTCACACCGTTCTCCGAGCTGGTGGATTGCTTCGCCCGCCTCACGGGCCGCCGCGTGCTCCGGTTGCCCACACCCGGCGTCTTGATGCGAACCATGGGACGCATGGGGGATGCCCTGCGCCGCCTCGGCGTCAACGTGGGAGCCTTCACCTACGAGTCCATGCTGACGGCGACCCGGGGCGTCGCCTGCGACAACTCCCGCACCGTCCGCGAGCTGGGTGTGGAATTCCGGCCCATCGACGCAACGATCCGCGACCTGCTGCTCTGGATGCACGATGCCGGCCACCTGAAGGCGGCGGCCCTCGGTCGGCTCCGACCTTGAGTGGGATTTCTGGTTGTTTGCGCGGCGGATCCGCTAGACTGGCTGCCCCGAAACCCCGGAGGAGCCCCCCATGAAGGCAGTCGTCAGTCTCGAACAGGACAAGTACTCGGTCGAGGAAGTCAGCCTCGACAGCCCGAAGGCCGGAGAGCTCCTCATCGACATGGCGGCAACCGGGGTATGCCACTCCGACGTGTCCGTCGTGAACGGCACCCTGCCCCTGCCCAAGCCCATCGTGCTCGGCCACGAGGGCGCCGGTGTCGTGGCCGGCATCGGCAAGGGCGTCATCGGCTTCGAGAAGGGCGACCACGTGGTGCTGTCGTTCAACCCGGCCTGCGGGAGCTGCCCGTCGTGCAACCGTCACGAGCCGCAGTTCTGCAGCATCGGCGCGCCCAACGGCAAGATGCTCGATGGCACGTCGCGCGTGAAGCTGCGCGGCCAGGACCTGGGCGTGATGCAGTTCCTGGGATGCATGGCCGAGCAGGCGGTGGTGCCCGCCATCAGCGCCATCAAGATCGACAAGTCGATTCCGCTGGACAAGGCGGCCCTGGTGGGATGCGGCGTGATGACGGGCGTGGGGGCGGCCATCAACACGGCCAAGGTCACGCCGGGCTCGAGCGTCGCGGTCTTCGGCTGCGGTGGTGTGGGGCTCTCGATCATCCAGGGAGCTCGCCTGGCCGGAGCCGCCCAGATCATCGCCATCGACCTGGCCGACAACAAGCTGGAGATGGCCAAGCACTTCGGCGCCACCCATACGGTGAACGCCGGCAAAGACAATGGCGTCCTCAAGTGCAAGGAGCTGACCGGCGGCGAAGGCGTCGATTTCTCCTTCGAGGCGGTCGGGGTTCCCCAGCTCATGGTCGAGGCGAACGAGTCGGTCCGCCGCGGCGGCACGGTCACCATCGTCGGTGTCGGCAAGCTCACGGAGCAGGTGCCCTTCAACGCGCTCATGCTGTCCATGTCGGGCAAGACGGTGAAGGGCTGCTACTACGGCGACGCCAACGTGAAGAACGACTTCCCGAAGCTCCTGAACCTCTACCGGACCGGCCGACTCAACCTGGACGACATGGTGACCGCCACCTACTCGATCGACGAGGCGCCCCAGGCCATCGAAGACATGCTGGGGAACAAGAACGCCCGGGGTGTGATCGTCTACTGATTGGATCTCGCCAACGTCGACATCTACGATCCGGACCGCTACGTCGAAGGCGTCCCTCACGATCTCTTCCGGCGCCTTCGACGAGAGGCTCCCGTGTTCTGGCAGGAGCTGCCGGGTGACCAGGGCTACTGGGCGCTGCTGAAACACGCCGACGTCGCGGCAGCCTCCACCGATCCAGGCACGTTCTCGGCCGCGCGCGGCGGGATCATCATCGAAGACCAGACGCCTGAACGGCTCGCGGGTATGCGCACGCAGCTGCTCAGCATGGACCCGCCCGAGCACGTGCGAATGCGACGCATCGTGCTCGAGGCCTTCACCCCCGTCGCCATCCGCGACATGGAGGGCTGGCTGCGAGATCGGGCCCGCGAAACCATGGACGCGGCCGCCGAGAAGCGCGATTGCGACTTCGTGTCCGACCTGGCGTCCGACCTGCCTCTCCAGACCATCAACCAGATGATGGCCATTCCCGATGCGGACCGGAACCGCATCGTGGAGCTGGGTGACAAGGTGATCGGCCGCGACGACCCCGAGACGGCCCCCGCGGAGGGCGAACCCGATCCCATCCTCGAACTCGGCAGCTACGGCTTCAGCCTTGCCAGTGAGCGCAAGAAGAACCCGGGCGACGACCTGATTTCGATCATGCTGAAGGCCGAGCACGAAGGGCAACCCTTGAACGAGGTGGAGTTCGCCGCCCTTTTCGTGCAGATCGCCGTGGCCGCCAACGAGACCACCCGCACCCTGCTCTCGGGCGCCCTTCTGGCCCTTCTGGAGAATCCGGAGAGCTACCGCGACCTGGCGGCCGACTCGGCCCTGCTGCCCGTGGCGGTGGAGGAGATGCTGCGCTGGGTAACTCCGGTCCACTACTTTCGGCGCACGGCCACGCGGAACGTGGAGGTCCGCGGCTGCCGGATCCGCGAGGGCGACCGGGTGGTGCTGCACTACACGTCGGCCAATTTCGACGAGGAAGTCTTTCGGAACTCCGAGCGTTTCGATATCCGCCGGGATCCGAACCCCCACCTCGCCTTCGGCTTCGGCGAACACTTCTGCCTGGGGGCTCGGCTGGCGCGCCTCGAGGCCCGGGTCTTCTTCGAGGAGTTCTTCCGCCGCTTCGAGGCGGTGGAGCTCACGGGCGCCCCGCGCAGGCTCCGCTCGAATCTCACCAATTCGTACAAGGCGATTCCGGTGCGGCTCACGCCCCGCAGGATCGCCGGGTGAGGATTCGGCGAGCCCGGGCCCCGATTCCGATACAATGGCAACAGCGGCCGTTTCGCGAGGAGCCGAGACATGAGCGATCTCTTCGACCGCTTCCGCGTGATCGACACCGACACGCACATCACGGAGCCCGCCGACCTGTGGACCTCCCGGGTTCCGGCGAAATGGCGCGATCGGGTGCCCCACATCGAGCGCATGGGCGGAAAGGACATCTGGATCCTGGACGGGAAACCCGTGGGAATGCCGGGCATCTTTTCCATGGCCGGATTCGACGGCACGGTTCCCGATTTTCCCGACACCTACGACGACATCCCTGCCAGCACGTTCGACCCGACCGCGCGCCTCGAGCACATGGACCGGGAGGGCATCTATGCCCAGCTCCTGTATCCCAATGTGGGTGGCTTCGGGTCGGGGCGCTTTCTCAGCATCGAGGAGCCGGATCTCAAGCTCGCCTGTGTGCAGGCCTACAACGATTTCCTGATCGACTGGACGCGCACCGATCCCAACCGCCTGATTCCGGTCATGGCCACCCCGTTCTGGGACGTGGACGCGGCGGTGAAGGAGATCGAGCGCTGCGCGGCGCTGGGCCACCGGGCGGTGCTGGCCTGCGGTCAGCCTCAGGCCTTCGGGCTGCCGATCCTGTGCCACCGCGATTGGGACCCGATCTGGGCGGCTGCCCAATCCGCCGGGCTCTCCATCAGCTTCCACGTGGGCGGCGGGGACATGAGCGAGCTGCTGAACGATTCGGCGAACGTGGGCGTGAAAACGATCTTCTCGAAGGTGTCATCCACCTACTTCATTGAAAATGCGCGCTGCCTGGCCGACCTGATCTTCGGTGGGGTGTGCCACCGCTTCCCCGATCTCCAGTTCGTTTCGGTCGAGAGCGGCGCGGGCTGGATCCAGTCGGTGCTGGAGGGATTCGACTGGCAGTGGCAGAACGGGGGCGTCACCGGCGAACACCCGGAGTACGACCTGCTGCCAAGCGAGTACTTCCGCCGTCAGATCTACGGCTGCTTCTGGTTCGAGAACGAGGGCATAAGGACGGCCCTCGAGCTCTTCCCGGACAACATGCTCTACGAGACCGACTTCCCGCACCCCACCTGCCAGGCCCCAGGGCCCCAGACCGTTGCCGTGAATCCGCGGGTCTACGCCGAGAAGGCCCTGGGGGGTCTGCCAGAAGCGACCCTGCAGAAGGTGCTCCACGACAACGCAGCCGCTCTCTACGGCATCGACTGACATGCACGGCCTGCGCGATCTCCGGATAATCGATTTTTCGACCGAGCTCGCGGGCCCGTACTGCAGCAAGCTTCTGGCCGACGCCGGCGCCGACGTCATCAAGGTAGAGGCACCCGAGGGCGACCCCATGCGGCGCTGGTCGGCCACCGGCGCCGATCTCCATGGCGAGGACGGTGCGTTCTTCCGCTTCCTGAACGGCGGAAAACGCTCGGTGGTGGGCGAGCCGGGCGACGACGAGATCCTCGAGTTGATTTCCGGCGCCGACCTGGTCGTCGAGAGCTTCGAGCCCGGGCGCGTCGATCGTCTGGATTGGGTGGGCCGCTTCCCCGGATTGGTGCTGCTCTCCATTTCTCCCTTCGGTCGCGGCGGACCCTGGACCCAGCGGCCGGCCACCGAGTTCACGATCCAGGCCGAGTGCGGCTCCATCGGCACCCGCGGCCTGGCCGGCCGCGAGCCCTTCCAATGCGGCGGCCGCACCACCGAGTGGCTCGCGGGCACGTTCGCCGCCGTGGGCGCCCTGGCAGCCGTGCACCGCGCCCGACACACGGGATTCGGCGAGCACGTGGACTTCTCCGTGCTGGAAGTCATGAACCTCGCCGGCACCAACTACATGGAACTGATTCACCGACTCTTCGGCTCGCCGGAGGTGGTGGCGTTGCCCCAATCGGTCGAAACGCCCTCCATCGAGCCCACCGCCGATGGCTACGTGGGCTTCTGCACCAACTCGGCCCAGCAGTTCTCGGACTTCCTGCTCCTGATCGGGCGACCCGACCTGCGCGAGGACAGCATGCTGGCCCAGGTAGCGGGCCGCATGGCTCGCTTCGAAGAGTGGAACGAAATCGTGAAGGCTTTCACGAAGAAACACAGCACGGACGAGATCGTAAAAGCCGCGTCCGAGCTCCGCATCCCCGTGGCGCCGGTCAACGACGGCGACCGGGTGCGCCAGCACGAGCAGTTCGCCGCGCGCGGCGTACTGCAGCCCGATCCCACCGGCCAGTTCCTGCAGCCGCGCCCTCCCTACCGCATCGATGACAGCGATCCGCCGCCGCCGCGCCCGGCGCCAAAGCTGGGCGAGCACACGGGCCGTGTGGAGGCGCGCGAGCGCTCGTCGCGGGAGACCTCGGGGGCGCCCCCGCTCCCGCTGGCGGGCCTGCGCGTGCTCGACATGACCGCCTGGTGGGCCGGACCCGCCGCGTGCCACATGCTGGCGTGCCTGGGGGCCGACGTGATCCACCTGGAGTCGATCACCCGGCCCGACGGCATGCGCATGGTGGGCGGCATGCTGGCGGGACAATACGAAGCGTGGTGGGAGTGCTGCCACTTCTTCCTGGCCGCGAACACCAACAAGCGCGGGCTCACGCTGGATCTGTCGAAGCCGGAAGGCATCGACCTGGTTCGCAAGCTGATCGGCCGGTCCGATGTCGTGATCGAGAATTTCACGCCGCGGGTGCTGGATAACTTCGGACTCACCTGGGAGAACATCCACGCCGCATCGCCCCAGACGATCCTGGTGCGCATGCCCGCCTTCGGCCTCACGGGACCCTGGCGCGACAACACCGGGTTCGCCCAGACCATGGAGCAGATGACCGGTCTCGCCTGGCGCACGGGCCATCGGGACGACCAACCCCGGATCCAGCGCGGCCCCTGCGATCCGCTGGCGGGCATGCACGCGGCCTACGCGGTGCTGGTGGCGCTGGCCGAGCGCGAGGCGAAGGGCCGAGGCGTCCACCTGGAGTGCACCATGGTGGAAGGCGCCCTGAACGCAGCCGCCGAGGCCGTGATCGAATTCACCGCCTACGGCAACCTGCTGGAGCGAGACGGCAACCGCTGCCCGGAGGCGGCACCCCAGGGCCTGTACCCGTGTGCCGGAAGCCAACCCGGAGTGGAGAGCTGGCTCGCCCTGTCGGTGGCGAGCGACGAACAGTGGCGAGCGTTCCGCGGCGTACTGGGCTCACCGGCCTGGGCCGGCGATCCGGAGCTGGCGACTCTCGGCGGCCGGCGTCGCGCCCACGACCGCATCGACGAGGCGCTGCGCCCCTGGTTCGCCGCACGCGATCGCGAGAAACTCGTGGACGAGCTGCTGGCGGCCGGCATTCCGGCGGCGCCGGTGGCGGACCCGCGCCTCGCCAGCTCGAATCCCCAGATGGCGGCGCGCGGTTTCTTCGAGGAGTTCGACCACCCGGTGGTGGGGCGTCACCCGGCTCCCAGCCTGCCCTTCCGCTACACCTCGGTCGACCACTGGCTGCGCCGGCCCGCTCCCACGATGGGACAGCACAACCACGAGATCCTCGCCGAGCTGGGACTCGACGCGGGCGAGATCGAGACCCTCACCCGCGCAGGAATCATCGGCACCCGCCCCCAGGGATAGCGGGGACGGGGTTTACTATTGACTTTTCCCAGATGCTCCTCGCCCATTGAAGACCGCGCGGGAAAGTCAATAGTCAACCCCGTCCCCCTCCAACAAGCCACCACCGGACACCGTGCGGGGGTCCCAGCTCACCACCATTT
>JAQBHB010000078.1:0-109934 GCA_032128115.1 Deltaproteobacteria bacterium | reverse complement strand
GCCGCTGATGCGGAAGTGGGTGACCTCGGGACCGTCCACGGCGGCCCGGTCCAGCACGATCAGACCTGACTGGGGTGTCCTCGAAGGTGGTGATGTTCGCGACGACCGGGGTGTCGCCCACCGCAGTGACGGTGATGGTCGAGGTCGATGTGCCCGGCTGGGCCGTGGTGCCGTCGAGCGAGGATTCGGCGTCGAAACTGCCCGCCAGGTTCGAGTCGGCGGTGGGCGTGAAACGCAGCCCCGCCTGGCCCTGCGCAACGGTGATGAAGTCGCCGCTGTTGATGGCGGTGGTGCCGTCGGCCTGGGTGAGCGTGCCGTTGCTGAAGTTGCTGATGCGGAAGTGGGTGACCTCGGGGCCGTCCGCCACGTTCCGATCGACCACGATCAGACCCGACTGGGTGTCCTCGTTCGTGGTGATGTTCGAGACCTGGGGCGCGCCAAGCAATCCCAGCCAGTCGTCCTGGAGATCCGCGCTGAAGGCGACGACGGTTTCGATGCTGCCCGCGTTGTACTCGAGGTCCCAGTCGCCTCCGCGCAGGGAGCTCCCGGTCAGGTCGGTGCTGGCCGCAACGTCGGCGCCGGTCAGGTTCGAGAGGGACCCCACGAAGGCCGCACCGCTCTCGCCGCTGGCCAGGTCGCAGCCGTAGAAGAGGAGATCCGCGTCCGCCGAGAGGGCGTCCGCCCAGCTCGAAATCGTGTCGCCGTAGGAAGCGAGGTTGCCGCCGTCGAGCCGGGTGCTGCCGAGGGCTACCGAACCCTGGCCGCCGTGGGAGACGATGTGCACCGCATCCAGGTCGTCGTAGCCGAGGAGCGTGCTGGTGATCTGCTCGATTCCGTCGCGCTCGGTGTCCAGCAACACGACGTCCAGGGAGCGGCTCGCCGAGATCTGGGAGCGCAGGTCCGCAACCAGCTCCTCGTAGCCTTCGGTGCCAGTGTCCACGAACACCAGCTCGTGGCGATACGCGGCGAAGTTGTCGGTGGCCCCGGATTCGGCCTCGAGGAGGTCCATCCGGACGGCGGAGTCGTCGTCGACGGCATCGCCATCCAGCTGGTCCAGAAGCACCGGTCCGAAGTCCGCTGAAAAGAGCGTTCGCGCTTCGAGGGTCTCGAAGAGCGAGCGGCGGGCATTTCCGGGTCTCTTCTTCTTCATTGCGTTCGCGCAAGTCCCCAGAACGACAGAGAGATCGACCTTCTCCTATCGACATCGAGGGTCGCCGACAGGAGCCGAAACGGGTCTTTTATCACCCATAATTTTGTCTCGTAATTCCCGTATCTTCCTTCGAGAACTGCGCTGGAACTGCACTGTGTCCCCGAGGGGGATATGGTGAGATGCCACACACATAGGATCCGGTGGAGTCCCCGGGGGGGAATGGCGACCGACGATGCAGGTACGCGGAATCGATCTGGCGTTGAACGACACAGGCAACGGGCGACCCTTCTTCTGGGGCCACGGCCTGCTGGGAGGTGTGGCGCAAGAAGACATCGCCGCTCTTCTCGACTGGGAAGCACTCGCCGGAGTCACGCGTCTCGTGCGCTACGACGCGCGCGGTCACGGAAGCTCCGAGGCCACCGTCGACGCGGCCGACTATCGCTGGCCCGAGTTGGCCCAGGATCTACTGGCGCTGGCCGACGCGTGTGGTGCTGCGCGCGCCGTCTTCGGGGGCCTCTCCATGGGCTGCGCCACGGCACTTCACGCGGCCGTGGCGGCGCCGGATCGCATGGAGGCGCTGGTGCTGATGGCGCCACCTACGGCCTGGCGCACACGGCCCCGGCAGGCCCGGGTCTACCGGATGCTGGCGGCCGTGATCGCGCGCGTGGGTCTTGGCCCCTTCCGCTTCGCCGCGTCGCTGGGGCGGCTCGCGCCCGGACCGGACTACCTGGCCACGCTCCAGAATTCAGTGGTCGAGTCACTGCGAAGGGCCGATCCGCGCGCGGTGGTGGCGGCCCTGCGCGGTGCCGCCCAGTCGGATCTGCCGTCGGTCGAGGCGCTTCGCAGCATCCATGCGCCGGCGCTCGTGCTGGCCTGGCGCGGCGATCCCGCGCACCCGATCTCCACGGCCAGGTATCTGGCGCAGCTCTTGCCGAAGGCCGACCTGCGCATCGCCGAGAGTCTCGACGAGATCCGCGCCTGGTCGCCCTCGATCCGCGACTTCCTGGAAGGGCTCAGCCCGCCGCGAGCCGCGGCCGGCTCCGCACCTCGCGCCTGAGGAGTTCGAGCTCGGCGGGCAGCGCCAGGGCCAGGCTGCTCACGTCGGGCACGTGCTCACGGCACGCGTGCACGCCCACCGTGAACTCGTCGAGATAGCTCCAGGCCGTGAAGTTGAGGCCCTGCTGCGCCGCCAGTGGGCCCATGGAGTAGAGCGCTTCGACGCGCGCACCGTCGCTGAAGAGGGGGCGCGAAGGGCCGCGCACGTTCGAAACGATCACGTTGTAGCTCGGGCGGCCGAGCACGGCGCGGCCAAGTGCGGCGAGACCGTTCAGGTAGAGGCTTCGCAGCAGCCAGTGGTCGAACCACTCGAGTGCCAGGCGCGGATCGCGGGCCCCGAAGAGATCGCGCGCGGTCCGGGTGCTCGCGGCCACGGCGCGCACCCGCTCCACCGGATCGGAGAGGTGGCTGCCGGTGCTCGCGAACCAGTAGGCCATGGCATTGCCGAAGGTGGGGTCGTCGTGCTCGCCCCGCACCGACACGGGCACCGCGGCCGTGAGCGCGTGCTCACTGAGTTCTGCGTGGCGCTCCAGGTAGCCACGCAGGGCACCTCCCACCGCGGCGAGATACACGTCGTTGAGCGTGCATCCCAGGGCGCTCTTCACCTCGCGCAGTGCCGGTAGTGAAAGCGTCGCGCGGGCGTATACGCGATTCGGGGTGAGCGGGCGGTTGAAGCGGGTGGAGGGTGCCGCAAAGGGACGCGCCGGCAGCGAGCGGCCCGACCGGTGCCACTGCAGCCCAACGCCAAGCGAGCCGAGCGAACGCCGCAACAGAGCGGGAACCTCGCGCTGCCGTGTGAATCCGCGGCGCAGGGCCGACACCAGGCGCTGCCCCGCCCGGGGCAGCAGTTCGATTTCGCCTTCGTAGGGCCGGGGGAACGCCACGGGGTCCCGATTCTCCTGGAAGGAGCGCAGCACGATCTCGGCGCTGGCGCTGCCGTCGGCCACCGCGTGGTGCAGTTTCGTGAGGTACGCGACGCGCCCGCCAGGGAGCCCCTCGACCAGGTGGATCTGCCAGAGCGGACGCTCGCGGTCGAGCGGCTCGCTCGCGATCCGGCTCGCCAGGGCGTCGAGCGCTTCCTCTCCCGCACCGAGGGGCAGCACCTCGTGGCGCAGGTGGTAGTCGGGGTCGAGCGAGGGCGCGTCGATCCAGAGCGGGCGGCCCAATCCCAGCGGGCCCGAAACCGCCCGACGGCGGAAGGCCGGCAGATACGGCAGCATGCGCAGGGCGCCCCTGCGCATGCCCTCGAAGTTGATCTTCTCGTGGGCGGTGGAGGGATCCACCACGATGATCTTGAGCGTGTGCATGTGCCGGGCGCGCGATTCCTCCCGCAGGAAGTAGGCATCCGCACCGCGCATCTCGATCATCGCAGCGTTCGATCTCCTGCAAGAGCGAGGCCCTTGCGTTCTGCGCCCGAGTCTCTCATCTGATGCACTCCGAGAGTAGTCGTGCGTCATGCGGATGCACGTACTGGGGTGGAGCACCCCAGCCGCCGCCCCGAATTGCCCCACCCGGGGCGCCTCGGGCCATGCGCTGACCCCGCCACGGCACGCGCCGTGCAGTAATTCCCCAAGCTGGAACAGGAGGTTGCGGTTGCTGCACTACGAGCAGTGGGGTCGGGGCGATCCCGTGATCGCGCTGCACCCGCTGGCCCTGGAGTCGGCGGCCTTTGCCGGTGTGGCGGAGGCGCTCGCCGAACACGGCTTCCGCACCCTCGCCGTCGACCTGCCCGGTTTCGGGAAGACGCCAAACCCCGGCGACGAGCCGCTCACCCCGACGCGAATGGCCGAGCCCGTGCTCGAGCTGGCGCGCTCGCTCGAGCGACCCCCGCTGCTGATCGGCATGTCCATGGGCGGCCGCGTTGCGCTCGAGGCTGCGCTGATCGAACCCGAACTCCTGCGCGGAATGGTGCTGGTGGCGCCCTACCTGCCGTGGCGTCGCTGGCGCGTTGGAATGGAGTGCATGCGCCGCGTAGACCCGCGTTGGGCCGAGCGGCTTCGCGTCGAAGCAATCTGGCCGGTGATCAAGCGCGTTGCCGAGGCCATCGAGAGTCGGCCCGATCTCGAGCACGACTGGCTCGCCCGTGCCGCCGTGCGCTTCGCCTACTACAGCTCGTGTCCGGCCACTCGCGTGGCCTTCCTTTCGGCCGTGCGCGAGATGGCACTCGACCCGCCCTTCGGCCCCGACGGACTCTGGACGCGCATGCGGCAGTTGGATCTCCCCATCACGTTCCTGTGGGCCGGCCGCGACGCCTTGATTCCGCGCCGTCATCACGAAGACGTGGCCGCCGTGCTACCGGGTGCACCCCAGATCGAGGTGGGCTGCGCCGGACATTTCGTGAGCGGCGCCCACTTCCGCTGCATGCGCCACGGCATCGCGCTGGCGGTGCTGCGCACCGTCGAGATCGAGAGTGGGCATGCCGACAGCAAGCACGCCCATGAACCCGGTCTCGTGACCCTGGCCCCGTGCCTGGTCGGGGTGCCCGACCCCGAAGAACCCCCCGTTGCGAGCCCTGTGCCCGCGGCGACCGCCCAGACCGTTCAAGAGGGATCCGCATGAGTGAACCGACCCAACCCGATGAGTCGGGGCGGCATGTCCGCGATGAGTCGGGGCGGCATGTCCGGCGCCTGACCGGTCAGGACGCCGTCTTCATCTACGGCGAAACACCTTCGATGCCCATGCACACCATGGGTACCGTCATCCTCGATCCCTCGGAAGTGGCCAGCGGCTTCGGGTACCAGCAGATCGTCGAGACGGTGAAATCGCGCGTCCACCTGATCCCGCCCTTCCGCCAGCGGCTGCTGGAGGTGGCCCTCGGCATCGGCCACCCGGTGATGGTCGACGACCCGGATTTCCGGGTCGAGAACCACCTGCACCGCCTGGCGGTGCCGTCGCCGGGGGGATTGCACGAGCTGGCCGAGGTCGTGGGCGACCTGGCGGGCCCACCCCTCGACCGCTCGCAGCCCCTGTGGGAGATGTGGGCCATCGAGGGGCTTGCCGGCGGGCGCATCGCATTGGTGACGAAGCTGCATCACTGCCTGATCGATGGGGCGTCGGGCTCGAGCCAGATGGCGAGCCTGATGGACCTCGAGCCCGACACGGTGGTAGGGCCCCCTGCGCCCTGGAACCCGCCGCCCCTGCCTTCGGCTCTCGCGCTTGCGGTGGGCTCGGTCGGGAGCCGCCTCGTGAGCCCAGCGCGCTTTGGCCGACTGCTATTCGACACGGCTCGGGGCATGCAACGCCGCCGCCGGGCCCGGCGCGAAATCGCGCGCCCGGGCGTGAAGCATGGGGGCTTGCTCGAAATGGCGCCCTCCACCCCGTTGAACCGCGCACTCAGCATCCACCGGCGGGTGGCGTACGGGAGCGTTCGCCTGGAGGACATCAAGCGGGTGAAGAAGGCCTTCGGCGTGACGGTGAACGATGCGGTGCTCGCGGCCTGCACCCTGGCCCTGCGCCGCTATCTCGAGGCGCGCGGCGCACTCCCCGAGCAGCCCCTCGTGTGCGCGGTGCCGATCTCGCTCAAGAGCGACAGCGAGAAGCAGGACTTCACCAACAAGGTCTCGGCCCTCTCCGTCCGGCTCCCGACGCATCTGGAGGATCCCGAGGCGATCGTGCAGGCGGTTCACCGGGAAACCGCCGACGCGAAACACGTGCACCAGGCCGCGGAGGAGGACGTGCTGCCCCAGTGGCTGCACTTCGTTTCACCAGTGCTCACGAGCTTCGGTGCGCGGCTCTACTCCACGTTCGACGTGGCCGACCACGTGCCGTCCATGTGGAACGTGGTGATCTCCAACATGGTGGGGCCGCCGGTGCCGCTCTACTTCGGGGGGGCGCGGGTCGAGGCCGTCTATCCCATGGGCCCGACGGGCGAGGGAATCGGCCTCAACATCACGCTGCTCAGCAACATGGGCCGAATCGACATAGGCGTGCTGACCTGCCGAGAAATCGTGCCCGACCCCTGGGAGATCACCGAAGGCTTCGCAAAGGCCGTCCGCGACCTGGAGCTCGCGGCGGAGCAGCTCGAGAACGCCTGACCGCCCCCGGGTCTTCAGCGGGGCCGGCCGGGTTACTTCACTGCGTAGATGTGGAGGCTCGTCACCGCGTTCGCGTAGCCCCGGGCCTGCTCCAGCGTGACGCCCAGGCGTTCCATGGCCTCCGCCACCAGCGGATCGTCGAACGAGATGGCGCCCAGAAAACTCGACTCCTTCAGGATCTTTACCTCTCGGAAGCCCGCCTTCTCGATGGTCTCCAGGTAGGCGGGGCGCAGGCTTGCGCCCCCCACGCAGCCCAGGTAGGCGTCGATGCTGTGGAGGATCTCGTCGGGCAGCTCGCGCTCCAGCACCACATCGCTCACCATGATGCGCCCGCCGGGGCGCAGCACCCGGTAGGCCTCGGCGTATACGCGCTGCTTCTCCGGCGACAGGTTGATGACGCAGTTCGAGATGATGGCGTCGACGCTTTCGTCTTCGATGGGAAGCGACTCGATGTTGCCCTTGCGGAACTCGACGATGCCCTCGAGCCCGACCTTGCGCGCATTCTCCCGGGCCTTCTCCAGCATGGCGTCGGTCATGTCGACCCCCGATCACGCGACCCGTGGGCCCCACCTGGCGGGCGGCCAGGAAGGCATCCATGCCGGCGCCGGAGCCGAGATCCACCACGGTTTCGCCCGGCGCCAGGGTGTCGATGGCCGTGGGGTTGCCGCAGCCCACGCCCAGGTTTGCGCCTTCGGGCACCGCCGCGAGCTGCTCGTCGTCGTAGCCGATGCGGCGGGCCGTGGCGTCGACGGACGCCTGGTCCGAAGCACTGCGTGCCTGCACCACGCGGGTGTAGCCCTCGCGAACCAGCTCGTGGATCCGTTCGGAATCGTCGGGTCGCTTGTCGCTCATGTCGCTCCACTCATGGCGTCGGCGTCGCTGAGGACGCCCGCCTTCTTTGGGATACCCTGTTGCACGAGGGCTGGGGCGTCGGCCCAGCCGCCGTGGGCCGTGAGCCAGAGGCGCACCATGTAGCGCTTGCGCTCGGGCTCGTCGAAATCCAGGAACTCGCGGCGCGCGTGGAGCACCGCGTTGTTCTTCAGGTAGTTGATCTCGCCGGGCTCGAGGCGCATCTCCACGTAGAAGGCGGGATCGCCGGCGATCTCGTCGATCAGGTCGAGCAGTTCATGCTGTGGTTTCGTGAGTCGCGGCACCGAGGGGTGGCGCTGGGCGCCGCGGATGTACCAGGGGATGTAGAAGAAACCCAGGTGACCGTCGTGATCGCGGCAGAGGGGCAGGGCGAAGCTGGGCGGCTCGCCGTCGGCCTGTTCGTCGTTTCGATCGAAGTGGAAGGGCTGGTAGAGCAGCGCCAGCAGATCCGGCCGGCGGCGCAGGATCTCGTTGTAGATGGCGTGGGTGCTCACCAGGCGGTTCTCGCCGCCCGAGCGGCCCTGCCGGATGCACAGCAGCGCCACCAGATCCGAGCCGTCGCTGTGGAAGCCGAGTTCGACCCGGGTCTTGTAGAGGCGCACCGACGGGTCGCTGGGATCGGAGCCGGTGTCGCGCACGTGTCCCAGCACATCGCCTGCTGAATTCTGGGAAACCGCCGTTCCCATGTGCAGACCGAGGCCCCACTGGAAGAGCGCCGCGTCCTGGTCGCTGCGGCCCTGCACCGGAATGCCCTTCACGTTGACGAAGCCGCGGCCGTTCTGCAGGGATTCCATCCAGTCCGAGATCGCAGGCGCGAGCACCGGAAGCGGGAAGTCTTTGCGGGTGAGCTCGGTCAGCGGCTTTCCGGTCGACCGGGCAAACGCGTGGGCCCGCTCCAGATCGGCGACCTGGTCGGGAGCCAGGCGGTAGACCCAGTCGCTCTCCTCCAGGTCGGGTCCGCGCCAGGTGGTGGCGGTGGAAAGCGGTTCGCGACGGATCTCGCTCACGCGTCGACCCCGCGACAACAGTTCTCGGTGAGGAAGCGGATCAGGGCGTTCACCCGGGCGAAGGCGGCGCGGTAGATGCGGGAGCGACCCAGACGCTCGCAGTCGATGAGCCCCGCGTTCTTGAGTTCCTTCAGGTGGAACGAGAGCGTGGCGGAAGGGATACCCAGCGAGTCGCCCACGTCGCCGGCGGCCAGGCCCTCGGGGCCGGCCCGCACCAGCAGCCGGAATACGTCGAGCCGGGTTTCTTGGGCCAGGGCGGCCAGAGCCCCGATGGCGGTCTTATTCTCCATAGTTCCAATATGATGGAACTATGAGGAATTGTCAACCGGCGCGCCTCGGAACGGGCCCCCTTCAGAGCGGCGTCGGGCCCCCCTCGGGCAGCAGGCGCCGGCGATCCCGGGCCAGATACGCGGCAAATGCCACCAGGACCAGGGCCGAGAGCACCAGCGGCGGCAGGGCGCTGGTCTGCAGGTAGCCGATGGGGCCCAGCAGCAGCAGCAGGCTGCCGCCCGCCAGGGGCAGCGCCCGTCGCGGGGTGAGGGGGCCCACGCGTTGCCACGCCATCCAGATGCAGGCCCAGAAGAGCGCCGTGCCAAGCAGCGAGATCGATTGCCCGAAGGCCGAGCCCAGGTTCGAGGTGTAGGGGATCGAGAACGAGGCGTCTTCCTCGGCCTGGTTGGCGTAGAGCTTCTCGAACGCGTAGTGGATGCCCGCGCTCGGCACGTCGATCTGCAGCGGCTGGGTGGGCGTGGGAGCAAAGTTCGCGCGGTCCACGTCCATTCCGGCCTGCATGGCCTCGCGTGTCAGGTGCACGCCGTTGGCCATCACGTCCATGTTGGTGGTGGGCGTTCCGTACTGGAAGCGATCGGGCAGGTAGAGATCCCATTGCGAGCGCGTCACCACCATGTCCGGGCGGGGCAGGTGGAAACTCACCCGGCCGAAGCGGCTCATCTCGGCCACGGGGGTGGCGTAGATCACCTCCACCGGGAAGCCCTGCGCCGAGTTGATCACCTTGATCAGGATCTCCGGCCCCTGGCCGTTGGTGTCGGGCGCGCCATTGCTGGAGATGGCGGGCTTCTCGGGTCTGCCGTCCACCGTGGCGCTCCACAGCTCGGCGCCCTTGGGCAGCACCACCCGCAGGAACTGCTTGCGGCTGTTGCGCACCGTGTAGCGCGCGGTGGTCACCGCCAGGCCGTCCGGGGTGAAGAGCGTGCGGTAGTCGGCGCTGTCGATGGCCGCCGTCTGTACGTCCACCTCCTGGTGGCGCGTCATGCGCAGGGTCAGGTGGTAGGGCGGGTCCACGTGCACGTACTTGTATCCCAGCAGGATCGGGTTGGTGGTCTTGAGGATCAGCTGCTGGGGAAGCTCGCTCGGGTCGAGGCTCGAGAGCTGCTCGGCGGATGCCACCTGCACCTCCACGGCGGCCAGCGCCTCCACCGCGATGCGGCCCTGTTCGACTTCGGCGCCCACTACGCGAAGGGTGGGCACCGACACCTCCGACTCGGCGTCGGTGGTGATGCGTTCGTAGGCGACCTCCACCCGGAATTGCCCCAGCATGTCCTGGGTGAATTCCACGGTCACGAGGCGATCGTCCTCTTCGCCCACCCGGTGGGTGCGCAACGAGGGTGCCGTCAGATTCAGCAGGTTCACGTCGGCGGGGAGCTCGAGCTGAAGGGTCGTCAGCTTGCCGGACTTCACGTTGATGTTGACGCTCGCCGCGCCGCGCATGGTGACGTCGGTGAGCGAGATCAGCGTGTCCACCGTGGCGTCGAACTTCGCGAGCACCCGGTCGGGCACGGTGGCCGTGGCCACCAGCTGGGGCACGGCCTCGGCGTACTTGAAGGTATGGGCGATGGTCTTCTCGATCGAGCGCCGAAAGAACGGCGGCAGCGCGTTTTCGCCCACCTGGGTCACGTTTTCTTCCTGGATCGGGGTGAGCGCCACCTCGGTGGTGGCCAGCAGGGCCACCATGCCGCGCTGGCGGTGCACGTCCAGGGCCCGCAGCAGCGGGATCGGGATCGAGGCGCCCCCCTTGGCCAGCGATCGGTCGTAGTGCACGCGGAAGCGCATTTCGCCGGTGAGCGCGTGGCCGAGGAACACGGTCACCTTCTGGGGGCTGCGGGCATTGCCGGGCGCCACGCGCCAGTCGGAGATGCCTCCGTTCTCGGAGGTGATTCGGTTGACCTGCACATCGTGAGGCAGCTCGAGTTCGATGGCGCTCACCTCACCGCGGCTGACTTCGAAGGCGACGAGCGCATCCACGTAGATCACGCCCTCCTCGGCGTGTACCGCGTGGTAGAGGTTGGCGTTCGAACGGGTCTCGGTACGCAGATCCTCAGGGATGGATTCAGTCCACGACAGGCTCACCTGCCGCGTCATGGGCACGTGGAAGCTCGCCAGCGTGGTCTTCTCGAGGGTGCGGTGCGCCACGTCCGAGGCGGGCGCAGCCGTCACCTGCTTGCGGCCGGGCAGCGTGAGGTCGAAGCGCGACACGGGAATCTCGGGAATCATCAGCACCACCTGGGGCGGGCCATCGCTGCGCTGCACAGGCACCTGGAAGGCGATGCGCAGGCGGTGAGGTCCGCGCCCCCGCACCAGCGTGGCGAACGAGTCGTCCTTCACCAGAATCGCGGCCTTGGCGCCGTCCACCTCGATGTCGCTCAAGGTCACGTTCTTGGGCAGCAGCGCGAGCGTCACGGACTCGTCCCCGGAGAGCTCGACGCTGAGATCGCCCGTCCACGGGATGGCATCGCCCACCAGCTTGCCCGTGTAGTGGGCGCGGCTGATGGTGTGGCTCTGGAGCGAGGGCGCGCGCCACGAGATTTGGAGCCCGCGGGTGGCGGGCACCGTGGCCGAGATCTGGGTGTTCTGGCCGGCCGTGCGCGAGGTGACGCCGGCGCCGGGGATCACGGCCACGTCGAGTCCGGTTCCCGGCAGGCTCGCCAGAAGCTGGGTGGCGGCGGCCTCGGGTGTGGGAACCGGCAGCACGAAGCCAGCCGTGGAGCGCGCGGCGTCCACCCGGTACTCGAGCTGCATGGCGTAGGCGCCCTTCTGTTTGACGCCCCAGGCCAGGCCGCCCGGCGTGTTGATGAGCTGCACGGGCTGGCCGTTGATCGAGACTGCGCTCACGGGAGTTCCCGAGGGCAGGATGGGCACCAGTACCCAGCGGTCTTCCAGCACCTCGATCGTGAGCGAGACCGACACCTGGGCGTTGGCCCGACCCTCGGACTCGGTGACCTGCACGTTGAGTTCGGCGCGGCCGATCGCGTAGCTGGCCGGAGCCACCACGGGCTGCTCGCCGGCCTGCACCAGCTGGGTGTAGATCTCCAGCGGGATCTGCACCTGGCCGGCCTCGGGTGCGACCTCCGTGGCCCGGGCGCTTCCCAGCGAAAGCGTGGCAAAGGCCAGGCCAAGGGCGAGGCGGATCGACGTGGCGGTGCGCATGATGGTCATCTCCTTCGGCTCCACGCATCGGAGGTGGAGCGGGGAATCGTCTTGAAGTAGCCCGAGAGCTGGAGCGAATCGGCCAGGTACTGCCGGGGCTCCGCTTGTTGAACCGCGCCGGTCTCCAGCAGCGCCAGGTACTCGCCCAGCATGTGGGCGTCGTTTCCGAGATCCGCGTCGTGCTGGAAGCCCGGCACCTCGCGTTGCAGGCTCGCCAGCAGCCCCTGGAACTCGCGCACCTGGGCGATGGCCTGGGGGTCGCTGCCGGCCAGCAACATGCGACCCGCCTGCTTGAGCGTGTCGGCCAGGCGGATCGCGAGAAAGTTCTTCACCACATTGCGTTCGAGCGGACCCGGGGCAGATGCGGTGTGGCCGAGAGTCAGGTTGGTGCGGGCAACATTGTTGCGGAGATACACCAGGTCCTTGTATCGGACGGTCACGTCGGCGATGGGGCCGGGGCCCGAGGCCACCACGTCCAGCAGCACCGCGTGGGAGTCGCTGCTCTGGAAGGTGGGAATCACGATCTGGATGCCTGCTTCGTCCTCGCCACGGTCGGATTCGATACCCAGGTTGCGGGACAGTCGGCGGTCGATGCTCTTCTCGGCGTTGCGCACGTTCTGGGCGCCGGCCGCGTCCAGGCGCTCGGCGCCCACCACTTCCACGAGTTTCACGCCCGGCGCCAGGCGGATGCGAAGACGCACGGCGCGCGCGATGACCCGCGCCAGGGCCGAGAGTTCGCGCGCCACCAGCGACTCGGCATCGGCCGCGCTGTGCATCAGGCGGCGGTTGCCCTGGCCGGCAAGCGCCACCCGCTCGATCTCGGCGAGCGAAACACCCTCGCCGATGCCCACCACGCTCACCGGGACACCCGCCACGGCGCTCTGATGGGCCAGACTCACGAGGGTCTGCGTGCTGGAGCCAAAGGGCTGGTTCGTCACGAGCAGCAGCATGCTGCTGCCAAGCGGCGCCGAGGGATCGTCGCCGCGCTGCAACTCCGCGGTCGTCTGGCCCACGGCCTCCTCGAGGCTCAAGGTCTCTCGCTTCGGTAAGCCCGGGGCGCCGGGCTCGAGGATCTGGCTCATGGCCACGGTGATCGGGCCGTGCCGGAAGTCGTCGGCGTTCACCAGC
This sequence comes from Deltaproteobacteria bacterium, assembly GCA_032128115.1. Lineage (GTDB taxonomy): Bacteria > Myxococcota_A > UBA9160 > UBA9160 > SMWR01 > JAQBHB01. The sequence goes on along the minus strand of JAQBHB010000078.1, from coordinate 97,245 downwards.
GTGGCGCCGGGGCGCCCGGCCACCGTGAGGCTGAAACGATCGCCCACATCGCGGGCGGTGAGGAAGCCATCCATCAGCGCGCGCATGCTGGCGATGTGTTCGGTGGAGACGGATCCACGCAGGTCGAGCACCACGCCCACGCTCATGGCGGGGCGCAGGCCGCTGCGGCGATGGGCGCCTTGCAGGCCCACCTGCACCAGCATGCGTCCCTCCCCCTCGAGGCCGCGACGGTCGGCCTGCATGAAGACCGACAGGGCGGCATTGTCCGGGGCGTCGAAGGGCTGGGGGGGCTGGCGCGAACCCGCTTCCAGCAGCAGCGGTTGCGGCGACCAGGCCTGGAGCAGCTCCAGATCGCGCTCGCCCAGGCGCGCTTCGAGCCAGCGCATCACCGGATCGCCAGGCACGTAGGTGTTGGCCCAGTAACCCGACGCCGACTGGAACGGCACGCCCTCGAGCGAACGCCGCATGCGCTCGAACGCCTGGGCGGCCGAGAACGCGGGCGGCTCCGAGGCCGCCAGCTGCTTCAGGTCCCAACCATCCTGGCGCCCGCCGGCATAGCCCAGGGCCCGGAGCTCGTTCTGGCTCACGAGCCCGCGCGCGGCGCTCTCCTCGCGCTTGCGGAGGGCATCGGCGTCGCGAAGCGAAACGGCCTCGTCCAGACGTTCGCCGGCTCCGGCCAGGTTCGCGTGCAGCTGGCTGTGGCGAGCCGCCGGGTCCGGCACGTCCTTGCCCGGTTGTGCCTCGAAAGCTTGCGGACCCAGGTAGTCGAAGGCCTCATTGGCGCGCTGGTTGCGGCTCTGGGCAGTCTGGTATTCGAGCTCCGAGAGAGACTTCGAGGGAGCGGGCGGAGCTGGCTGGGGCTGGGAGCCGGGCATCCTGGCGCGGGCCTTGCGCTCGGGCTCGGCGGGGGTGTCGTCCGGAGCTCGCACGAGGCGCGATTCCACGTCGAGTTCCTGTTCCTTCGCGAGCTCGGCGCCTTGCGCGAAGCCACCCGCGTAGTCGGCCATGTTCTCGGCGCCTTCGACTTCAACGGTCGGCTGGGCCACGATCCGGTTCGTCTCGTCGTGCTCGAGGCAACCCAGAACGAGTCCGGAGGCGAACACGAGCATCAGGCTCGCCGCGAGGCGGCGGAGCGGACGTCGCGGGATCGGGATCGTGGACATGGGCGTCTCCCGCACCGGTGCTGGTTTCCGCTCGATAGGTCTGTATCGGGAGCCCGATTGGTCCACTTGACGGGAAATGCGCGTGCGTGGGCACGCAACGGCGATTTCCAAGAGGCTGCTTGGGAAGGCCTTTTCCGAGCCTACTTCCAGGCCTTCTTGTCCTGGAACCAGGCCTGGGCCATTTCGCGGATGGTGAGGTTGGCGCCCTGCTTGGCCAGGAGCTCGGCGTGCTTGCGGGCGAGACGGGCATCGCGAATCAGGCCCGTTTGCACAGAGGCGTCCTTGTGCTCGATCACCTGCTGCACGAGCTCATCGGTCACGCCTTGTTCCAGGCGCCGGGTCAGGTAGACGCGGCGGATCAGCGGCTCGTGGCGGCGCAGGAGCTTCGGATCCGAGCCGGCGAGGGCCGAAAGCTGTGCGAGCGCGAGGCGCGGCGACTGGATCAGCTCCGCGATGGCGGACTGGGTGAGCTTCGCGTCGCCTTGCGTGGCCGCCAGGGCCAGGTAGGCCTCGATCTGGGCTTCGTCGATGGCCCCTTCCCGGGCGCACCAGGCCGCCAGGGCCTGGGCGCGATACTTCGCGAGCTTGCGAGTGCCGCCGGCCTGTAGGCGCTGGTACTGCTCGGCCAAGAGTTTCCGGTCGAGGATTCCGGTCGTCAGCCACGCCTCGCCGTACTCCAGGGTCTCGAGGGCCTCGCGCTCCTCGGGAGTCACGGTCTCGCTCATGCCCCTGCCAGATCTCGGCTCATGCCCCTGCCAGACCTCGGCTCATGCCCCTGCCAGATCTCGGGCCAGGGCGATGTTGGTGGTTCCGGTTTCCGGATCGAAGACGACCCGAGCCTCGCCGCGGTCGATCTGGGCCATCACGTGGGCGATCTTGTCCTCGACGCTGCGCTCGATCGCCCCGTAATCGGTGCCGTCGCGGGTCACGAACTCCTCCACTAGCCCTCGCAGGACGTCGGGGCTCAGCTGCTCGGGGGAGACATCGGTGTACGTCCGCTCTGCCATGGGGCCCCCACGCTGTCCCGGGCAGGGTAGCGCGCCGCCCTGGCATCTGGATCTGCAAGCCTCGGAACGCTATCTACGCACCTGCAACGCTGAAGTTTGCCGACGAAGGGAACGCCGATGGCCGTAAAGAAGAAGAAGAAGAAGACCGGGAAGAGCAAGAAGAAGGCATCCTCCGCGAAGAAGGCCTCCAAGAAGAAGGCCACGAAGAAGAAGATCTCGAAGAAGAAGGCGGCCCGAAAGGCGCCGGCCCGCAAGAAGACCGCCGGAAAATCCAAGGCCGGGGTCATTGCGTCCGGTAACTCGCTGCGAGACACCGCCCGCGCCTTCCTCCTGGGCCGCATGTAGCGGGTCCGAGGGATCTTCTACCGAACCGATCGGGAGCGTGCTTCGGCACCACGACCACGCCGTCGCTGGTGCCGGAGCCACAGCCCGAGCAGCCCCACGGCAATCTGCAGGTTCGCATCCGGCTCGGGGATCACCCGGAGCGGATACAGGCTCTGGGGCGCACCGCCGCCACTGTCCGAGACGAGCAGCAGGCTCCAGTCGCCCGCGTCGAGCTGCGGCCCGACGGCGAGGCCCTCGTAGTTCTGCGCCACGCCCATGACCTCCCACAGGAGCGTCTTGCCCACGGGCGTGTAGGGGTCGAGATCGAGGCTCGCGAGGGCCGACGTGTCGGTGGCGCCTGCGAAATGCACCTGGTAGATGCGCGTGCGGAAGAGCGACGAGCTGAAGCTGCGCTCCATCAGCAACAGTTCGCCATTCGGAAGCGCGAGCAGATCGGCGACGCCGCTCCGCTCGAGGCCGAGAAACGGCCCGCCCGGATAGGGGTCGGTGACGTAGGCCCACTGGCCGTCGGCCGCCCCCGCCTCGTCGAATCGCTGGAGCCGCACCCGCGTGCCAACGCTGGCCGTCGAGACGGGGCCGTCGACGAGGAGCGACTCCTCGTTCGCAGTCCAGAGCGCGTCGTCCGACGCATTGGGTGCGAGGCGCATCGCCAGTGATTCGAGGCTCAGATTGTTGCGAACCTGGTTGAAGATCGCGGGCACCGCCACGCTCGAGAGAACGGTCCCGTCCGAGAGCCGGTACTCCCGGATCGCGGGGCCCGTTTCGTCGCTCGCGAATACGGATCCGCCGAGTGGGTGATGGACGAGCCCCTCGAGATCGGTCCCGGCGGCGAGAGCCAGCGAGTCCACCACCGAGGCGCTGAGAATCTGGCCGCTGATCGCGTCCACCTGGATTGCGAGCTCGAACAGCGTGCGACCCGAGTCGCTGACGGCGTAGTACCGATCTGCGCCCGCGTAGGCGAGCCCCGAGAGCTCCGCGGCACCCGGCGCGCCGGGGGCGAGCGCGACCGGCCCCTGGCCGGGATCGACGAGGGTTGCGCCCGGGGCGGCGGAGGACAGCACCAGCAGAACGGCGGCAACTACGGCGAGACGCGTACCCACCCGAGTCATTGTAGGTAACGCCGAGCCCGGAGGGGGGTCGCCAGCTCGGTCGCATCTCGAACAGCTCATCGCGCGATTCGAAGTGCTTGTAGGCGCGCGCGACGAGCTCCGGTTCCATGTCCCAGACCCGCGTGGAGGCTCCGGCGCCGGCGGGATTGTGGTATATGCGCTGGTGCGTTTGGAGCGGCTCCGGCCCCCCCCAACGGGTAATGCCGGGCTTTGTGTTCCAGGCCAGCCGCTCTACAGATGCTGTTCAACTCCTACATCTACTTCGTCTTCCTCGCGATCGTCTACCTGCTCTACCGGAGCCTTTCGCACCGCAAGCAGAACCTCCTGCTGTTGACCGCCAGCTACGTCTTCTACGGCTTCTGGTCGGTCAAATTCTGCAGCCTGCTCTTGATCTCTACGGTGGTGGACTTCTATTGCGGCCGGGCCCTGGCCCGCACCGAGAACGAGCGCAATCGCACGCTCCTGATCACGCTCAGTGTCGTCACCAACCTCGGGATCCTCGGGGTCTTCAAGTACTACGACTTCTTCGTGAGCTCCATGGTGGAGCTGCTGGCCGTATTCGGTCTGGACGCGTCCCCGCGGCTCCTGCACGTGGTCCTGCCGGTGGGAATCTCCTTCTACACGTTCCAGACCATGACGTATTCGATCGACATCTACCGGCGCCAGCTGCGGCCGACCCACGACATCTTCGACTTCGCGCTGTTCGTTTCGTTCTTCCCCCAGCTGGTGGCGGGCCCCATCGAGCGCGCGTCGCACCTGCTGCCCCAGCTGGTGCGCGAACGGATTCTCGGCTCGAAGATGACCCGAGAAGGGCTTTGGCTGATCCTGGTGGGCCTGTTCAAGAAGGCAGTGGTTGCCGACAACCTGGCGCTCATCGCCGACAACGTCTTCAACGCGCCGGGTGAGCAGACCGGTCTCTATGTCCTGCTTGGCGTCTACGCCTTCACGTTCCAGATCTATTGCGACTTCTCGGGCTACACGGACATCGCCAGGGGCACGGCGCGGCTCTTTGGCGTGGACCTGATGCTCAACTTCCGGCAGCCCTATTTCGCGACCAACCCGCGGGAGTTCTGGCGCCGCTGGCACATCAGCCTCTCCACCTGGCTGCGCGACTATCTCTACATCAGTCTCGGCGGCAACCGGAAGAACCGCACGTATCGCAACCTGATGATCACCATGCTGCTTGGCGGACTCTGGCACGGTGCCGCCATGACCTTCGTAACCTGGGGCGCCTACCAGGGGGTCATGCTGGTGATCCACCGGCGATTCGAGAGGGTCTGGGAAGGCATCGGAAGCCTGTTCGGGGGAGCGCAGCGCACGTGGCTGGCGCTGCGGGTCTTCGTTTTCTTCCACATCACCTGCCTGGGTTGGATCCTGTTCCGCGCAGAACGCCTGGCGGACGTGAAGACGCTGCTCGTCAACCTGTTCCGGTTCGGCCCGGTGCAGTCGCCCCAGGTGAACGATGCCCTGTTGTTCGTGTTCCTGGTGATTCCGATCCTGGTGCTCGATGGGATTCGCGAGCGGAGGGGGGGCGCGGGCTGGATCTTCGAGTCACCGTTCTGGGTGCGTGTGAACGCCGTGGTGTATCTGGTGTTCATGCTCGCCTTCTGGGCGTCACACGAGAACATCCCCTTCATCTACTTCCAGTTCTAGGTCGGATGCCATGGTCATCAAATCCCTCATCGTGATCTTCTCCATCGCGGCACAGTTCGCGCTGTTCGAGGTCTGGGAGCGCTTCTACTACCGATTCGAGGATCGCTACAACAAATACGCCCATCGCCTGGACGTGATGCCTCTTCACCGGATCTTCGACGATGCGGCCTTCGAGGCCCTGCAAGCGCAGGAGTACGGCCAGATCCGCTACGACACGGACGAGTTCGGCTATCGAGAGCAGGGCATCGACTACGACGACAAGCGCGGCGCGCGCTTCCTGTTCGTGGGCTCGCGCTCCATCGGCTATGGCGTGGGCGTCCCCGCCGACGAGGCCTTCGCGGCTGCGTTCGGACGGGAGCTGCAAAGGCTGCGCCCGGACGCGACGTTCGAGGTCATCAACGGCAACCGCGAAGGGGCGACTCTCGAAGTCACCATGCACGATCTGGGTGAGGAGTCCTTCGACCGAGTGGATCCGGACGTGGTGATCCTGGGCTCGTACGTCGTGTCTCGCGGCTATGTGCGCCACGCGGGCGACACCGTACAGGACCGCGTGTTCGGAGAGGAACTGGAGGAGGCGTCCGGGCAGGCCACCGTGAAGCTCAACCGCACGGTGGTGGTCTCGCAGGTGCCGCACTCCCGCTTGTGGAACGAGATCTACTCGCGAAGTGCCGCCATGGCCAAGCTCCTGGCCCATCTGGACGCGAAGATGGCGGACCTGAAGGGGGCGTCGTCGTCGGGTAGTGAGGTGCATGCCAGCCAGATCGGGTACCTGGTGGACCTGAAGGCCTACCTGGACGCTCGCGACATCCCCCTCCTGATCGTGATCCTGCCCCAACTGGGCGGTGAGCAGAACGAGTTCCGCACGCTCGTGAACCAGCAGTTGTTGGATTTCGCCGACAGCCACCAGGTGCCCCTGCTGTCCATCGATCCGATCCGCCCCGCGTCTTCGTATACCTTCGTCAGGCGGGGGCACTACTCCATCGAGTCGAACCGCCTCGTCGGCGGGGACCTGGCTCGCTGGGTCGATGGCCTCCTCGACGAGGGCTTTCAGCCATGAGCGCCTGTCGGGCTGAGGATCGTCAAGCTGCGGCGGCGGGGGGCCGATCTGTCGGGCGCATGATCTCCCGAACCACCGTCGCGCTGCTGAGCGTGCTCTCGGCCGCGGCGCCCGCCCTCGGCGATCCATCGCCCCCGTTGTTCCTGGAGCGATCGTTGCTGGATGCGGGCGAGGCAGGCAGCGAGTGGAGCGTCGTCGAGGAGACGCCCGTCGACACTGCCGGAGATCCGGATCTCGTGGAATGGGGCGTGCGCGCCCAGCGCACGCGGCACTATACCCGGCGGTCCCCTTCGGGCGAGCAGGTATGCAGCATCGAACTCTGGAGCTTCGCCAGCGTTGCGCAGGCCGACGTCGCCCATGTCCACCTGGCGTATCCCGACTGGCAGATCCTCCGGGAGGGGCCGCTGCTCGTGATGATCCGGTCCCTGACGCGCGCTCCCGGCGTGCCTCCGCGTCGCACCCTGTTCGCAGATTGCGCGGCGATGGGCGAGAAGGTTCGCGCGCGAGCCGCCGGGATGCTTCGTCCCTAGGTCAAGCCCGTTGGCGCAATCCGCGCGCGCCCAGCCACGCGAACAAACCCGCCAGGATCCCCAGGGCCGGGCCCGAGAGTGCGGGCACCTGGAAGAGCAGGCCCGGGTCGTTCAGGGTGAGAGACGTCAGATCGCCATTGGTCGCGACCCGGTGATCCTGGGGCAGGGCGGTGACGCCCGCCGCCATCAGGTCCGGGTCGGCATTGATGGCCGCGGCCACGTTCGCGGCCACGATGGCGGCACTCTGACCCAAGAGGGTCGTGATCGAGAGCGGAAGTCCGTCGAGCACCAGGTCGATGCTGCCTCCGGACGCCGTGCCGAAGAACGCAAAGATCGTCTCGTTCTCGCAGGCGGGCGTGCAGTGGTCGAAGGACTGGGAGTTTTCGTCGTCGCACTGCTCCCCCACCTGTAACAGCCCGTCGCCGCAGCTGGGGCTGCACTCGGCCGGCGTGGAGAAATCCTCCGTGACGTTGAGCGAGCCCGATCCCCCTCCGTCGGTTGCCGCCAATCCCAGGCCGCGCTTCGCGAAGGCCGCCCAGATCAGGCAACGGTTGGCGGCGTCGTTGGCGTCCTGATCGGCTGTGAGGATCCCCTGTCGGGCGTTCAGGAAGGTGGGGTTGCAGCTCTGGAGCTTCATCCCGTCCATCACCAGCTCCATCGCCAGGTTGTTGCCCCCGCTGCCCTGCGCGACGTTCGGGTCGAAGCCGTAGACGTCCACCAGGTTCCAGAACATCTCCCATAGCGACACGGCCCATACCTCGCCCACACCGTGGGGATGGTTCGTGGGGGGCTCGATGTCTTCATAAGTGAGCGGGTTCGTGACCAGGCTGGTGCTGTAGGGGTGGTTGCGGATGCCCGATCCCGTGAGCGGTTGGAACTCCAGGTAGGTGGCGAGGGGCACGGCGTCGCCGCGCAGGTCACTGACCCGGGCCGTCAGCGCCAGGGCGAAGAAGTCGCTCCAGCCCTCGCCCATGCCGCTGCTCTGGGCGGCGGCGAGACAGCTGGTGTCGCTCGGGCCTCCCGTCAGGCGGTTGCTGACCCCGTGGCCGTATTCGTGGATGACGATCCCGTTGTCGAAGTCGCTATCTCGGTCGGTGGGGGCCACCAGCGTGGCGGTGACGCTGTTTCCCAGCTCGGCTTCGATGTTCCCGCCGTCGGTCTGGCCCACGAACACCGTCGGGATCGTGAGAGTGGGGTCGAAGCCGATCATGTTGACGAGGTCATTTCCCGCGTTGTTGACGATGATGACTCCCACCGCCCCGGCGGCCTGGGCAATGGCCACCTTCTCGATGAAGAGGCATGTGCCCCGATCCACGAGTGCGATGCGGCCCGAAATCGCGCCGGAGTTGGTGAGGGTCGAACACGCGTCATTCGGGATGGCCTGCACCACATCGTCGGTCAGCCCCGGGGTGCCGCCGCCGAAGCGGCCTTTGGCCGCCGCGTAGGTGCCCTGGGCCGACGGGGGCGAGAGAATCTCGAGTTCCGGCACGGTCGGCGAGAGCCAGTAGTACATCTGCATACGCGGGTCGAAGCTCGACGGTTCCGGTGGCGTGCCAAAATTCGCGTTGTTGTCGCCTCCGCCGTCGAAGGCGTCGGCCTGCACCGGGTCGCCGGCGACACCGCCCTTGCCGTAGTTGTTGACCTGGAAGTTGCCGGCCGGCTCGTCGAAGCCGTAGTGGTAGAAGATGTCGTGGAGCCGATTGTTCCAGTAGAAGAGGTTCGAGACCGAGGCCTGCCAATTGCCCGAGGGCTGGAGCGACGGATCCACGGGGAAGTCGAACACGAGGCTCGCGCCGCCGTCGGGCCGGAGGCCCAGGGAATCGTCGGCGTCGTCGTCTTCCTGGGCCGAGACGTTGTTGCCGCGGGTATCCGTGAACTCGGCGCCGAGCGCGCCGTTGGTGTCGTGCCAGCCGAAGGGCGAAGCCGTGGGGTCGGCCGGATTCGCGTCGAGCAGCCGCGGCCCTTCGTCCGGGCTCATCTGGGGCAGCGGGTAGATGCGGTAGCTGTCCCGGGCCATCCAGTCGTTCTGGCGCAGCACCTGGCCGCTGACCGCATCCACGTGCAGGTTCCACCAGTGGCTGCTGTCGGGCATGCGGATCACCACGTTCCAGGCCAAGGGCACACCGGCACCCGGCCGGGGCACGTACATGAGCTTCACCGGGATCTCATCGCGCGAAATCCCGTCCGGCTCGAACACCACCTCGCGAGCCGGGCCGCCGGGGCGGCGCAGCACGCCGGCGGGGCCGGCCGGGAGACCCAGGTGATCGGCGGCGCGCGCGAGTGCCTCGCTGGCGCTGATGCCGGGCTGGCGCGTGTGGATCCGGCGGCGCAGATCCCGGGTGAGCCGTTCGTTGCGCGCAATCATGCGGCCCCGGCGATCGATCGCGATCGTCACGTTCGAGCCGAAGACGTCCACGCCGTCCACCTGCTGGCACAGGTAGAGGTGGGTGGTGCCGGTGCGGCGCGTCACGTAGCGGTCGCGCACCCGCAACTCGTCCAGGTCGTCGGCGGACAGGCCCAGCTGGGAGCCGCGGGCCCGGAGGTCGTCGGTTGCGATGTCGGCGGCGTCCCGGTTCGAGGCTGGGGTCAGATAGCGGGGAGGCGACGCCTGGGCGAACGCTTCCCCGGAAGCCCCAAGCAGACCCAGCCCGAAGACGGTCCAGATCCAGGCCACGCGATCGGGAGATCTCAAGATTCGCCTACGATCAGGAAGTATTTCGACACGGTCTCGTAGATCACCCAGGTGGCGTGGCTCATCCTGCTTCCCCTCAGGTCCGTGGGCTCGTGGGCCAGCGGTGTAGAATGGGCACAGGATACAAGGAGACTCTCCCCCATGTACAAGCTCTACTGGGTCGCGGGAAGCGGGGCCTTCGTGCCCCAGGCGCTGCTGGAAGAAATCGGTGCCGAGTTCGAGAAGATCGAGGTCGACTTCGCGAACGATGCGCACAAGCGCCCGAAGTTCCTGGCGGTGAACCCCATGGGCGAGGTGCCGGCCCTGGTGCTGCCCGATGGCACGTTGATGACCGAGTCGGCGGCCATCGTGTTGCAGCTCGTCGATCGCCATCCCGACGCCAAGCTGGCGCCGCCGGCCGCGAGCCCCGAGCGCGCCCGCTTCCTGCGCTGGTTGTTGTTCATGGCGACCTCGCTCTACGGGGCCTACCTGCGCGCGTACTACCCGGATCGATACACCACCGATGACGCGGGGGCCGAGGCGGTGGGCGAAGCGGCGAGGGACGCCATCGATCGCTACCTGGTGATCCTGAACGATGCCCTGGAACCGGGTCCCTATCTGTTGGGAGAGACCTTCAGCGCCGTGGACATCTACCTGGCGATGCTGGCCAGCTGGCACCAGGATCGGGTCGAACTTGTGAAGAGATGCCCGCGGGTGGTGAAGCTGATCGAGCTGGTGAAGGATCGGCCCGCCATCGCCCGGATCTGGGCCGAGCAGGACTTCGAGGCCGCACCGGGGGAGGCCACATGAGAGGCTGGATCGCGCTGGGGCTCGGAGTGGTGTGTGCCTCGGCGTGGCTCGCCTGCAGCGAGCCGGATCCCCCGGAGGAAAAGGGGGCAGAGACCCGCGAGATCATGGAAGAGATCTTCGCCAGCGTGCAGAAGCTGCTGCCGTTGAGCGTCGACGTGGAGCGGCTGCAGGATCCCGCGCGGCGTGCGGAGGTGGGCGCGGCCCTCGACAACCTGTCGCGAAACGCCGAGCACCTGGAGCAACACACCAGCGCCAAGGAAGCCCAGATGCACTTCCTGGCGCGGTCGATCGCCGAGGATGCCCGCGAACTCCAACGCGCGTACGTCAAGGGTCGCTTCGACCGCAGCGCGTTCCTGCTGCGGAAGATCACCGAGAACTGCGTGGTCTGTCACACGCGGCTGCCGAGCCAGGTGGATTCACCGGTTGCCCAGGGCTTCGTCGACCGGGCGGTGTTCGACGAGTTGCCGCTCGAGCCCCGTGCCACGCTCCAGACCGCCACGCGACGCTTCGATGAAGCCCTGGCGACCCTCGAGGAGCTGCTCGCGTCGCACAAGCAGCCGGCGCTCCTGCTGGGTCCCCTGACGGATTATCTGGTGATCTCGATCCGGGTGAAGGACGATTACGAGCGTCCGATGGTGACCCTGCGACGCTTCGCGGCGCGCCCCGACCTGTGGCCCCAGCTTCGCGCCGACGTCGAGACCTGGATTGCCGAGATCCCGGGTTTGCGGGCCCGGGTGTCCGGGGCCCCCAGTCTCGACCTGGCCCGGTCGTTGATTGGCGAGGGTCGCGAGGAGTTTGGTTTTCCCGGCGATCGGGCCTGGCTGGCCCACTTCGTGGTGGCGTCGGCCGTGCTGCAGGGCTTCATCGATTCGGATCCGGGGCCGGGGCCCGAGCTCGCCGAGGCCTACTACCTGTTGGGGATCACCGAGGCGCGCATCGGCCGGAACTACTGGGTGACGCCGGCGCCCTTCCTGTTGGAGACGGCGATTCGCCTGGCGCCCCAGGAGCCCTTCGCCCGCATCGCATTCGAGCTCCTCGAGGAGGAACTTCTCATGAGTCACGAGGGCTCTGACATCGAGGAACTTCTGCCCGAGGAGCGCGCCGATATCGACGAACTCCGGGCCTTGATCGGTGGTGCCGAACCGCCCGAAACGTATTGATCGAACAGTGCCGGGACAGTGACTCGGGATGAAGGCGAAGCCGACGCTGGGGCTCGTGCTCTCGGGAGGGGGTGCCCGGGGGATCGCTCACATTGGAGTGATCGACGTGCTGCGGGCGCACGGATTCACACCCGACTTCATCTCCGGGTCGAGCTCCGGGGCCATCGTCGGGGCGCTGGCGGCGGCCGGCCACCCCACGGAGATCATGCTCGAGTTCTTCCGGAAGGCGAGCCCGTTCCGCCTCTCCATGGTCACCATGAGCAAGGCGGGAATCCTCGACACGGCCAAGGTGGTAGAGAGCTTCCGCGAGTACTTTCCGGAGAATTCCTTCGAGGCTCTCGGGATCCGGCTCTTCCTGACCGCCACCGACATCATCAATGCGCGCCTGGCGATCTTCGAATCGGGCCCGCTGATCCCGGCGATCCTGGCTTCTTGTTCCATGCCGCTCGTGTTCACGCCCACCGAGATCGACGGCCGCTGGTATGTGGACGGGGGCGTGATCAACAATTTCCCGGTCGAACCCCTGCGCGGCCGCTGCGACGTCCTGGTGGGCCATTACGCGAGCCCGTTGCGGACCGTGGACGAGTCGGACCTGAAAGGTGTGGTGGCGGTCTCCGAACGGGCCCTGGAGGTGGGCATGCACTTCAGCTCCAAGCCCAAGTTCCACGAATGCGACGTGATGGTGCGGGCTCCGGAGCTGCGCCAGTACGGCCTGTTCGACACGAAGAACCACCGGAAGATCTTCGAGATCGGCCGCCAGGCGACCCTCGCGTCCCTGAAATCGATCGAGGCGGCGATGGCGGCTCGGCTCTAGTCGAGCGGAATCGGGAACTCGGGCACCGTCACGCAGCGGCGCAGGCGCAGGGTGACACGAAGTAGAAGCGGACGCGCCAGAGCAGGGAAACCCAGCACCAGAACCTCGACACCGGTGGCGCCGATGTCGAGGCCCCGCTTCGCCGTGGACCCCCCGGGGGTTTGCGTGGCTAGCGGTTGCGCGGGAAGCCGAGATCGACGCCCCGGTGCACCGGGTCGGGCCAGCGCGTCGTCACCACCTTGGGCCGCGTGTAGAAGTGAACCCCGTCGGGCCCATAGATCGAGTGGGCCCCGAACAGCGAGTTCTTCCATCCCCCGAACGAGTAGAAGCCCAGGGGCACGGGGATCGGTACGTTGATGCCCACCATGCCCACCTGGATTTCGCGCTGGAAGCGCCTGGCGGCGCCGCCGTCGTTGGTGAAGATGGCGGTGCCGTTGGCGTACGGGTTGGCATTTACCAGCTCGATGGCGTCGGTGAAGTGCTCGACGCGCACCACCGAGAGAACGGGCCCGAAGATCTCGTCGGTGTAGATCTTCATCTCGGGTTTCACGTCGTCGAAGAGGGTGGGCCCCACGAAGAAGCCATCGGGACAGCCCTCCACCTGGACACCGCGGCCATCGGCGACGAGCACGGCGCCTTCCTCGACACCCGAGTCGATGTATGACACTACCTTGTCCCGGTGCTCGCCGGTGATGAGCGGGCCCATCTCGGCCCTGGGGTCTTCGGCGGAGCCGATCTCGAGCTTCTCGATGCGCTCCCGGAGCTTGGGCATCAGGCGGTCGGCCGCGTCGCCAACTGCCACCACCACCGAGATGGCCATGCAGCGCTCGCCCGACGAGCCGTAGCCCGCCGAGACGGCCGCGTCGGCGGCCAGGTCCAGATCCGCGTCCGGGAGCACCAGCATGTGGTTCTTGGCGCCGCCCAGGGCCTGCACGCGCTTGCCGTTTCGGGTGCCCCCCTCGTAGATGGCGCGCGCCACGGGCGTCGAACCCACGAAGCTCAGCGCCGCCACGTCCGGGTGCTCGATCATGCGCTCCACGGCTTCGCGGTCGCCGTGAATCACGTTGAACACGCCGTCCGGGAGCCCGGCTCTGGCGAAGATTTCGGCCAACGCGTTCGAGGCAGACGGGTCCTTCTCCGAGGGCTTGAGCACCACGGTGTTGCCGCAGGCGATGGCGATGGGCGTCATCCACAGGGGCACCATCACCGGGAAGTTGAAGGGAGTGATGCAGCCCACCACCCCCAGCGGCTCGCGCACGGACGTGAGATCGACGCCGGTGGAAACCTGCTGGGAGTTGTCGCCCTTGAGCAGCTGCGAGATGCCGCAGGCGAACTCTACGGTTTCGAGGCCGCGCTGCACCTCGCCGCGGGCGTCGGGTTTCGTCTTGCCGTGCTCGCTGGCGATAAGCGCCGCCAGATCGTCTTTGGCCGTGTCCAGCAGGTTGCGGAAGCTGAACATGATCTGGGTGCGCCGGGTGAGCGAGGTGTCACGCCAGGCGGGGAAGGCGCCGCGGGCGGCAGCCACCGCCTGGTCCACTTCTTCGACGCTGGCGTAGGCAACGCGCTGCCTCTCCCGGCCGGTGGCCGGGTCGAAGATCGGGCCGCTGCGGCCCGACTGGCCGTCGCGGAGCCTTCCGTGGATCCAGTGGCGAAGGGTCTCCGGCATGCTGCTCCTCGCTGCCGCCAGTGTCTCGTCGTTTACGTCGTTCAACAAGACTTTCTGGAATTTCCTGCAAGTATCTGATTATCAGGGGTTTGCTGTTCAGTACATTGAGGATGCTCGACAATTCGACGCGATTCAACGCAACTCAGTGAGGTTCCCCATGGCCTCTGACGTGGACCTCCCCCACCAGGGCAAGGCGGTGTGCGCCTGCAGCCCCCCAAGTCTGTAGCGACGCGCGAGAGCGCGATCAGGAGAAGGCATGCACACGAAGAAGCTCTATGACGAGTTCATGATCACCAGCATGGTGTCGGGTTTCGATCCGGTGGAGGTGGTGTCGGCCGAGGGCACGCGCGTCCGCTGCAGCAGCGGCGTGGAGTACCTGGATTGTTTCAGCGGCATCGCGGTGTGCAATGCGGGTCACCGCCATCCGAAGGTGATCGCCGCTGCCAAGGCGCAGCTGGACAAGCTGGTGCACTGCTGCAGCTACGTCTACTACAACCCCATGGCGGGGCGCGTGGCCGAGGCCCTGGCCGGGATCACGCCGGGCGCGCTGCAAAAGAGCTTCCTTTGCAACTCGGGGGCGGAGGCCGTCGAGGGGGCTCTGCGCCTGGCCAAGCACTTCACCGGTCGCAACGAGTTCGTGGCCCTGACCCACAGCTTCCACGGGCGCACGTACGCGACCCTTTCGATCACGGGCAACAGCGGACGCAAGCAGCATGGGGGGCCCTACATGCCCGGCGTGGTGTTTGCTCCGGCACCGTACCGCTATCGCTGCCCCTATGGCTCGAAGACCGACGCCGAGTGCGCCGAGCGCAGTGCCCAGGAGCTGGCCCAGACGATCAAGTACCAGACCTCCGGAAACGTAGCCGCCTTCATCGCCGAGCCGGTGCTTGGCGAGGGCGGCATCCTGGTGCCCCACGAGAGCTACTTCCGATACGTGAAGGAGATCCTGGACGAGCAGGGCATCCTCTTCATCTGCGACGAGGTACAGACCGGATTCGGGCGCACGGGCAAGCTCTTTGCCATCGAGCACTACGGGGTCGAGCCCGAGATCATGACCGTGGCCAAGGGCATCGCAGACGGCTTTCCGCTCGCCGCCTTCATCGCACGCGCCGACGTGGGCGACGCCTTTACGCCCGGGTCGCACCTCTCGACCTTCGGCGGCAACCCGGTGAGCTGCGCGGCGGCGCTGGCCAACATCGAGGTGATGAAGGAGGAGCGGCTTCCGGAGAATTCGGCAGCGCGTGGTGCCCAGCTGATGGCGGGCCTTACGCCCCTCGAGGATGAACTCACCCTGGTGGGCGAGGTGCGCGGCCTCGGCCTGATGATCGGTCTCGAGCTGGTGAAGGACGCCGACAAGACGCCCGCCGCCGCCGAGGCCCAGGAGGTGAAGAAGCGCTGCCGGGCGGCGGGGCTCCTGGTCGGCGTGGGCGGATCCCTTGGCAACGTGGTGCGCCTGCAGCCCCCGTTGGTGATCGACGAGAGTGAGATTGCCGAGGTGCTCGAGAAGCTGTCATCGATCCTGAAGGACCTGGATCGGAGCCTCTAGGCTAGTCGTCGCCGGGCAGGGGGCCGCCGAGCAGTTCGCCGAAATCCCGGGCCGGCAGGGGCTTGCTGAAGAGGAAGCCCTGGCACTCCTCGCATTCCTTGTTGCGCAGAAACGCCCACTGCTCGTTGGTTTCGACGCCCTCGGCCACCACTTTCAGACCCAGGCCGTGCGCCATGCCGATGATGGCGGTGACGATTGCGGCCGTGTCGTCGGCCGTCTGGATCTCGTTCACGAAGGATCGGTCCACCTTGAGTTCGTCCAGCGGAAACTGGTTCAGGTAGCTCAGGCACGAATAGCCGGTCCCGAAGTCGTCCACGGAGAGAGCGACGCCGATCTCCTTGATCTGGTGCAGCATGTCTACGTTGGCCCTGGCGTTGTCCATGATCACGCTCTCGGTGAGTTCCACCGTGAGCCACTCCGACGACAGTTCCGCGGTCTTGAGCGCCTCGGTGATGACCGCGGCGAAGTTGCCCGCGCGGAACTGGTGTCCGGAAACATTCACCGAGACCGGCAGGGCGGGCAGCCCCGCGTCCTGCCAGGCCTTGTTCTGACGGCATGCCTCGTAGAGCACCCACGCGCCAATCGGCACGATCAGCCCGATCTCCTCGGCCAGGGGGATGAACCGGTCCGGGCCGAT
This sequence comes from Deltaproteobacteria bacterium, assembly GCA_032128115.1. Taxonomy (GTDB): domain Bacteria; phylum Myxococcota_A; class UBA9160; order UBA9160; family SMWR01; genus JAQBHB01. The sequence continues at coordinate 81,077 of JAQBHB010000078.1, read as the reverse complement.
GAAGCCCAGCTCCGGGTGGATCCAGCGCAGCAGCGCCTCCATGCCACAGACCTGGCCCGTGGCGGTATTGACCTTCGGCTGGTAGTAGAGCTGCAACTGTCTGGCGTCGAGTGCCCTGCGCAGCTCGTTCTCGAGCGTCAGTTGCTCCATGGATCGCGTGTTGATCTCGTGGGAGTAGTAGCGGTAGGTGTTGCCGCCGGCCTTCTTTGCCTGGGACATGGCGGCGTTCGAGTTCTGGATGATCGACTCCACGTCGCTGCCGTCGTGCGGGAACACGGCGATGCCGATGCTCGCCGTAACGAACACTTCGTGGGCGTTGATGCTGAAAGGCGCGGCCAGCGCGTCGATGATGCGCCGGGCGACACTGGCTGCCTTCTCCGCCTGGACGATCTCCGGGAGCAGCACCGTGAATTCGTCCCCGCCCACCCGTGACAGGGTCCGGCGGCCCGGATGCGCTTGCATGCGCCCGACCGCGTCGCCGCCGCGGATGGTCTGCATGAGTCGCTGGCCCACGACCTTCAGGAGCTGGTCTCCCACACGCGGCCCCAGGGCGTCGTTGATCTGCTTGAAGCGGTCCAGATCCAGGTGCAGGATCGCGCCGATTCCGCCGGTTTGAGCGGCCTTGTCCAGCGTCTGGTCCAGGCGCTCCATGAAGAGCCGCCGATTGGGAAGGTCGGTCAGCATGTCGTAGTAGGTGAGGCGGTCCTGGTAGGCCTTGGCGGCCAGGGTGTTTCGCAGGCGAAGGGCGAGCTCACTGGGATCCACGGGTTTTGCCAGGAAGTCGGTGGCGCCGAGTTCCAGGGACTTGAGCTTGGTGGCGGCGTCGTTCGCCGAGGTGAGAACCACCACTGGGGTGTGCTTGAGCTCGTCGTTCGCGCGCATCCTGGCCAGCACTTCGAAGCCGTTCATCTCCGGCATGTTGAGATCGAGCAGCAGCACGTCTGGCCGCTTCTTGTGCATGAGATCGATCGCCGTGGTGGGATCGCTGGTGACGACGACGGTCTGGTAGCCCGCGTCTTCCAGGAAGGCTTCGATGACCTCGAGGGTGGTCTCCTCGTCATCGAGCATCATGATGGTGGCCTGGAGCGCACCCGGCTGGAGGCGGCCGCCGAAGCCGTCGGCCGGCAAGCCATCGGTCGTGAGGACCGAATTGGTTTTTTCCTTGTCGGCCATCTTTCTCGGCATCTCCCTACCGCAGGGCCGGCTTCGTACACGTCGAGGGTCGCCGGCCCGGACGGTCCCGTATTTCGTATCGGGTGTCGGCAACCTGGTCTTGAGCAGGCATCGCAAGTCCGGCCGCTTAGGCGCTGATCCTGCCGGCCAATGAGCGCAGGCGCGCCAGGGCCGATGCGATCGCATCGACATCGCCGCTGTTGGCGAGGGACTCCAGCTCCCGCGAGGGCTGGGTGAAGTCGTCGAACCCCACCGTGCCCGCAGCGCCCTTGAGCCAGTGGGCCAGCTTGGCCAGCTCCTCCAGGTCGCCGCGGTCCGCGGCCTCGTCCATCTTGTCGAGCCGGTCGGGCAGGCGCGTCGCAAACTTCGCCACCACCTTGCCGAGCTTGGGATGGCTGGCCAGGCGCGACACCAGGGGGCCTTCCTCTGCGGCGGGCTCGCCCGCGTCCGCATCCGCGGTTTCGATGACCGGGGGGGCGTCCACCGGCATCGACTCGCGCCGGGGCTTCGGGGTTCCCTGCTTCGCCCCCAGGAAGCCAGCCAGCTCCTCGAGCAGCACATCGATCTCGATGGGCTTGGTGAGGAAGCTCGAGTAGCCGGCCTTCATGCAGGCTTCTTCGAAGCCCTTCATGGCGTGGGCCGTGAGGGCCACGATGGGCGTTTCTACGCCCTTCTGGCGCAGCAGGCGCGTGGCGGTGTAGCCGTCCATCACAGGCATCTGGATGTCCATGAGGATCACGTCGAAGTTGCTGCGCAGGGCCATCTGGGCGCCGATCTTGCCGTTCTCGGCGCACTCGACGCGCAGGCCCGCCTCCTCCAGCACCACCTTCACCAGCTCGCGGTTCTCGACGCCGTCGTCGACCACCAGGATCGCGGCGTCGGGGAAGTCCCAGTGAACGCTGCTGCTGGCCACGGCCTCGTCGTCCACTGAGTGGATCTCATCGGGCTGGAGCATGGGAATGCCCTCGAGCGGCCCGGTCGGCAGGCTGACCGTGAACGCACTGCCCTTGCCCGGCTTGCTGCGGATCGAAATCTCTCCGCCCATGGCCTCGACGAAGCGCTTGGTGATGGGAAGACCGAGCCCCGTGCCTCCGTACTTGCGCGTGGTCGAGGAGTCGGCCTGGGCGAAAGGATCGAAGATCTTGTCGATCTGCTCCGGGGTGACGCCGATGCCGCTGTCGATCACGTCGATGGCGATCCGGGGCCCCGAGTCGTCGGACGGGAGCATCCGCATCACCACCTTGACGCCGCCCTGTTCGGTGAACTTCACGGCATTGCCCACCAGGTTCGTGATCACCTGCCGCAGGCGCGCCGGGTCGGTGAGGATGGTCTCCGGAACCGGGCCCTTGGCCAGGAAATCCAGGGAGATGCCCTGCTCGTTGGCCTTCGCCAGCAGGATCTGGGTGGACTCCCGGATGACCACGTGGGCCTTGCAGCGGATCTGTTCGATCTCCAGATGGCCGGCTTCCACCTTCGAGAGGTCGAGAATGTCGTTGATGAGTTCCAGCAGGTGCTTTCCGCTGGAGACGATGGTGTTCAGGTATCCCCTGGATTCAAGCTCGCTCTTGCCGTACCCGCGCTTGAGCAGCTCCGAGAAGCCCAGGATGGCGTTCATGGGCGTGCGGATCTCGTGGCTCATGTTGGCCAGGAAGTCACTCTTGGCCCGGTTGGCGGCGTCGGCGTCGTTCTTGGCCAGCCGCAGCTCGATCTCTTTCTGCTGTAGCAGGGTCACGTCATCGAAGCTGATCAGCACGCCGCCGTGCTTACCGCCGCTCCCCAGCACGGGGGAGCTGTTCACCATGAACGTGCGCTTCACATCCTTGCTGTCGAGCAGGTGGATCATGTCGTTCTTCTGGATGGCGCCGTCGACGAGCGCACGCTTCCACGGGTAATCGTCCGGGTCGATGGGCGCGCCCTGGCTGTCGATCCATCGGAGATCTGCGGGGCGCATACCCAGCAGATCGTCGGGCGGGATGCCAACCAGGTCGGCGAACGACTGGTTCGCCAGCACGATGTAGAGGCGCCGATCCACCACCAGCAGACCTTCCGCCATGGTGTCCAGCGCCGAGCGCACCCGCTGGGGGATCGCCCGCGAGGGATCCAGGTGCTTGAGCATCTTGCCCAGGTAGAGCCGAAAGGCGATCAGGCACGTGAACGAGAGGAAGGCCAGCAGCTGGTTCCAGGGGTTCTTCACGAAGCCCATCAGGCCCTGTTCCACCAGGGGCCGGAATCTCAGCTCCACCTGGCCCCACTTGTGTTTGCCGGCCCAGATCGGCACCCGCACCTGGGCGTGGGTGGAGAAATCCCCCTCCATCTCGCTCCACTGGGCCTCGTGGTCTCCGATGCGCACCACCGCGTGGCCCCCGGCGTTGCGCACAGCCACGGAGAGCAGGTCGTCGTTGCGATCGATGATGAGCTGCAGGTTCTGCTCGAGCTGGCGGAGATCGGCCTTGCGGACCAGGGCCGAGGCGTCGGCCGCAATGGCCTCGGCCAGGGCGCTGCGGCCCTGGCGGATGGCGCCGATCCGGTCGGGAACCAGCCCCAGGAACAGGGCCGACAGCATCAGGCTGATGACCAGCGCCACCAGACCCATGGAGATCCTGAAGGTGGCGGTGAGGGACCTCATGGCAGGCTGATCGGTGTACCGGCAGGCATGTCTACAGTCGTTTCTGGGCGGCCCTGGGGGCTTTATGCCTGGGACTTGGCCTTCCGCTTGTCGTCGACTGCCTTGCTGCCCTTCTCGACCAGGGTCTCGAGCGAGTCGTCGTCTTCGTCGTCGTCGCGGTCCCAGCCCACGATTGCCACCGGGTCCACCAGGCGCCAGGCCGGCATGGACGACATGAGGCTGCTCAGGAGCACGCCGCTGCGCAGGAGCCAGACCACGTAGCCCACGGACAGGCCGGTGGCGGAGAGCACCGACATGCCCAGCTCGAAGTCCGCCACCCGGACCTCCTCGTCGATCTCGTTGCGGAGCCGGTCGAGGGACTCCCGGAACTCGCTCTCCAGTGTGGGCTCGCCGAAAGCCGTTCGCAGGAATTGAGAGGTCGGTTCCTCGCGCTCGACGCCCGGCTCGAAGGAGTTGGAAGCCTCGAAGTCAGGCGCCCGATCCGCCGCGAGCCTCTCCCCGGGAATCTCGGAATCGGCGGCCCGGCCGAAGACCCGAGGCGCGGACGGCTCTTGGAAGCCCAGGGGCTCGGTGGGCGGATCGAAGCCCGCCGAAGGATCTACGTCGGGCGCCTCGTCAGGCGGCGGCTCTCCACCCGGATCCGGCTCGGGCTCCGGCTCCGGGTCGGGCTCGGGGTCCGGCTCCGGATCCGGATCTGGCACGGGAATCAGGTTGATCTCCGCGGGGTCGTCCAGGACCGCGATGGTCATGACCCGGGTCGCGAACGAACCGTCCGGGCTCGCAGCGCGCACCGTGATGTCATGGCTGGTGTTGGTTTCGAAATCCAGCAGGAAGCTGCCGTTCACGGCGACGATCCCCGTCGTGGCGTCGATCTTGAAGCGCCCACCGGCGTCGTCGTCCAGGCTGTAGATGACGTCGTCGCTCGCATCGCCATCCGTTGCCAGCGCCGCGATGCCGACCGCGGTGCCGTAGGCGGCGTTCTCGTTGACCTCGTTGATCGCGGCATCGACGTCGCTCACCGCCGTGATCGAGAACTCGGTGTTGTCATCGATGAGAGCAATGGACGTGGAAAGCAGGCTCGAGCTGCCATCGTCGCTCAGGGCCTGGGCGGTGATGCCGTGGACCTGCGCGGCCTCGAAATCGAGCAGGGCGGCGTTGGCGACGGTCACCACTCCCGAGATCGGGTCGATCTTGAAGCGTCCGCCCGCATCGTCGGTCAGGCTGTAGCTGATGGAATCGCTGGCGTCGCCATCACTGGAGAAGATGGTCACGCCCACTGGGTCGCCGATTCCGGCGTTCTCGACCACCTGGTTGAGTGATCCATCCGTATCCGTGGGCGGCGAGGCCGAATATTCGGAGGTGTCGTCGCTGATGGCAATCGTCATGACCGCGGTGGCGGAAGACGTGTCGTCACTCGTGGCGCGCACGGTGATGTCGTGGCTGGCAGCGGCTTCGTGGTCCAGGAGCGAGCCGTTGGCCACCGTCACCACGCCCGAATTCGGGTCGATCTTGAAGCGTCCACCGGCATTGTCGTCCAGGCTGTAGCTGATGTTGTCGGTGATGTCCGCGTCGGTGGCCAGGGCGGTGATACCCACCAGCGTGCCGGTGGTGGCGTTCTCGATCACCTGGTTGGGTGCAGCGTCGCTGTCGGTGGTGGCAGTCGTATCGAACTCGTCTGCGTCCAGCAGATTGATGTTCATCAGCGCGGTGGTGAATGACGTGTCATCACTGGTGGCCCGCACGGTGATGTCGTGGCTGGCGGCGGCTTCCCGGTTCAGGAGCGTGCCATCGGCAACGGTCACCACGCCCGAGGTCGGGTCGATCTTGAAGCGTCCGCCGGCGTTGTCGTCCAACGTGTACGTGACGTCGTCCGTGCCATCGTTGTCGCTGGCGAGCGCCGTGATTCCCACCGCGGTGTCGTTTGCCGCGTTCTCCACCACCTGGTTCGGAGCACCGTCGTCATCGCTGATCGCGCTGATCGTGAACTCGCTCGGGTCGTCACCAATCACGATGGAGAAGTTCCGGTTCGTCGCGCTTCCGTCGTCACTCGTGGCCTGGACCTGGATCGTGTAGCCAAGCACGACGGTCTCGTAATCCAGAAGGCCCGTATCCGCGATCGTGACGACACCCGTGGTCGGGTGGATCGCAAAGCGTCCCCCCGCATCGTCGGAAAGACTGTAGGTGACGCCATCGGTGCCATCGCCGTCCGTGGCGAAGGCCGTGATTCCCACCGGGGTTCCATTGGGGTCGGATTCGAACACCATGTCAGGCGCGGCGTCCTGATCGCTCACCGGCGAGATGGAGAACTCGTTGGCATCGAGGACGTTGATCGTCATCACCGCTGTGGTTGACGACGCGTCGTCGCTGGTGGCGCGCACGCTGATGTCGTGGCTGGTGGCTGCTTCGTAATTGAGAAGCGTGCCGTTGGCCACGCTCACCACGCCCGAAATCGGGTCGATCTTGAAGCGTCCGCCGGCGTCGACGTCCAGGCTGTAGCTGATGTCGTCGGTGGCGTCCGGGTCGGCGGCCAGTGCAGTGACTCCCACCACCGTGTCGTTGGCAGCGCCTTCCAGCACCTCGTTGGCCGCCGCATTGTTGTCGCTCAGGGGCCCGATATCGAACTCGTCCTGGTCGAGCAGGTTGATGGTCATCACCTGGGTGACGCTCGAGATATCGGTGCTGGTGGCACGTACCGTGATGTTGTGGCTGGCAGCTGCCTCCCGGTTCAGGAGCGTGCCGTTGGCAACCGTCACCACTCCGGAGTTCGGGTCGACCTTGAAGCGGCCGCCGGCGTCGTTGTCGAGGGTGTAGGTGACGGTGTCCGAGCCGTCGAGATCCTCGGCCAGGGCCGTGATCCCTACGATGGTGTCGTTGCTGGCATTCTCCATCACCTGGTTCGGGGCCGCGTTGTCGTCGCTCAGGGGCCCGATGTTGAATTCGTCCTGGTCGACCAGGTTGATGGTCATCCCCAGGGTCGTGGTGGAGAGATCCGTGCTGGTGGCCCGGATGATGATGTCGTGGCTGGTGGAGGCCTCGTAGTTCAAGAGACTGCCGTTCGCCACGCTGACCACGCCGGAGATCGGATCGATCTTGAAGCGGCCCCCCGCATCGTCGTCCAGCACATAGATGGTGGTGTCGGTGGCGTCAGCATCGCTGGCCAGGGCGGTGATGCCCACCACCGTGTCGTCTGGGGCGTTCTCGACCACCTCATTGGGGGCGGCGTCGTTGTCACTGAGCGAGCCGATGTCGAATTCGTCCACGTCGCCGACGTCGATCGTGATGGTCGCCGTGTTCGAGAGGATCGGTGTCCCGTTGTCGGAGACTTCCACGGTGAGGCTGTACTGCGCGGTCGCCTCGCGGTTCAGCTGCGAGCCGTCCGCAACGGTGATGATCCCGCTCGAGTCGATCGCGAAGATGCCGGTGAGGTCGCCGGCGACGATGGCGTAGCCGAGCGTCTGCCCCACGTCGGAATCGCTGGCGGCTACCGTTCCGACCAGCGTCGTATCGATGGAATTCTCCGCGACGTTGAAGCTCTGATCGGACACGTTCGGGATTGTGTTGGCGGTGACCGTGACCTGATGTCCCGGGATGAACGTCAGGAACGCCGGCTTGGTTAGACCTCCGCTCCCCGCGGCTACGTACTCGTCGATGAAGCTGCCGTCACTCCCGTCGTAGCGGAGGACGGCGCCGTCGTTCCAGTCCCCCACGTAGAGGTGCCCGTCCGGTCCGAACGCGAGCCCCGTCGGCTTGTCCAGGTCCGCGCTGCCGCCGGTCGCGACGAACTCGTCCATGAACGAGCCATCGGTTCCGTCGTAGCGGAGCACGTTGGTCCCGCCCTGACGGCTGGCGATGTACAGGTTTCCGTCCGGCCCGAATGTCATTTGCTCCGGTGCCGTCAGGCCGCCGCTGCCGGCGCTGACGAACACGCCCATCGGAGTCCCCGTGGTTCCGTCGTAGCGGAGGACCTCGTCGTCTGTGTAGCCGCTGACGTAGAGGTCTCCGTCGGGACCGAACGTGAGACCGTGGGGATTCATCGGTGTGTCACTGGAGGCCACGAAGACGTCGATCAGGTTGCCCGTGGCTCCGTCGTACCGTCGCACTTCGTCCGTGCCGTTGTTCGCCACGTACAGGTTGCCATCGGGACCGAAAGCGAGGCCGCTCGGAGAATCCAGTACGGGGTCGGAGACGAAGGTCGTGATGAAGGCACCCGTTGCCGTGTCGTAGACCTGGACGTCGTCTGACCGCTCGCCGGTGACGTAGAGGCGCCCGTCTGGTCCGACGATCGCCGAAATCGGGTCGTCCAATCCGTCGGCCGTGGCGAATTCCTGCAGGAGCTTCCCGGTGGTGGCTTCGAAGCGGAAGATGCTGTCTCCGTCGAAGCTCGGGATCACCAGGTCGTTCTGCAGGTAGGTTCCATCCTCGTCCGTAGCGGACGCCAGGATGTTGTACGTGAAGCCTGGACCGATGTAGGTATGGGTGACGGAGGAGGGGTTCCCGGCGATCGTTTCGATCGAGCCATCGCCCCAGTTGATGGTCCAGGACGTGATCGTGTCGTCTCCGGGATCGCTGGCGCTGAGATTCAGCGTATACAGAGCGCCAGCGCCGACGACCCCGCTTCCCGAGGTCGTCAGGGTCGGGTGGGTGTTGGCGACGTTGAGGGTTGTGGACTGGGTATCGACGCCGAGCCCATCGTCGACTTCCGCGGTGATCGTGTACGCGCCGTCGTCCTTGATCCCCAGGGCCTGTAGCTGTGCCCAGGTGAGCGTGGGGGACACCCCGGTGACGTTCTCGTCGTAGTCGAGATCGTTGTCGATGTCCCAGCGGTAGCTGAGCGCAACACCCTCCGGATCGGTCGACGCCGACGCGTTCAGGGTGACAGGATCGCCTTCGGTGATGTTGTAGGGCCCCCCGGCATTCGCCACGGGTAGTTCGTCGACGTCGATCACGTTGATGCTGATGGCCCTGGCGGTCCAGGAACCGTCATCGCTGGTCGCCCGGGCGACGATACTGTGATTGGTGGCGGTTTCGGCGGCGAGAAGACTTCCGTTGGCCACGCGCACGACGCCGGTTACGGGATCGATCTCGAAGCGGCCGCCGGCGTCGTCGTCGAGCGAGTAGGAAACGCCGTCATCGCCATCGCTGGCGAGCGCCGTGACCCCGACGAGGGTGCCGGATGCTGCGTTCTCGATCACCTCGTTGGGAGCGGCGTCGCTGTCGGTGACGGGCCCGATGGAGAAGTCGTTGCCATTGACCACGCCGATGCTGATCACCGCCGTGTTGGACGAGGTGTCGGAACTGGTGGCGCGGACGGTGATGTCGTGGCTCAGGTCCGTTTCGAAGTCGATCAGCGCGCCGTTGGCGACGGATACCGCACCCGTGGCCGGATCGATCCGGAAGCGACCCCCGGCGTCGTCGTCCAGCGAGTAGGTGACGGTGTCGCTGGAGTCGCCGTCAATCGCGGCAGCCGTGATTCCTACGTAGGTGCCCGTGGCGGCGCTTTCCACCACCTGGTTGGACGCGTTGTCGGTATCGCCGACCGGTGTGATGGAGTATTCATTCACGTCTGTGAGCTGGATCTCGAAGCTGCGAGTCGTGCTGCTGGTGTCCGCGCTCTGGGCGCGAACCGTGATCGAGTGGCTCTCGTTCATCTCGAAGTCGAGGAGGCTGCCGTTGGCCACGGTCACCACACCGGTGAGGGGATCGATTTTGAAGCGTCCCCCGGCGTCGACGTCCAGGAAATATCCCACCAGATCATTCGGGTCGCTGGCGAATGCCGTGATGCCCACGACGGTGTCGTTCGCTGCGTTCTCGGCGACCAGGTTGGGGGCGGGATCCAGGTCGCCGAGCGTGCCCACCACCGTGCCCGCGATCAGATCATTGCCCGCCAGGTCCTCGATGGAGTCGGGCACGATGCCCGTGGGGTTTACCACGATGGTGGTGCCACCCAGGTTGACGACGTCGACGTTCGGAGTGTCGCCGGGCGTCATGGTGTAGCGGATCGTGTCGTTGGGGGCGACGCCGGAGGTAATCAGGTCGATGGCGAGGTCGCCGCCGATCTCGGTGGCGAAGTTGTCGCCGTCGGTCACCGTCCCGCCGAACTGGAAGTTGAATTCCGAGTCGAACTCGCTGGGTGCGGCCACGATGGTCTCGGAGAAGATGAGGCGGAGCTGGTCGCCCACGGCATTGAACAGGCCGGGGGCCCCGAGGTCCGAGGTGCCCGCGCCCAGCAGCACCGGGGCCGCCTTGTCGGTGGAGACGAAGGGCGCCACGTCCGCCATCGGGTTGGCGGCCCGATCCTGCAGGGTTCCCTGTACGTATTCGACGCTCGGCGTCACACCCGTGTGGAGGAGGCCGTCGTCGAAGGTGAGGTAGATCTGGTCGTTGTCGGCCACGTCGCCGAAGGTCAGGGGCGCGAAGGCCAGGTTCGAGACCAGGGAGATGTTGAAGTCGTTGATGTCGACCGAGGCGTCGTCGATGGCCTCGGAGAAGGTCAGACGCAGGGCGTCGATACTGTCACCATGGTTTTGGTCCAGGGTTTCGGCAGACAGCAGGACCGGCGCGGCGGTGTCTGCCGTGGCCACGATCGCCTGGGCATCGACAATGTCCACCAACGCGCCCGTCGTGGACAGGTGGTGCGCCGCGTTCCAATCGGCGTCATTGACTCGAATGGATTTCGAGATCTGGAGCTCGTCGATGGCGCCTTGGAAGGAGAAGTCCTGGCTGGTCGTCGTGCCGAGCTTCCAGTCGCTGTCGACTGCGAAGTCGCTGAGGATGAGGTCATCGAACGTGACGTTCGTGCCGCCGTGGTAGATGTTGGCCTTGCCGAGGAGCCGGTCGACCTTCACCGTGATGTGATTCCACTGGTTCTGGTTGATGACGCCGACGTTGCTGGTGGCGGAATTGCTCGTCAGGCCGTTGCCGGTTTCGAAGATGATGCTGCCATCGCTGGTGAGGTAGAGCCGGAATCCGTCGCTCTCTGGCCCGCTCGGGGAGTTGGCGAGGATGGTCTGGATCCCGGAGCCCGAGGATGACGGCTGGACCCAGACGTCGATGGTGAAGGCGTCTCCGAAGTCGGTGGCGTCGAAGCTGATGGAATCGTCGATTCCGTCGAATTCGAGAGCCTTGCCGACCTGGCCGTTGATCAGGTCTTCCGGACCCATGGAGGCCACGGCGGTGCCGTGATTGTGGGATGCGCTGGAATCCAGGATGTCACCGGTGCCTCCCGGCCCCGGATCGTCGTCCAGGTGCAGCACCGTGTGGAAGCTGCTCCAGACCGCTTCCTCGTCGGCGAGCGTCTGCTCGTAGCTGGCGTCCGGGTTGTTGTAGTAGAGCCAGACGCGGTCGGCGTCGCTGTCGCCGTCCACCTGGGGGACGCGCACCCAGAGGGTGGCGGTTTCGGTCGCGTCGTCCCATTGCTCGATTTCGTACTCGAGCCTGTTTCCGGTGACGGAGTCGATGAATCGAACGTCGTCGCCATTGGGTTTGATCTTCGCGAAGTCGATGTTGCTGGCGTCGAGCGTCACCAGCATGGGGAAGTCGGTCAGGTCGGTCTTGACGCCGCTCTCGAATCGGATCTGGATGCGGTCCCGCCAGGCGGCGTCCCACCAGCCCAGGGAAGCGTTTCCGATCGTGTCGCCCGAGGAGCCGTAGGTGACGTCGGGAGTGGCGGCTGTATCGTAGATGCCGTCGTCGAATCCGAGGTAGATGAAATTGTTGTCCGCCTGGTCGCCACCCGCCTTGGGGTCGAAATTCTCCCCACCGACTCCGGCGACGTCCCATTCGCTGATCTGGATGCTCGCGTCATCGATCTTCTCCGAGAAGGTCACCTTGATGGCGTCGATGAAGCCATCGCTGTCCAGGTCGGCGGTTCCGAGCGACAGGATGACGGGCGCGGCTCCGTCCACGGCGGCGAGCTTGACGCCGACCTCGAGGGAATCTTTCCCGGATTTGAGATCCCCGCTGTCGATCACCGTGATCTGGGGGGTGTCGCCGGTTCCCGCCGACTCTGCGACCGCGAGGTAGAAGAATTCGTCCTTCTGACCCTGATTGCCCAGGCTGGTGACGTAGCCGTTCACGGTGTAGCCGGCGACGTCGATCTGCAGGTTGTTGAAGTTGTCGTTGAGCTTGCCGTCGGTCTCGATCTTGATGTGGTCGATCATGCCGTCCAGATCGACGTCGACGGTGCTGGCGGACAGGATCGAGGTAGTGGGCAGCACCTGGTCCCAGTTGGCCTGCAGCTCCTCGCTGAAGGCGCCCGCGGCCTCGATCGCGCCGATCCGGAACTCGAGCTCCCAGTCGCCACCGAGCAGGGCGCTTCCGGTGGGGTCGGTGCTGGCCGCCACGTCCGCGCCGGTGAGTTCTGCCAGCGCTTCCACGAAATCCTGCCCTGCCGCGCTTGCCGCAAGGTCGCAGCCGTAGATCACCAGGTCTGCGTTGCCCGCCAGGGCGTCGCCCCAGCTGGCGACGGCGCTGGCGTGGCTCTCCAGGTTGTCGGCGTCGAGTTGGGAGCTACCCAGCGTCAGCGAGCCGGGGGAGCCGTGGGAGACGATGTGGATCGCGTCCAGGTCGTGGAAAGCCTGGAGGGCTTCGGTGATCTGGGCGATGCCGTCGCGTTCCGCATCCAGAAGCACCACCTGCAGCGAGCGCGCCTGGGAATCGGAGTCGTACAAGTCATCGACCAGATCCTGGTAGCCCTCGGTGCCGGTGTCCACGAACACCACTTCGCGACGCACCACCGCGATCTCGAGGGCCACTGCCGTCTCGCGATCCAGCACATCGCTGTAAGGGGCCTCGGGGTACGGATCGGCACTCTCCGCCAGCCCCGGATCCATCAGCGGGATCGGGTCGGCCGAGTACAGGACACGCTCTTCCAGCGTCTCGAACAGGGCGCGGCGGCGGGATCTGTGGGTGGGAGGGGCCATGAGAGGTCTCTGGGTGAGTTACGACACACCCTTATCGACCCAGGCGTGGCCGCACCCGAGCGGGATTCACACTGGAGGCCCCCACGGGGATCCCATGACAAGAGGGGTGGCCCCTCCCGGCCTTCTGGAGAGCCAGGGCCTTCGGACGACGCAGCCGTGAGGTTCCAACGGCCCGACCTGCCGTCGTGTTGCCGCTGGTTGAGGGGCCTCGTCTTCTGCAGGGATAGACTGCCAGCGTGGATGCCGCCGACCTCTGGTACTTCGCGTACGGCAGCAACCTGGACCCGGGCACGTTTCTCGGGCGTCGCGGGATGCGCCCGCAGGAGGCTCGGGCGGGTCGGCTGGATGCCTTCGAACTCTGCTTCGACCTGCCGGTGGGCCCCGGGGAGCGAGGGGTGGCGAACGTGCGCCCGAAGGAGGGCGCGCGGATCTGGGGTGTGGCGTACCGGCTCGATGCGGCCGCGTGCAATCACCTGGATCGCACCGAGGGCGTCCCGCGCGGTAGCTACATCCGGCTGCCCGTGAAGGTGACGACCGAGGCAGGATTGCTACCAGCGTTCACGTACCACTCCGCCCACGGCCAGCCGGGTCGCAAGCCCTCGCGCCGCTATCTGGGCCTGCTCCTCACCGGTGCGCGCTACCACGGTCTGCCCGCCGACTACGTCGAATGGCTGCGCTCATTGCCGCTAGCGGTAGACGAGCGGGTTCGGCAATTGAGCCTGTGGTGAGGCGCACCGCGTGGGTCATCACATTCGGGCTCGCCTGCTCGATGGGCGCGGTGCCGTCGCTCGGCGAGACGCTGGAAGGTCGCGTGGTCGGCGTCACCGACGGCGATACCCTGACGCTGCTCGTGGGGAGTGAGACGCGAAAGATCCGGCTCGCGCAGATCGATGCGCCCGAACGCGCGCAGCCCTTTGGAAGTCGTTCGAAGCAGGCGCTGTCGGATCTCGCCTATGGCCGGACGGTGACGGTCCGGGTGATCGACAGCGACGATTACGGCCGCAGCGTGGGCGAGGTATACGCGGATGGCGTGCACGTGAACTCCGAGATGGTGCGCCAGGGATACGCCTGGGCCTACACTCGCTATGCGCGCTCAACGGACATCATCGATCTGGAAGAAGAGGCCCGCGCCAACCGGGCCGGACTCTGGTCGCTGCCCGAGGAGCAACGCGACGCGCCCTGGGTGTGGCGACGAGACCGGCGCAAAGGCACGCCACGATCCACCTCGACCGACCCGCGCTGCCGGGACAAACGAACCTGTGGCGAGATGACCAGCTGTGAGGAGGCGCGCTTCTTCCACCGCGAGTGCGGCCTCGCGAGCCTCGACGGCGATGGGGACGGCGTGCCCTGCGAGTCCCTCTGCCGCTAGTCCCGCAGCTCGCGGTAGGCGAGGATTCGCGCGACGAAGTTCTCGCGCACGGCCGGATCGTGAAGACGCCCCTCGTCCTCGACGGGCAGGTGCGGGTAGACCTCCCGAAGGGCCGCAGCGTAGAGTCCCACCCCCTCGCGCCGGAACTCTCCCTTCTCGTCATGGACCTTTACACCCTCGAATCCGCAGCTGGGAGAGTCGCTCTTCAGGACGTAGCCGCACAGGTCGAGGGCCCGAAGCTCACGCACCCGCCGCAGGGCGAACCGCTTGAGGGTCCGGGTGTGGTCGCGCCCAGATTCCACCTCGAGCATCGCCACCGAGTTTCCGCGGCGAACCAGGCGCACGGGTGGGCGCGGAACTCCCATCCCCGCTTCGACTTCGGGACACACGGGCACCCACTCGATGAGGGCGCCCAACTCGTCGCTCAAGAAGCCGTCGCTCAAGAAGCGATCGCGCTTGTGCCCTCCGTCGTAGCGCACCTTCTCGCCCAGCAGGCATGACGACACGCCGAGCCGGATGCGTCGCTCGCTCGAGTCGGGATTCGCCACGGATCAGGCCTTCGCAATCCCCGGAAGCACGCGTGCCGGCTCTCGGAGGGGCTAGAACGAGAGGGGCTTTGCCGGGCGGATCTTGATGTCGGCGATGTCCACGTGGATCGGTTGCGTCACCGCGAACAGCACCGCCTGTGCCACGTCGCCGGCAGCGACGAAGGTCTTGCGGGCCGCCGCCTCCACCCTGGTCACCAGCTCGTCGGGCCACTGCTCGCCCGGCTTCACGTCGACGTCGAGGCCCATGCTCTTCGCCACTCCCTTCACGAACGCCGGGTCGTAATTGCGAGCGAAGCTCGTAGCCACGGCGCCCGGGCGGATGTTCACGATCCGGATGGGATCATCGCCCAGCTCCTGGTAGAGGCTGCTGGCCAGATTGTCGACGGCGGCCTTGGTCGCGCCGTACACGCCGCGTCCCTCCAGGCTTCCGGCAATGGACGAGACGTTCACCACGTGGCCCGAGGAGTTCGAGGCGCGCATGGCTCGGATGGCGGCGCGCGTACCCACCAGCAGGGCGAGCACGTTCACGTCGAGCATTTCGCTCCAGTGCGCCGGGTTGCCGTCGACGATGTTGCCCGGGTGGGAGAGGCCGGCGTTGTTCACCATCACATGCAGGCCACCGGTTTCGCGCTGGGCGCGCTGGATGAAGTCTTCCAGTCTGCCGCTCTCGCGCACATCGAAGGCCTCGAAGCTCGCTTCGCCGCCGCTCTCGCCGATGGTCTTGGCTGAGGCCGCAAGGCTCGCCTGGGTGCGCCCGGTCAGGTAGACGTGCGCGCCGGCGGCGCCGAGTGTTTCGCCGATGGCGCGTCCGATGCCGCTGGACGCGCCGGTCACCACGGCCGTCTTGTTCAAAAGAGCCGTCTTGTTCAAAAGAGGCTTGGGATCCGAGAGACGCTGGGAATCGCTCATGGCTTCCTCCTGGATGGCGCGGGCATCATAACCCAGGCGGGTATAATGGATGTCGATGAAAACCCTGCGAACCCTGTGGGCGGCGTCGCTCGTGTTCGCGCTGGCGTCGCCGGCAATGGCGGCGGCAACGGCGGCGGCAACGGCGGAACTGGCCGTTGGAGACCGGGCCCCCGCCTTCTCCCTGGCCGGTTCCGATGGGCGCCGCTACCGGCTCGCCGACCTGCTGAACCAGGGCGGAAGCCGTGGCATCGTGCTGGCCTTCTTTCCGAAGGCCTTTACCCCGGGCTGAACGGCCGAGCTCACCTCGCTGCGGGACAGCGAGAAGCCGCTTGCCGCCACCGGCGCGGCCTATTTCATGCTGAGTCTGGATCCGCCCGAGCGGAATCGGGAGTTTGCGGCGTCGATCGGTGCGGCGTTTCCGCTGCTCACCGCCGATGTGGACACTGCCCGGGCCTACGGTGTGCTGGCGCCGAACGGCAAGTACACGATGAGGTGGACCTTCTTCATCGACGGCGATGGCGTGGTCCGCCGCATCGACAAGGACGTGGAGCCTGCGAGTCACGGCCCGGATCTCGTGCGCGCACTCGAGGAGCTGGGTCTCGCGAACGATTGACGACCCCACGTTGGTTCCCTGCGCTTCTCAACCTCTCGGCTCGTTTTGCCGTTTCGGAAGCCATGGAATGCGAAGACGAATGCTGGCATCCGGTGGGCGCCGCCTCCCAGTTTGCACCCGACCGGGTGCGGGTAGTGAAGGTCGGCGATCGCACCCTGGCGGTGGGGCGCGCGCGAGGGGCCTTCTTCGCCGTGGACGACGCCTGCCCCCACGCCGGAGCGAGCCTCGGCTACGGCCGCATCCGGAACGGCTGCCTGGTGTGTCCCCTCCACTTCTGGGAGTTCGACGTGAAGACCGGCGAGTGCCTGCGCTTCGGGTCGCCGGTGGCCACCTACCCGGTGCGCGTCGAAAACGGGATTCTCGAGATCCGGGTCTGACCGCGATCCCTTGGGCGAACGCCCTTCCTTCCATTAGCATGGGCGGCACGCGATGCCCCCTGTTTCGCTCGACTCGATCTTCTCGCGCCTGAATCCGCTGGTTGCGCTCGTGTTGCGCTCGCCCCTGCACGGGCTCGCCAGCGGCGGCCTGATGCTGCTCACCTTCACCGGTCGGCATTCGGGTCGACGCTTCACGATCCCGGTGGGCTACCAGCGCGACGGCGACGTGCTGACCGTGATGGTGTCCTACGCGGCCCGAAAGCAGTGGTGGAAGAACTACCGCGAACCCGGCCCCGTCGAGCTCCGGCTGCGCGGTTGCACCCGAAGCGCTACGGCTCAGGTGATCCCCACCCATACTCCGGAGTTCCGCCAGAAGGCCGAACGAACCCTGCGGCGCCTGCCCTGGATGGCCGGTCAGTTCGGCATCGAATACCAGAAGGGTGACTCACTCAGCGAGGAGCAGTTCGCCGAGCTGGCCTCGAATATCGCGTGCGTGCAGATCACCGTTCATCCGGAGTATCCCTGACGGCATCCCTGCCCGGCCTCGCGCGCCGCTATCCTCGCGGGGTGCGCGCGCTGGTCGCCCTCGCCGAACTGTCGTTCGGAAACGGGTGCTTCTTCTTCCTGCCCTACCTGGCGCTCTACGCGTTCGCCTGGGTCGCGGGCATCCCCGTTCGAATCCTGACGGGGCTCTTCGTCGCGCTGCACGCCGTGAATCTCGGACTGTTCACGGTCTATGCGGCCACCCAACGCCATCGCTTGCGACTCCCGGATCTGGTGTTCTGGTCGATCCTCCTGGGGATCTTCCTGCTGCCGGGCGCCTATCTGGAATATCCGGCGGATCCCTGGGAACACCTGCGGCGACTGTTCCAGTGGTCCGCCACCGATTTCGTGGCCGACGGACCGCAACGCCACAAGTTCGCCTACTTCTGGGGCTACACGCTGGTGAAGTGGCTGCCGATCGAAGGCCGTCGGGTGGCTCTCGATTTCTACGCCGCCTTCTGGCAGATGCTCGTCGCCTCCCAGGTCTATGCGCTGTCGCGTCGCCTGGGATTCGACCGGGCCCTTTCGATGCTGCAGGTGGTTGGCTTCGTATTGCTCTTCGGCACCAACGTGTTCGGGATGCGCTACTACGCGCTTTCGTCGACTCCCCTGGCCTACGCCGCGTTCCTGCGCATCCTGGTGTGCGGGATCGATTTTCTCGACCGCGGAAATGCTCGCGCGGCGGCCGCGATACCCCCGTTGCTGACGCTCGCCTGGGCCAATCACGAGCAGGAGGTGCTCTTCAGCCTCATCGGCATGGGGTCGCTGCTGGGAGTCGCCTGGTATCGGGCGCTGGCGCCCACCGCCCGGCCCGCGGCGAACCGCAGGCTGCTGGGAATCGTGCTGTTGTGCCTGGCGGCCGGGGGATTCGCCAGGCGTTTCGCGCCCCACCTCTACGATCACGTGTTCTGGTCGCAGGTGTCGTACGTCGGTGGATTCGCCGTCTGGCAACGACACACGTTTCTCGAGACCTACGGTCTGCACGGGCTCCTGTCGCTGGGCCTTGCGGTGTGGCTGCGAAGGCGTCATCCGCGGCTGGCTGCGCTGACCCTGATGCCCACCCTGTTTCTGCTGTTTCCCCCGACCGCGCTTGCCTTCGCGGCCATGATCCGGACCGGGAGCGTGTCGTATCGCATTCTCTATGCCTTCCCATTGAGCTTCATGTTGGTGGTGGGCATCCGCGATCTCGGCATCGGGATCGCCCGTGCTCTGGGTCGATCGCGCGAGCGCTGGATCGGGCTCGCGGCCGCTGGCCTGGCGGTGCTGGTCTTCGCCATCCCCGCATCGTATCCCTGGCGGGGGCGCGGCTGGTTCGCGTTCCATCGGGCGCCCGAGGAACGGGAACTGTTGTTCCTGGACGAAACGGCCCGGTGGCTGCAAGAGCATCGCCAGTTCGGGAGGTCCTGTCGCATCCTGGGCGACTCGGCCACCCAGTGGGCTCTGGCCGCTCATCTGGCGCTCCGCCCGGATGGTCTTCGCGATCCCCCCCGCAGCTACGCGCAGGACACCCGGCACGTGGATCGGCTGCTCCAGCTGGTGGAGCGTTACGAAGCCTGCGGGGTCCTTGTGGGGGTGCACGACCGTCTCCCGGTGATGCCGCCTTCCCCCGTCGCGAAGAGATCCGGCCACTTCGACGCCCGCCTGGCAGATACGCGCTGGCTCACGGCCGGTTCCTTCGCGTACGCTGCCGAAGAGCTCACTCGGCACGGGTGGACGAAGACTCCCGTTCCCCCCTTCTACATCTTGTATGAGCCCCCCGATGGATCTCCGAAGTAGTCCGATCGTTCTGCACCCGCTGCTGTTCGCGATCCAGCCGGTGGTCTTCGCCTTCAGCCGCGGCACGGAGCGCTTCGCGCTCGCCGACGCGGCTATTCCCGTGCTGGTGGCCGCGGCCGTGGCGCTCACGGCCTGGAGTGCCCTCGGGTGGTTCATGGCAGATTGGCAGCGCGGCGGGCTCGTGGTGAGCCTTGCCGCGTTCCTGTTCGTTTCCACGGGCTTCGTGCGGCTGGCGGCCCCCGACGGCTGGGGGCTTGCGCTCGCCGTCGCCTGGGCGGTGTCGGGCCTGGTGGGGGGCGCGTTGCTGATCCGGATGCGCGCGGGGCTGGCGGTCGCCACCCGGGTGGCCAACGTCATGGGCGCCGTATTGGTGGCCATTCCGGCCCTGCAGATCGCCAGCTCTGCAATCGAGTCCCGCGGCGCGCCGCGCGCCACCCTGGGCCGTCCGCTTCCGGCGCTGCCAACGGCCCGGGAGGGCGCTCCCCGGCCCGACATCTATCTGATCATCGTGGACGCCTACGCGCGTGCCGACGTGCTCGAGTCGATCTACGGCCACGACAACGCCGCATTCGTCGACTTCCTCGGTCGCAGGGGCTTCCGGGTCGCGGATCGGGCGTCGTCGAACTACGGCCAGACGGACCTCTCGCTGGCTTCGATGCTGAACCTGGATTATCTGGATGCCCTGGTGGAGCAGCTCGGTTCCGATAGCGACGACCACCGCCCGCTGCACGACCTGATCGAGAACAGCTGGCTGCGGCGCTTCCTGACGGAGCGCGGCTACACCACCGTGGCCTTCGCCACCGGATATCCCGCGGCGCGCATCGAGACGGCCGACGTGGTGCTCGGGCCGGCGGAGGCCATCGACGACTTCCGGAACCAGCTGGCCAACACCACTCCGCTGGCCAGCTTGCGATCCGAGAGGGATGCACGGCGCGCCTTCGACGTATTCCGCGAGCGTATCCGCTTCACCCTGAACCAACTGGGAGGCGTTCCCGAGCGGGCGCGATCGCCGCTGTTCGCCATCGCCCACATCGAGACGCCGCACCCGCCCTTCGTATTCGGCCCGGCGGGCGAGAATCGCTATCCGGGCAAGCGCTTCCACGACCACGACGGCAACTGGTTGATCGGGGAGGGGGGGCTCACGCCGCGCCAGTATCGGGCGCGCTATCGGGATCAGGTGGTGTTCCTGAACCGCGAGTTGCGCCAGACCATCGACGCCATCCTGGCGAATTCACCGCAGCCCCCGATCATCCTCTTGACCGGGGATCACGGGCCGCGATCCAACCTGGTGTGGAACGATTCGGACGCCACCGACCACTGGGAGGCCATGGGGATCCTGAGCGCCTACCATCTTCCCGGCGGTGACAACGACGCCCTGTATCCAGGGATCAGTCCGGTGAACGCGTTTCGCCTGGTTCTGGATCGCTACTTCGATACCGACCTGGGCCTGCTGGAAGACCGCAGCTTCTTCTCCACCGCCCGGCACCCCTACGAATTCGTGGACGTGACCGAGAACATCCAGGCCAGCGCCGACGCGCGCGTCGCACGAACCGGCGGGCGGCCGGCGCAGTGAACCGCGATCCGGTCGAAGCCGCGCTCCCGTAGCGGACCGCGTTTCCGACCCTCCCTCCTGGATCCGGCAAGTCTCCGGCAACTTGCAGGCAACTCGCCGGCAACTCCGATTCACCCATGCGCAACTTTCGTGCAACACAGAGGCACGTCGCGTGCGTCGCCATCCCCCAAGAAATGGCGCCCCCATGCCGATGAGAAGCTCCGGATACCGACGACTCCGGAGACCGACGGCATGGGCGTTCGCATGATGTGTACCGAGTGCTTCCACACGGGAGAGCCGGATACGATCATCGAGGGTTCGGATCGGAAGGAGCTTCTGCTCTGGTTGGCCGGGATCGTTCCTGGCATCGTGTACTGCTATTGGCGCCACAGCAACCGCCTGAAGGTCTGCGCCGAGTGTTCGAGTGGCGAATTGATTCGCGAGGCGCGGACCGCGGAGCGCAAGCGCGTTGCGGCGGAAGCCCTGTCGCCGCCGACCGAGCCGGCGCTGCCGCGCCTGTTCGTCTCCGAGCGGCCAGGGCTGCTGAGTCGCTTGAGCGGGACCCCGCGCAATCGTCTCGCCTGGAGCCGCCACGCTGGCATGGGCGTCGCCGGCTCGCTGGTGGTTCTGTTCGCCGCGGGAGTCAACCTGATCCAGCTGACGCCGGAGGTGGGGAGCATCCCCTTGGAGATCGCCTTCCAGGTCCCCGACTCCGACATGGCGCAGGCCGCCACCGGGCGGGCGAGGGAGTGCTGGTGGATCTGTGATCAATTCCACGGGGACAACGTCCTTCAGTCCCGCGAGTGTGTCGATGCCTGCATCGAGCGCAATCCGGAGGGCGACGACCGCCGCCTGGCCGTCGAGAGCTGCAACGAGGTGATGGACGACGCCATCTGCAAGATCGTGGTCGGTCCCGCTACCTAGCCTTCTCGCCGCAGGCCCAACGCGTGTCGCACCAACAGGGCGATGCTGACGGCGGCAGAGCCCCAGGCGGGGATCCGCACCCAGGCGTACAGCGGCGTTCCGGCATGCTCGAACCCGGGCGCGAATACGCGCAGGGAGTACGTCACCACCAGGAGCGCGAACGTGAGGCTCGTGGCCGCGTGGCGAAGTTCGCCGCTGCGCCCCCAACGCCAGGCGAAGAAGGGAAGGTGGGTGGCGAATACGCCGTACAGCAGCCCGGGCATCCAGGAGGGCACCCCGGCAGGCTCGCTCACCGCAGCCGTGGCCGCACGGGGGCGCGTCTCGACCCGCCCTAGGCGCTTCCCTCTTCGAGGGGCGTGCCGCCACCCACTCCCAGGCGCAGGGCGAAGAACGCCAGCAGGCCCAGTGGGCCGGCCATCAGGGTGAGGAACAGGCACGGCAGCGCGAAGGCGTGGCGGATCCCGCAACGCCGGGCCTCGCGTACCTCCCATGCGCCGATGAAGAGATCGAAGACCAGATAGTGGACCCAGCCCGTCAGTGCGAGCAACGGAGCCTGGAAGAGCGCCATTACGCCGTTCAGGCTGAAGAAGCTGCCTCCCTCGGCAGTGCCCAACCCCAGGGCCAGCGCCCCGGTGTAGACGGTTGCAAAGGCGGCCGGGGCCAGCCCGGAGTGCAGCAGGCGTCGGGTCCAGAGGCCGTGTGGGGAGACGGCCAGCAACACCCAGAAGGGGAGAATGCCCCAGGTACACAGATCGAAGACCCGTTCGATCGCCATTCGCAGTCTCCTTGCGTCGTTTCCGTCAGCTGCGCGCTCGGATACGCGATTGCGAACGCGAGCCTGACCCGCCGGATCTGCCGCAGACCCGTGGGGTTTCGTGTAGCACCGACGGCATGTCTCGCACAGTCGTGGGATCTCCGCCCGACGGCGCGGTATCATGCGCCCGGGGTGAGGCTGCTTCTCTTCTCGGATCTTCATCTGGACGCACCGTTTGCCTGGGCGGGGCCACGGGCGGCCTCCGCCTGGCGACAGCGCCTGCGCGAGACCCTGGCATCGGTGGCCGAGCTGGCGATGCGCCTGGGCGTGGACGCGCTGGTGTGCGGCGGCGATCTGTACGAACACGAGCGCTTCACACCCGACACGAGCGAGTTCGTGCGCGGCACGTTCGAGCGCCTGGGCTCACTGCCGGTCTACCTGGCGCCGGGCAACCACGATTGGCTCGGGCCCGAATCCATGTACGCCCTCAACCGCTGGAGCGAGAACGTCCACATCTTCCGCGAGGACCGCCTGATGCCGGTGGAGCTCGCCGATGGACTCACCCTGTGGGGCGCCGCTCACCGGGCGCCTGCCAACACCGACGGCTTCCTGGAGGGGTTTCGGGTGGATCGCGACGGGGTGCACGTGGCGCTCTTCCACGGTTCGGAACACGGGTCGCTCGCCGCCCAGGGTTCCGGCAAGGTCCCCCACGCCCCCTTTGCAGCTCTCCAGATCCAGCGCGCCGGCATCCAGCACGCCCTGCTGGGCCATTACCACCAGCCCCGGGACGCCGAGTACTTCACGTATCCGGGCAACCCGGATCCCCTGGGCTTCGGGGAGCAGGGCGAGCGGGCCGCAGTGGAGGTTCGCGTGGAGTCCGACGGCCGGGTGACCCGTGAGCGCCACGTGATCCAACTCACGAAGATCCACGACCTGACGGTCGACCTGACGGGGTGCGCGAGCCAACAGGACGTGCGGGATCACCTGCGCGCGCAGATCGCGAGCCTCGAGGGGTTGGCACGCGTCACGCTGGTGGGGACCCTCGCCACCCAGGTGGACCTCCGACCGCGCGAGTTGTCCGAGACGCCCGCGGCGCTCGAAGCCCTGACGGTGCGCGCCGGTGCGGAGCTCTGCGTGGCCTACGACTACGACGAGATCGAGATGGAACCCACCGTGCGCGGCGCGTTCGTGCGCGACGTGCGCGCCGCCGGGGATCTGAACGACGAGGAGCGGCGGGCGGTGCTGGTCACCGGGCTGCGGGCCCTCGAGGGGCGCGACGACCTGGAGGCGCTCTAGGGTGCGGATCGAATGCGTGAAGGCGCGCGCCTTCGGGCGCCTGGTGGATGCCGAGCTGCGACTTGCGCCGGGCCTGACCCTGGTGCACGGAGCCAACGAGGCGGGCAAGAGCACCTGGCACGATGCCCTGTATGTGGGCCTGTGCGGGCGCCGGCGCGTGCGCGGGGGGCGGTCGAAAGAAGAGCGCGACTTCGAGGAAAGCCGTCGTCCCTGGAGTCGCGAAGACTGGCAGGTGGCGGTGGAGATTGCGCTGGCAGACGGCCGGCGCATCGGCCTGCGCCACGACCTGGACGGCATGGTGGATTGCAGTGCCACGGATCTCGCTCTTGGGCGCGACGTATCCGCGGAGATCATGAACGACGGCACGCCGGACGGGGCGAAGTTCCTGGGCCTCGATCGACGCACCTTCCTGGCCACCGCCTGCGTGCGCCAGACCGACGTGCTCGGGGTGCTCGAGGATCCGGACCGCTTGCAGGAACACCTGCAACGCGCGGCCGCCACGGCCGGGCGCGACGAGACCGCGGGCGCCGCCCTGAACCGCATCGACGCCTATCTGAGCGAACACGTGGGCGTAAATCGCGCCGGCGCCACCAAGCCCCTGCGCCGCGCACTCGAGGCGGTGGAGGCGGCGGAGCGGAGTCGCGACCGGGCGACCGCAGATCACGAGAACTACCTCCGGTTGGCGGCCGCCGCCGACGAGGCCGCGGCCGCCGTGGAGGGCGCATCCCGGCGCCTGCTGGCGGTGCGCGCGGCCCTGGCCGCTGGTGAAGCGCGCGGCGGCCGAGCGCGCCTGGAGCGGGTGCGCTCGCTGGCCAAGCGCTTTCCCGAGGGGCGCCCCCAGGCGCCGCTTGACGACGACACCCTGGCGCAACGCGTGTCGGCGGCGCTCTCGGCCTGGGAGAACCGCCCCGAGCTGCGCCGCCCCGGCGGACTCTCAGCGGAGGAGCTGCGTCGGGAAATCGCCGGCCTGCCGGTGGTGCCGGACGGGGATCTCGACGTTCACGAGAGCGTGAACCTCGCCGCCCAGGAGTTGCACGGGGCGCGAACTGCCGTGGAGCTGCATCGGGCCACGAGACCCGAGGCTCCCGCCGCCGACCCGGTAGCCGGGCTCAGCGTGGACGAGCTTCGCGAGCTGGCCCACACCCTCGCCCAGGTGGAGCCGGAGCTGGACCCGGGCCTTGCGGATCGGGTCGATCAGGCACGCGACCGGGTGAGGTCGCTCGAGACGCGGCGGCGCGTGGCCATGGGCATCGGCGCGTTGCTGGCCCTGGCGGGTGGGGCGGGTGTGTTGTGGGGGCCGGCGATCGTCGGGGCCCCGCTGTGTGCTTGCGGTCTGGCGGTGCTCACGTGGTTCGGAGTGCGCCGCGACGACGGCCTACCGCCGGGCGCGCGCAGCGAGCTTCGCCGGGTCGAGGTGGCGCTGGCGTCGGAGCAGCACCTGGCCCGCGTTGCGCGCCAGCGTCGCGACCGGGCGCGCGAGCGCGCCGAGTCCCTGGGAGTACCGACGGATCCGGCGGCGCTTCGGACGCGGGCCGACGAAGAGGTGGCCGCCGCCGCCGCAACCCGTCGCCTCGACGAATGGGAGGTGCGCCACGGGGAGCTCTGCCAGCGCCTCGCCCGGGCCGAAAACCGCGCGGTCGAGGCCCTGGGTGCCCGGGGGGTGTGCGTGCAGGGCCCCGCGGAAGCCGAACTCAGCGACTACCGCCGCGAGTGCCAACGGCGGGCGGGTCTCTCCCATGCCGCAGCGCGGCGGTCGGGGCTCGAGGATCAGCTGGCCGCCCGCGAGGCCAGCGAGGCCTCGTTGGCCGAGGCCGAGCTCGCCATCGATTCGGCGCGCCGTGGCCTTCGCGAATGCGCCGAGCGCTGCGGGGCGGCGGAGGACACGGACGAGACTCGCGTGCTCGGCCTGGTCGGCTGGATCCAGGCGCGCCGCCTGGCACTCGAGGCCCATGGCGCCGCGGTGAGAGAGTACGCCGAGCTCGATCAACTGCTCGGGGACAGCAGCTTGCCGGAGTTCGAGGACGCGACCGAGCGCGCCGAGCAGCGGGCCGAGCAGCTGTGTCGCGAGCTGGGAACGCCAGAGCCGGACGTGATGCTCGAAGACGACCCGACCGCACAGCTTTTGCGGCTCGAACGTGAGGAGCGCGAAACCTCGCAGGAAGCACAACGCCTGCGCGGCCAGACCGATGTGCGCACGCTACAGCTCCAGGGGGTGCCCGAGGCGGAGGAGGCGCTCGAGGCGGCGCGGGCCGAACTCAGCCGGATCGAGACCTTGAGTCAGACCCTGGCGCGAACGCGCGGGTACCTGGTGTCGGCCCAGGAGCGCGTCTATCGCAGCATCGCGCCCGTGCTGGCCGACACCCTGCGGGCTTGGCTGCCCCGGGTGACGGGCTCGCGCTACCAGGACATCACCCTCGACCCGGCCACCCTGGAGGTGCGGGTATGCGAGGCGACTGGCGCTTGGCGCCCTGCGGCGCGTCTCTCCCACGGAACGGCCGAGCAGATCTACCTGCTGCTGCGGATGGCGCTGGCCTCCCACCTGACGGCTGCGGGCGAGTCGTGCCCACTGCTGCTGGACGACGTGACCGTGCAGACCGATGCGGCCCGCACCGAGGCCGTGCTCGACCTGTTGCACGCCGTGAGCCGCGAGCGCCAGGTGATCCTGTTCAGCCAGGAGGCCGAGGTGCTGGCCTGGGCCGAGGCACGGCTGTTGGCTCCCGACGACGCGCTGGTGCGTCTGGCGCCCCCGGAAATGCCCGCCGACACCCTATCTCACGCCGCCGACACCCTATCTGACTGATAGGGCTCAAGAATTTCCCTGATAGGGCTCAAGAATTCGCCCCCGATTCCGAGGAGAGGAAGCGCGCCCGCACCGGGCGCATTCGACTCCACTCGAACGATCGCGCAGCGCGCGTGAGGGGGTACGGACGCGATGTCCAGCGAAGTGTTTGAAGAAGTGGTCGCGCACCGCGCGAGCCGCGGCGAGCGATGGGTGCTCGCCGTTACCGTGGTCACCGGTGTCGTGCTGATGGGCGCGATGCTCCTGGGCCTGCACCTGGCGGTTCACGACTACATGGTCCAGTCGACCGTGTGGCCCTTCTGAGGAGGTAGCCCGTGATGGCGAACGCGACGAGGTTTCGCGCGCTTCGCGTTCTGATCTGCGTGGTGCTTGCGTTGGCCGCGGCCTGGGGCTGCAGCTCACGCATGCGCATCCAGGAGCTGGCGTCCGACCCGGGCCGCTACAACGAGCAGCGGGTGACGGTCGAGGGCGTGGTAACGCAGACGTGGGCGATCCCGGTGATCGGTCAGAGCCTGGTGCGGCTGGACGACGGCACCGGGCGGGTCTGGGTAAAGCCCCATGGCCGCGTCCCGTTCCAGGGCGAAGAGATTCGCGTGGAAGGCACGCTCAAGATCGGCGTCACCCTGGCCAACAAGAACCTGGGTGTGGTCGTCTACGAAGACGGCGAGCTCTAGCCATGCATTTGCGTGGGCTGCGCTGCGCCCGCAGAGATGACGCGAGCGAACGTCTGAACCCCGCCCCTAGCCCAGCCGCTTCTTGATTTCTTCGCCGAACTCAGGGAAGTAGCGTTCGATGACGGACAGGTCGAAGCTCTGCAGGATGGCTTCCTTGGCCTCGCGTTCCAGCAGGAAACGAAAGGACTCTTCCACGAGCTGCTCGGGAGTCGACTGGCCGCCGAAGCGCGTCTGTTCTTCGGGACTGACGCGCACCTGATGCGAGGAGCGGGTCCTGCCCTCCATCACGGTGACGCGGAATTCGCCATCGCCGACCCGCTCCATCCGGATGTCCATCACGGCTCCTCCCCGGCCCGGGAGCTTAGCCGAACCCGGTAGAACTTCTCCGCGCGTGATCCGATTTCCGACTCCCGGGAGACCTACCGGGAGATGGCAAACAAAGATCCCCGCCCCTACCAGATTGCGGTCCTCTCGAGCCTGCTGGCGTACGGGGGGTTCTGCCTCGACTTCGAGGTGAGCGCAGGTCGCACACTGGCGGTAGTGGCCACGGCCCTGGTTGCGCAACTCGTGTGCAGCCGCATCGCTCGCCTCCCGCGCTTCGACCCGAAGAGCGCCCTGATCTCGGGGCTCTCCCTGTCGCTCCTGATGCGCACGGATTCCCTGCCCCTGGCCCTCGCCGGCGCCACCCTCGCCATCGCCAGCAAGTTCGCGATCCGCCGCGACGGCAAGCACGTCTTCAACCCCACGTGCCTGGCCCTGGTGGTGATGATGGCCGTCACGGGGGGCAGCGGCGCCGTCTGGGTTTCGGCCGGCCAGTGGGGCAGCCCGGCGCTGTTCGGGTTCGCGGTGGCGGGGCTCGGGATGCTGGTGCTGCACGGCTCGGCGCGCAGCGATGTCACCTGGGCGTTCCTGGCCTTCTACGCCGCCGGCAGCATCGGTCGCTCCGTGTGGCTGGGGGAGCCGCTGGCGATCCCCCTGCACGGGCTCCAGAGCGGCGCCCTCTTGATCTTTGCCTTCTTCATGATCTCCGACCCGAAGACGATTCCCGACTCGCGACCGGGTCGCCTGGCTTTCGCCGCGATCGTCGCGGCAGGTGCGCTCCTCGTGCAGTTCGGCCTCTACCGCAGCAATGGACCACTGTGGTCGCTCGCCACCGCGGCACCCCTGGTGCCGCTTCTCGACCGACTCTTTCCGGGCTCGCGCTACGCGTGGTCTCGGGCAGCTTCATCCAAGAAGGAGAACCCCATGAGTTCGATTCGACTCTTCCGCACGACCCCCCATTTCCTCTTCCTGCTGCTCTTCGTGCTGCTGGCAAGCAGCCCCGCAAGCGCATTCTGCGGCTTCTACGTGGCCAAGGCCGACACGAAGCTCTTCAACGAAGCCTCCCAGGTGGTGCTGGTCCGCGACGGCGACCGCACGGTCATCACCATGTCCAACGACTTCAAGGGCGAGCCAGAAGAGTTCGCCATGGTGATTCCGGTGCCCACGTTCGTTGCGCGCGGCCAGATCCACGTGGGCGATCGCGCGGTGATCGATCACCTGGATGCCTACACGTCGCCGCGCCTGGTGGAGTATTTCGATTCGGATCCCTGCGCGGTGACGCTTCACAGGGAGATGGCCCTGCCCAGTGCCTCCGGAGCGAACCTGATGTTCGCGGCCGACGCAGCGAAGCGGGCGCGGGCCGCGGGAGTCACCATCGAGGCCCGCTACACCGTCGGCGAGTACGACATCCTGATCCTGTCGGCGGAGCAGAGCGATGGCCTCGCCGGTTGGCTGCGCGAGAACGGCTATCGGCTGCCGGACGGAGCCGAGTCCGTGCTCGACAGCTACCTGAAGCAGAAGATGCGCTTTTTTGTAGCCAAGGTGAACCTGGCCGAGCAGTCGAAGCTGGGCTTCAACTATCTGCGGCCGCTCCAGGTGGCCTACGAGTCGCCGAAATTCATGCTGCCCATCCGCCTCGGTACCCTGAACGCCGACGGCACCCAGGAGCTGTTCGTCTATACGCTCACGCGCAATGGCCGGGTCGAGACCACCAACTACCGCACCGTGAAGCTCGCCACGGACATGGACCTGCCGGTCTTCGTGAAGGCCGAGTTCGGTGATTTCTACTCGGCGCTCTTCTCCGAGCAGGTGCGCAAGGAGAGCATGCGCACCGTTTTCACCGAGTATGCCTGGGACATGAACTGGTGCGATCCGTGCGCCGCCGACCCCCTGTCCCAGGAAGAGCAGCGAAGTCTTGGCGTTTTCTGGCTGGGCGGCAACGACCCGCGCCAGGGCCGGCAGCAAAACGCCTTCGTGACGCGACTGCACGTGCGCTACGACGCGGAGCACTTCCCGGCCGACCTGGTCTTCCAGGAGACCGGCGACCGCAGCAACTTCCAGGCCCGCTACGTCCTGCGTCATGCCTTCGAGGGTCCGGCCACCTGCCAGGCCGCCGAGGCGTACCGGCGCGAGCTTCGCGAGCGCCAGGAGCGGGAGGCCCAGTCCCTGGCGTCGCTCACCGGCTGGAGCCTGGGCGGCATCCGCGACCGCATTCGTTTCGCCGGCCCCGCCGGACCTTCGCAGCCCTGGTGGCAGACACTGTGGGGCGAGTAGACTGCTGGCGGAGGGCATCCCCTGACGACCATCTCCTACGCTGGCGCGCCGGTTCCCGTTCGAGAGGATCTTCCCGAAGCCCACCAGCGCGCCTGGTCGCGTCTGGCGAAGGCGGGCACCTGGTGGACCGGCGCAGAACGCGTGGCGATCGCCCAGGAGGTGCGCAATGCCGCCGACTGCCCCCTGTGCCTCGAGCGCAAGCAGGCGCTCCCGTCTCGGGTGAACCACGCAGAACACGCGAGTTCGGGAGAGCTCCCGGCCACCGCGGTGGAGGCCGTCCACCAGATCACGACGGATCCTGGCCGCCTGACGCACACCTGGTTCGAGAAGTGCCAAGCAGACGGTCTCGGCGATGCTCATTACGTGGAGCTCGTGGGCGTGGTGGTGACGGTGGTCAGCATCGATGCCTTCTGCCGCGGGCTCGGGGTGCCGCTCCACCCGCTGCCGGAGTCCCAGGCGGGCGAACCCTCCCGGCGGCGCCCGACGGGCGCGCTGCCCGAGTCGGCCTGGGTTCCCATGATCAAGGAATCCCGCGCCACCGGCGACGAGGCGGATCTCTACGGCTCGGATCGAACCGGCAACGTGATCCGGGCGCTCTCGCTGGTGCCCGATGAGGTGCGCGGACTCACGGACCTGAGCGCCGCCCACTACCTGCGCCCGAAGGACATGATGGACCTGACGCGCGGCACGGCAGGTCTTGACCGCCTGCAGGTGGAGTTGCTTGCGGGGCGCGTGTCGGCACTCAACGAGTGCTTCTACTGAACCAGCGCACACGCATTGCTGCTCCGTGCGAGCAGCGAGTCGAGCCATGAGGCGGTGGATCTGCGGGCGATCACCGATCCGGAATCTGCTGCGAAGTGCGGCGTGGCCCACGCCGCCGAACTGGTGGCGTTCGCCGATGCGGTGGTGGGAGACGACGACGACGCCCTTTCGGATGCCCGCGAGCGGGTGCGTCAGGCGCTGGGGCCCGAGGGCCTGGTAGATGCTGCCGCCGTCGCGTCGAACTTCCAGCGCATGGTGCGCATCGCCGATTCGACGGGTATTCCGCTGG
Organism: Deltaproteobacteria bacterium; assembly: GCA_032128115.1. Taxonomy (GTDB): domain Bacteria; phylum Myxococcota_A; class UBA9160; order UBA9160; family SMWR01; genus JAQBHB01. The sequence goes on along the minus strand of JAQBHB010000078.1, from coordinate 50,576 downwards.
ACACGCCGATGAGCGCCATGAGTGGCGACATCCGCGAAGAGCTCGACCTGACGAGCTTCGGCTCGGCGAGCAACACGCCGGTTCCGAGCCCGGTGCAGCTTCTGCTGGGGCGCCTGTTCCGGCCGCTGGCCCCCTACCTGATGCGGTTGATGGCGCGGCGCTGATCAACCCAGGCGCGCCTCGCGAAGCGCCGCGCGGCGTACCTTGCCGGCTTCGTCTCGGAGCGGGTGATCCACCCACTCGAAGCTGCGCGGGATCTTCCACGCCACCAGGTGATCGCGCAGGTGGGCCCGCAACGCTTCGGCGAGGGAGTCGGAATCCAGGGAGCCGTCGGTTTCCGCCAGGGCGTGGATGCGCTGGCCCAGGTCGTCGTCGGGCAGGCCGATCACCGCGCTCGAGCGCACGGCGGGATGGGCCTCGATGGCGGCCTCCACCTCCGCCGGATACACGTTGCGGCCGCCGCACAGGATCATGTCGCTGCGCCGGTCGCCTAGGAAGAGATAGCCGTCCGTGTCCAGGGTTCCCATGTCGCCCACCGACTCGAAGCCGTCGTGATCGGCACGGGCTCGCGCGCCCACGTAGCGGTAGGTGCTGCCGCGGCCGCCGGCGGGCAGCATGTAGATCTCGCCCATCTGGCCCGCTGGCAGTTCGCGTCCGGTGTCCGGGTCGACGATCTTGAGCCTGGCCCCGCCGCTGGGCCGACCCACCGAGCCCGGATGCGCCAACCACTCGCGTCCCGTGATGAAGGTGCCGCCGATGCGCTCGCTGGGGCCGAAGGCCTCGTGCATCACGTCGGGCCCCAGCCAGTCGATCCAGGCCCGCATGAGCCAGGCCGGGCAGGGAGCGCCGCCTGTCATCACGAACGAGAGCGACGACAGATCGCGCCCCAGGCGCTCGGCTTCCGGAAGCCGCCAGATGCGCAGCATCATGGTGGGCACGAAGTGCACGCGGTCGATGGCGTGGCGTTCGATCAATTCGAGGCAATGGCCCGCGTCGAAGCGGCGCATCACGACGGCCAGGGCACCCCCGAATAGACCCTGCCAGGCGGCGCTGAAGGGCACCGCGTGGTAGAGCGGGCCGGGGACGAGTACGGCGTGCCGGGCCTTGAAGATCGCGGAAGGCGCCTCCGGGTCGTACTGCGCCGGGTTCAGGGCCACGATCAGCTTGGGCAGGCCCGTGCTGCCGCCGGAGGCCATGGCGCGCTCGTGGGGGGGCTGGGCGTCCGGAAGCGGTGCGTCCGAAAGGGCCGGGTCGGGCTCGAAGTCCGCGTCCACCACCAGGGCCGGAGCGGCGCGTTCCAGGATGGCGTCGCGCTCGGCGGCCGGCAGCCGCGACGAGATCGGGTTGGGCACCGCGCCGAGCTTCCAGGTGGCCAGGCAGGCGGCGAAGAAATCGACGCTGTTGGGGAGGATCAGCGTGACGAAATCACCCGGCCCCACGCCGAGATCCGCGTAGGCCCGCGCCTGCCGGTTGGCCCGCCGCTCGAGTGCGCCGCGGGTGATGGATCGGTCGCCACAGATCACGGCGAGCCCGTCCGGGTCGGCTTCGGCCAGCCGAGCCCAGGCCCGTGCGTACGAGAGCTTCGCCACGGACCCAGTGTATTCAGCCCAGGCGTTGAACGCAGCCGCCGGGACCCATACGCTGCCCCCATGCGCTTCACCTTCGTCGAGTCCATGTGCGATCCCAGCCACTACCTCCCGCTCGCGGAAGCCGCAGATCGCAGCGGCTGGACCTCCTTCGGGGTGCCCGACAGCCTCTGCTACCCGGAGGTCTCCGACAGCAGCTACCCCTACACGCCGGACGGGAATCGGGGCTTCCTCGAGGACAAACCCTTCATCGATCCGTTCGCCCTGATTCCGTTCCTGGGCGCCCGGACCGAGAAGATCCGCTTTACCACCTTCGTGGTGAAGCTCGCCATCCGACAGCCGGTGCTGGTGGCCAAGCAGGCGGCCTCGCTGGCGGTCCTGACGGGGAACCGTTTCGGCTTCGGTGTGGGCCTGTCGCCGTGGCCCGAGGATTTCCGGGTGACGGGAAGCGAGTGGAAGGCCCGCGGCAAGCGCATGGACGAGATGATCGAGATCATCCGGGGCCTCACGACCGGGCGATTCTTCGAGTTCCACGGCGAACACTACGATCTGGAGAGCATCAAGATGTGCCCGGCACCGAGTCGACCGATTCCCATCCTGATCGGCGGCCACGCCGAGCCGGCGCTCGTGCGCGCCGCGCGTCTTGGAGATGGCTGGATGCACGCGGGGGGAGACGGCGCGGAGCTCGGGCGCCTGATCAAACGTCTGGCTGAGCTGCGAGTCGAGTACGGAACCGACAAGAATTCCTTCGAGGTGCACGTGATCTCGCTGGACGCCTACACGCCGGACGGCGTCCGCCGGCTGGAGGACGTGGGCGTCACCGACGCCATCGTGGGCTTCCGGAACGCCTACGAGAAGGACACCATGGCCGTGGATCAGAAGATCGAGGCTCTGGAGCGCTTCGCCGAGCAGGTGATCGCAAAGGTGTGAGGGTCCTCGACGTGGCTCCGGTGTTCCTGCTGACCGCTTTCGCCGTGGCGACGCCGCTTCTGGTGGGGGTCAAGAACACCGATTTCGACAAGGCCTATCATGCCGCCGCGCGCCAGGTGTGGCAGACGGGCAGCTTCGAATACGGCTACGAAGGCCTCAAGAATCTGCCTCTGGTTGCAGGCCTGTTGTCGCCCCTGGGCGCGGCGAACCGGGAAACGGCGTCGCGCATCTTTCTTGCCGTCGAGATCGGGGCCTATCTGGCGGCGTTCGTCGCCGTCCTGGTGGGGCTGGCGCGCTCCCCCGGCGAACGCTGGCTGTGTCTGGCGCTGTTCGTCTCGTGCCGCGCGTGGTTCGTCGGCGTGCGTCTGGGCCAGCTCACGCCCGTCTGCCTGGCGCTGCTCGCGTGGGCCTTCGTGGCCTTCGAACGCGACCGGCGCCGGACGGCAGGGGCGTTGCTGGGTCTGGCCTTCCTGATCAAGATCCCGGCGGGGCTGTTGCTGCTTCCGTTCTGGGTCCGCCGCGAGATGGCGACGGTGGGGGCGGCTGCGCTCACGTTTGCCGCACTCCTGTTGCTGTCCGTGGTGTGGTTCGGTTTGCCCCTGCACGGGGAGTACTGGGACGCGGTGATTTTCCAGAACACTGGTACGGCGCTCACTGCCTACAACAACGCCAGCCTGCTGGGTTCGGTCATGCGCGTGGTGCAGGCGCTGGGCCCTGGCCCCGAGGGTCTGTTTCGGTGGGCGCCGGTGGCGGTGCCGCCCGGGTGGGGAGCCGCGGTGCTGGGGGCGAGTGCTGCCCTCCTGGGCGTTTTGTGGGTCTCGGGGGCTGCGGCAGCCCGTGAAGGCGTTCGCCGCGCGTGGTCGCTCGAATTCGCCATGGCCCTGTGCGTGGCCCTCGCGATCTTTCCCGTGGTGTGGGATCACTACTTCGTGTTTGCGCTGATCCCCCTGTTCTTCGTATTGCGTGCGGCGCGCGCGGGCGGAGCGCCGGGCTGGGTGGTCTTTGTGCTGTCGTTCGTCCTGGTGAATTTCCCGTTGCTCGGCGCGCTGGAGGCACTCCCGGCGGACTGGCGCCTGCTGCGCAGCCTGGTGCCGGCGGCGCCCTTGATCGGCGTTCTCGGCCTCCTCTATCTTCTTCTCGTGCAGCATCGGGAGATCCGATCCCGAACGCAGAGCGTTCTCCCGTGAGCCGAGGTCTTGCCGCTCGAGGCCTTGCCGTTCGAATCGGCGTCGTCGTGATGGCGGTGTGTGGCGTGGCGTTGGCGTGTGGCTTTCCGCTGTATTGGGCTTCGTTCGACAGCGCTTGGCTCGGCCGCAGCTACACGAAATCCTACATGCGCTTCGAGCTTCTGGGGCTCACCGGGTCCGTCGCCCTGTTCGTCTGGGCCGGCATCCGGCTGCGTTCTCTGGCAGGGCAGGGCGGGCTCGGCGCAAAAGCTGCCGTCCTGATTCCCCTGGTCACGGGCCTCTACTTCGTTACCTACGTGAGCGAGTACTCGTACCGGACCTACGACTACGGCGCCTACCAGAATGCGGCCGAGCGTCTGCTGAAGGGCGAGGGTCTGTACGACGGCAAGCCGCCCTATCTGTATCCGCCGCTCACGGCCCAGGCGATGGCTGCCGCCTACCGCTGGGTCGAGAGCGCGCCGGAGCTCACGGGTCGTATCCAGCACCGTCCGGGCCTCGACAGTCTGAATTTCACCGCAGAAAAAGACGTCTGGAACAGCGTCTTCTACTACTACCGCTGCGTCCTGCTGCTGCTGGTGGGCCTGGCCTACGCCGCCTCCTACCAGTTCAGCCGGCGGCTGGGCGTACCCGAAGTGGCGGCCCACGCCCTGGTGGCGGCGATCCTGATCTTCGACAACCCGCTCCTGCGCACCCTGCGCTGGAATCAGGTGAATCTGTGGGTGCTGGATCTCTCGTTGTTGGGCCTGCTGTGGGCCCGGCGGCGGCCGATCCTGGCGGGACTCAGCATCGCAGTCGCGATCCACGTGAAGCTCTACCCGCTGGTGCTGTGGGGGGCGCTCACCGTCGCGCGCTTCTGGAAGCTGTCGTTGGCGGCGGTGGCGGGGGTGCTGTTTCTGATCGCGTCCCAGACGGGGTTCTTCTCCGATTGGGACCACTGGGAGGGGTTCTTCGCCTTCCTGCCCACGTTTCCGTGGGAGCACAACATCCGCAACAACAACTTCTTCGGGATCCTCTTCAACCTGTTGTGGTTGGGCCTCGGCATCGATCCCCTGGATTTCGAGTCCTGGATTCGCGGCGCAGCCATGGCGCTCGTGTTGGCGGCAAGCGCCTGGTTCACGTGGCGCTTCCTGCAGCGTGAGTCGGCGTTCCGGCGCCGCGAGGTTTCGGCGTCGTCGGCGCCGCCGGAAGAGCTGCGCCTGTTCGGACACGGGGCGGACGCATTGGCGTTCGGACTGGTGGCGGCCTCGTCGGTCTGGGAGCACCACTACGTGCTGGCGATTCCGCTGGCTTTGTTCGCCGTGGCCACGCGCGGGCGCGAGCGGCCGGTGGCGGTGGCCCTGGCAATCCTGTTGGCGATCGTCGTGCCGACCTTCGATGTCTTCCCGCTGAGCTACCACCGCATGCTGGGGCTCGCGATGTTGCTGGTGCTGACGTCCCCGCCGGCGCTCTACGCTACGCGTTCTGATTGAGGGTCTCGAGCCGCTCCACGCTCTCCAGATACTCCTCCACCAGCTTCACGATCACTTCGCGCACGGGCCGGATCTCGTTCATCTGACCCACGATCTGTCCCACCGGGTTGAAGGCCACGTCCTGGGCCTTGTCCGCGTAGCGACTGGTTCTCGATACCGCGTCGGCGGTCACCATGAACTGCAGCGGCATGCCGAGCGGCGCGGGGTTCTGGTCGTCGGCCCAGGCTTCGGTCCAATCGTTGCGCAGCATGCGGCAGGGCTTTCCCGTGTAGGAGCGCGAGCGGACGGTGTCGCGGATCGTGGCCTTGAGGAGCGACTCCATCTGCGCCGGCGGGACCTCGGCCTCCTCCACGGTGAGCCACAGGGAGCCGGTCCACACGCCCTGGGCGCCCATGGCCAGCGCCGCCGCCATCTGGCGGCCGGTGCCGATGCCGCCCGCGGCCAGGACCGGGGTCGGCGCCACCGAGTCGATCACCTCGGGCCACAGCACCATGCTGCCGATGTCGCCGGTGTGGCCGCCCCCCTCGGTTCCCTGGGCGATGATGAAGTCGACACCCGCCTCCTTGTGCTTCAAGGCATGGTCCGGCCGTCCGCACAGGGCGCCCACCAGTCGGCCGGTGTCCTGGATCTGTTTGATCACGTCGGTGGGTGGCGTGCCCAGGGCGTTGGCCACGAGCTTCACCTTGTCGTGCCTGAGGATCGTTTCCACCTGGGGGCCGGCGGTGGCCGCGGTCCAGCCCAGAAGCTCTCGCGCCTTCTCGCCCTCGGGAAGATCCGGCACGCCGTGGTCGGCCAGCAGCTTGGCGGCGAACTCGCGGTGTCCCTTGGGAATGGCGGCGCGCAGCTGGGCCTCGAGCTTGTCCACGTCGAGCTCGCCCTGGCCCTCGTATTTGCCCGGGATCACGATGTCCACGCCGTAGGGCTTGTCGCCCACATGGTCGTCGATCCACTTCAGCTCGATCTCGAGTTGCTCGGCCGTGAAGCCCACGGCGCCAAGCACTCCCATGCCGCCGGCATTGCTGACTGCAGCCGCCACGTCCCGGCAGTGAGTGAAGGCAAAGATCGGAAACTCGATGCCCAGTCGTTTGCAGAGTTCGGTTCGCATGCCCGGTATTTTAGCGGATCGCCGCTACCACGCGCAGGAAGTTCCCGCCGAGAATCTTGTGGATCCGCTCCGGGCTCCAGCCGCGCTTCAGCATCGCTTCTACCAGCCGCGGCAGATCGATTGGACTCTTGAGATCCCGGGGTGGCAGGATGGCGCCGTCCCAATCGCTTCCCAGGGAAACAAAGTCCTCTCCGACGGATTCCACGATATGGGCCAGATGGCGCACCACGCCCTCGGCCCGTCCGCCCCACGTGGCCTCGCCCAGGAACGAGGACTGGTACATCACGCCCACGGTGCCCCCGGTTTCCGCCACCGCGCGCAGCTGCTCGTCATCCACGTTGCGCCAGTGGGGCGTCACCCCAGTGACACCGGTGTGGCTCACCAGCAGGGGAAGCGACGGATCATGGACCTCCACCGCGTCGAAAAATCCCCGTCGGTTGATGTGGGCCAGGTCCACCAGGATGCGCTTCTCGTCCAGACGAGCCACGAAATCGCGGCCGAAATTCGAGAGTCCCTGCCCCCGGCGTGCGCCCCCGGGCGCGCTGGTGACGCCGATCCGAGACGAGTACAGGTGCACCAGGGTGATGCGGAGTACCAGGTCGTCCGGGATCAGGTCGAGAGCGTCCAGGTCCCGGTCGAGGGCATTTCCGCCCTGGATTCCGACGAAGGCGGCGTGGGCGCCGCCGTCCACGGCTTCGCGGTACTCGGCCGCGTTGCGCACCAACCGGAAGTCGTCGGGCACGCTGTCGAAGATCGCCTGCAGCCGCCGCAGGTTTTCGAGCAGTACGCGCGGGCGGGATGCGGCGGTGCGCAGCGGGTTGGTGGTGATCACCCAGGTGGCGCCGGTCATGGCCGCCTCGCGCACGCGGGGGAAGTCGACCTGGCTGTAGACTCGCCAGCCGCCGAGGCCGCCGCCGTGACGCTTGCGCAGGTCGTAGCCCAGGATGCGAGTCCAGATGTAGCTGTCCAGGTGTAGGTCGAGCACGTCGCTCGCCAGGTACACCTCCACCGCCTCGCGCGAGATGCCCAGCTCGCGCGCCCACCCGGCCGGGTCGGCGCGGCGGCTCTTCATTTCACGAGCTTGATCAGCGAGCCGGCCTCGGGCTCGCCTTCCGGATACTGGTGGTTGAGCAGGCGCAGGGTCTGCTCCTGGTAGCTCTTGATGCGCGTGCTCCGAGACAGGGCCTCGTAGGTGGTGCCTTCGGTGGCGCGGCGGACGCGGATCACGGGTCCGCGCGTGGCAGCTTGTTCGCGCTCGCTCAGGGGGCGCAGGCTTCCCGCCGTATCCAGGAAGTCCCGGTCGAACTGGTCGAGCCCGTGGGCGTGGTCGCGGCCGGCGCCCTGGAAGACGTAAACCTGGCTTCCCATGAAGACCACGCTGAAGCGGGTTTCGCGATTGCCGTACGGCGTATCCGTCTTTGCCACCGCCGTGAAGGCGGGCAGGCCGCTCAGGGTGAACTCGGCCGCGTGGGTCTCGTTGCTCATGCGCATCTCCCAGCGGAAGAAGTCGCGCGGAGTCTTGTTGCGGCCGCGGTCGGCGAGCGTCAACTGCAGCACGGCCTCGTTGCCCGGCGCTATCGCGAGCACGCGGCTGGGCTCGTTCTGGATGGCCCAGTCCCGGGGGAAGGTCAGGCCCATACCCACGTAGCCGAGGTAGAAGTTGCGGCCGCGGATCACTCCGTGGGCCCAGCTGGGCCCGAACGCCATGCCATCCAGGGAGAGCAGGAACGCCTCCCGGTCTTCCGGGCGTCGTTCGTCGCTTTCCGTTCCGGCGACACTCTCGATGATTTCCTTCAGGCGTTGGTCCGCGCTGGGGTGCGACGCGAACACGCCGTGATACACGTTGGCCCGGCGGCCCTCTTCAGCGGCGCGGTCGATCTCGAAGATCTCCTGGTCCTTCAGGGTGGTGATCACGTCCAGGAGGGCCTCCGGGTCGTAGCCCGCCTTGGCCATGTATTCCGCGCCGAGACGGTCGGCTTGCAGCTCGTCCTCCCGCCCGTAGCCGCTGAGCAGCGCGCCTCCGAACAGGTTTCCCAGGTCGGCCGCGGCGGCTCCGGCGTAGGCGTCGCCGAAGGCGGACGCGGCCAGCGAGCCCAGGTAGACCCCCGCCTGGGTCAGGCGCTGCTGGCTGTGCCGTTGCACCGAGTGCCGCGCGGCCACGTGTCCGATCTCGTGGCCAAGCACCCCGGCCAACTCGGCGTCCGACTCCAGATAGGCCAGCAGGCCGCGAGTGACGTAGATGTGTCCGCCGGGAAGGGCGAAGGCGTTGACGTCCGGGGTGTCTACCAGCGTGAAGTCGTACGCGATGTCGGGACGGTGGGAGAGCGCCGCCAGCTCGGCCCCGATCCGCTCGACCCTGGCCTGCAGCTCCCGATTCTTGTAGGCGGGAAACTGGCCCCGAAGCTGTTCGACCGAGGCGTGACCCAGGGCGATCTCGTCCTCCTCGGACATCATCACCAGGTCCGTGCCCCCGGTGGGATTCCGGGCGCAGGCCAGCGCAAGCGCAACCAGCAGCCACGGGGCGAGGGGATGCCGGAGGATCGACATGGCTCCAGTTTAGCTCCCCTGATCCACCGGCGTGGTTCCGACGCGTACACCGTCCGCCACGCGATCACTGGGGTGCACGATCACGAGTTCGCCCTCGGTCAGCCCCTCGCGCACCTGCACCTGCAGGGTGCCGCGTTCTCCCACGTCCACGGCGCGCAGGCGAGCGCGTCCCGCGTCGAGCACGAACACCGACCAGCGCTTGCCCTGGCGGAACAGGGCGCTCGCCGGTACGCGAAGCACGTCGTCGGCTTCCCATACCACGATGCGCGCTTCCACCCGGTAGCCGTCGCCCAGGCCGGGTGCGGGCGCCAACAGGTCGGCGATCACGTTCACACGCTGCTCCTCGACCCCCAGGGCCGAGATCTTGGTGAAGCCCGAGGGCTCCACCTGCCGCACCCGCGCTTCGAGCGCCTGCTCACCGCCCCAGTCTTCCACGAGCAGGGTGGCTCCGGGGGAGATCCGCACTGCGTCGGTGGACAGCACGTCCACCACGATCTCCAACGCCGACGGGTCGCCAACCACCAGCAGGGGGAGGCCGGCGGTCACGATCCGCTCGCTCTCCTCGAGCACCCGCAATACGCGCCCGCTGATGGGCGACAGCACGTGGAAGCACGCGGAGCCCGCGCAGCCGCCGTCCGGAGCACCAGGCCCCGGTTGGGGCGTGCCGGATGCCAGCAGCGCCGCCCGCGCAGCGGCCTCCTCGCTCTCGGCCGCCTGGGCCGCGAAACGCGCCGCTTCGTGCTCCTGCTCGCTGCTGGTTTCGCCCAGGAGCGCCTGCTCGTATTCCTCCGTGGAGAGAGTGCCCGCTTCCAGGAGCTGGTCCGCTCGCGTGACCTTGCGGCGCGCCTGCTCGAGAGTGGCCCGCGATTGCGCCACCCGGGCGTCGGCCGAACGCTTGGTGGCTTCTGCCGCCTCCAGGCGCGCCTGGGCGCCGGCGTGGTCGCGCGCGTCGAGTGGCACCGGCTGGATGTGGGCCAGGACGGCGCCGGCTTCCACCGGATCGCCCTCGTCCACTGCGATCCGCAGCAGGCGCCCGGTGGTAGGGGCCGCCATCACGAAGCGCTTGCGAACGCGCGCCTCGCCGTCTTCGTCGACGGTCACTCGCAACGGCCCGCGGGTGACCAGGGCCGCGTCCACGGCCACCGGATCGTCCCGGAACGCCAGGAACAGCAACAGCAACACCGCGGCGATGGCCAGTGCGACGAGTGCGGGGCGCGGCAGCTTCGGCAGGTTCATGGCGTCCTCACTCCCGTTCCTTCAGGACGGACACCAGGTCGAGGCGGTCGAGCCGCCGGCGCACGACGAGCCCCGAAGCCAGCGCGGCGGCGGTGATCACGCCGAACGCGTAGCCGTAGGTCTCCCTCGTCAGGTGCAGCGGCATGCGGAACAGATCCCACTGATACGAGAGCGAAATCGCCTGACACAGGCGATAGCCGATCGCGAATCCGAGGGGTAGTGCGATCAGGGTCAGGAATCCCTGCTCCCCCAGCAGCAGGGCGCTGATCTCGCGGCGCGTGAAGCCAAGCACCCGCAGGCTCGCCAGCTCGCGCGAACGCTCCGAGAGCGCGATACGCGCCGCGTTGTAGACGACGGCCGCGGCGATCACGCTGGCGAACAGCCCCAGCATCGTCGTGAAGATGCCCAGACTCTCTCCCAGGGTCTTCTCGAAACTCGCCAGGGTGGCGGATCGCGAGGTGGCGCCGGCAACGGCCGGCATGCGCTTGAGCTCGGTGTGGAGTGCCGGCGCCGCCAGGGCGTCGACGCGAAGGAACGCGCCCGAAACGGTTCCGGCCTCGCGCAGCAGGCGCCGCAGGACACGGCTATCCATGTAGGCCTGCAGACCCATCACCTCGTTCACCGTCGCGGCGATGACGATCTCGCGAACGGGTCTCGACCCCTCGAGGACCTCGACGGTCACGCGGTCGCCAGGCACCGCATTCAGGCGCTCGGCCAGCATGCTCGTGAGCAGCACCCCGTCCGGCGGAATCTCGGCGATGCGCATGTCTTCGCCCACGATGCGGCGAAGCTCGCCCGTGGACTCCAACCCGAACAGGGGCACCCGGCGCGAGGCGTGTCCAAAGCGCAGGCGCGCCGACACCACGCGGAACGGCTCGGCCCGGACGACGCCAGGCAGCGCTGCCAGGGCGTGGCGCGCGCCAGCCGGGCGCGGCTCGTGGAACGCGACGGTCAGATCCTCGCGTTGGGCGATGCGGAACTGCACATCCGCCAGGTGCTCGATCGCCGCGATGAAGTGATGGCCCACGATCAGGATGGCCACTGCCAGGGCGATGCCCAGTGTAGAGAGCACTGCGCGCGCCGGGCGGCGCGTGAGGTTGCGCCAGATCATGCGGACGGACGTGGGAAGCAGGCCAATCAGCCCCGCCCGCTCCAGCCATCCCGGGTGGAAGCGTGCGGGAGGCTCGGGGCGCATGGCCGCGGCGGGGGAGAGGGCGAGTGCACGACGCACGGCGCCCAGGGCTCCCACGACGGCGGCTGCGGCGCTCACCCCCACCGCCAGCAGGACCACGCTGGCGCCAGGGTCGAAGCGCATCATGGGGATGCGATAGACCTGCTTGTAGAGTTCCAGCACCTGCGAGCCGAGCCAGAGTCCCGCGCCCGTGCCCAACAGCGAACCCAGGAGGACGGCCGCCAGGGAGAACTCCAGGTAGTGCAGGGCGATTGTGCGGTTCGTGTAGCCAAACGCCTTGAGCACGGCGATCTGATCGCGTTGGGTCGCCACCAGTCGCGACAGCACGATGTTGAGCAGGAACCCCGCCACCCCCAGGAAGATCGCCGGGATGATGGTGCCGAAGACCCGGTTCTGCTTGATCTCGTCGGAGATGAAGCTGTCCGAGAGCTGTTCGCTGCGGCCGTAGGCTCCCAGCCCGCCGTAGCGTTCCAGCAGGCGATCCAAACGCCCGATTACGTCCGCCTCGACGGCGTCGGAGGCCAGACGGAGCGAGACATCGTTGAAGGCGCCCTCCATCTGGAAGGCGGGGCCCAGTGCCTCGCGGCTCATCCACAGCACCCCGAAGCGCTCGGGATCGGGGAACAGGTCAGTGCCGCGGATCTCGTAGATGTATTCGGGCGAGAGTCCGATCCCCACGATTCGCAGCTCTTGCCAGCGGCCGTTGAGCACGGCGCCCAGTCGATCGCCCGGCTGCAGGCCGTTGGCTTCGGCGAACGACTCGCTCGCGATCACCTCGTCGCGTTGCCCGGGCGCAAGCGGACGCCCGCGCTGCAATCTGACGCCGTTGAGGGCCGGCTCGCGGTGTTCCGGCAGCGAGACGAGTCGACCGGTGGCGGGCTCGGCCAGGCCCGGCACGTCGAGGGTCACCTCGGCCACGATGCGGGTCTCGACGGCGGCGACGCCGGGAATCGTCTCCAGATGGATCCGCAGCGTCTCCGGCGCGCGCTTGGCGTGAGCGAAGACGTCGGCGAACCGGTAGCGCGCGTAGTACTCGGACCGCGACACCACCAGCGATTCGTACGCGATGCGCGTGGTCACGACCGTGGCGACGCCCGAAGCCACCACCAACGCAATGGCGATCACCTGGCTTTGCAGCAGGCGCAGGTCGCGCAGGAGCTTGCGATGCAGGGGCCTCATGTGTCGCTCACCACTCGAGCTCGCCGGGCGGCAAGCGCTGCTCGTTGCGGCTCACCTCCACCACGCGGCCGCTGCGCATGCGCACCACCCGGTCGGCCATGCCGGCAATGGCGGCGTTGTGGGTGATGACGGCGGTGGTGGTGCCCAGCTCGCGGTTGGTCATCTCCAGTACCTCGAGCACGACCTTTCCCGTCTCGAAGTCGAGGGCGCCGGTGGGTTCGTCGCAGAGCAGCACGGTCGGTCGCTTCGCCACGGCGCGCGCGATGGCCACCCGCTGCTGCTCGCCACCCGATAGTTGGGCCGGGAAATGATCCAGGCGATCGCCCAGGTTCACCAGGTCGAGCGCCTCTTCCGGCGTCATGGGGTCTTCTGCGATTTCGGTCACCAGGGCCACGTTCTCGCGGGCGGTGAGGCTCGGGATCAGGTTGTAGAACTGGAAGACGTAGCCCACGTACCGGCGCCGGTGGTTCGTGAGATCGCGGTCGCTCTCGCCGGTGAGGTCCTGTCCCCGGAAGCGGACGCTGCCGGTGGTGGGCACGTCCAGGCCGCCCAGGATGTTGAACAGGGTGGACTTGCCGCTGCCCGAGGGGCCCAGGAAGACCACCAGTTCGCCGCGGAAGAGGTCGAGGTCGACCTGTCGCAGGGCGTGTACCCGCACCTCGCCAACCTGATAGACCTTGGAGATTCCGCGCGCCTGGAAGATCGCTTCCGGGGCCCGATCTTCCTGATCTCGTGTCACCGGAGGGCCTCAGGCGGCGGCGCGTCGACTCCGGTAGGCGAAGTGGATCGCCGCCAGGAAGCGATCGACGCTGCGCACGACGTGCGCGGTGCGAGGCGAGTGGAAGATCTCGAAGGCGTGCTGGGCCCGGGGGAGTTCGGCGTAGACCACCGGCGACCGCGAGTTTTCGCGCAGCAGCCGGGTGAACTCGCGAGCGTCGGCCACCGGCGCCAGGCTGTCGTGGGTGCCATGCACCACATAGAACGGAGGCGCGTCGCCGTGCGTGCGAAAGACCGGCGATGCCCGTTCGTAGGCCCCGCGGTCGTCGTCGATGTGTCGCTTCATGACGCGCTCCGCCAGGAAGGTCTCGAGTCCCCGATCGGTCGGGTGACCCAGGCGGTTGGTGAAGTCGTAGACGCCGTAGAAGGGAACGCAAGCCCGCACGGAGGTGTCCACCCCCTCGAAGCCCGGCTGATACTCCGGGTCGTTCGCCGTGAGAGCCAGCAGGGACGAGAGGTGTCCGCCCGCCGAGCCGCCGGTGGCGACCACGAAGTCCGGATCGCCGCCGAACCCTGCGATGTTTTCGCGAACCCAGTGGAGTGCGCGCTTCACGTCGACCAGATGGTCGGGAAACGTGGCGCGGGGGCTCAGTCGATAGTTGGTGGCGACGCAGATCCAGCCGTTGGCAGCCAGGTGATTCATGAGCGGTAGCGCCTGTTCGCGCTTGTTTCCGATGATCCAGGCGCCTCCGTGAATCTGCAGGAGCACGGGCGCGTTGCGCGCACCGCACTGCGGCGCGTACACGTCCAGCTGGTTTCGGTGTCCGCCGCCCGGCACGTATTCGATGTTGCGCGTGCGTCTCACGTGCTCGCGGTTGTGCAGGTGAAAGGGGACGAGCAGACGGCGGCGCGAAAACGGCAGCGCTAGGCGCTCGCGAAGCTCGGGCGGGAACTGCTCCCTGTATCCCGCTCCCAGCCCCTCGAGCAACGCCGCCTCGACCTGGGCGTCGGTGGCGCGGGCCTGGACGATCAGCGCCCCCAGTGCCAGCCACGACACGGCGCTGATCCCGAGGCCCAGCCAACCGGGCCAGGCGCCCAGGGCGCCGGCAAAGCTGAACGCCAGCGTGGCGACGACCTGCCAGGCGATGTGGTGGGCGGCGAGTTCGCTGGTGAGCCAGCCCGCGAAGAAGCTCGGAACGATCAGGACGCCGCGACGCAGGCGCGGGAAGTAGGCGTTGAGGGTGAACGCCGCACCCACGAGGCTTGCCGCCAGAAAGGCCCAGGAGAGCATCAAATCAGTGTGCCCGAATCCGAGGCGCGACGCCCGGCTCGCCGGCCAGTTCCTCGAGGGCGTCGGGCCGCAGGATCACGATGTAGCCGCCGTCCACCCGGAGGAAACCCTCCTGGGTCCACTGGCGCAGCTGCTTGTTGATGCTCTCGCGCGTGGTGCCCACCAGGTCGCCCCATTCCTCCTGGGAGAGCTTGAGATCCACGCGCACGCCGTCGGCCGTCGGCTGGCCGTAGATCCGGCAAAGGGCGGTCAGCTTCTTGGCCAGCCGCAGGGGCAGGTTCAAGAACAGGGTGTCCTCGACGAGTTCGCTCAGGTGTTTGATGCGCACCGCCAGCACCCGCAGCAGCTCGACGGCCGCGTCCGGGTTCCGCTCGAGGAATGCCAGGAACTCGCGTCGGTCGATCACGAGCAGCTCGCACGGTTCGAGGGCCGTGACCGTCGCCGTGCGCGGCGTGCCTCCCAGCAGCGCGATCTCGCCGATCAGCTCGCCGGGTCCGATGATGTCGAAGACCACGTCGTCGCCCTCGCTCGAGGTGGTGAACGCCTTGAGCCGGCCGCTGGCCACGGCGTAGACCTGACTGCCCTCGTCGCCCTTGTGGAACAACTCCTGCTTCACGGCGAGTCGCCGGATACGAGCAGACGCCGCCATCTCGTCCAACTGCCCGGGGGAGAGCCTGGAAAACAGTGGTGCGCGGGCCAGAAGTTCGCGCTTGGCCTCCTGGGAGATCGTCGCCACGCCCCCAGCATACAGGGAGGAGGAAGCCCACAGAGGTCGCTCGCCCCCCATATAATGCGGCCCCGACAATGCGGCCCCGACTTGGCTCGGGGACAGCAGGGGTGGATGCAACGCGCACCGAGACGCTTGGGCCGATGGGCCCTGCTCTGGATGGCCCCGCTCGCGATGCCGCCGCTAGGGGGATTTCTCGCGCCGGCCGCGGCCCAGCCTCGCTTCGGCCCTGCGCAGGAGCGCCCCGTGCTCGAGGAGTTCGAGCCCGGCGAGGAGGCCGAGTCGCCGCTGGCGCTTCCGCCCATTCCCCCGCCGCCCCGGGACGAGCCGGGGCAGCTCTCCAGCGGGCGCGAGGTCCAGGTCCGGGCCTTCGAGTTCGAGGGCAGTACCGTCTTCACACAGGACGAGCTGGCGGGAGTGGTGGCGCCGTGGGCCGGACGGGCCATCAGCTCGGAAGAACTCCTGGACGCCGTCGAGGCCGTGACCGCCTTCTACATCCGCCACGGATACGTCACCTCCGGCGCCGTGGTTCCCGATCAGGGCGTAGACGACGGCGTGGTCCGGATCCAGGTGGTGGAGGGGGGGCTCGGCGACGTCCGGGTGGAGGGCACCCGGCACTTCCGTTCCGGCTTCTTTCGCAGCCGCCTGCTGCGCGCCGGTCGGGCTCCCTTGAACGTCCGCAGCCTGGAAGAGGAGCTCCAACTCCTGCAGCGGGATCGCTGGGTGAGCCAGGTGCGGGCGCGCCTGATTCCCGGAGAGGTGCGCGGCGAGAGTCTGCTGCTGCTCAGCGTGGACGAGGCGCGCCCCTACGCCCTGGCCCTGGTGGCTGCCAATGACGAGTCGCCTGCCATCGGCGCCGAGGGCGGCATCTTCAGCCTAGACGTGGCCAATTTGTTGGGGCGGGGCGACGTGCTGACCGGCGTGGTCCACGTGACCGAGGGCCTGCGCGAATACGACGCCTTCTACGAGGTGCCCCTGACGGCGGCGGGCACGCGCCTGCGTCTGGCCTTTCAAGACAGCAACGGCCTCGTGGTGGAATCGCCCTTCGATGTGCTCGAGATCCAGAGCGACACCCGCACCTACGGCATCTCGCTTCGCCACCCCTTCTACCGCAGCCCATCCGCCGAGCTGTGGCTGGGGCTCCTGGGCGAATGGCGCGACAGCGAGACACGTTGGGATCCGCTGGGCCTGGGAAACGAGTGCGTGCAGTTCCAGCCCGGTGTCGTCGACTGCACGCCGGTGGTGAGCGTGCTGCGGACGGTGGCCGACTGGACGCATCGCTCAACCCGCGACGTGATCGCGGCCCGTTCGACGCTGAGCGTCGGCCTGGACATCCTGGGCGCCACGACCAGCGTTGTCCCCCGCGGCGCCGACGGCGAGTTCGTGGCCTGGCTGGGCCAGGCCCAGTGGGCCCACCGTCTCTTCGAGAGCGTCTGGCCTTCCGAGTCGCTGGCGCGCCTGGACGTGCAGGTGGCCGACGACCCCCTGCTGGTGATGGAAAAGATCGCAGTGGGTGGCATCGAGAGCGTGCGCGGCTACCGCGAGAACGAGTTGGTGCGCGACAACGCAGTGGTGGGCTCCGTGGAGTTTCGCGTGCCCGTGTGGCGCGAGCCGCTGGGCCGTCCGCTGCTGCAGGTGGTGCCCTTCGTCGACTTCGCCCACGCCTGGGACAACGGCATCGGGCTCCCGAGCAACACCCTGGTCAGCATGGGAATGGGCCTGCGGGTCTCGCCCTGGCAGTGGCTGAAGGGCGAGATCTACTGGGGCGGTCAACTCACCGATGGACTCGATCGCAGCGGCGACCTGCAGGATCACGGCATCTCGTTCCGCATCACGGTGACCCCCTTCGACGCCCTTCCCTGAGGCGCCGCGGGGTAGAATCGATTCCGCGCGAAAAGTCGAGGCCGCGAAGCGAAGTGGTATGCGATTCGCACTCCTGCTGACGATGATCACCGGTCTGGCTCTGCTCCCGGGGCCCGGGTCGCTCGCCGACGAGGCGACACCCGCGGGCGCAGCCTGCTCGCCCGTGCCGGCCCCCGTCCGGGACCCCGAGGATGTGGATCTGCCGGCGCCCTTCGATGCGGCGCACGAGGCGCGCCGGGCTGCCGAAAGCGGACAAGGCGAGCGGGCCCGGGCCGAGCTGATTCCCCTGGGCCTCGAGGCCGCCGACCTGGCACCGGGCCCCCGCGCCCGATTCCTGACCCACCTGGGCCGCACCCACCTGATACTCGCAGCCGCCGACCCGGTGCAGCGCAACGCCCAGACCCTGCTGGCGGTGGAATCGTTCACGCGGGCCGCCGAGGCGGCCCATGAGGCCGGAGACCCGCGTCTGTTGTCGTATGCCCAGGGCTACCTGGGAGAGATCTACGAGCGCGACGGGAGGCTCGACGACGCGGCGGAGTTGACGCGACGCGCGCTGTTCGCCGCCCAACAGGCGAGCGCGCTGGACGCCCTGTACCGCTGGCGCTGGCAGCTGGGTCGCATCCACCGGGCCGGGGGCGAGGTCGACCTGGCGCTTGAGGATTACCGCCAGGCGGTGGCGGTGCTTGGGGAGATCCGCACCCAGCTCGCCGTTTCCGGCGGATCCGGCGAGGCGGCGTTTCGGCGCGAGGTCGAGCCGGTCTACCTGGAGCTGGTGGATCTGCTGCTGCTGCGCGCGGCAGACCCAGAGGGTGGCGCGCGCCAGGCGTTGCTCTCCGAGGCGCGCGATACGGTGGAAGACTGGCGCGCCGCCGAACTGCGCGACTACTTCCGGGATCCCTGCCTGGACGCCCAGCGCAAGGCCCGACCCGACGAGATCCCACGCACCCTGGTGATCTACCCGATCGTGCTTCCGGACCGCCTGGAGCTGGTGGTGAGCCGCGGTGGGCACCTCGAGAGCCACGTCTCGAACGTCGATCGCGAAACGCTGATCGCCGAGGTTCGTGACTTTCGCCACAAGGTGGAGAAGCGCACCACGCGCCAGTACCTGCGGCCCGCACGCAATCTCTACGACTGGCTGGTGCGCCCGGTGGAATCGGCGCTCACGGATGGCTCCGTGGATACGTTGGTATTCGTGCCGGGCGGGTCTCTGCGGACGATTCCGTTCGCGGCGCTGAACGATCGCAAGTCGCAGGAGTTCCTGGTGGAGAAGGTGTCGGTCGCCATCACGCCCGGGCTCACGATCACCGATCCCAAGCCCATCGACCGGGAACACGTGCAGCTGCTGGCCGCGGGAATCACCGACGCGGTGCAGGGCTATCCGCCACTGGACAACGTGGCACGGGAGATCCAGGACGTCACGTCCCGATTCCCGGGCGAAACGCTCATGAATGGCGATTTCCAGCGCAAGCGTTTCGACGAGGCCGTGAGCGAGCGAGCCTTCGGCATCGTGCACATCGCCTCCCACGGCGAGTTTTCCGGCGATCCGTCCCAGAGCTTCCTGGTGGCCTACGACTCCAAGATCTCCATGAACGAGTTGGCCGCGGTGATCGGCACCACCCGGTTCCGCGAGGAGCGCCCGCTCGAGCTGCTCGTGCTCAGCGCCTGCCGAACGGCCGCCGGCGACGACCGGGCCGCTCTGGGCCTGGCGGGCGTGGCCCTGCGCTCCGGCGCCCGCAGCGCGCTTGCGACCCTGTGGTCGGTCAACGACCAGGCTTCCACGGATCTGGTGACCGAGTTCTACACCCAGCTCGCCAACCCGGCGGTTTCGCGTGCCGGGGCGCTGCGGCGGGCGCAGATGAAGCTGTTGGGCGTGCACCACTACGCTCACCCGAGCTACTGGTCGCCCTTCGTGCTGATCAGCAGCTGGCTGTGAGGTCTCGATGAAAAGCCAACTGGCCGCCGCACTGCTCGCCGCATTCGTGGTGTTCGCAGCGGTGATGGGCCTGCGCTCCGCCCGACTGCTCCAGGGCTTCGAGCTGGCGCTCTACGACCACAATGTGCGCACGTCCGCCACACCGGCCGACGCGGATTCGCGGGTGGTGATCCTGGAGGTCACCGAGGCGGATATCCGCGAGCTGGGGCATTGGCCCATCAGCGATCGCTTGATGGCCGAGATGCTCGAGGCGGTGCTCGATGCGGGAGCTCGGGTGGTGGGCCTGGACATCTATCGCGATCTGCCCGTGCCACCCGGGGAACAGCGATTGGCAGCGCTGCTGGCCAGCGAGCCGCGCATCATCGCGGTGCAGAAATTCGGCGATGCCAATGAGGGGATCCCGGGCCCGCCGGCCCTGAAAGGCAGCGATCGGGTGGGCTTCAACGACGTGGCCGTGGATCCCGACGCCATGGTTCGGCGCGGGCTGCTGTTTCTCGACGACGGCAACGGGGAACCCCAGTACTCGTTCGCATTGCGCGTGGCCCTGCAGGCCCTGGCCGCCGAGGGAATCGGTCCCCGGCCGGATCCCGAGCACCCGGACTGGCTGCGGCTCGGACCCACCACGATCCGACCCTGGGAGACGAGTGACGGCGGCTACGCCGGGATCGACGACGGCGGCTACCAGTACCTGCTGGACTTCAGCTCCACCGGATTTCCCAGCTTGACCGTGGGAGAGTTGCTAAGGGGAGAATTCGACCCCACGTCACTCCGGGACAAGCTGGTGCTGATCGGCGTGAATGCCCGCAGCTTGCCCGACTTCCACCGGGTGCCCGTCGGAACCGAGTCCGGTGTTCCGGGCATCCAGACCCACGCCTACATGGTGCGCCAACTCACGGGAACCGGACTGGGGGAGGTCTCGCCGATTCGCGTGCTTGCCGATTGGCAGGAGTCCGTGCTGGTGGGCCTGCTGGCCCTGGCCGGCTGCGCCGTGGCCCTGGGCCTGCGGCGCGGCAGCGCGGTGCAGGGCGTTTCGGTCGAGGTGTTGGCAATCCTGCTCGGGCTGGCTGCACTGTGGTTTGGCGGCGGCTTCGCCTACCGGGCGGGCTGGTGGGTTCCCGTGGCGGCGCCGGCCCTGGCGTGGCTGGCGTCGGCGGGCGTGTTGACGGCCTGGAGTTCCAACCGCGAGCGGGCCGAGCGCGCCCAGGTGATGATGATCTTCTCGCGCCACGTCTCGAAGCGACTCGCCGAGGAGTTGTGGCGCCGGCGCGACGAGTTCTTCGACGGAGGAAGGCTTCGACCGGGTCGCGTCACCGCCACGTTGCTCTTCGTGGACATGAAGGGATACACGTCGCTCGCCGAGAAGATGGACCCCCAGAGCCTGATGGAATGGATCAACGACTTCATGGGGGCGATGGCCGAGCGGGTGGACGAGTTCGACGGTTACGTGGACGACTACTTCGGGGATGGCATCAAGGCGGCCTTCGGGGTGCCGATCCCGCGCACCACGGAAGCGGAGATCTCGAAGGACGCCCGGAGCGCCGTCGACTGCGCGCTGGCCATGGCGTCGTCGCTGGAGCTGCTGAACGCGAAATATCGCGAGCGGGACATGCCAACGGTGGCCATGCGCATCGGTATCCACACCGGCCCGGTGGTGGTGGGAAACCTGGGCAGCGCCGAGCGACTCAAGTACACCACGGTGGGCGACGTGGTGATCACGGCCCAGCGCCTGGAAGCGGTCGATCGCGTGGAGCACGATTACGAGCGCCACCCGTGCAGGATCCTGATCAGCGATGCCACACGGGCGCGCCTGGGCGATCGTTACGAATGCGAGTCCCTGGGCTCGTTCGCGCTGAAGGGCATGGGCGAAGAAGTGGCGGTCAATCGCGTGCTGGCGGTGAACTCGTGAAGCGCACGCATCGGAGCCGGGGGATCGAAATGCGCTCTGCGTTGCGATTCCTCGGCCTGGCGTGGGTGACGCTTCTCGTGGCCGCGACGGCCGCGCCCGATGAACCCGCGCCGAAACCCGAGCCCGAAAGGCCCGTGGCGAGCAAGGCGCCGGCCGGGAAGCTCCCCGTCTATCGTCCGCCGACCCGGGGCAAGCCCCGAGCGCGCATCGCCGGTGGGGTGCGCGGCGTCGCGCTGCGGCTGCCTTCCCTGCAGACGCTGGTGCCGGACCACACCGGCCAGACGATCTTCGAGCAGCCGTCCCTGTTCTGGTACCTGGACGGGCCGGCGCCGGAGCAGGCGTCCCTGGTGTTCACCCTGATCGATCCGGAGCGGATCGATCCCCTGGTGGAGGCGGAGCTTGCGCACCCCGGCAGCCCGGGCATCCAGCGCATCGATCTGGCTGGCTATCCGGTGAAGCTCGCGCCGGCCACCGAGTACCAGTGGTCGGTGGTCCTGATCGTCGATCCGGAGCAGCGCTCCAAGGATGTGGTGTCGGTGGGCTGGATCGACCGGATCGAGCTGCCCGCGGGGATCGCGCTGCCCGCCGATCTGGACCCGCGGGCGCCGGGCAGCGCCGAGGCCTTTGCTGCCGAGGGCCTGTGGTACGACGCCCTGGCCGCCGTTTCCGACGCCCTCGTCGCCGATCCGGACGACCCGACCCGGCTGGCTCGTCGCGATGCCCTGCTGCGCCAGGTGGGCCTGGCGAAGGCTCTGGCGGCTCCCTGAAATTTCACCGGCTGTGAAGCGCTTCACAGGGATCGAACGGGGCCGGGTCGATACTGGGGATGTCGATGCAACACGCCCCGGAGGCTGACATGACCCGGAACCGACCCAGCGACACGATCTCCAGCTCCCGGCCCGGCCCTGGCCCCAGCCGACGGGCTCTGCACAGCGCAGCCTTTGCCGTGCTGACCGCCGTGATCGCCGTTCCGGCTGCGGCCATCGGGGACGAGCCCGAGAAGCCCGCCGCCGAGATCGAGATTGCCCAGGCGAGCCTCACACCCGTTCGCTCGGACTCCGGCGCGTCCGAGACCCGCTCCGAGGTACACGAGGCCGCAGAGCCCGTGGTGATCCACTACAACCCGCCGCGCCGGGGTTCGCCGCGCGGCCGGGTGGGCGCGGGCCTGCGCACCGCCTCTGCGCACCCCCGCGCGTTGGCCCTGGCCCCCGATCACGTGGCCGAGACCGTGTCGGCGCAGCCTTCTCTTTTCTGGCATATCGACGGTCTGCCCCGCGGCGACTCGGAACTGATCTTCACGCTGTTGGAGGAGGAGGGCGACGATCCCGTGGCCGAGATCCGGCTTGCGCAGCCCACCGGCGCGGGCATCCAGCGCATCCGGCTGGCCGACCTGGGCGTGTCGCTGCGGCCGGATCGGGAGTACGAGTGGTCGGTCTCCCTGGTGGTGGCGTCGGGCCCGCGGTCCCACGACGCGGTGACCACCGGCTACATCCGGCGGGTGGCCGAGCCCCTGGAGCTGGCTGCGCGCGCACCCGGCGTCGAAAGCTACGCGGAACTCGGGCTGTGGTACGACGCGCTCGAGTCGGTGAGCGATTCCATCGACGCGCGGCCGTCCGACTCGTCGCTGCGCGAGCAGCGCTCGGCGCTGCTTCGCCAGGCAAACCTCGTGCTGGCGCTGGACTGAGTCAGCCGCCGCCGGTCAGGGGGGCCTCGGGCATGACGTCCCGACTGCGCTCCTCCCAGGCCTTCTGATTGCGCTCGGCGTCCTTGAAATAGGCCGTGTGGCGCAGGGCCTTCATCAACAGGCGCGATACCACACGGCCCCGGCGGGTCATGGGCCGCTCGAAATCGAACAGCAGGACGGCGCGTTCTTCGTCCGTGTCGTTCCAGACCTCGTGGGGATACGTGTCGTCGAAGAAGAGCGCCTCGCCCTCCGCCCACACGCAGGTGACACCGCCCACCTCCATGGTGCAGCGCTCGGCCTCCTTGGGGATCTTGAGGCCCAGGTGACAACGCACCATGCCCTTGGTCACGCCCCGGTGTCGCGGCACGTGCTTGCCAGGCGCCAGGATCGAGAAGAAGGCGCTCTCGAGGCGGGGCACTCGCGACAGGACCTCGGCGGTGCGGGGGCAGCGTTTCTGGTTGGGCACGGAAGGAACCCCGAAGCCCCAGAACACGAAGGTTGCCCACTGGTCGTCCGGAGAGATCTTGTACTGGTCCGGTGAGATGTCCTGGAAGCGCGGAAGCACGGCCCGGTGCACCAGCAGCGCCTCCAGCTCGCGGCGGATGTCGCGCCAGTTCTCGCTGAGTTCGCTGGCCCAGGGAAAGGCGCGAGCATCGATGACCGGGTCGTTGGAGACGTAGGACTGGCGCCCCAGGAATTCGGTGAGTGACCGGAGCAGGCGCTTGCCATAGCGCTTCACCAGCTTGCGGCGGGTCTCGCGAAGGGTCTCGAAGTTGGCCACGTGAATACCCCCCCCATCGGACGACGGACGACCGGAGGAGGAACCTATCAGAGAGCGGTGTGAAAGCCAGACGTGGAAGATCGGGCCCGCTCATCCCGTGGCGCCGCGCCCCAGGCGCACGAGCAGGGGATCCACCCAGGCCCGAGGCAGCACCCGGGTGACCCACAGCGCGAACACCAGTGCCCGGGGAAACGCGTAACGGGGCCGACGCGCCTGGATTGCCCGGTGCATGAGTTCCGTGGCCTCCTCCAACTCGAGACGCAGGGGCTTGCGGCGCGGCTTCGCTCCCGGCTTGCGCGGCCTGGTGCGCACGAAGCCGGGCTGCAGCGTGGTTACGTCCACGCCGCGCCCGCGCAGATCGAGCCGCAGACTCTCCATCAGGTTGTTCACAGCGCCCTTTGCGGCGGAGTAGGCGGCGGCGCCGGGAAGGCCGCGCAGTCCGGCCAGGCTGCTCATGGCCACCAGGTGGCCGCTGCGCCGTTCCAGCATCCCGGGCAGCACCGCGGCGATGCAGTGGGCGGTGCCCATCAGGTTGAGCGAGACGACATGCTCCACATGCTCGGCATCGAACGGGTCTACCGTCGTGGGCTCGCCGCCCCCCGCATTGGCGATCAGGCGCTCCACGGGTCCGAGGCTCGATTCGGCCCGGGCGACGGCCCGGGCCACGGCCGCGCGGTCGGTGACGTCGCATTCGACCGCCAGGGCGCGGCCGCCGGACTTCTCGATCTCTACCACCAGGGTGTCGAGGAGGGCGCGGCGTCGCGCCAGAACCACCACCGGATCGCCGTGTGCCGCCACGCGCCGCGCCAGGCTGCGCCCGATGCCCGACGAGGCGCCGGTCACGAGGGTGACGGTGCCGGGTGCCGGGTGATCGGTGACCATGTCGGCGACCTCTCCGTGTCGGGCTTTCGATGCGCGGCGACTCTACCATGACGCCCATGGCCCGGAGGCTCGGAATCGCAGCGGCCGCCGTGGCCGCGGCACTGCTGGCATTTGCCGTCATCGGGGTCGGAATCCGCTCGCGCGACCGCAACCCGGACTACGCGTTGGATCTGCGCGTGGCCGCGGGTCCGGACCGGCCGCTTCGCGCGGGCTTTGCCGCGGTGCCGATCACGCCTCCCGTGCAAGACACCTGGACCGACCTGGACGGCGATGCCGTGCGCGACTCGGACGAGCCTTTCGTCGATGGCAATGGGAACGGGCGCTTCGATCCGTACTGGCTGGCCGGTTTCCACAACGGGCGCCCCGCCACCGGGGTTCACGACGATCTCTGGGCGCGCGCCCTGGTGCTCGACGACGGCACCACCGCGATCGGACTGGTGGTGTTGGACGCCATCGGACTGATGCACGACCAGGTGGTAGAGATCCGGCGCCGGCTGCCGGAGGACCTGGGGCTCAGCTACGCCATCGTGTCGAGCACCCACAGTCACCAGGCCCCGGACCTGATCGGGCTCTGGGGTGAGCGTGTGGGCAGCAGCGGCATGGACCCGGATTATCTGGAGCAGGTGATGGACGGGGCCGCCCGGGCGCTGACCCAGGCGGCGAACGCGCGGCGCCCGGCGATCCTGCGCCTGGCGCAGGTTCCCGAAGCCGCCGCCTCGCTGGTGACCGACTCGCGCCTGCCCCACGTGCTCGATCCGGGCCTCCGCATCCTGTACGCGGTGGATTCCGAAGACGGGAGTTCCCTGGGCGTGTTCGTGACGTGGGGCAACCATCCGGAGACGCTGTGGTCGGGCAACCTGGAGGTGAGCTCCGACTTTCCCCACTACCTGCGCGAGGCTCTCGAGCACGGGGTTCGCGACGGTGAGCGTCGGGTCGCCCGCGGCCTGGGCGGCGTGGCGGTGTTCGCCAACGGCGCCATCGGCGGCCTGATGACCACCGATCCGGATTTCCCCGTGCAGGATCCGTTCACCGGGGTGGCATACACGGAGCCTTCGTTCGAGAAGGCCCGTGCCCAGGGCGTTCGCGTGGCGATGCTGGTGCTGGCGGCCCTGCGCAGCCGGGATGTGGTGGAGGTGAGCGAGGCGAGCATCGCGCTGCGGGCGCGCACTCTGGAGATCCCCCTGGACAACACCCCGGTTTTCCTGGCCGCGGCCCTGGGAGGCTTTCCCCGGGGCTTCGTGCGCTGGCGCCACCTGCGCAGCGAGGTGGCTGCGTTCCGCGTGGGGCCGGCCAGCTTTCTGGCCGTGCCCGGCGAGATCTACCCAGAGATCGTCGAGGGCGGCATCGAGACGCCCGCTGGCGCCGACTTTCCGGTGGAGCCGGTCGAGGTTCCGCCCCTGCGTTCGCTCATGCCGGGACGCTTCCGGTTCGTGATCGGGCTGGCCAACGACGAGCTGGGCTACATCATCCCGAAGAGCGAGTGGGATGATTCGCCGCCCTGGATCTACGGGGCCGACGAGGAGAGCTACGGCGAGGTCGTCTCCATGGGCCCCGAGACGGGTCCGTTGCTACACGCCGCCCTGCGCGAAATTCTTGCAGGGCTCTGAGATCCATGGCCATCCAACCTCCAGGAGGACCCCCCCCATGAGTTCAGCGACCCTCTCCGTGCAGGAGATCTCGGATCGGATCCAGATCAACGACCTGCTGACCCGCTACGCGGCGGCCATCGACACCAAGGACTGGAACCTGCTCGACACCTGCTTCACGGCCGACGCCCAGGTGGACTACACCACGTCGGGCGGCACGAAGGGCGCCTATCCGGAGGTGCGCCAGTGGCTCGAGAAGGCCTTGTCGGTATTTCCGATGACGATGCACTTCATCAGCAACTCGATGGTCACACTGGAAGGCGACAAGGCGAGCAGCCGCACCTACGTGATCAATCCCATGGGTTTCCCCAAAGAGGACGGCTCCCTCCACCTGTTCACGGTGGGGGCGTACTACGTGGACGAGCTGGTGCGCACGCACGACGGCTGGCGCATCGCGAACCGCTTCGAGGAGCAGGCCTACCTGGAGGGCAGCCTCCCCCAGGCGCTGCAGATCCCCAGCTAGAAGCTCGCGCCCACCGGGCGTTTTCCGGGCAGAAGAGCGCTCCCACGCCTTCGGTCGTGAGTTTCAGATCGAAGTACGAGGTGGGATTGCTGCCGCCGTTGAAGGTCATCTCGACTCGGAAGGTTTCCGACGCCATCACGCCCGAGGGGTGGGGGATCAGTCGCTGGGAACGCCCCCGGCCTCCGCCAGCGCCAGGTTGGTGAAGCGAGGATCGTCGGTCACCTCGCGCAGCACGTGATCGGCCAGCCAGGCGGGGAAGGCCGGGCGCTGATCCGCGGAAGAAAGCTCTACCTCGGCCAGCACCAGGTCGCGGTCGGCGAAGGCATCGATCTCCCACAGCAGGTCACCGTCGCGCACCCGGAAGCGGCGTTTCCGGATGCGGCAGCCTTCGGTGAGGGGCCACAGCCGTTCGAAGATCGGCGCAGGCGTGGGCTCCTCGATCTCCAGACGCTGGACACCCCGGCCGAGCTTCACGGTCCGCAGGTAGGTCTCACCCCGGTCGCTGCGCACGCGGCGGATGCGCTCCCGCAGCTGCTGGCCCGGAAGCCAGCCCTGGTCGATCTCGATGCTGTCGGTCGCCTCGCCCATCTCGGGCAGCCCCCGCAGCAGGAACTTGCGCTCGATCTCCAGGCGCGATCCTTCGGGAGTCTCCGGGTGCTGGAGCAACGACATCGGAAGCATCCAGGCCAGCGACCCGCTGCCGAACGCCACCTGGCTCCAGCGCGAGGCGCCGAAGTCCAGGCACACCACGGTGGCCGGAGCCATCGCCAGGTGGCCACCGCCCAGGAAGCGGCTGGCGAGTTCGGAACAGGTGGGCTCGTGCCCGACCACCAGGATGCGATCGGCCTCGTCGTGCTGCTGGATCACCTGGTCGTGCACCGAATCCGGGGAGCTCGAGTACAGCTGTCGGTTCGTCTCGACAGGACACGACCAGCCTCCCGCCTCGGCGGCGAGCCGGGCCGTGCCGAGGGCCCGCGCAGCCGACGACGTCAGAATCCGCTCCGGAGCCTCCCCCACCCGCGCCAGGAAGCTCCCCAGGCGTCGCGCGCTCTGCTCGCCCTGTGGGCTGAGAGGGCGGTCGTGATCCGACTGGCCGGGGGCCGCAGATCGGGCCTGGGCGTGGCGCGCGAGGAGAATGCGCTTCACGGACGCCGGCTCAGCTTTGCGCCCGCACCTCGGCGTCGAACGAGCCGAGCCTCTGGAAGCGATCCACGTGGTGGTCCGCGTCGCCGAACAGGGCGTTCAGCGCGCGCAGGCGCTTGAAGAAGAGACCCTCGTCCTGCTCGTCGGTTACGCCGATTCCGCCAAACAACTGGATGGCGTGCTTCTGGACGAACCAGCCGCCGTCGTTCAGCTGGACCTTGGCGGCGGACACTTCGGCCTTGCGCTCGTCCGCGCTGTCCGAGTCGACCTGGATGGCCGCCAGGATCATGGTCGACCGGCACAGCTCGGTCTCGATGAACATGTCGGCGGCGCGGTGCTGGACGGCCTGGAAGCTCCCGATGGGAACGCCAAACTGCTCGCGTTCCTTCAGGTATGCCACGGTGCGATCGAACAGCTCCTGGATCTGGCCCTGGCCCTCGGCGCAGGCGGCGGCCGCCCCGCGGTCGATGGCCCACTCGAGTGCAGGCAGCCCGCCTCCCACGCTGCCCAGCACCCGGTCGGCGCCCACCTGGACCCCGTCCAGGTGAAGCACCGCCGTGCGCTGTCCGTCCATGCCGGGCACCGGGGTGCGCGTGAGGCCGGTGGCGTTGCCATCCACCACGAAGAGCGTGAGGCCTTGCGCGTCCATCTGGTCGCCCGAGGTGCGGGCAGCCACCACGATCTGGTCGGCGGCGTGTCCGTTCAGGACCCAGACCTTCTCACCGTGCAGCGAGTAGCTGTCGCCGTCTTGCGCGGCGCTGGTGAGGCAGTCGGCGAGTGTGTACCGGCTCTGGCGCTCGCTGTAGGCCAGGGCCAGCGACTGCTTGCCTTCGATCATTGGAGTCAGGAAGCGCTGGCGCTGGTCTTCGCTTCCCAGGTCCGAGAGCAGGCCGCCCGCCAGCACCACCGAGGCGATGTAGGGCTCGGGCACGAGTCCACGGCCCAGCTGTTCGAGGATCAGCGCCATGTCCACGAAGCGGCCGCCGAAGCCTCCCTGCGCCTCGGAGAACGCCACGCCCAGCCATCCGTACTCGCCCATACGCTCCCACATGTCGGGTTCCCAGCCTCGGTCGGTTTCGCGCAGCTTGCGGAAGCGCTCCACCGGGGAGTCATCGGCCACGAAGCGCGTGACGGCGTCGACGATCATCTGCTGTTCTTCGCTGAGATCGAAATTCATCGCTTGATTCCCTATGCGCTCGGCAGGCGCAGAATGTGCTTCGAGATGATGTTGCGCTGGATCTCGTTGGATCCGCCGTAGATGGTGGCCGCCCGCAGGTAGTTGAACTTCGAGGCCACCGCCTGCTCGTGCTCGGGCAGGGCCTCACTGGGCGAGTCGAGCCAGCCCAGGGCGTCGTGACCCATGGCGTCCATGGCCAACTCGGTGGCGCCCTGCTGGATCTCGGTGCCCACTACCTTCAGGATCGAACTCTCGGCGCCCGGCGCCCGGCCCAGTTGTGCGGCGGCCAGGGTGCGGTAGTTCGCCATGGTGAGCGCCCGGCGTCGGATCTCGAGCCGCGCGATGCGCCGCCGGAAGTTCTCGTCGTCCAGCAGGGTGGAAGTGCCCACCGGCGTGTCGCGAGCGATGCGCTTGGTGAAGGTGAGCCAGCGGCCGGATTCGGCAATCCCGCCGATCAGCGTCCGCTCGTGGCCGAGCAGAGCCTTGGCCATGGACCAGCCACCGTTTTCCGGGCCGACCCGGTGGGTCTGGGGCACCCGCGCGTCTTTGAACCAGGTTTCCGAGAAAGCGAGGGTTCCGCCGGTCGTCAAGAAGGGCTTCACGGTGATGCCCTCGGTGTTGCGCATGTCGGCCAGCAGGAACGTGATGCCCTCCTGCTTCTTGCCGTCGAACCCGGTGCGGCACAGCAGGAAGATCCAGTCCGCATACTGGGCGTAGGTGGTCCAGGTCTTCTGGCCGTTCAGGATGTAGTGGTCGCCGTCCTTGTCGGCCCGCAGCTGCAGGTTCGCCAGATCGGAGCCGGCATTGGGTTCCGAGTAGCCCTGACACCAGACCTCCTCGCCCGACAGGATCTTCGGGAGGAAGCGCTTGCGTTGCTCTTCCGTTCCGAACTGGATCAGCAGGGGCCCCACCATGCCGAGCCCGAACGGCGACAGCTCCGGTGTGTCGGCCCGGACGAGCTCCTCGCCGAAGATGAAGCGACGGGTCACGTCCCAGCCCGTGCCGCCGTGCTCCTCGGGCCAGTGGGGGGCGATCCAGCCCTTCTCGGCCAGGATCCGGTGCCACGCCATGACTTCGGCCTGCTCGAAGTTGCCGCCGTTGTCCGCCTTCCGCTGCATCGTCTTTGGCATGGCCTGGCCCAGCCAGGCGCGAACCTCGTCGCGGAACTCGATCTGTTCGGGGGTGAACGACATGTCCATGGTGCGGGGCTTCCTCCAGGTACTGGCGGGGAATTCTAACCCGCGCCTCCCGGACACGGCTGACTGCGAGTCACCCGCGTTTCCGCTCCCATCACCGATCGGCAGCCATGGCAGGCCCCGGAGGGGCTTCCTGCTCAGGAGCTCGAATAATGGGGTGAAAAACACACCATTCTTTCCCTGCGGGGCACCCACCTCGAGACAGGGCGAGCGAGCGGGATTTCATCGAATCAAGCATTGTCTCACCACGTCAGGGGATTGAGTTGCCGGTTCCCGGAGGGGTTGCAACGCCGCCGGGTCGGGTGCATCGAACGGCGGGCAACTGCTGACAAGAATCCGCGATGCCTGTTAGGATCGCGCATCCGAACCCCATGGGCCGAGCAGAAAGAGGTGCGACTCTTGTCCGGAGCGCGACGTAGATCCGTGATTTTCGCCACTGCCCTTGCGGCGTGTGCGATCGCGGTGTGCGTAGGGATGGCGGCGACGCGAGTGGCCTCCGAGGCCGCGCCGGTCGACCACTACGTCCTGCACGCGGATCCGGCGCAGTACGCCGGGATCTCGTCGGCTTCATCGCTGGCTTCCGGGGACCACGCTTCCCGCGACCACAGGTATCGGCGATGGATCCCGGCGCGGTTCGCTGCCGAGGGTCGGGTGTACGATGTGGAGATCGCCCTCGAGCGGGAGGGGGACCGGGATCGCCCGGTGTGGACCGTGCACTTCCACGGCAGCGAGCCCTTCCGGGGCATGCGCGATGTGACCCTGGCGCTGGCTCGCGACGAGTCGGACGCGGGCGCCGTGGTGGCCAGTGAGCGCGCCCGGAAGCTCGGCCTGCTCGCCGCGCCCAACGGCTTCGCGACCCTCGAGATCAACGGTTCTCCCGAGGGAGTCGTGCGCTGGACCGAAGGCCGCAGCAACGCGATGCTCATGCGCCTCGGGTACGACAACGGGGCTGTCTACGCCGTGGACGCGGACGCCGTGGCTGCAGGCAGGGCCGCGAAGTCGGTGCGCCGGGTGGAGCTGGCCCGCCAGCCTTTCGCGCCGGACGAGGGCGCCGCGCGCGGTGCAGAGGCCAGGAATCTCGGCCGGCTGGTCGAAGTGGCGCGCCAGGGCAGCGACGCGGAGTTCGCTACCGAGGTCGGCCAGCTCCTGAACGTGGAGAAGTACATCGCGTGGAACGCGTTGGCCTGGCTGTTCGGCAGCCCCAGTGCGGACGTGGGTGAGGGTACCCAGTGGTATCACGACCCGGTGACAGGGTTGTTCGAGCCCGTGCTCACCGAACTGGGTCGGCACGCCGTGCCTATCAGCTACGCGTCGTTTGCCGAAACCCACCTGTCGCCCATCGGCACGCGCCTGTTCCGGATCCCGCGCTATCGCGAGAAGCGCAATCGCGCCCTGTGGGCCCTGCTGAGCGACCCGGCCTTCAACGTGGCCGAGGCCACCGACGATCGTTTCGCGGCCCTGCTGCCCCGGCTGGCGCGAACTGCAGATCTCTGGCCCCAGGTTCCGCGCCGGCGCGAGCTGGTGAGGCGTCAGCGCGAGGCGAACGCCGTCCTGGCCCACAACGCGGACCGGCTGCGGCGCATTCTGGCGCCCGCTGCGATCGAGAGCGATTCAGGGCTCGCCCTGGTGGGGGGCTCCGACGGCTTTCGCGATCGGGACAGGCGGGACGCCGGGGAGGGATACGTACGCGCCGTGGCGACCGGGCCCGACGTCGACCGATGGCAGATGGCTTCCCAGCGCGGAGTTCTCGACGCCGGCTATTCCCGCGCGGTTGCCGGCGGCCCGAACGAGAGCCCGTGGTCCCTCGCCCCGTCGGAATCGGCCTTTGGCGAGCCCAGCAGCGATCCGGATCTGCAGGCGACCGGGTTGCCCTTCCAGATTCGCGGCGACGAGCTGGTGCTGCCGGCGGGTTCGTACCGCCTGAGGGAAGACCTGATCATCCCGGCGCGCTTCCGGCTGACCCTTTCGCCCGGCGTGACGCTGCGGCTGAACGGGGGGGTGAGCATTCTCACCTTCCGCGGGCTTACCGCCGAGGGCACAGCGGTGCAGCCGATCCGGATCGAGCGGGCCGAGCGCGGCGAGCCCTGGGGGGCGGTCGGCGTGGTTCACGCCCCCGAGGTTTCGCGCCTGGATCATGTGGTGGTGCGCGGCGGTTCGGCGGATCGCGTGGGGGGCGTCGAGCTCTCCGGGCAGCTGGCCTTCAATGCCTCCGATTTCGAGCTGCGCAACGCGGAAATCACCGACGCCACCGGTGGCGAGGGTGTGAGCGCCAAGCGAGGGAGCTTCGAGGTTTCGCGCAGCCGGTTCGTGGGCAATGCCCTGGACGGCTTCGACGTCGAGTGGGCGCGGGGCTCGGTGCGCGAGAGCGTCTTCGCCGACAACGGCGACGATGGCCTCGACCTGGCCGGCTCCTCCGTGCGGGTCTGGGATTGCACCTTCAGCGGCATGGCCGACAAGGCCGTGAGCGCGGGAGAGGGAAGCGTGGCCCGGATCGCGGACTCCCGGATCGAACGCTCGAAGATCGCGGTCGCGTCCAAGGAAGGTTCGCGGGTCGAGCTGATCCGCACCGAGATCATCGATAACCAGGTGGGCCTGTCCCTCTACCGGGACAAGCCGATCTTCGGAGCTGCCTTTGGCCGCATCAGCGGTGGACACTTCTCCGACAATCATCGCGACATCCGGATCGACCCGGGGTCGCGTGTCGCGCTGAGCGGGGTGAACAGCAGCTTCGGCGCCGCCTTCGATGAACTCGTCCATTTCTTCACGCTGCGACCCGCATTCGCCTCCGCTGCGCAGTGAGCGTCGGGAGATTTCCCGCCTAGGAGCGGCATCAGCCGCCGTCCTTGCAATCCTGCTGCTGTGGATCGCGCCGGCTCCCGTGCGGGCGGAGTCGGACCTTCCCTTCACAGAGAAGTTCGCCAGGCGCGTGGAGGACACCTTCTTCTACGAGGGGCGGCTCTCGCCCTCGAAGCTTTCCGACTACCGCGCAGATCTGGTCCAGCGCCGCGATGAGGCGCTCTCGGTGGCGGTGGCCGATCGCATCGCCCGGGGCCAGAAGCCGTCCAAGGCCACGAAGAAGGCCGGGAAGAAGAAGATCGTGGAGATCTATGACCTGCTGCTCCTGGAAGAGGGCCAGCCGTCGGGTTTCCTGGTGCAGCTTGCGCGCGAGACCGACCCCGTGCGGAGCCGATTGCTGGCGGGCCGGATCCTGGAGATCGACTACGCACTCAAGGTCGAGGGCGAGCGCCTCTTCAGCCTCACCCTGCTCGACTATCTCACCTGGATGAGCATCAAGACCTGGACGGTTCCGTCCGGCACCGAGGCGCGCGACGCCGACCGGGAGGCCACGAACCTCTACGACTCAAAGACCGGACGCTTCTACGACGCAGCCGATCTGCGCACCCTGATCCAGGCGGGCGCCGACCTGTCGGCGCTGGGCCCGCCACCGGACTCCAGCACCTGGCGAGATCCGGGTGAAATCTCGTCCGTGGAAATGAGCGAGGAGTTCTACGGCGGTGGCGATTCGATGCACGAGGGCATCATGAGTCGCTTCCCGTCGAGCGAGGCAGAGCTGGAGGGCATCCGAACCACCCAGACCAAGCCCAAGTTCGAAATCTACGTCCGGCACGGCAAGAAGAACAAGCAGGAGTACAAGCTCAAGGTCGGGGGCGAGATCCACTCGGAGCCCACCATCGGCGCGCTCATGAGCGCGCTGGGCTTCAACGTGGACGTGACCCACTATGTGGAGGACCTGCGTGTAAACCTGGGTGACTCGTCCGTGGAGGAAATTCGCAACGAGTGGCGCACGTACTTCAGCGACCACCGCACGCATCTGAGCTACCGCTTCGATGACTACTTCACCGAGGGGCGCGACGAACGGGGCGCCTACCTGATCGCACGGGAGGGGGTCCTCGAGACGCGACCCAAGGAGTTGGTCCGGCTGGGTCCGTGGCCGTTTGGTGACAACGGCAACGAGGGCAAACGCGAAGTCCGGGGGCTCGCGATTCTCACGGTCTGGGTGGGAAATACCGACGTGAAGGAGGCCGAGAACAACAAGCTGGTGCTGCGCGAGCTGCCCGGCGGGGAGCGCCGTCTCTACCACGTGCAGCACGACGTGGGCCACGCCCTGGGGCGCATCATCGACGAGCAGGTGGACGCCTTTCCCTGGGATCTGGTGGACCGCAGCCTCACCGGAAAGATCAAGCTCAACTACCACAGCGTGCAGCCCACCAGCCTGCGCAACCACTCCACCTATGCCGACGCTCGCTGGATGGTGCGCCTGATCGCCCAGCTGACGCGGAAGCAGATCGAGGAGGCCGTGGTGTTGGGGGGCTGGCCAGAACCGGTGGGAATCCTGCTGACGGAAAAGCTGATCTACCGCCGCAACCAGCTGGTGGAGGCCTTTGCGCTGGAGGGAGAGTCCACGCCGTCGGGTCCGATTCGCCTGATTCCGGCCGACCGCCGCCTCACCACGGCGGACGGCGCCGTAGTGGACGGGGAGCTGGTGAAGAGCGCATTTGCCGGCTCCACCCAGGAGTTCGCGAACTACTGGGAAGAGCTGCTGGGCCCCGTGTGGGAGGCGGTGGTCCTGACCGCCACGGGTCTGATCCAGGGCAGCGTGGGCAGCGTGGCCGAGGTCGTGTTCGACAAGGCGTCCATCGGGCTGGCCGCCGGAGTCGTGATCGAGATGCCCGTGGGCCTGCGGCGCATCGTGGTGGAAAACCCGAACCCCACCTCGTCTCACGATCACTTCCTCACCCAGGATGTCTGGCTCCTGGGAATCCGGATCGGCGCCGGCGTCATAGGGCGCGGCGAACTCACCTATTGGCGCAAGTACACCCTGGTTCAGCCCGCCGGCACCAAGAAGGAAGCGCGCCACGCGGGCGGTCGCATCACGGATTTCCTGCTGCCGTACAACGTGCACACGGGGCGCGTGCCGGAGGAGTTTGCGCTGATCCGGGAGAGCTACGTGGACATGCGCTTGCGGGTCACCACGGACGACGCCAGCGGCGGCAGCAGCCCCGTGGGCGTGGATGCGACCTCGGCGCGGGCCTGGCTGTCCCGGGACGTGCTGTCCCGGAAGCACGGCGAGTATCGCATTCTCGAGGATCACTCCATCGAGGACTCGACCGCCTCCACCGCCTTCCTGAAGCTCGTGTTCGTGCGCATTCCGGTCATCAAGGGCGAGGCCAGCCACGGCCACCTGGTTGGCAAGTTCTACGTCGTTCCCGCCACCGAGGTGGATCGCAATCCCGCCATGGCGGATGCGCTTGTGGCCCTGGTGAACTCGGGGGAGTTCAGGAACATCGAGCAGCATGTGCGCCCTGTGCGTCTGGAGTCGCAATTCAGTGATCTCCGGCGCTGGGCGGGCTTCCTCATGTTCTTCGGCTATGCCGGAAAGGCACGCTACGACGACGTGATCGTGCACTACCCGGCGCCGGATTTCGCGACGGAGCACTTCGCCCAGTACACGGTGGAGAGTGGCGGGTTCTGGTCGTTCTTCGACAATGGCGAGCAGTACCGCTTCCGGATCGGAGCCGTGGCTCCGATCGACCTGGACACCGAGGAGATCGAGACCCAGGCCATCGTGGCGAACTATGTGATCCACGACCTCAACACACACAGCGACGAGCTGGGCGACGGCTACGTTCGCTTCGTGAATGCGTTGGCCACGGGGGGCGAAGAGGATCCCGAGCATCGGCTCATCGCCTTTAGCCCCGAGGAACACAGCGTAAACCAGCTGTGGGGCGACCTGGAGGCACGGGTCCAGGTGGGCTTCGGGCGCACCGCCATCGAACGCCTGAGCGCCATCGGGCCCGATACCTGGTGGCCTGCCATCGCGAAGACGCTGCGGCTGCGGCCCAGCGAGCTGGACCGATATCTGAGGCGACTCGACGTGAAGGGGAAGCGTCGCCAGGGCTCGCGTCTCAGCGTGCCGGCTCGCATCCGGATCCCGCTCCTGCGCTCCCAGCGGCTGGTGGCCGCGCTGGAACGGGCACGCGAGGGCGGCGACCCGTCCGACGCCATGATGGGAGTGATCGACGTCCTGCGGCACGCATCCTACCGGCGGGGCGCCGGCTACGATCCCAGGATCCTGGGAACCCTGATCGGGCTGATCGGAGCCGAGCACGTCTCGATCCGGGCGCAGATCGCACCGCCGGGATTCCGCGAAAATCGCCTGGTGGGCAAGGTGGACCTGGTGGCCCAGAACGGGGTGAAGGCGGTGAAGCCTTACCGCCCAGAGCTGATCTTCGATCCATGGGGCCCGGCTCAGGTCTACGAGATGCTCGACGACTTTCCGGAGGCGAGCAAGGGCAGCCCGCCTGTGAGCAGGCCCTAGTGCCTGGAATCATGCGGCCGCTCCTGGCGACCGTCGCGCTGGGGTGGGCGCTGGCGCTTCCGGCGGCAGCGCTGAACCCCGTTCCCTACGGCGACGGCTTTCGCGACGACATCGAAGCCGAACTGCTGACGCCAGGGCCGCCGTCCGGCGAGTGGTTGCCCTCGCCGGAGAAGATCCAGGCCTATCGCGAGCACGTGGAGCGCAAGCGACGCTTCATCATCGAGCACGTGAGCCAATACGAACAGGTGGAGCGCGGCCGGAGCGCCGCCAAGGCGACACGCGACGCCGAGAACGGCGACACCGTGGTGGCGCTCGATCACCTGCTGGATCTCCTGGAGCGCCTGGAGGCATCGCGCGACCCGGCGCGGACCTACGATCTAGCCGCGCAGATCCTGATGCTCGAGTACGCCACCCGCAGCCACACGGAGCCGTTGGCGAGCCTCAAGGTGCCCGTCCACCTCAAGAACATGGTGCTCGATTGGAGCGTCCCGAACCGCTCGCGCAGCTGGCAGGCGAAGCGCGAGGCCACCAACCTGGTGGACGCGGAGACCGGAGGCTTCTACACGCCTGGCGACCTGAAACGGCTGCTCCGCCAGGGCGTGGACCTGTCGGCCATCGACCCACCGGCCGAGTCGCCCTTCTGGCGCAAGAAGGAAGACATCGCCAGCGTCGAGATCCTGTCCGACTACCTGGGCGGAAGCGATCCGGTTCACGCCGGGATCGAGACCGCGTTTCCGTCCTTCGAGGGCGCCGAGTTCGTGTATCAAGGGGCCCACAAGACCCAGAGCAAGCCCAAGCTCGACGTTTTCTGGCTCGACGAGGTCTGCAAGCGCAAGAGCAAAGCGAAGCAGAAAAGGTGCCGCAAGAAGCTCAAACTCAAGTTCGGCATGGAAACGCAGGCCGACCCGGTGGCAAACGCGCTGCTTTCGGCCCTGGGCTTCAACGTGGACGTCTCCATGTACCTGCGCCACATCAAGATCTACCTGGGCGACGCCAGCTTCGACGAGCTTCAGGCCGACTGGGCCGGCTACTTCGACCGTCAACGCCTGCATCTCTACATCCCCATGGAGAGCGTGATGCTTCCCGGCGAGGCGGGGCACGGCTGGGACGAGAAGGGCGAGTACGTGGTGTTCCGCGAAACCGTTGCCGAGATCCGGAACCCGGAGATCGTGCGCCTCGGGTTCTTCAGCTTCAGCCAGGGCATGGCCCAGGTGATGCGCGAGGCCCGTGGCCTGTTTCTGTACAACGTCTGGATCGGAAGCGCCGACGCCAAAGACGAGGAGAACAACAAGCTGTCGCTCCGCCGCGACGCGGCCGGGGAGTGGCAGATGTACCTGACCCAGCACGATCTGGGTCACGCCCTGGGCCTGGTGATGCCCGAACGCCCGGGCGCGTTCCCCTGGGACGCGGTGGAGACCAGTGCCTTCTCGCGCTTCTTCGGCTGGATCCGCGGGCGCATCGAACTCAACTACTTGAACCTGCAGGACAGTGGCCTGGAACACAACGCGACCTACGCCGACGCCAAGTGGATGGCGCGCCTGATCGCTCAGCTCACCCGTGAGCAGATCGCGGATGCGGTGAACCTGGGACACTGGCCCGGCGGTATCGGACCCCTCTACGTGGAAAAGCTCATCAACCGGCGCAACCAGTTCGTGCAAGCGTTCGATCTGGAGGACGAGTTCGATCTCATGCCCGTCGATCGGTACCTCACCACCGCCGACGGCTCGGTGGTCAGAGGCGAGCTGGTTCAGACCCACTGGGATGATTCGTCCATGGACTACGGCCACCACTGGGAGGCAGTGTTCGGGCCCGTGGCCGGGTACATGGGCGATGCCCTGAAGCAGGCAGTACAGGCGGCAATCGGCTCGGTCGACGTGGTGAGCCCGGGCGACGTGGACATCACCGGCAAACTGGTGGTCAATCCGGAGATCCTGCTGAAGATCTCGCGTGAAGTGACACTGAACCCGGATGCCACGAGTCTCTTCGATCAATACATCGTGCGCGATAGCCTGGGACTCGGCGTGCGGGTGGGCCTGGGCTACATCGGCTTCGCCGAGGGCATGCTCATGCGGAACTTCTCGGTGGCCTATCCGGCGCCGACGCGGCGGCTGGCCCTGGGAGCCGGCGCCCAGGTGCTGAACCTTCTGCTGCCCCTGGACGTGCGCCGGGGCCGGCTGCCGGAGAAGTACGTGCTGTACCGGGACGACTGGTTCGGTGCCGGCTTCCGCATGCGGCCCTCGACCGAGCTGGCATCGCCCGCCGGTGCGGGCGCCGACGCCGCCTACGACTGGGTTCGTATGCGGCGCAGTGTGGTGGACCACCGGGGCGCGGACCCGATCGTGTGGGTCGATGAACCGGATTTCGTCGATCGCCGCTTTCGGGCCTTCCTGGAGCTGTCCGTGGTGGAGATCCCGTTCCTGGAGGCGGCGGACACGAAGGGCTCGTTCGCGGGTACGGCCTGGAAGATCGATGGGGACGCCATCGCAGACCCCTACGGCGATGGAGCCAGGCTGTTCGACCGCATGCTGCGAACCGGAAGATTCGGAAACATCGACGAGATCGCGGGGGCTTCCGCCAGCAGCGCCGAGGTGGAATTCCAGCATCGCAACACCAGCTGGCGCATGATCCTGGCCAACATGAATTTCCGCGGTCGCGACGATCGCATCGAGCTGCGCGACGCGGAGGGTCGTGTCTTCCACCGGGAGTTCCAGTCCGAGCGCCGGCGGCGCTTCACCTGGAAGATTCTCGACAATGGCGAGACCCACGACCTCACCGTGCGCGGCCTGGTGGGCGCGCCGGGTGAGGCGGGCCCCATCGTGACGGTCGACTGGAGCGTCACGGACCTGAACGCTCACAGCGACGAGTTCGATCGGTACTACCGCTCGCTGGCGGGCTTCGCCGGCGACCGCCCTTATCTGGCCAGCGATTTCTCGGCCCGGGACTGGGAAGTGAGCGGAGAGGAGACGGGGCGCTGGACCCAGTTGCTGGTGAGCGGACGCGTCCATCTCTTTTCCGGCGCCCTTGCGCGGTTGTTGGAGACGAGCCCCGAGCGGCACTGGGAGCTGCTGTCCAGGACACTCGGTGTGAGTCACGACGATCTCGAGCGCCGGCGCTGGGCCATGACCGTGGGGCCGCCCAAGCAGCGCATCCGCGCCGCTCGCGCTACGGGCGTGCGCCTGCGGTCGTCCGTGCTGGGATCGGGGCGCGCGCTTGCCGCCCTTGATCGGGCCCGCCATGCCGAGGATCGGGAGCAGCGGCTCACCGCCCTGGTGGAGGCGCTCTACCAGGCCAACAATCGCGTCGGGGGCAGCTACGAGCCTGCAGTGCTGGCGACCCTGCTGCAGCAGGCAGGGCTCGACGAGCTGGCCGAGCAGGGAGAGCTGGTGGTGACGGGTCGGATCACCCGATCGTTCGACGACGAGAACAACCTGCCGGAGCGCCGCGACGTGCTTGGCCAGATCGGCCGCGAGCGGGACTTCGATCGGGTGAACTACAACTTCTTCCCGTTCGACGGCATCGAGC
Organism: Deltaproteobacteria bacterium; assembly: GCA_032128115.1. Classification (GTDB taxonomy): domain Bacteria; phylum Myxococcota_A; class UBA9160; order UBA9160; family SMWR01; genus JAQBHB01. The sequence goes on along the minus strand of JAQBHB010000078.1, from coordinate 10,874 downwards.
TCTACCACATGCTCGACTGGGTCCACGAAACGGCTGCGACGGCCGACGGCTCCCAGATCGCTCCCTAGTCGGACGGCTTCCGGCCGGGCTACCTTCCAGCGGCGCCCGACGGAGGAGGCCATGGGGGACCTGGAAGTCGACACCCGGCTCGAGGCGGTCGTCGGGAAATCGGGCGGTTACCGAGCGAATCTTTCCAAGGACTGGGAGATCTGGGGGCCCAACGGCGGGTACCTGGCAGCCATCGCTCTGCGGGCGGCGGGGCGGGAAGCCGAGATCAAGCGCCCGTCGAGTTTCGCCGGACACTTCCTGAGCGTCGCCCGCTTCGCGCCGGTGCAGGTGAACGTGACGCCCATGCGCCAGGGGCGCCGGGCCGAGTCGTTCCGGGTGGACATCGAGCAGGACGGCCGGACGGTTTTCACGTCCCTGGTGCGCACCGCGTCACCGGTTCCTGGCCTCGAACACGACGTGGCGCGGGCGCCCGAGGTTCCGGGCCCGGACTCGCTCCTGAGCGTCGAGAAGCTGATCGAAGCGGACGCGCCGGGCATGGCCTTCTGGCAGAACCTGGAGGTTCGCCCGCTCTTCCCGGAGCGCATCCACGAGCGGATGGTGGCCCGCGATCCGGTGTGGCGCGAGTGGTACCGGTTCCGACCGCGTGCCACGTTCGACGACCCCTTCCTGGACGCCGCCCGGTCGCTGCTGCTGATCGATACCCTGTCGTGGCCCGCGGCCTGCCAGCCTCATCCGGAGTCGCCCTTCCAGGCCCCAAACCTGGACGTGAGCGTCTGGTTTCATCGCGCCGCTCCGGGGAGCGACTGGCTGCTTGCCGACCACGATTGCCCCGTGGCGGAAGCCGGCCTCATGGGCACCCTCGGAAGGGTGTGGAGCTCCAGTGGTGAGCTGCTGGCCAGTGGCGGCGCCCAGCTCATGTGTGTGCCGAGAGCGTGATCCGGGTCACGAGGTGCGCAGAAAAGTGGAAAGAAAATGCCACTTTTCGTCACCCGACGCAGCGCACGAGTTGCGTATGAGTTGCACATGAGGACCTCTCGCGCGTTCTGGCGGTGTTAGAGCGCCTTCGAAGCCTCCCCCGCAGTTGGTACCTGGATTGCAAAAGACAGCTGGTGGACCGGTGAGGAGCACTCTCCGAGCCGAAACACGAGGGTAGGGTCGACAATTGCCGCGCGCAGTCCTGGTCGCGATCGCGCTCGCCATTTTCGCGTCAAGGGCCAACGCGGAGCCCATGGACCTGGGCAACCCGCTGCCTCGCTGGGTATTCGTCGCCTTCGAGGTCTCACCTCCCGACCGCCCCGGACAGCTCGACTCCGTCTACACGCGCAATCTGCCCGCCTGGTTCGTCCCGGCCGACCGGGCTGGGCAGGTCTCGGTCAGCATGCCCGGGGAACTGGTGGAGAGCGAGCTGATGGCGGGCTTCGACGCCATCGCGGGGACCTTCGAGAACTTCACCTGGACATTCGAAGCGGCCACCGGTGACGTGATCGCGGCGGGAACCGCCGGGGTGCTGGCTCGGACGCTCGACTGGGGCCCGTTCGAATCGAGAGTCCAGCCCTCCATCCGCGTGCAGATGAATACCCTGAAGCCGGCGGGATTTTCGCCTCCCAAGTATCTGTTCGGGCACGAAGTGTTCTCGTTCTGCAGCGCGTCGAGCGATCCGTGCCAGTCGGTCTCCCCGGTGCGCTACGACCGTCGTACGGGCTATGTGAATGCCGTGGGCGTGCTCCGGATCCACTGGGGCGGGCTCGACTGGGAGACCTTTGCACCGCTGGGCGAAGCGGTCTTCAGCGAGGCTCCGGGCAGCCTGGATGCCACGTTGCAGACCGCGTCCGAAACCGCGACCCCGTAGCCCCGTTCGATTCCTCAATCCTCGCCGCTCACAGGGCGACGCGTGCGCTTGACGCGGCCTCGATTCTTCTTCTGGTCCAGCCGTCGCTGGCGGCTGGCCCGAGACGGTGCCGTGGGCCTGCGGGGCTTGGGGCGGGCCAGGGCTTCTCGCACCAGGGTCTCCACGCGCGCGAGTGCTGTGTCCAGGTTGCGGGCCCGGAGCCGATGTTCCTGGCTCACCACCTGCAGGTTCCCATCTGCATCGATGCGGGTGGCCAGCTTGCTCCGGATCCGGGCCACGTTCCGCTCACCCAGCACCTCGACCGCGGCATCCAGGTCCAGACGCAGGTCGACCTTGGTCTCCACCTTGTTGACGTTTTGCCCGCCAGGCCCACTCGAGCGGGCGAATCGGGCCCTGAGCATCCGGCCCGGCAGGACGGTACGAGCCGAGATCTGAAGGTCCCGCAGATCAGCCATGACCGTGTCGAATCCCCCGCACGGAGACTACCCGGTACTCAGGGCGACGCGCACGCCCCGGTTGTGGCAGAATCGCGGGTTGGGGGGGAAGCTGACGGATGGAAATTCACAAGGACGACCGGGTCCGAATGTCCACCAAGCCCGAATGGGGTCTTGGGCAGGTGATCCATGAGCCCGCGGCCGGGAAGGTCGCGATCCTGTTCCGGGAAGCCGGGCGCAAGACGCTCTCACTCAAGCACGCTCTGCTCGAGAGCGTCGAGGGAGAGGATGCCAGCGACGCCTGGCTCGATCATCTGGATCTGGAATCCCTGGGCGCCGAGTCCCGCTATCTGGGGCCCCGGGACGCGGTCGCCGCCTTCGTGGCCAGGTTCCCCGAGGGCTTCCGCGACCCCACCTATCTGGAAGAGGATCGTGCACCCAAGATGGCCGCCCACGAGGCCATGCAGGAACTCCTGGGCCTGGAGGTGATCGATGGCCTGATCGCCGAGGAGTCATTCGAGGAGGTGGGCAAGCGCGCCTTGCGGGTGATCGGCAAGACCAACCTGGTGTACCCCAACGATCGCGCAGCGCTCACCAAGGCGCTCAAGATTCCCGAGAATCGCGGCGTGTTCGCCCTGGGCCTGCGCGAGAACCTGTACGGCGACGACGATCCGGATGTGCGCTTCAAGCGCTTCGCCGACGTGCTCAAGGGACTCTCCGCGGCACGTTGGACGCTCGTGACGTACTTCACGTTCATCCGTTTCCCAAACGACTACATGATCCTCAAGCCGACCCTCACCCAGAATGCGGCGGCGATGTGCCGATTCGACCTGGGCTATCGGTCCCACCCCAACCGCGCGACCTACGGACACCTGCTCGCGTTCGCTCGCGTGCTTCGTCAGGTAGCCGCGGAGCTCGAGCCGACGGACATGTTCGACCTGCAGTCGTTCATGTGGTGCCTCGCACAGATCAAGGACTGAAGGCGGTCCAGCGCTGCGCTGATGTTGGGCCTGGAGTTCGCGGCCGTATCCAAACGTTTTGGCGCGCGCCTTGCGCTCGACCGGGTGGATCTGTCGCTTGCGCCGGGCGCGGCCCTGGGCCTGCTCGGTCCCAACGGCGCCGGAAAGACCACCACGCTGCGCCTGCTGCTTGGCTTTACGCGGCCCGACGAGGGCAGCGTGCGGCTGCACGGTCGCGATCCCACCGACCCGGCGTCTCGCGAGGGTGTGGCCTACCTGCCCGAACGTCTGGTTCTCCCGGACCGGATGACCGTGGGCGCCTTCCTGCGCCTCCACGCCGCGCTGGCAGGTCTCGAGGGATCTGCGCTCGACGCTGCGGTGGTGGGCGCTGCGGAGATGACCGGCGTCGCCGATCGGCTTCGCGATCGCATCGGCGGACTCTCCAAGGGACTCTCCCAGCGGGTGGGCTTCGCCCAGGCCTTCCTGGGGGAGCCCGGGCTGCTGTTGCTCGACGAACCGACCTCTGGGCTGGATCCCATCGGTGTGCGCGATGCGCGCGACTGGATCGGGCGGGCTCGCGATCGCGGCTGCAGCGTGTTGGTGAGTTCTCACATCCTGTCGGAGGTGGAGCGCACATGTGACCGGGTGGCGATCATGCACGAAGGCCGGATCGCCGCCAGCGGGCGCCTTGACGAGCTGCTCCAACCGGGTGAGGACCTGGAGGATGCCTTCGTGCGGGTGGTGCGGGGATGAGTGTGCCGGCACCTCGCGTCTTCCGGCTCCTGGCGGTGGAGGCGATCCGCGACGGCGTGCGCCGGCGGATCGTGCCCGTGATCGTGGTGATCTCCCTGCTGTCACTGCTGGCCATCGACAGCTGCACGGCTTGCGCCAGCGGGTCGACGGTCGTCAACGGCCAGACCCTGGATCCGCAAGCGACCGCGGGCTGGGGCGGCGCCATGATCTTCGTGGTGTTGGGCCTCTGGATCATGGTGCTCTCGGGAATCCTGGCCTCGGATCACCTGGTGCAGACCCTCGTCGACGGCAGCGCGGCCCTCACCCTGTCGCGGCCGGTGGGTCGCACCGCTTTCGCCCTGGCTCGCCTGACCGGCGCGCTCGTCATCGCCCTTTCGGCCGGATTCGTGCTGCTGGGCGCCACCGCGGTGCTGATGCACGCTCGAGCCGGCGCCGATCTTTCCGCCGCCGTGCTTGGCGGTGCCGCGTGCGCACTGGGTTCGTGTATCGTAGCCGCCTTCGCCATGCTCTCGTCGCTGGCCCTGCCGCGGATCGCGACGGCGCTGGTGGTGCTGACAGGGGTGGCGGCTGTGGCGAGCGTCAACCTTTTCACCAGGGCGGGAGTCGAGCTTTCCGGCCTGCTGGGCGCGCTGGATCGCTTCGGTCCGCCCCTGGCGGGTGGTCTGGTGTTCTCGGTTTCGCCGTGGGTCGACGGGGCGGCGGCGCAGGGGGCTGGGACCGATTTGTGGCTGCGCCTGGTCTTGTGGGCCGCCATTGGACTCGCCGGTCTATTGTTCGCCTTTCGCCGCGCGGAGCTCGGTCGCTGAGGCCCCCCACACTCGAAGACTGGCGGGCCGCGGGAAAGGCCTTCTCCTACGAAGGCCACCCCATCTTCTATCGCGACGAGGGATCCGGCGAAGCGGTGGTCTGCATCCATGGCTTCCCGACGGCGTCGTGGGACTGGTGCCGGGTATGGGAGCCGTTGGGTATTCGCTACCGGCTGGTGGCGCCGGACATGATCGGATTCGGCTTCTCGGCCAAGCCGTGCCGTTACAGCTACTCGATCCTGGACCAGGCGACCCTGATCGAGTCGTTGTTGGCCTCGTTGGGCGTGGAACGGGCCCACCTGCTGGTGCACGACTACGGCGACACGGTGGGCCAGGAACTGCTGGCCCGCTTCGAGGCCCGTCGTGCGACCGAGGAGCCGGGTTTCGAGATCCGCTCGATCTGCTTCCTGAACGGGGGCCTGTTTCCCGAGGTGCACCGGGCGCTGCGCGTCCAGAAGCTGTTGCTCTCGCCCGTGGGCCCGCTGCTGAGCCGGCTCTCGAACGAACGCGCTTTCCAACGGAATTTCACCGGGATCTTCGGCCCGAACACCCGACCCGGTCCGGACGAGATTCACGATTTCTGGTCGCTGGTCGAGCACGAGGACGGTAACCGGATCGGACATCTCGTGATCCGGTACCTGCGCGAGCGTCTGGAGCACCGCGATCGTTGGGTGGGGCCCCTGGAGTGCACCGCCGTGCCGCTGCGCCTCATCGTCGGCACGGAGGACCCCGTGTCGGGTCGCCACATGGCCGAGAGGTACGGGCAGCTGGTGCCGAACCCGGACATGGTGTTGCTGGAGGGTGTCGGCCACTACCCGCAATACGAGGCGCCCGCCCGGGTGATGCTGTCCTTCTTCGAGTTCGTGGATCGGGTCGAGAGTGTGGAATGCGGCGCTTCACCGACCGGGTAGCGGTGGTCACCGGCGCGGCTAGCGGCATCGGCGCCGCGACGGCCGAGCTGTTGGCCCGTCGCGGATGCGACGTGGCCCTGGTGGACGTGGACGAGGACGGGATGCGGCGGACCGCTGACCGGATCCGGGCCAGCGGGCGCAAGACCTCCCTGCACCGGGCCGACGTGGCCGATCGGGCGCGCATGCAGGCCCTCCCGGAGGAAGTGATCGGCGACCACGGCCGCGTGAACATCCTGGTGAACAACGCGGGCGTGAGCGTGGCCGCTTCGTTCGAGAAGCACGATCTCGACGACTTCGAGTGGATCGTGGGAATCAACTTCTGGGGCGTGGTCTACGGGTGCGCCTTCTTCCTGCCCTACCTGCGCCGCGAGGACGAGGCTCACATCGTGAATCTCTCCAGCATGTTCGGCTTCGTGGGCTGGCCGGAGCAGAGCTCCTACTGCGCCACCAAGTTTGCGGTGCGGGGCCTGAGCGAGTCGCTCTGGGCCGAGCTCTCGGACAGCCGGGTGGGGGTGACCTGTGTCCACCCCGGCGGCATCGCCACCCACATCGTGGACTCCGCGCGCTTCTCGGATGCCGACACCCGTGAGACGGCCTCCAGACAGTTCAAGAGCTTCGGCGCGCCCCCGGAACTGGCGGCTCGCAAGATCGTTCGCGCCATCGAGCGGAATCGCATGCGGCTGATCATCCGGCCCGAGGCGTACATCACCGATTGGCTCAAGCGCGCGTTCCCAAGCCTCACCCACCGCCTGATCGCCTGGATCCACCGACGGAGAAGGGCCACCTAGCCGTGAGGGAGCCGCTGCGTCGGCCCCGTGGTACCCTGCGGCCTCGCTCGGATGCCGTTCAGGAGCAAGGGGGACTGACGTGAGCAGTGAGGGCCAGGGCCCGATCGGCGACATCCAGGTCGATCGGACGAATCTCTACCGGGAAGAGACGTTCACCGACCTGCGGGTTGCCACCATCCAGCGGCTTACGCCCATCAAGCCCGACGGCACGTCCGACGACACCCGCCCGACCCTGTTCATCGGCCAGACCCAGCTGCTGTCCCAGGCCGGCCCCGTCCCGCTGACCTGTCCCATCGAGGCCGCCAGCCTGGAGGAGGCCATGGACAAGTTTCCCGAGGCAGTGAAGCAGGGCGTCGAGCGGCTGATCGAGGAGGCGCGGGAGATGCAGAGGCACGAGGCCTCGCGGATCGTCGTGCCCGGCTCGCCCTCGCTGGGGAAGCTCGTCAAGGGTTGAGCGACGTCTGCACCAGGGCGACGCCCGTTTTCCGCTTCAGGATCAGGAAGATCTCCACCCGGTTGGCGCCGGTGTCGAATGCCGCTTCGGGAACCATGGCGGTGAAGCGGGTGACACCGTCAGCATCCTGGAAGCTGCGGGTCACCGCCCGGATCGAGCCGTTCACGGCTACCGCCAGGTCGACGGGGCCCGGTCCCAGGGCCTCGTGGTCCTCGATGGCTCCCGTGACGTGGGCGGGGACGAAGCCGGTGCCGCGATCGACAGCCTGGTAGGCGGAAGCGTCTCCCAGACGCACCCGGTAGGCGGAGTCGTGATCGGCGCGCGCGCCGCTCACATCCTGGCCCAACAGCGCTCGGTAGGTTCCCACTGTGTACAGGGCACCGACCCCGCCCTCGCGTCCGAAGAGGTGGCTGATTCGGCCCACCGTGCGGGGGTTTTCGGGAAGCCGTGGGGGGATCGACGTTCGCGCGCGCTGCAACGGGTCGTCGCCTCGCGCCGGGAGCGTCACGATCTTCTCGCTTCGCGCAGCGGGTGGCTCCGACAACAGCGAGGTCCCGTCCACGGGCTCCGGTGCTCGCACGTCCAGCACCTGGAGAAGCGTCGGAAGCACGTCGATGCTCTCCACGTTGCGCGAGCTGGCATGGCCCCGGCGCTGTCCCGGCAATTTCACCCACAGCGGCACCCACAGCAGGTCGTGCGCATTGTCCAGATTGTCGTCGAGTTCGGTGCGAGACGTTCGCGGTCGCAGGCTGCTGCCCCGGCTCGCCGTCACGATCCACAGGGCGCGGTCATACAGGCCTTCGTCTTCGAGTTGCGTGCGCATCCGACCTAGAAGCGTGTCGGCATAGACCATTTGAAGGAGCTGGCGCTGCAGCGCCTGGGTCTCGGCCCACTCCAGGTCCACGCGGGCGTTGGGAACCATGCGCGCATCCGGGTGGATGGGTGTGGGGCGGTACTCGAGGCCCGATGGCAGGTAGTGGAAGGGAGCGTCAGGAAGTGCAAGGTGCAGGAAGTGCAGCGCCGGTCCCTTGCGATCCACCAGGCGATCCAGGAAGGACGACGCGAGCCAGTTCGCATCATAAGCGTGCTCCCGTTGGGTCTGGCGCCAGCGGGGTGCTGCTCCCTCCTCGTTGGTGTTCAGGGCGCGATGGGCAGCGGCAGCCGCCGCGATGCGATCCGCCCAGTCGTCGGGAAGAATCACCCGGAGTGCAAGGCCCGGAAGAATCGGTGCGAGCCACGCGAGTCGCTCGCTGCGCGAGATGCCGATCCCTCCGCACAGGGCATCGGGACACAGGGTCGTGAAGGGTTCCACCACATTGAATGCGAAGTGCGATCCCAACAGGGTGAACAGGTTCTGCGGGTACTCGTCGGCGGTGGGGGGGCGCTCCCAGTCCGGATAACGCCCCGTGACCAGGGCCGCGAGTGCGTAGGCGCGATCGCTGGCCACCGTGGTCGCGTTGTCGAAGAAATCGGCGTCCTCGGCCAGGGCTGCGAAGTGGGGGAAGCGCGCGGCGTCGATGGTTCCCGCCTCGTCGACCAACGCAGTCAGCGCGAGCCCGTCGAACACCACGAAGACCACCGGGACCTCCGCAGGAGTTCCCGGGTTCTCGTAGGCGGTTGCCGCCGGGGGGGCCAGGATCCGGCGCACCGGCGCCGAGAGCAGGAACTGGAGAGGCAGTATCGCCAGCGCCAGTGAGAGCAGGCCGAGGAGTAACGGCACGAACTGCGCGCGGGCGTAGACGCGGACGCCGATCCAGCCGACCGCGAGCGCGCCGGGCACCGCCACCCAGCCCGGGGTCTCGCCCGCATCCGCGTCGCGGATGATCTGGAGCGCGATGATCGCAATCAGGAGGGCGACCGCCGAGAGGTGGATTCCCCGGGCGGGGCGGGGCAGCGCCCGTTCCAGGCCCCACTTGGCCACCACGAGGGCCCCGGGTATCGCCCAGACCACGGCGCCCGCGATCAGCGCCAGGTCGAGCCCGTCGAAGCTCCTGGCGCGCAGGCTTTCGGCGCTTCGTTCCAGCAGCTCCAGCAGCGGAAGGGCCAGCGCGAAGGCCAGCAGCACGAGGGTGTGAAGCGCGCGAAGCCGCGGACTGAACGTCATGTGCGAGGTCGGCCGTGTTCGAGTCGTCAACCGCTCAGACACGGCTCCCGAGCCAATCGGCGATGGCCTGGCCGATCTCGTCCGGTGAGTCTTCCTGGATGAAGTGGCTCCCCTTCACGGTGACCTCGTTCTGGTTCGGCCAGCTGCGGCAGAACTCCCGCTGGGGCCCCGTCAGGATCGCGCCGGGCTCGGCGTTGACGAAGAGCTTGGGAACGGGTGCCGTTGCGAGCCAGTCGCCGTAGCGCTTCACGATCTCGCACACGTCGGCGGGCTCGCCCTCGATGGGAATCTGTCGCGGCCAGGTGAGCGTGGGGCGACGGGCCTCGCCCACCTCGGCGAACGGGCGCCGGTAGACGGCCATTTCCGCGTCGCTGAGTCCTCGCAGCACCGATCCCGGCAGAACCGCCTCCACGAAGACGTTCTTTTCCAGCACCATGTCCTCGCCGGCGGGCGAGCGGAAGGCCTGGAAGATCTGGCGAGCCTGCCCCGGCCAGCCGTCCCAGGTCACCGGCTGCACCAGCGCCTCCATGTAGGCAATGCCCCGGATCGCGTCCGGGTGGCGATACGCCCAATCGAACCCCAATGCCGAGCCCCAGTCATGGATCACCAGGGTGACGTTCGCGGCGACTCCCAGCGTCTCCAGCAGGGCATCCAGGTATTTCCGGTGCTCGACGAAGCGATAGCGGTCGGGGCCGCTCGACTCGAGCTTGTCCGAGTCGCCCATGCCGATCAGGTCGGGTGCGATGCAGCGACCCAGGCCTTCCAGATGGGGAATGATGTTCCGCCACAGGTACGACGACGTCGGGTTGCCGTGCAGCAGCACGATGGGGTCGCCCGCGCCGGCCTCCACGTAGGCCATGGACAGGCCCTTCACCTGGGCTCGTTTCTTCGGAAGCTCTTCGCTCGAGATCACGCGCTTGCTCTCCTCACCGGCTCATGTCCGGATCACGTCTTCCGGGGCGATGAAGGCGGCCGGCACCGGCGGCCCCCAGCAGTACAGGGCGTCGCGACCGTACCACGACCTGGGGGGCCACGACTCGTCGTTCACGATCACGTCCATATCGCTGTAGTACTCGGCGAAGTTCCCCGCCGGGTCGCGGAGGTACCAGAAGAAGTTCGAGCCCACCCTGTGGCGCCCCAGACCCCACACGTGGCGCTCCGGGTGCCCCTCCAGCAGGCGCATGGCGCCGCGTCCGATCTCGTCCACGTCCGAGACCTCCCAGGAAGTGTGATGCATGAATCGGACGGGAGCGCGCTGGACCAGCACATTGTGGTGGTCCGAGGAGCAGCGCATGAAGCTGGCGGCCACATCGGGCACTTCGTCGCTGACCCGGAAGCCGAGTCCCTCTACGAAGAAGCGCCGGGAGAGATCGGGCTCCGGGCAGCCCAACACCACGTGGCCCAGCTTGCGCGGCCGCGCGCGGCCGTCGGGGAGCACTGCATCGGCGCGGGCTCCCACCCGCTCGGGACGGCCCGGTGCGTTCCGGAGCGGCGCGTCTTCGGGCTTCTGCTCGATTCGCTCGGCCAGGCGCGCCACCACCGCGACGCCTGTTCCCGGATCGGCGGTGTGCAGGCGCGATTCCTGGCGCTCGGCCTCGATGCCCAGCGCGCCCAGATTCGCCTGCATGCGGTCCAGGTCGTCCGGGTCGTCGACTCCCAGGCCGATTTCCAGGCACGCGCGCCGGGGGGCGTCCACGAGCTTGAGCTGCTCGCCTCCGTGGATCGTTCCGAACCGGTTGGGGCCCACCTCTTCGAGGCCGAACTCCCGATAGAAGTCCGCGGCCAGGCGCACATCGGGAACGCCGAG
>JAQBHB010000077.1:0-49587 GCA_032128115.1 Deltaproteobacteria bacterium | reverse complement strand
GGTGTCCCGCTGCTGCTGCTGGCCGCCCTCTACGAGGATGAGCGCACGAAGCCGCTGTGGATCGCCGGGCCCCCCGGCGTCGAATCGCGGGTGCGGAACCTGGCCGCGGCCATGGGCCACCCCATCGAGGCCCGAGCGTGGCGCTTTCCCCTGCACTTCGAGGAGTTCGCGGTGGGACGCAACGCGGCGGTGGGGCCGGTGCAGGTCAGCGCCTTCGAGGCCTACCACGTTCCGGATACGAAACCGCATGGGCTGCGGGTGGAGGCGGGCGGGCTGACCGTCGCCTACTCCGGCGACACCGGCTGGTTCGACGAACTGCCGCAGCGGGTGGCCGGCTCGGACCTGTTCATCTGCGAGTGCACCTACCACACGCACAACCAGGACTTCGAGTATCACCTGAGCTATAGCGAGCTAACCGAGCGCTACGAAGACTTTGACTGCGGCCGGATCATCCTGACCCATCTGGGTGAGGAGATGTCGTCGCGCCGCGGCACCTGCGACCTGGAGACCGCGGACGATGGACTCAGCGTCCGCCTCTAGCCCCTGGACAAAGCTCCGCGCACCACCTCGCCAAGCACCGTCGCGCGGGAGGCGCCGGTGCAGCGGGGCAAGTGGTTGGGAATTCCCAGCAAGGCGTTGCGCCCCATCAGGGAGAAGGCCATGGCTTCGGCGGCATCGGCCGGCACGCCCGCGCTGTCGAAGGGCGCGATGGGCACGCCCGGGAGTGCGGCCTCGAGCGCCTTCATGACCGCGGGATTCCGGACCCCGCCCCCGCCCACCAGCAGGCGATCCACTTGCGGTGCCCGCAGCAGGTCGCGACAAGCGCGCGCCACGGCTTCGGCGCTGAACGCCACCAGGGTGGCCACCAGATCGTCGGCCGCGCCACCGGACTCGCGCCATCGCTGCACCAGCGCTTCGGCTTCGGCCGTGCCGTAGAGTTCGCGCCCGGTCGATTTCGGCGGCTCCCGCCGCAGGAACTCGTCGTCGAGCAGGTGCTCAAGCAGTTCCGGATCGACGCGCCCGCGCACTGCGCGCTCGCCGTCGCGATCCATACGCTCGGCTCCCCCGGTGATTTCCTGGACTACCGCGTCCACCAGCGCATTCGCGGGGCCCACGTCGAAGGCCACCACATCGTCGGGTCCGGCACCGCGCGGAATCCAGGTCAGGTTCGCGATGCCGCCCAGGTTCAGGATCGCCCGGTGCTCGTCGGGATTCGCGAAGACAGCGAAGTGGAAGAAAGGCGCAAGTGGGGCCCCCTCGCCTCCCGCTGCCAGATCGCGCGCACGGAAGTCGGCGACGGTAGTGATACCCGTGCGCTCCGCGATCACGGAGGGGTCGCCGATCTGCAGGCTGGCCCGCCGCTCCGGATGGTGCGCGACGGTCTGCCCGTGAGAGGCGATGGCGTCGATCTCGGCCGGCGTCAGACCGGCCCCCTCGATCAGGGCCAGCGCCGAAGCCGCGAAGCGCTCGCCCAGATCTACATCCAGGTCGGCCAGCTCGGCCAGCGCCTGGTCGCCCGCCACGCGCCCGGCCGCCAGGCGGTGGATCCGCGCCTGCAGCTCCGGGGGGGTCGAATCCTCGCGGGTCGCCAACAGCCGGAAGGGTCGCGCCGCCTGGTCTTCGGGCCACTCCACCAGCGCCGCATCCACCGCATCGGCAGAGGTTCCGGACATCAGGCCAAGCACGCGCATGCGGAAACCTTAGCCCGGCCGCAGGTTTTCCTACCCCAGACAGAGATTTGTGTCCGCTTCTGCCCCTCATGCGGCGCCCCACTGGGCAGGTCCGGCCTCAAGTCGGCTGGATGGACTTCCGACTTCTTTGTATTCATGCAGCCGGACTTTCTCTGCTTCGGCTCGACCCGATCAGGCACCAGCTATCTGCACAAGCACCTGCGGGAGCATCCCGCGATCTGGATGCCACCGCAGAAGGAGCTCCACTACTTCAACGCCCAACGCGTGAAGGGCTTCTTCTCCCGCAAGCACATGCGGCACGTCGGCGAGATGATTCCGAATCTTCGCAACGCGGCGCGCGGCAAACTCGGTGCGGCCGAAGAGCTCGCGTGGCAGCTGCGCTACTTCCTCGGGCGTCGCGACGACGCATGGTATATGTCGCTATTCGACGTCCCGCCGGGCCTCATCAGCGGCGCGATCGAACCCAGCTATGCCAAGTTGGACCCGGATACGCTCAGGGTCGTCTCCGGGCTCATCCCCGACGTCAAGCTGCTCTACATGCTGCGCGATCCCATCGATCGCGCCTGGTCCTCCGCCACCAAGAGCCTCGGCAAGAACAAGAAGAGGAGCATGGCGTCGGTCTCGGACGAGGAGATTCGCAGCAAGCTCGACCGCTCTTCCATCCGGATGTCGACCTACATCGAGCACATTCGACGATGGGAAGATGTGTGCCCGAGGGATCACTTCTTCTTTGGCTTCTTCGAAGACATCGAGAGGGATGCTCTTGGCTTTCTCAACCGGGTGTGCAGGTTTCTGGAAGTGGAACCCTTTCGCGGAGCCGAGCGCGAACTCTTCGCACAACCGGTCAATCACACCCGCGACTACCAGGTCGCGATTCCGCGCTCCATCGAGCGCTACCTGGCCGAGCAGCTCCTGGAACCCACTCGCGCCCTGGCGCGCCGGTTCGGCGGATACACCGAAGCATGGCGGGAGCGCATGGAGCGCATCCTAGCCTCGGCTTGAGTGGTCCCGTAGCAGCTCCCTCACACGAAGCCCCTCTAGACCGAGATTCCCCATGAAGATCATGGTCGGATTGGCACTGACGATCGCGATTCCTGGAGTGCTCCTGAGCCTGGGGTTCTTCGACTGGCTGAACGAGGGCGAGTGGACGCCGCTTCCGCTGTCCGCGCTCGTCGGTACGATGGCAGAAGCGAGCTGGCGAGCCGAGTGGGTAGCCGTCGCAAAGATCGTCGACGCCCTCTTGGAACTCCCGCTCTCACTCATTTCGTTCGGCGTGGGTGTGATCATCCTGGTTTTCCCAACACGGAAGTCATTCAACTGAAGTTCGCGGGCGCCAGGCCTCACAAGAACGTCGACCGGCCGCTCGGGGGCGACTCGGGGGGCGCGACGCTCCCCAGAGGGGTCCGGGCGGCGCAAATCGCCGGCCTGGCTCCAATTCCGGCCGTGCGTTGACAGCCGAGTCGACCGGCCGAATACTCCGCGGGTCCGCCGTGGGGATGGGGGGAGAACCCCGCCCCGCCCGCACGGAATCCCCAGTCGCCTGGAACCCGGCCTGGAACCGGAATTGGAGATCCCCCTCATGAACGATTCCTCCCGGACCCAGGGCGCCGCCATCTGCATCGCGGTGGGGGTGCTGGGGCTGTGGTTCCTGGTGGGTGTGCTGCAGAAGAGCTACTGGGCCATCGCCATTCCCGTGGCGATCGTGGTGTTGTTCGCCCTCGGGCTCAGCTTCTGGATCGGGTACACGATCGCCACGGTGCAGGTCGAGCCGGAAATCGACACGACCGCGTCGGACGCAGACGCCGACCGCCCCGCGTAGCCGCGCCCCGTGCGTATCGCTCTTCTCACCTATCGCGGAAACATGTATTGCGGCGGTCAGGGCATCTACGCCGCCAACCTGGCGCGCGAGTGGAAGCGCGCAGGACACGACGTGCACGTGATCGCCGGCCCTCCCCTTCCCGAGGTGGAACCCGACATCCCGCTGCACGTGATTCCCAACGAGAATGTCTTCGGCCTCGAACACCCGGACTGGATCCGGCGCCCCAATCCGCTGGCGCTGTTGCAGCCACTGAACCTGTGGGAGTTCGGCGTGTCGCGCTTCGGCGTCTTCCCGGAGATGCAGACCTTCGGCCTGCGGCTGCTCACGCGCTGGCGCCGCCTGCAGGCGCGTCACCGTTTCGACATCGTATTCGACAACCAGTGTCTGTCGTGGGGACTGTTGGGGATCCGCGCCACGGGAGTCCCCGTGGTTTCGGTGATCCACCACCCGCTGCACATCGATCGCGAAGCCGACTTTGCCATTGATCCCAGCCTGCTCAAGAAGATCAAGCGCACGCTCTACTTCCCGCTCTTCATGCAACAGATCGTGGCGCCGCGCCTGGATCGGATCGTCACGGTGAGCGAGGCCTCGCGGCGAGAGATCGAGCGCTACTTCGGGATTCCGGAGAAGAACGTGCCGGTGGTCTACAACGGAACCGACACAGAGGTCTTCAAACCGGTTCCCGATCAGCCCGTGGAAGCCGACATGCTGTTCGTGGGTCGCACCGAGGACCGCAAGAAGGGGCTGGGAACGCTGCTGGAAGCCCTGACCCACCTACCGGCCCATCGGAAGCTCAAGATCGTGGACGGGCGCATCCCCGACGACGGCCTGGCCATGCGCCTGATCCGGCGCTTCCGGCTCCAGGACCGGGTGATCCTGCACCGGCGAATGCTGACGATTCCCGAGCTGGTGGCCCAGTACTCCACGGCGCGTCTCGCGGTAGTGCCGTCGTTCTTCGAGGGTTTCGGATTCCCGGCCAGCGAGGCCATGGCCTGCGGGCTGCCGGTGGTCGCGAACGCCGCCGGCGCCCTGCCCGAGGTGGTGGGAACCGATGGCAGTGCCGGATTGCTTGTGCCGCCCCGCAACCCCCGTGCCCTGGCCGCTGCCATCGAGCGGGTGCTGGGCGAGCCGGGCCGAGCCGAGGCCATGGGCCGGGCTGCACGCGCCCGCGTCGAGCGGGTCTTCCAGTGGCGCGACGCCGCGGCCGGCCTGGTGCAGGTCTTCGAGGAGACGCTGCGTGCTGCTCACAGTCGATCTCGAGCGGCTTGACCTGCGCCGGGGCGAGCTCCTCCTGGATGCAGGTTGTGGGGAGGGGCGCCACTGCTTCGGCGCGCTTCATCGCGGCGCGAGGGTGGTGGGCCTGGACCTCGACATGCCCAGCCTGCGCCTGGCGGGGGGCGCGCTGCGAGATCGGGCCGAGGTTCTGGGCTCGCTGGGCGCGGTGACCCGCGGCGACGCCTTCCACCTTCCGTTCGGCGACGAGACCTTCGACAAGGTGATCTGTGCGGAAGTGATGGAGCACGTCCACGACTACCGGGCTGCGGCCCGGGAGCTTTCACGGGTCACGAAGCCCAACGGTCGCGTCGCCGTCACCATCCCCACCGCCACCAGCGAGCACCTCTACCTGCGCGCCGGCGATGACTACTTCGAGTCGCCGGGCGGCCACATCCGGATCTTTCGCCCCCGCGAGCTGGCGCAAGGCCTGGCCGAGGCGGGTCTCGCCACCGTGGGCGTAGGTTTCGCCCACGCGCTCCACACCCCCTACTGGGTGCTGCGTTCCATCATGGGCCTGCCCCGCGCCGATGAGAGTGCACTCGTGCGCGGCTACCGAAACTTCCTGATCCGCGCCACCACCTCGCGCGCCATGGCCACGCTGGAGGGAGCCCTCAACTACTGCTTTCCCAAGAGCCTGATCCTGTACGCGGAGAAGCGCCGCGGCGGCGGTGGCGCGGAGCCCATCCGGTGAGCGGGCGTTCCCTGCGCGTTGCCTTCATCTCGTATCGGGGCAACATGCGCTGCGGCGGCCAGGGGGTATACCTCTGGCACCTGGCCCGGGAGCTGGCACGCCAGGGCCACACCGTGGATGTCTTCGTGGGCCCGCCCTATCCGGATCCCATGCCGTTCGCGCGGCAGGTATTCGAGCTTCCCAACGAGCAGTTCTGGGCGCGCTGGTTCGAGCGACCCCTCTCCCGAATGCTGCCGAACCCGAATCCCCTGCGGATCTTCGAGCCGCTCAATTTCTACGAACTCGCGGCCAGCTGGCTCGGGTTCCTGCCCGAACCGTTCGCGTTCAGCCTGCGGGCGTTTCGCGCCGTGGTCGCGAACATGCGCGTCGGGGCGCGTTACGACGTGGTGCACGACGTACAGTGCCTCGGCTACGGGACCCTGGGAATCCGTCATCTGGGGATTCCGGTGGTCACCACCATCCACCACCCGCTGAGTGTCGATCGGCGTGCGTCGTTCGCGCGCGACAAGAGCTTTCGCCAGGCCCTGGGCACGATGACCTTCTACCCCATCGGCATGCAGTCGTTCGTGGCCCGGCGCCTCGACCGGGTGCTGACCTCGTCGGCTGCCAGTGCGGAACTCATCGCCAGGGACTTCGGCGTGGATCGCGAGCGGATCGCCATGCTGGCCAACGGCGTGGCCACCGACGTCTATCACCCGGATCCCGGGGTGGTGCGCCGTGAGAACGAGATCCTGTGCGTGGGCCGCGCGTCGGATCCCAACAAGGGCATCCGCAGCTTGATCCAGGCGCTGGCGCGGCTTCCCGACGAGGTGCGCCTGATCCTGGTGGACTCGGATCACCCGGACAACCCGGCTCGCCAGTGGGCGCGGGAGTTCGGCTGCGCCGATCGCGTGGAAATCCCCGGTCGGGTCCCCACCGAGAAGCTGCTCCACCTGTACCGGCGAGCCACCCTGGTGGTGGTCCCGTCGCGCTACGAGGGCTTCGGCCTGCCGGCGGCGGAAGCCATGGCCTGCGGCACACCGGTGGTGGCCACGTCGGCCGGTGCCCTGCCCGAGGTGCTTGGCGTGGGCCAGGCGGGGCTGCTGGTGGAACCCGACCGGCCCGACGCACTGGCCAAAGCCATTGCGAGTCTGCTTGAACAGCCCGCCGCCCGCGCGGAGATGTCGGCCCGGGGGCGCGAGCGGATCGTGAAGGCCTACGCGTGGCCGCGCGTGGCCGAAGCCACCGCCGCCGCCTACACCGAAGTGATAGCCGGCGTGCGCGGTCGGCCCGCAAGCACCACCACATCGGCGAGCGAAGGCGCCCGGCGCGCCAGCCAGTCCAGCGCCACCAGCGAGCCCTGAGCCGCCGTCTCGGGCAGCCGGCCCAGCCAACGCGTCCAACCCGGCAGGCCCCACGCCATGGAGATCCCCTCCACCAGTTCGAGCTCTACCACCTTCGACACCTGCTCGCGCATCAGGCCCAGCTCGTAGCGTGTGAAGTGATCGCCCGGCACGTCGTAGTGGCGACGCCCGCGCTGCAGCACCCGGCCGCGCCAGTCCTCGCGCAGGAAGTCCCCGATCCGGGCGGCGCGGCAGGAGAGCGAGTCGAAGTTGGCGATGGCCACCACCACGCGACCGCCGGGGCGGGTGACCCGGGCCATTTCGGCCAGGGCCCGGTTCGGCCGATCAAAGTGGTCGATGGCCCCCTTGCAGATCACCGCATCGAAGCTTCCCGAGGCGAACGGCAGGCCATCGGCCCAGCCCCGGACCCAGCGGGGAAGCGGCCCCGCCGCCTTTTCGCCCGCCATCCGGGCCAGCGCCGTCATGCGTGCCGACGGCTCCGCCCCCACCACCCAGGCCCCCCTCCCGGCCAGGGCCGTGGCGTCCTGGCCGAAGCCGCTGGCCACGTCCAGGATCCGTTGGCCGGGCGCGGGCTCGGCCAACGCCAGGGTGCGTTCCGTCATCCTGGCGAACAGGTACTCGCTGTCGCGGGTCGTCCCGGTCGGGATCACGTCGCGCATATCGCGGTCGAGGTCCACCACACGCATGGCGGGCGCCACCTTAGCAGCCGCCCGGCGGGAACCGCTGCTGCCGGGACGTTATGCTTCCTGAGGCGATGACCGAGTCGGCCACAGCGGCGCGCAGGCTGCTTCCCCGCTGGATGGCGGGCGCCTCGACCCTCGACCGGCTGTCGTCCTTCCGCATCACCTATGTGGCGATCGTCGTATTCCTGCTGTCGTACGTGATGAGTGTCGAAGGCCTGGAGGCGCTGCTCTCGACCCACTTCCGCAGCGCCGTGGCCGAAGCCATCCACGTGAGCCCACTCGACGGCCCGGTGGAGGACCAGATCCAGCAGCGCGTGAGCGCCGCGGTGCAGGGCTCTCCCTGGATCCGCATCGGCCGCGTCCGCGTCGATGCCTTCGTGCTTGGGGCCGACGGGCGAACGCCCCTCTACGTGGGAGGCCGGAGAATCCCGCCCCTGCGCAACGTCAACCAGGAATCGTGGGTGGCCGAGGCCAACCGGCTCTTGCCGGCAAGCGCCGACGTGGTGGTTTCAGTGCCCCACGACTCGGTGGCGGCCATCGCGATCCTGGTGCTCTACGCGTCGATACTGCTGCCCGGCCTCTTCCTCTACGACAGGTCCGTGGGCCGCCGCCAGCAGGAGCTGCTGGAGGGTGCCACCGGCGCCCGCGACGCCAGTGCAGACAGGGCCCGATCGATCCAGGCGGAGCTCGACCAGGTGCGACAGCACCTCTCCCAGGTGGAGCCCGGCGAGAGAAGCCACGCAGAGGAAATCCGACAACTGGAGAAGGAGCGGTCAGCACTGCACGAGAAGCTCGGCCATCTGACCCAACGGGAAGCCACGCTGAGGGCGTCCGCATCACGTGCCACCGAGCTGGAAGACGAGCGCCGGGCCCTGGAAGAGCTGCTGGACGAGGCGGTGGACGACCTGGGCCACAAGGAAGAGGAGATCCAATCGCTCCAGGGTCGCCTGAAGCGGGCCGCCAAGGCATCGCCCAGCGGAGGGCGCGGTCGCGCCGCCGAGCAGCTTTCGCGCCGCATCCGCACCCTCTACAAGAATCTCGAGATCGATGACCGGGCCATCCAGGACCTGGTGGCCTTGGGCGACGAGTCCATGCGGCTCAAGGCCGAGGAGGGCATCAAGCGCCTGGTGGAGGATCCGGACAGCGCCGCGATCCGGCGCAAGGTGGGAGGCCTGCCCCCTCAGCTCTCGATCTTCGAGATGGGCTTCGCCGGGAAGGGGCGCATCTATTACACGAAAGGGCGTCAGCACCGGGTTCGCGTCCTGGCCATCGGAGCCAAGAACACCCAGAAATCCGACCTGGAATACCTGAGCCGTCTTCCGGCGGAATAGCGGGCTAGGGGCTGTCGACCAGGAGCTTGCGGAGGGTCGTCTTGAGGCGGGCGTCGTCCCAGGGCTTGGTGATCAGGGCGCGCACGCGCAGGCTATCGATCTGGTCCTGGGGAAGCGCCTCGGTCCACCCGGTGATCAACATGCGCACCGCGTCCGGGCAGCACGCAACGGATCGCTTCAAGAACTCGAGACCGCTCATGCCTGGCATCTTCTGGTCGGTCAGGATGGCGTCCACGGGACGCTCGCGAAGCTCGTGCAGGGCGTCCTCGGCGGTCTCGAAGGTCACGATGTCATAGCCCTCCTGCCGCAGGGCACGCCGCAGGGCCGAGAGGATCCGCGCCTCGTCATCGAGGATCAGGAGACGCGGCCGCCGCTCGGCCTCAGCCGCCATTGTCATCTTCGTGCTCCTCGATCCGCGGCATCAGCAGGCGGAAGGTACTCCCCTCCCCCACCCGGCTCTCCACGGTCAGGCTACCGCCGTGGCGACGCACGAGGTTGTAGCAGGTGGAGAGTCCGAGCCCGGTTCCCGACCCCACCTTCTTGGTCGTGAAGAACGGATCGAAGATGCGATCCAGGTTCTCGGGTGCGATTCCGACGCCCGTGTCCGACACCAGCACCTCGACGTACTCGGCCAGGACCGCGGACTGGAGCCGGATGCGTCCCGTCTCCCCGGCCTGGCCCACCTTCTCCTCGATGGACTGGATGGCGTTCACCAGCAGGTTCATGAAGACCTGCTTCATCTGCATGGGGAAGCACACGATGTCCGGCAGGTCGCCGTAGGCCTTCTCCAGAACCGCCACGTGTTTCATCATGGGCCAAACGATGTTGGCGGTGGAATCGAGACACTGGTTCAGGTTGGCAATGACCCGCTCGGCGGTGTCGTGGCGCGAGAAATCGCGCAGGTCCTGCACGATGTGGCGGATGCGCTCCGAGCCCTCCTGGGATTCGCGGATGGCCTTGGCCAGGTCGGAGAGCAGGAACGGGGCGTCTACGTCCTCGGCCGATCGCGCCAGCTTGACGGACGCCTCGCGCGCCTTCGCGAGGTCGTTCCGCTCGAGCGCAGCCTGCAGCGTCTCCACGTCTCGAAAGACCCGGTGCAGGTCGGTCACGTATTCGGCCATCTGGAACAGGTTGGCATGGATGAAGCCCATGGGGTTGTTGATCTCGTGGGCCACACCCGCCGCCAGCTGACCGATGGACGCCATCTTCTCCGACTGCATCACCTGGTTCCGGAGCTCGTTCATCTCGCTCAGGTCCTGGAAGATCGCCACCGCG
Organism: Deltaproteobacteria bacterium; assembly: GCA_032128115.1. Classification (GTDB taxonomy): domain Bacteria; phylum Myxococcota_A; class UBA9160; order UBA9160; family SMWR01; genus JAQBHB01. The sequence goes on along the minus strand of JAQBHB010000077.1, from coordinate 39,479 downwards.
CCGAGCTTGCTCCCATCGACGCCGAAAATGGGAGCCGACGAGATCCCGATGGGAATTGCCGATCCGTCTTCGCGGTGGATGGAGCTCTCGGCACCCTTGAAGCTGATCTCCTCCGTCAGGGTCCGAGCCACCAGGCCGGATCCGCCCTCCGGCGCAACGAACCAGTCCAATACGGAAATCCCGCACAGGTCGTCGGCGCGACGGCCCAGGATCTGCTCGGCGGAGGGATTGCAGGATGTGATCCGGCCGTCGACATCCACCACCAGCAGCGCGCTGTTCATGTTGCGGATGATGTTTTCGTTGGCGTGCTCGAGATCGCGGATGCGGCGCTCGGCGGAGCCCTGGTCGCGCAGCGCACGCCAGCGCCGGATCTGCTCCAGCGCCACCACCGGGAGCACCTCCGCGTAGTCCGCGCTCGCAGAGATGCAATCGGCCGCGCCCAGACGGAAGGCCTCGAGCGCCCGCTCGTCGCTGGGGTTCGCGTCCACCACCACCACCGGAGGCCCGAGGCGGCGGCGCCCCTCGAGGATGGGGTTGCCTTCCGCACCCAGTGCGCGATCCACGACCACCAGGTCGACGGCGTCGCTTTCGCAGAGAGCCAGACACTCCCGGGCGCTGTGGGTACGCACCACGCGCGCACCCGGTCCCAGACGCTCGAGCGCCGCGACGGTCTCGAGCGTCGAGCCATTCGGGGGCTCGGCAACGACGATGCACACCCGGGGCATGCCGCTCTGCATGTGGCCAACTCCGGGTTCGCATTCCCGTGTGTCACACGAGCGAAACATCACGAATCTTCTCGGGGGGGGCTGCAGTCTACTTGATCGGGCGGCCCGTCACACCCCCGGGGCGCAGCTTGTATTTCGCCAGCTTGCGGTAGAAGGTGCTGCGTCCGATTCCAAGCCGGTGCGCGGCCGCGTTGGCATCGCCTCGGCATTCGCAGAGGGCACGCTCCAGGGCACTGCGCTCGTACGACTCCAGTGAGAGCGGCAGGTTCCCGGTCGATTGCCCTGCGGAAGGTCCCGCACCGCGCCGCAAGGCCGGCAGATCCCCCGGGCGCAGTCGGGGTCCCGGGGCCAGAGCCAGCGCCGACTCGATGGCGTTCTCCAGCTCGCGCACGTTTCCCGGCCAGGAGTCGGACACCAGCCTCTCGAGCGCGTCGTTCTCGATCCCCTCCACCCGGGAGCCTGCGCCGTGCTTCTGGATGAAATGGTGCACAAGCAACGGGATGTCCTCGCGCCGTTCGCGAAGCGGTGGAATCTCGATTCGCACCACGTTCAGGCGGTAGAACAGGTCGGTCCGGAATGCACCCTGGGTCACCATCTCGGCCAGATCGCGGTGGGTTGCCGAGATCACGCGGATGTCCACGGGCACTGTGGCCGTCGACCCCAGCGGCCGCACCTCCTTGTGCTGGAGGGCGCGCAGCAGCTTCGCCTGCACCGGGGGCGGGATCTCGCCGATCTCGTCCAGGAACAGGGTTCCGCGGTCGGCGATCCGGAACAGGCCCGGCGCGCCCACGGCGCCGGTGAACGCGCCCTTCTCGTGGCCGAACAGCTCGCTCTCGATGATCGTCTGCGGCAAGGCTCCGCAATCGACCGGAACGAAGTCTCCCGATGCCCGGGGGCTCGCCTGGTGCACCGCCCGGGCCACCAGCTCCTTGCCGGTTCCACTTTCGCCCTGGATCAGGACGTGGCTCTCGTTGTGGCGAAGGCTGTAGATGGTGCGCTCCAGGGCCCGCATCTTCGGAGAGTTCCCCACCAGCGCGAGCCCGGAGGAGCGGCCGCGCAGCTGGTCTTCCAGCTCGCGATTGCGGCGAACCAGGCGCCGCCGCTCCAGCGCCTTGCCCACGGTGGTTCGAATGCGGTGGACGTCGTCGAACGGCTTCTCCAGGTAATCGAAGGCACCCCGCCGGATCGAGCGCACGGCGCTATCGACGGTGGCGTGCCCCGTCATCACGATCACCTCCACCTCGGGCCGCTCGCGCTTCATGAGTTCCAGCAGGTCGAGGCCGCTCTGGAGTCCCAGGAACAGATCCACAAGCACCGCCTCGAGCTCGGGATCCGCCAGGATCGGCTCGGCCTCGCCCGCGGATCCGGCCAGCACCACCCGATGGCCAGCGGCCTCCAGGATGCGTCGGAGCGAACGCAGCAGCAGCGGCTCGTCGTCCACGAGCAGCACGAAGCCCGGAGCGTCTGCGAGGGGCACACCGTCGCGGCTTCGCGCCCGCTGCGCAGCGGCTCCGCTGGGTCGAAGGGAGTTCGTCACCCCCCTCTATCGGTCCCGAAAACGGGACGCTTGAACGCGCCGCGAGCCCCCCCTAGACTCCGCGAGCCCCCCTCCGCTGAGCGGAGGTCCCTGCTGCGAGAATCCACGATCCTCGTCGTCGATGACGAGGAACTCTACCGCCGAGCCCTGGAGCGCATCCTCACTCGCGTGGGACACACGGTCCTCACGGCGCGCGACGCCACGGATGCACTCGGCATCGTCTACCACCAGCCGGTCGACCTGGTCCTGGCCGACATCCGGATGCCGGGAATCAACGGCCTGGAGCTGGTGCGCCAGATCCACGAATTCGCGCAGGATCTGCCGTGTATCGTGGTCACCGGATACGGCAGCCCGGAACAATCGGTCGAGGCCCTGCGCGCCGGTGCCTTCTGGTACCTGGAGAAGCCCTTCGATCAGGGCCACCTGGACGTGGTGCGGCGCCTGGTGGAACAGGCCATCGAGGTGGGGCGGCTGCGAACCGAGAACCGCATCCTCCAGCACCAGCTTCGGTCCAAGTACAAGTTCGAGAACGTCGTGGGCGACAGCCCCGCGCTGCGCGGTGTGTTGGACGTGGTGTCGAAGGTGGCCGACTCGGACAGCACGGTGCTCATCACGGGCGAGAGCGGCACCGGCAAGGAGCTGATCGCACGGGCCGTCCACTTCAACAGCCGGCGAAGCGATCGGATGCTCCTGACGGTCAACTGCGGGGCCATCCCGGAGGAGTTGCTGGAGTCCGAACTCTTCGGGCACGTGCGCGGAGCATTCACCAACGCCGTGAGCCATCGCGAGGGTCGCTTCGCCCTCGCCCACAACGGCACGATCTTCCTGGACGAGATCGGAGACATGAGCCCGAACCTCCAGGTGAAGCTGCTGCGCGTGCTGCAGGACGGCAGCTTCGAGCCCGTGGGCTCGTCCAAGACCCTCACCGCCGACGTGCGGGTGATTGCCGCCACCAACCAGAACCTGGAGGTGGCGATCCAGGAGCGGCGCTTCCGGGAAGATCTCTTCTTCCGGCTCAACGTGATTCCCATCGAGGTGCCGCCCCTGCGCGAGCGCCGTGAAGACATCCCGATCCTGACGGCCCACTTCCTGGAGGTGGCCGCTCAGGCCCGCGAAGGCAAGGTGGAGGGGATCGCGGAAGAGGCCCTGGAGATGCTGTGCAGCTACTCCTGGCCGGGAAACGTCCGCGAGCTCGAGAACCTGATGAAACGGCTGGTCATCCTGAGCAACGGGCCCGACATCCTCGCCAGCGATCTGCCCGCCGGCTTCCATGCCGGTTCGTCCCCGACTGCGCAGGCGCCCCGGGTGACGGCTACCGGTCTCTCGTTCCGCGACGTGGTGGACGATTTCGAGTCCGACCTGATCCTCCAGGCCCTGGAGCAGACCCAGTGGAACAAGAACCGGGCAGCGCAGCTGCTCGGCCTCAATCGCACCACCCTTCTGGAAAAGATCAAGAAGAAGGGCCTGGATTCGTCGGCGCGCTGAGCGACGTCCCGCGTCGCCGGGCGCCGATTTCCGGCGCCACATTCGCTTGCCTTGCCCGCTCCGCTGACGGTTTTGCGCCAGACCTGCCGGTCGTTCGTCGGTTTGCCGACACTTCGACTCCCCGGCCCCGGACCCGCCGCCTGAATTGGCAGCGTGCGGGCGCAAGCTTCTTCACAACACCGGCTCGCACCCGATCTTGAATTTCAAAACAATTTCAGACAGTTACAGAACGGAATGCGTGCTGCGAGGGTTCGCTGCCGCCGGTTTCGAAGCTGAAACCGGTTCGGGCCCGCGGTTGGCATGGCCCGTGCTTCTGTCGCCGTCGCCACGGCTCGTGGGGGGTCGCAACCTGGCCCCGGTCGGAGGCGAACAGGAACCGCTCGATGCAGGAGACACGAATGGAAATGCTGCTTCGCGATGCCAAGGCCCAATACGACGAGATCCCCGCCGACCTCAAGGAGCAGATCGTCCTCGAGCACACTCCGCTGATCCGATACATCGTCAACCGGATCGCGGTCCGGCTGCCGTCCCACATCGACCTCGATGACCTTCACAACACCGGCGTGATCGGGTTGATGGATGCCATCGAGAAGTACGACCCCGAAAAGAACTGCAAGTTCAAGACCTACGCCGAGTTCCGCATCAAGGGCGCCATTCTCGACCAGCTGCGCTCGCTCGACTGGGTGCCGCGCAGCGTGCGCCAGAAGAGCCGCCGCCTGGAGCGGGCCTACGGCGAGGTCGAGCAGCGCCTCGGGCGCTCGGCCAGCGAGGACGAGGTGGCCGATTCGCTTGGGCTCCAGATCGAAAAGTTCCACGAGCTCATGAACCAGGTGCGCGGAATCTCGCTGGTCAACCTGGAGGAGATCCGGGGTACCAACTCCGATGGCGACCGGGCCGGGACCTTCGCCGACATCGTCGAGGACGTCCACTCGGAGAATCCCTTCGCGTCGCTCAAGCTGACCGAGATGAAGGGTGTGATCGCCATGACGATCGCGACGCTTCCGGAGAAGGAGCGGCTCGTGGTGTCGCTCTACTACTACGAAGATCTCAACATGAAGGAAATCGGTGGGATCCTGGGCATCACCGAGTCACGTGTCTGCCAGATCCACACCAAGGCCGTCCTGCGCCTGCGCGCCAAGCTCAAGGGAATCCTCGACAAGTACTAGTGATCTGAGCTGCGCCGCCTGCGGCCGCGCGGCTACGGGCGGTCGTGGCTTCCGCCCCAGCCGGCAATCTCGTCGCAGGCGACCACCACCAGCGTGATGTTGTCCTCGCCGCCCCGCGAGTTCGCGAGGTCCACAAGGCGTCCGCAGGCCGCGTCCAGGTCGTTGTCGCGGCTCACCTCGGCCGCGATCTCCTCGTCTCGTACATGGCCCGTCAGGCCATCCGAGCACAGCACGAAGATGTCGTCCGTTGTCGGAGTCAGCTCCGTCAGATCCGGCTCCACCGTCCGGCGCACGCCCAGGGCGCGGGTGAGAACGTGGCGGTGGGGGTGCTGCTGGGCCGCGTGAGCCGGGATCTCGCGGCGCCGCACCAGCTCCGCCACCAGCGAGTGGTCGTCGGTCAGCTGGCGAATCTTTCCGCTTCGCACCAGGTAGGCCCGGCTGTCCCCCACATGGGCCAGAGCGATGCGCTCGCCGCGTGCCAGCAGGGCCACCAGGGTGGTTCCCATACCCGCCAACTCCCGCTTGGCCTCGGCAGTCTCAAACACCTCGCGGTTGGCGGCGGTGATCGCGATCCGCAGCTTCTCGCTGAGGCTGGCCGTAGCGCCTTCCAGGGTCGTCAGGGCGTTCACAGCGGCCTGCGCCGCCAGCCCGCTGGCCACCTGGCCGGCCGTGTGTCCGCCCAGCCCGTCCGCCACCAGATAGAGACCCCGCGCAGGCTCCACCGCGAAGGAGTCCTCGTTGGTCTGGCGGCGCTGGCCCAAGTCCGTCCGGGCAGCCGATCGCAGCTCCATGGACGAGAGGTTCCTCCGTTCGGCCGTCAGCGGCCAGCAGCAGCCCGCGGGGCCGCGGGCGCGTCCCCACTGGCTCATCGGAGCGAACGAGGAGACGCTTGACTGCATCCGAGGAGCGGGGGGCTGGACGAGTCCCCGCGAAAAGCATTCAATCCCGGGGCATCTAGCGACGATAATACGTTTCGAGGAGCGTCCCGGGGCGCGCGTCCCGGCGACGTGCGACTCCCGATGCGCCTCCCGGGGGGAATACGACGGATGCCCAAGACCCTGCTGCTGGCCGATGACAGCGTCACGATCCGGAAGGTGGTCGGGATCAGCTTCGCCAACGAGGACGTGAACCTCGTCACCGTGGACAACGGCGACGACGCAATCCGGAAGGCGCGCGAGATCCGACCCGACGCGATCCTGGCCGACGTCGTGATGCCGGGCAAGAACGGCTACGAAGTCTGCGAGGCCATCAAGGCTGACCCGGATCTCCGGCACATCCCCGTGATGCTGCTCACCGGAACGTTCGAGGCTTTCGACGAGGCACGGGCCAAGAGCGCCGGCGCGGCGGGCCACGTGGCCAAGCCCTTCGAGGCCCAGGCGCTGGTGGAAGAGGTGCTCCGGCTTTTCCGCGCGGGCCCGACGCCCGCGCTGGCCACTGATCCGGCGGGCGAGACTCCGGCCAGCGACGAGGACTACGACTTCTTCGACGAAACCGGCGGCGGAGCCGAGGTTCCCATCGACGACACCCTGCTTACGGCCCGGGCCACCCTCGAATCGGATGGCGCCGACCTCCTGGACGACGCGGATCTGTTGCCTGCACTACCCAACCGAGTGTCCAGCGGAGTGTCCAGCGCCGAACGCACCATCGCCTTCATGGACACCGATACCGGAGCCGACCTGGCCGTGGGAGACGTGGGGCTCGACCTGGAACTGGACACGGCAGCGTCCGGGTCCGGTTTCCCGGCCGCTGCCGACGATTTCCTGGCGCCGGATCCGCCGGCCGCGGCCACGAAGCCCGTCATTGGCGGGCTCGCACGGGACCCAAGGGATTCGAATGCCTCCACCGGCGACGACATCTCCGGACCCACGGATCCGATGGGGGGCGACACCCTGGGCTCCGTGCCCGACGGCCTGGACTTCGATTTCGAGAGCCCGGACGACTCAGCCAGCGGCGACGCCCTGTTTCGGGGCGGCGGCGGCCTGGCCGAGGCTACGCTGTTGGACCCCGCCGGAGCCTCGGGCTTCGACGTCTCGTCCTCGGACCTGGGCACCCCGCTGGTGGACGACCCCAGGGGCGCGTCCGCAAGTGGCCCGGCCCTGGATCTGGACGTTCCCGTGGCCCCGCTGGCGCCGCCGAAGCCGAGCAACGACATGACGATGCTGGTCTCGGACTTTCCCGACCTCTCCGCCCTGGAAAGCCAGGACGTCCATGAGCTGGCGACATTGCACGAGACCGAGATGGCAGCCGATGCCACCATGCTGGCGTCGGACCTGGACCTGGGCCGGCTCGGCGATCTGGAGCCGGACCTGGACCTGGGCGTGCTCGGCGATCTGGAGCCGGAGGGGCCCGCAGAGATTCTCGACCCGGTGCCGGCACTGGTCATCGAGCCGCCGCCCCTGGCGACCCCCAGCGCGAACCCGGCGCGCGGCGCGGTGCCCGCGACCTCGCCGCTCCTGGCGGAAATCGTGCCCCAGGTGCGAAAGCAGCTCCACGACACCCTCGAGAAGATCGCCTGGGAGTCGTTCAGCGACGTGACCGAGAAGATCGTCCGACAGGCGGTCGAGAAGGTCGAGGCGATCGCGTGGGAGGTGATCCCGCAGCTGGCCGAGTCGCTCGTGCGCGAAGAGATTCGCAAGATGAAGGGCGAGCCGGAAGACCCGGCCTAGCCGTCTGGGGTACTCTGTGGCTCCCGTCCTCTGCGGAGGCGATGGAGCGCGCAATGAGTGGCCCGCCGGCCCTTCCCCCCGAGCGCACCTGGCGAGCGCTACTGGATCTGGCTCTCGATGAGGATATCGGCTCGGGCGACGTGACCACGTTGCTCGTGGTGAACGCGGACCGCCGCGGCCGCGCGGTCGTCGAAGCCCGTCAACCCCTGGTGAGTTGCGGACTTGCCCTGGCGGGTCACGTCTTCCAGCGTGTGGATTCCGACCTGGGGTTCGTGTCCAACTGCCGCGATGGCGATCGCGCCGAGGCCGGGGAGCCCCTTGCCGTGGTGAGCGGATCCGTGGCCAGCATCCTCGCGGCGGAGCGCACCGCCCTCAACTTCCTGGGCCGCCTGTGCGGGGTCGCCACCTTCACGCGACGCTTCGTCGACGCAATCGACGGGACGGGTGCCTCCATCGTCGACACCCGCAAGACGCTCCCGGGCTGGCGCGCCCTGGACAAGTACGCGACGGCCGTAGGCGGAGCGCTGAACCACCGCGCCGGTCTATACGACGGGATCTTGCTCAAGGACAACCACATCGCGCTGGCCGGAGGGGTGGGCCTGGCGGTGAAGGCGGCCCGCGCCGGCGCCCCTGCCGGCCTGCGTATCCAGGCAGAGGTGGAGTCCGAGGACCAGGCGATCGAGGCCATCGAGGCCGGCTGCGACTTCCTGCTGCTGGACAACCGCACGCCGGACGAGATGCGACGCACCGTGGACCGGGTGGCCGGCCGAGCGCTGCTGGAAGCCAGCGGCGGAATCGGACTCGGCAACGTGCGCCAGGTAGCGGAGACCGGCGTCCAGCGCATCTCCATCGGCGCCCTCACCCACTCGGCACCCAGCGCGGACGTGGCCCTGGAGATCGCTCCGGAGACAGCTCCGGAGACAGCTCCGGAGACAGAACGGGACGACACGCCTGGAGGTGTAGACCGTTGACGACCGGGCCGGCGCGTGTTCTCGAAGCCCTGCGTCGCGCCGACGGCCGAAGCTGCTCCGGCGAAGACCTCTCGGAACGCCACGGCGTCAGCCGCTCACAGGTCTGGAAGGACGTGGAGTCGCTGCGCGCCCGCGGCTACCGGATCGAAGCCGCAGCGGGGGGGGGCTACCGGCTTGCGGGCGTTCCCGACCGGCTGTACCCGGAGGAGCTTCTCACGGGTCTCTCGACCCGCTGGCTCGGCCGCGACATCCGGCATTGCGAGTCCACGGATTCCACCAACCGGATCGCGCTCGAGCTGGCCCGGGAAGGCGCCGCGTCGGGCACCGCGGTCGTCGCCGAGCACCAGACGGCGGGCCGCGGCCGTCTGGGACGATCGTTCTTCTCCCCGGCTCACCTGAACCTCTACACCTCGATCGTGTTGCGGCCGGAGATCACCACGGCCCAGGCCCCCGCCTGGATCCTGGCGGCTGCGGTGGCCGTGGCGGATACGGTGGCGGAGAGCGTGGACGATCCGGAGGCGGTGGAGATCAAGTGGCCCAACGACGTGCTGCTGGCCGGCCTCAAGACCTCGGGCATCCTCATGGAGCTTGGCGCCGAGGCGACGCGCGTTTCGTTCCTGGTGCTGGGCATCGGGGTCAACCTCAACGTTGCGCGCGAGGCCTTTCCCCCGGAGTTTCGGGCCCTGGCCACCAGCCTGGCCACCCATACCGGCCGGCACGTGAATCGCGTGGACTTTACAAAGCGCCTATACGGTAATCTGGAGGCGATTCTCGACGCCTGTGCGGATCACGGCACCGACGCGGTGCGCTCCCGGTTCGAGGCCCGGTTCCGCATGGTCGGACGGCGCATCCGCGTGCTCGATCCGGACGGCAAGACCCAGGCCGTGGGCTGCGCAGCCGGAATCGACGGCGACGGCGCGTTGCGGGTGATGCAGGACGACGGGGACGAAGTGCGCGTGCTAGCCGGAGACGTCACCTTGTCCAAGGAGGTTGCGTGACGACACTGCTGGTCGTCGATATCGGCAATACCAACGTCTCGATCGGTCTGTTCGACTACGCAGGAGAACGCGGCGAGCTGGCCCACCATTGGCGCACCGGCACCCACCGGGAGCAGACATCCGACGAGGTGGGACTCACCCTGCGCGGCCTGTTCGAGAACGAGGCGCGCAGCTGTGCCAGCGTCACCGACGTGGTGATCTCCAGCGTCGTCCCCCCCGTGCTGCCCATCTGGGAGCGCGTCTGCGTCAAACTGTTCGGGGGCCCGCCGCTGGTAGTCGGGCCGGGCATCCGCACGGGCATGCCGGTTCGCTACGAGAACCCTCGCGAGGTGGGTGCCGACCGCATCGTGAATTCATTGGCCGCCTTCGAGATGCTGGGAGGCCCGGTGATCGCGGTGGACTTCGGGACCGCCACGACCTTCGACTGTATCTCGAAGGAGGGCGAGTACCTGGGCGGCGCGATCTTCCCGGGCATCCACACCTCCATGGAGGCGTTGTTCGAACGCGCGTCCATGCTCCACCGGGTCGAGATCAGCCGACCCAAATCGGTGATCGGAAAGACCACCACCGCGGCCCTGCAATCGGGTCTGCTCTACGGCTTCGCGGGTGTGGTGGATTCCATGGTCGAACGCATCCGCGGTGAGCTGGGCGCCGACGCCCGCGTGGTCGCCACCGGCGGGCTCGCCCATCGGGTGGCCCACGAGAGCCGCACCATCGATCGCGTCGAGCCGTATCTCACGCTGGAAGGACTGCGCCTCGTCTTCGAGAAGAATCGACCCGGCCCCTAGGCCCCGGGAATGGAGTTGCCCCAATGAACGACGTCAGCGTCCGTGACACTCGAAACTTCGCCCTGATCGGCCACGCGGGTGACGGAAAGACGTCCCTGGGCGAAGCGATTCTCCACCTGGCGGGTGCAACGCCGGTCCTGGGCGCGGTGGACGACGGCAGCTCGAATCTGGATTGGCTTCCCGAGGAGCGCAAGCGCCACTCCTCGATCAGCTCATCGGTCTTCGGCTTCGATTCGAACGGGCTGCACTTCACGCTGGTGGACACGCCGGGCGACTCGAACTTCCAGGCCGACGGCCAGATCGCCCTGGCCGCCCTGGATTCCGCGGTGCTGGTGGTGAACGCGGTGGACGGGGTGAAGGTGGGAACCGAGCGAATGTTCCGCTGCGCCCAATCCCTCGAGATCCCGTGCCTGACATTCGTGAGTGGCATCGATCGGGAGCGAGCCGATTTCGCCGGGGCCGTGGAGTCGCTGCGGAAGATGGAGGCCAACCCTGTGGTGCTGACCCTGCCCATGGTCAGCCAGGACGGTCGGGAGGGCGTGGTGGACCTGGTGACCCTGAAGGCCGTGACGGCGGAGGGCGAATCCGAGGTCCCGGCCGAGCTGGCGGAAGAGGTGGCCGACGCCCGCAATCGGCTGGTGGAATCCGTGGCCGAGTGCGACGACAGCCTGTTGGAGAAATACCTGGAGGAGGGTGAGCTCGGCCAGGACGACGTGATCCAGGGCCTGGTGGCGGGGGTGCGCAACCGCCAGATCCTGCCGGTCCTGTGTGGCTCGAGCCTGAGTCGGGTGGGCGTGGACCGGGTGCTCCGGGCCATCGCCGAGTTGCTGCCCTCCCCTTCCGATCGGACCGGCCGGAAACCCGCCGAAGGCGACGGCGAGATCGAGGCGGACCCCGCGGGGACATTTTCGGCCCTGGTCTTCAAGACCGTGATCGACCGTTACGCCGGCTCCCTGTCGGTATTCCGGGTGGTGTCGGGCACCCTGGCGCCGGATTCGGCCATCCTGGACGCCACCACCGGGAGCAGGGAGCGGGTGGGCAAGCTGCTGCTGCTGCAGGGAGGCGAGCACAAGGACGTTTCCCGGGCCGGCCCGGGCGATGTGGTGGCGGCCGCCAAGTTCAAGCACGTGCATACGGGAGATGCCCTGACGGCCGAAAAGGGAGGCGTGGCGCTGCCCCCGATCCCGATTCCCCAGGGTGTCATTTCCTATGCCATCCAGGCGAAATCAAAGGGGGATGAGGATAAAGTTTACGCTTCGCTCGGCCGACTCGTGGAAGAGGATCCGACGCTCCAGTTGGGGCGCGAGGCCTCCACGGGGGAATTTCTCCTCACGGGCATGGGCGAGCTCCACGTCCGCGTCACGGTCCAGAAGCTACAGCGCGTGTTCGGGGTCGACGTCGAGCTGAGGACACCCAAGGTCCCCTATCGCGAGACCATCACGCGCCGGGCCGAGAACGTAGAAGGCAAGCTCAAGAAGCAGACGGGGGGCAAGGGGATGTTCGGCGTCTGCTACCTGACCGTCGAGCCCAAGGCGCGGGGCGAAGGCATCGAGTTCGTGGACGACATCAAGGGTGGTGCGATCCCCCGGAGCCTGATCCCGGCCGTGGAGAAGGGCGTCCAGGAGTCCTGCATCGCCGGACCCTTGGCGGGCTACCCGGTGGTCGACATCCGCGTTCACTGCATCGACGGCAAACACCACCCCGTGGACTCCAATGAGATGGCCTTCAAGCTGGCCGGCGCCTTCGGTTTCAAGGCTGCGGTCGAGCAGGCCGGCCCCACGCTGCTCGAGCCCATCATGGACGTGGACATCTCGGCGCCCAGCGACTTCGTCGGTGACGTCATGGGCGACATCTCGAGCCGGCGCGGCCGCGTGCAGTCCAGCGAGGCCCGCGGCTCCACCCAGGTGATCCAGGCCCAGGTGCCCATGGTGGAGATGCTGGAGTACGCGAGCACCCTCACCAGCATGACCGGAGGCCAGGGCGAGTTCCACATGTCGTTCTCGCACTACGAGGAGATGCCCTCCCATATGCGCGAAAAGGTCGTGACCGAGGCCCAGGCCGCGAAGGCCAATTAGGAAACAGGAAAACGTGTCGGGCAACGAACCGCGCAAGATCCAACTCAAGCTGTCGCCCCAGGCAGAGCGTTATGCCCGCAGCGACGCGCCGCGTGAGGCCCGGCTCATGGCCGCGCGAGGCGCCCTGCCCCTCCCGCCCATCGAACTGGCCACGGTGCTGTTCGTCCTGCACCACGACTCCGATGCCGAGATCAAGTCGCTGGCGCGCAACAGCCTGGAGTCGCTGCCGGACAGCGTGTGCGACACGGTGCTCACTGGCCAGACCCACCCCTCCGTCATCTCCCACCTGGCCCACGCCTTCAGGGAGAACCCCCCGCGCCTGGAGAAGATCGCCCTGAATCCGGCCACCGACGACACCACCGTCGCGTTCCTGGCGACCCTGCCCTACAAGTCGATCGTCGACATCATCTCCAACAACCAGGCGCGCATGCTCCGCTGCTCCGAAATCGTGGAGGCCCTGGGCTCGAATCCCCTGACCGGCCGCTCGGTGATCGAGCGCATCCTGAGCTTCCTGGGAGTGGATGGCGTCGGCGAAAGCGCCGAGCGCAGCAGCGAGGAAATCAGCGACACGGAGGCCGCGGCCGCCCTGCGCGCCGTGCTCGGCGAAGAGTTGGGCGCGTTCGCCCGGGAACTGGTGGAGGATCGCGAGGAGGACGTTGCGCCGAACGGCGGCGACACCGCGGACGTCAGCGACTCCATGTACTCCCTGATCCAGAGGATGACCATCGTCCAGAAGATCAAGCTGGCGCGCGTGGGCAACAAGGAGGCCCGCAACCTGCTGGTGCGCGACCGCAATCGGGTGATCGCCATGGCCGCGATCATGAGCCCGAAGATGGGCGACAGCGAGGTGGCGAGCATCGCCGCTTCGCGAAACGTGTCCGAAGACGTACTTCGCACGATCTCGCGCAACCGCGAATGGACCCGCAACTATCAGGTGAAGCTCTCCCTGGCCACGAACCCCCGCTGCCCGCAGGCCGACGCCATGAAGTACGTCAACTATCTCCAGGACAAGGACCTGCGCCAGCTCATGCGGAGCAAGGACATTCCAACGGTGATCTCCACCCACGCCCGCCGCATCCTCATGAAGAAGGGGAAGCTCTGATGGCCCGGGCGAATGTCGAATCCGGCGTGGACGCCCGGATCGTCTACTGGGGCATCCAGGGCGCCGGAAAGTCCGCCAACCTGGAGGCCGTGTACGCGCGCCTGCGCCCGGACCACCGCGGCGAGATGCGACAGGTTCCCACGCGGCTCGATCCCACCGTGAACTTCCAGATGCTCCCCATCGAGCTTGGCGAGATCGCCGGTGTTCGCACGCGCATCCAGATCGTGGAGGTACCCGGCGCACCGGATCAGGCGCCCACCCGCAAGCAGCTGCTCGACGAGGTCGACGGCATCGTGCTGGTGATCGATTCCCAGGGTCACCGCATCGAAGAGAACGTGGAGAGCTTCGACGAGCTGCGTCAGGCCCTTGCCGACTACGGACGCTCGCCCCGCGACGTTCCCATGGTGGTGCAATACAACAAGCGCGACCTGGCGGATCCGTATGCGGCCGAGGACCTCTACCGGAAGCTCGAGCTGACGGGCATCCCGGTCTTCCAGGCGGTGGCCAGCGAGGGAACGGGTGTGCTGGAAACGCTCTCGACGATCTCGAAGCGCGTGGTCGGAAGCCTTCGTGGGCAGCCCGACCCGGGGCCACGCCCCACCCCGCCGCCGGCGCCGAGCGCGCCGCAGAGGGCCGTCCCGAGCCCGGCCGAGCTCATGGAGGCGGCGATTCTCGAGGAGGGGCGCGAGACGAACCCCCTGGGCATCGAATCCGACCCGGAACTGCTCGAGGCTCCGATGCTGGAGCCCATCGCCGTGCTCGAGCCGTCGACGGGAGTCCATCTGGGCTCCCAGATCTCGATCGTATCGGTGGGAGAGGCGACCCGGGCAGGCGACCGGGCGGTACGCGTGCCGGTGGTTCTAGGCGACACCGAGGGGCACACCTCGACCCTGCTTCTCACCATCCAGCTGGAACCCCTCCTCGACGAACGGTCGTAATGCGCAAGCTCGTCGGCATCTACGGAGCGTCGGAAGAGGCGCTCCAGCTGATCCCGCTCCTGACGGAGAATCCGAGCGTGGAGATCGGCGCGGTCTACGACGCCGACGCCGCCGGCCTGCGCGAGCGGCTGCTGCACTTCGAGCCCGACCTGGCCGCGGTGTTGGAGGCAAAGCTCTGCGACGACCCGGCGGCCCTGGCGGGCGACCGGCACCTGGCGGCCGTGATCGATGCGAGCAGCGAGTCCGATTTCACGACCCGCTTTCCCGAAGTTGCGGAGCGCGGCGTGCAGGTGGTCACGCCGCTCATGGCCCGGCTGCTGTGGGGCTACGGAGCCACCTCGTCCGACCGCAAGAGCGATCTGCTGCAGGCCCTGCACGAGGTGGTGGAGTCGTACAACCTCACCATCGATGCGGATGAGCTCTTCCAGCGCATGCTCGAGATCGCGATCAGCGTGACCGGCGCCGACGGCGGGTCGGTGATGCTCGTGGATCAAGCCGCCCAGGAGCTGCGCGTTCGGGTGGCCGCCGGTGTGGAGCCGGAGCTTTGGCCCAAGATCCGGGTTCGCATCGGCGAGGGCATCGCGGGGCGCGTGGCAGCCGAGGCGCGACCGCTGCGCCTGCGCGGAAAAGCCGACCGCAAGACCTTCCAGATTGTCCAGGAGCGGCTCGACGTGGAGTCGGCCCTGTCGGTGCCGTTGATTCACGAAGGCGTGGTGCTTGGCGTCCTGAACCTGCACCACGCAACCCGCTCCGATGCGTTCTCCGAATCCGACCTGGCCTTCATGGAGCAGCTTGCGCATCTGGACGCCCAGATCATCGCACGGGCCCAGGAGCACACCGTGATGCGCTCGCAGGCCACCCGCTACTCAGCGGCGCGCGACGTGAGCCAGATCCTGTCGGGAACCGCACCGCTCCACGAGCGACTCACGAAGCTGTGCCACCACGTGTGCGACCGCACGGGCCGCGGCATCTCCAGCATCTACCTGTTCGACCCGGACGAGTCGAATCTGCGCCTGTCCGCCACGTCGCTCGAGGGCGGAAGACTGGGAGGCGAGTACCGGATCGCCCTGGGCCAGGGCATCGACGGCCGCGTCGCCAGCACACGCGAGCCCGACTTCCTGCGCGACAAGAACGGCTCGCTGGCGTACGCCGCCCTGCCCCTGGTGGCGGGGAACGACCTGGCCGGTGTCTTGAGCGTCCAGGTCGGCCACGAGCTGCCGGTGGCGCCGTTCCTGGAGGACGTTCTGGCGGAGGTGGCCAGCGCCGCGGCCGACGAGATCCAGACGGTCTCCCACCAGGCCCGCCTGGCGGAGCGGTCCGTGAAGGTCAGTGCCATCAACGACACCGGCATTCGCATGATCTCCACCACGGATCCTGCCGACGTGCTGCGCCTGGGCGCTTCGGGTGCTGCCATGGCTCTGGAGGCCGACCACGCCATCCTGCGCCTGCAGGACGACCAGACCCGCCGCTACGTGATCCGCTCGTACTTCGGTTCGGCCGATGGGCGCCAGCAGGAGAAGCTCTTCCGCCTGGACCGCACCGTATCGGTGGACGCCATCAAGCGGCGCGGCCCCCTGCTCGTGCGCGAGATCTCCGAGAGCGAGGCCTATCGGGAATACGAGTGCGGAATCCGCTCCGTCATGTCGGCGCCCCTCAAGCGCGACGGCCACGTGATCGGGACGCTGTCGCTCTACGACAAGGTGATTGCCGATCGCTTCTACACCGGCTCGTTCAGCGACGAAGACCTGAATATGTTCACCAAGTTCGTCTCCTACCTGGAGCGCGCCGTGGTGAATGCCCTTTTCTACGCCAAGGCGCGCCGCCACCAGAACTACGACGAGGACACGGGCCTACCGGACGCGAGCTACCTGAAGCAGCGCACCCAGGAGGAGATCACCCGGGCCGGCAACCGCGAGAGCGCGCTCACCGTCTGCACGTGCCGCGTCGAGAACCTCCAGGAGATCGAGCAGTCGTCGGACCCGGCTCGCGGGCGCCTGGTCATGCAGCACACGGCCGAGGCCCTGAAGGCGAACCTGCGGGGCTTCGATGTGCTGAGCCGCTCATCGAACGACGAATTCGCGATCCTGCTGCCCGAGCCGGGAAGTGCGCCGGGCGAGCGCGTCTTCGCCATGGCGCGCGCCGTGGCCGACGAGGTGGCCAAGAACGACTCGCTGAACGACCCGGTGCGCGTGGCTCTGGCCTTCGGCTATGCCGTCTTCCCTTCCGAGGGCGAAGACTCCGACTCCCTGATGACGCGCGCCAGGGGCCCGCGCATCCGGATGGTCTGACGCCCGGGGCGCAGCCCGGTGAGCTAGAGCAGCTCTTCCAGGGGCCGATACGCGAGTCCCAGGGACTCCGCCACGCCTTCGCACGTGATTTCGCCGCGCCAGACGTTCACGCCATGGGCCAGGGCCGGATCGGCGCGAACCGCGTTCTCGATGCCTTCGGTCGCCATTCTCTCCACATAGGGAAGCGTGGTGTTGGTCAGGGCGAACGTGGACGTGCGGGGCACGGCCCCCGGCATGTTGGCGACCCCGTAGTGGATCACGTCATGGACGAGATACGTGGGATCGGAATGGGTCGTCGCGTGGATGGTCTCGACGCAGCCACCCTGGTCCACCGAAACGTCGACCACCACCGATCCGGCCTGCATGCTCCGGATCATGTCCTCGGTCACCAGGGTCGGCGCCCGTCGGCCGCTCAGATACACGGCGCCCACCACCAGGTCACTCCCGCGGACGGCGCGCTCGATGTTGGCGCGGTTCGAGTAGAGCGTGTTCAGGTCGCCGCGAAAGATGTCGTAGAGGTAGCCCAGGCGATTCAGGTTCACGTCGAGCACGTAGACCTCGGCGCCCAGGGCATGCGCCACGCGAACCGCATTGATGCCCACCGTACCCGCGCCCACCACCGTGACGCGACCGCGCATCACGCCGGGCACCCCGCCAAGCAGCAGTCCCTTGCCCCCGCGATCCTTCTGCAGGAGGCTGACCCCGATCTGGACCGCCAACCGGCCGGCCACCTCGCTCATGGGCGCCAGCACCGGAAACGCGCCGTGGGAATCCCGGATGGTCTCGTAGGCGATTGCTATCACTCCGGTGTCGCGCAGGGCCGTGGCCAGGTCCGGCGCGGCGGCCAGATGCAGGTACGTGAAGAGCGTCTGCTCCGGGCGCAAGCGTGCGATTTCGTCGCTCTGGGGTTCCTTGACCTTGACCACCAGATCGGCGGACCAGGCCTCCTCCGCGTCCACCAATTCCGCCCCGGCCCGCTCGAACTGCTCGTCGGGCAGACCGCTGCCCTCCCCGGCGCCGCGCTCGACCGCGACCCGGTGCCCCGCCTTCACCATCAGGCGCACCCCGTCGGGCACCATACCGACGCGGAACTCCCGGTCCTTGCGTTCGCCGGGAACACCGATTCGCACGATCAGCGACCCGGCGTCTGGCGGTACGCCTCGATCAGGATCTCGGCGGTCTCGGGCCGCATGATGCGGGGATCCGGCCTCTCACCCGCCTTGAGCTGCTCCCGCACCCGGGTGCCGCTGACCGTGAGGGGCTTCTCGTCGGGATGATTCTCGGTCAGGTCGACCCGGCCCATGGATTCATAGAACGCGGCGAAGCCGATCTTGCAGGGCCTGAGCGCAAGCTCTCCCTGGAGGTCGTCGAAGATCTCCTGGGCATCGAAGTCGCCCCAGATGGGGCTCCCATCCTCATAGGGCGCGTCCGCGTGCTTGCGGCCGATGACCAGGTCGCTGAAGCCGTAGTTCTGGCGGTAGATCGCGTGCATCACCGCCTCGCTGGGTCCCCCGTAGAACATCTTGATGTCGAGCCCGATCAACTCGAACACCTCGGAAATGTCGTAGCCCCGCTTCAGCCACAGGGCCTCGTCCTTGTCGCCCTCCCCGAGCAGGCGCCGGTCGTGGAGCACGCGGTAGCAACGCATGCGCATGGCCGCGGGCACGTCGTCGCCCTTGAGCTCTCCCACCAGCGGGTTCAGCACGACACCCGTGAAATATCCCGCGCCGGTGAGACGCTCGGCCCCGGCCACCAGGGCGTACTCGTGAGCCCGATGCAGGGGGTTTCGGGTCTGGAACGCCAGGGCGCGCTCCCACTTGCGCTCGCGGATCAGCACGCGGGTCTGGCGCGGCGAAAGCATGTACTGGCCGTACTCCGGGTGCGAGGCCTGCGGCAGGGCGCGCAGCCCCCCGCCCAGCAGCCGACTGCGCTCGTCGCTCTCCACTGCGCGGCCGCCCGGGTGATCGGTGCGCTTGGTACCGTAGACCGACTCGAGATAGGCTGCCTTGTCCCAGTCGAACACGTCCAGGTCGTCGAGAATGGCGACGACCGAACCGTTTTCCTCGCGTACCGCGACCGAGCCCCCGCGCGAGAGCACCGCGGCCTCCTCGTCACTGACGGGCAGCGCCAGGGGAATCGTCCAGGCGTAGGCGCGGCCCCCGCGCTCGATGCGCTTCTCGTCGAGCACCTGCTGCCACTCGGCCCCGCGCATGGGGCCCGTAAGCGGCGACAGAGCGCCGTCTGCGAGCCGATGCACCGTAGACAGGTCGGCCCGGGTCACCCGAATCGAGGCCAGCCCCTCGGCCTCCTTCAGGAAGGCGCTCCGCTGGCTCAGGGGCACCACGCGGTCCACGGGCTCGCGAAGCCCTCCGTGGACCGGAACCAGGTCCACCGTCTCAGCATCGCCTTGCATGGTCATCCCTTTCACCAGACGCGCGTGTCACGCGACGTCGGCACTTCGTGCAAATCACCAGACCGGATACGCGCCGTCGCCGTCCCGGAAGAGGAGTCGGTCGCCCGTCCCGTCGAAACGCCGCAGATACAGGCGCTCGCGGGGGCCGAGCTCGGAGAGGTATACGACATAGCGCCCATCGGGCGAAATCGCCGGTCTCTGCTCCTCGAGCGCCCCGTTCCCGATCCGGGCCCGGCCGGTTCCATCGGGTCGGATCCGGAACAGCTTCCACGAGCCAGCCATCGGGGCGCTGTAGACCAGCCAGTGCCCATCGGGCGTAAAGGTGGGATCCCGCCCCGGGGCCAGGTCGCGCACGGGCCCCGACGTGGCCGGCGACCGCACCACCACCCGCTCTCCCCGGGATCCAGGCGCCACCCAGGCAACGGCGCTTCCGTCTGGCGCACAGGCCGGGCTGTGCGAGGCGGCACCGATCGAGAGGCTCTCTCCGCCGCCTCCGCCCGGAGCGGTGAGCCGGATCGTCGCCCGGGGCCCATCGGACCCCCCCTCGACGGCCATCACCACGTAGCGTCGGTCGGGCCCGTAGCAACCGCGTGGGTGGGCGGCCGGCCCCATGGTGATCTGCTGGATCTGGTCGCGGGCCATGTCCCACTCGAAGATCTGGAGCCGACCCCCGACCGGCTGGGTGAACAGCAATCGCGAATGATCCGGCGACCATGCGAGGGGAATCGCGCCGCGCACCACGGCCCTCACCGGCGTCAGCTCCCCGGTTCGGGGCTGGAGCAGAGCCAACTCGCCGGCGAAGCGCGCCTCGAACGTGCGACTGTCGCGGGATCCCGTGATCTCGGAGACGTAGTCGGCGATGCGACCCACCTGCGCCACACCCTCGTGCGGTTCCTGCGGATCCTGCTCGTCCAGCAGCCGCTCGGCGCGCCGCCGCGCCAACTCCGGTTCGCGATAGACCAGGGCAATGGAGTCGTCCGGCAGCGCCGCGGTGGGGACGCCGGCGCTCTGACATGCGATCGGGCCCGCGACTTCGAGCGCAGCGATCGCCGCGATCAGGATCCGCCTCAATCGATCGCCGAGTCGACGCGATGTCCCACGAAGAGATGGCGTGCCGTGTCCCACCGGAACAGGGCCAGCGCGTCCACCTTCCGATTGGCCACCGCAATCACGATCTGGTCCGCGTTCTCGAAGGGGAACATGGCGCTCTCCGCGTGCTCCAGATCCTCGGCCGAGAGATAGGCGCCCACGCCCACGTGGGAGTGGTAGACGGCAGTCACGCGTTCCCCCTGCTTCTCGGCCTGCTCCCGGATGAAGAACCATTCCTTCGGGTCGATGTAGAACGCCTGGTGTGCATTCCGCGGGTAGAGCGTCGGATCGTTCTTGTGCATCCGGGTCATGATGTTGGTGCAGCGAACCGTCCGCAGGTAACGCGTGTCGCTGCCGCCGACCACGAGTCCGCAGCATTCTTCGGGATCCGCCTCTCGCGCGTGGAGCATCAGTTCCTGGACGATCGGCCCCGGAACCGCGACGGCGGGTAGCGTGTCGTTGACTTCGATGCGTCTGGGCACCGCGCTCCACTCCGCCGCCGGAGGGCCGAGTCTACGTGACACTCCGCGATCCTGCGACACGTCTTTGGCCAGCGACCCACTGAGGCCCCAACCGGCCCTCTCAGATGAAGTACATGGGCCCTTCCGGGTCCACCTGCCGGACCTGATGGCGGGCCGCCTGGTGGCAGAGAGCCTCCAGGGTGGTCTCCTCGAGAAGCCCGCCGAAGCGCTCGGCCAGGTCCGGCCACAGGAAGTCGGGCCCGAAGGCGGTCTTGGGAACCGCGGCCGGGTCGCCGAGGGCGAACCACGCCAGAGGGCCTTCCACGCCTTCCAGCACCTCCCGCAGGGTGATTGCGGACGCGGGTCGTGCCAGGCGATAGCCCCCGCCCGGCCCGCGTTTGCTGGCCACCAGATCGGCCCGCCGCAGCTTCTGGAAGATCTGTTCCAGGTAGCGGACGGGAATCTCCTGGCGTTCGCTGATCATCCGCACCTGGATCGGTTCTCCCCGGTCGTTGTAGGCCAGATCGAAGACTCCGCAGATCGCGTATCGGACCTGGAGTGACAGCCGCATGGCGCCGCGAAGCATGCAGGACCCCCGCGTACCCCACAAGCATTCGCCCGGCCCTCGAGCGGCGGCTACGCTGGCGCCAAACCATCGGGTCGGTTCATGAGCGATACCCCGCAGCGCCAATCCCAGCAGCCCGGATCCGAGTTGAACACGTCGCTGCGCCGGGTGCACCGAAGCGTACTGGCCGGCCTGGCCGTGTGCGCATTGGTGGTAGCCACCACGGGCAGCAGCGAGGCCACGCAGGCGACGGCAAACTCGGCCACCTACACCGCCGCGATGGTGTTGGCCCTGGGATCGATTCTCGCGCGCCGGGCCGCTCCCGCGGCGGCTGGCCGGCGTCAGGTGATCCTGGTGCTGGCCAGTCTCGTCCTGGCCCTCGGAGTGGGCGCCGCCGGCGTGGCCCTGGCCGGGAGCGGTGGCCCGCAAACCACGGGGCTCCTCTACGTGCTTGGTGGCAGCCTCCTCGCCCTGCGCCCGCCCTCCTCGATCCTCGCCGGTCGCTGAGCGGATTCGCCATGAGCCGCTGGCGCCGCGCGCGCAGTTTCTTCCCGGTGACACGCGAGATGGTCTACCTGAATCACGCCGGTGTGGCGCCGATCTCGACCCGTGTCGAGGACGCCCTGCATCGCTATGCGGCCGAGGCCACGCGCCAGGGCGCTCGCCATTACGCCCGCGCCTACGACAGCGAGATCGAACGCACACGCTCTCGCGCCGCCGAGCTATTGGGCGCCCGGGTCGAGGAGATCGCCTTCGTCAAGAACACCACGGAGGGCCTGGGCCTGGTGGCCGCCGGGCTGGACTGGCAGCGCGGCGATCGTGTGGTGATCTGCGACCTGGAGTACCCCTCGAACGTCTACCCCTGGTGGGCGCTGAAGCGTCAGGGGGTGGAGACCACCATGCTGGCCAGCCGCGACGGCCAGCTGCCGCTGGAACGCGTGGACGAAGCCCTGCGCAATCCCCGCGCGCGCCTGCTCTCGGTCTCGTCCGTGGAGTACGGCAACGGGGCGCGCAACGATCTCATGGCCCTGGGGCGCCTGTGCCGGGAACGCGGCGTGCTCTTCTGCGTGGACGCGATCCAGAGCCTGGGGTGTCTGCCCCTGGACGTGAATCGCTGCGGCATCGACTTCCTGGCCGCCGACGGACACAAATGGATGTTGTCTGTGGAGGGGTGCGGAATCTTCTACTGCGCCGAGCGTGTGCTCGAGCGGGTGACTCCCCGTATCGTCGGCTGGCGCAGCGTGACCGACAACGCGAACTACGACGAATACCACACCGAACTGCAACCCAGCGCCGGTCGCTTCGAAGAGGGAACGCCAAACACCCCGGGCATCTTCGCGCTGGGCGCGGCGATCGACCTGATCCTGGAGCTGGGGGTCGAAGACATCGCGAAACGGGTTCTCGACCTCACGGATCGTCTGGTCCAGGGCCTCGTCGGGCGCGACGCCCGCATCCTGAGTCCGCGCCAGGACGGCAGCGCGTCGGGCATCGTGTCGTTTACGCTTCCCGAGGAGGCCCCGGCCGTGACCGCCGCGCGCCTGGCCTCCCAGGGGATCTTCGTGGTGGTGCGCCGGGGCGGTGTGCGCGCCTCGCCCCATTTCTACAACGACGAATCGGAGATCGACCGACTTCTGGAAGCCCTCTAGGGCCCGCCCCGGTCGCGCACGGGGGAGAAATCCACGTGAGCAGCGATCCGGTCCACGGAATCCACGCGCACCTTGAGTCGATCGCCCAGGCGGTAGCGCGGACCCGATCCGCGCGGCACCAGAGCGAACGCCTTCTCGTCCAGGCGGTAGCTGCCCGACAGGCTCGACACGTGGACCAATCCCTCCACGAACCAGCCGTCCAGGGTCACGTAGAGACCGTGACGTGCGACCCCGGAGACACTCCCCGGATACTCCTCGCCCACCCGTGAAGACATGAACTCGCATTTCTTCAGACTGTCCATGTCGCGTTCCGCCTGCATCGCCACGCGTTCTCGCCACGAGACCCGACTCGCGACCGCACGCGCCCGATCGGAATCCAACGGCCGGGAAACGACCTCACCCAACTGCCCCTTCAGAACCCGGTGCACCAACAGATCGGCGTAGCGTCGGATCGGCGACGTGAAGTGGGTGTAGTGCGCGAAGGCCAGCGCGTAGTGGCCGCGACTGTCCACCTCGTATCGCGCCTGGCGCATGCTGCGCAGCGCCACACGGTTGACCAGGGTTTCCTCCGGACGGCCGCGCACGCGCGAAAGGGCGCGCGACAGATCGGCGGACTCGAGCCCGGCGGGGCGGCGCGTTTCCAGCAGCCCAAAGCCCTGCAGCAGATCCTGCAGTGCCTCTGCGTCCTCGGGGGCCGGCGGCTCGTGGTTCCGATACAGGGCGGGGCCCCCATCTTCCTCCAGGGCCTCGGCGACGGCACGATTGGCCGCCAGCATGCACTCCTCGACGGCGCGATGCGCCAGGGTGCGGGCGGCCGGCGCGATCGCGGTGGGGCGCCCGGTCTCGTCCAACCTGATCTCGGCAGAAGGAAGCTCGAAGTCGACGGACCCGGGCGCACGCCGGCGCCGCAGTGTTCGGGCGAGGCGCCCCAGGAGCCGGAGCTGGCGGGCCACCGCGGTGCCGGCCGGGTGGGCCGAGCGTGCGCGCATGGCGCGATCGGCCTCCTCGTACGAAAGACGCGCGCGGCTGCGGATCACCGCCGGAAAGAAGCTGCGGCGTTGAACCCGACCTCGCGCATCGAGATCCAGCTCCACCACCACGGCGAGCCGGTCCTGCTCAGGACGGAGCGAGCAGAGATCGGAAGAGAGCCGCTCCGGAAGCATTGGGATGGCGCGATCGGGAAAATAGACACTCACACCGCGACGCAAGGCTTCGGCGTCGATGGGCGAATTTTCGCTCACGAAATGGGAAACGTCAGCGATGGCCACCTGCAGTCGCACGCGTCCGCCCGGATCCTCCTCGACACACAGGGCATCGTCGTGGTCTCGCGCCGACTCCGGATCGATCGTAACGAAGCCGCGTTCGCGAAGATCGACTCTTCGGGCGATCTCATCCGGACCGGGTTCGTCGGAGAGCGCGTCGGCTGCCCGCAGCACGGCATCCGGAAACTCCAGCGGCAGGCGGCGATGCCACGCCACGGCGCGGAAGTCGGCCTCCGGCGCCCCCGGCGGCCCCAGCACCTCCACAACCCGGGCGCGTGCAGCCTTCCCCGGTTCGAAGGCCTCGCCAGCCACCGGCACCAGCACCACCACATCGCCGTCGCGGGCGCCGCCGAGTTCGTGGTGGGCCAGCGGGACGCGCCAGTCCACCTCGTCGCGGTAGGGCGTCGCGAAGGCCGTGCCGTGGCTTGCGCGCACGATCCCGATCCGGGTTGTACGCGCCCCGTTGAGCACGCCAAGCACCTGACCCCGATGCACAGCCCGCCCGTCCGTCGGCTGCAGCACCACGCGGTCGCCGGATCGCGCGGGAACGCCTCCCTCGACGCGCCAGGCGGTTCCGTCGTCTTCCCGAACCCGCCCACCGCTGCGCGAGACCTGGAAAACGCCTTCAACGAGTCCGTCTCTCCGTGTCAGGCGATAACAAGTGCCCACTCGCTCCACGCGGCCCGCCCGCTCGAGCGATCGCAGCACGGGGCGCAGCAGGCGCGAGGCGCCTCGCGCCGCGCCGATCTGGCTGAGAATTGCCGCGCTCGAGCGCAGCGGGCGCGCGCGACCCGACAGGGCCGCCAGCACCGCCTCCGGTGTGATCCCGGGCCGAGCACCACGGGGCCGGCCCCGTTGCGGGCGGCGCCCATCCGACCTGGCTCGACGGGACCCCGGGCCCTTCTTCGTTCGCTTGTCGCGTGCCATCCACACACCCCCCGCCCCAGGGTAGGGCCTCACGGCGCGAGCCGAACCACCTGCCGGCGCGAGTCGAACCACCTGCCACGCTCTCGCCTCTGGCCCGGACGCCGGGTTCGGCGTAGTCTCCGCGCGGTTGCCCGGGTGGCGGAATTGGTAGACGCGCTAGACTCAGAATCTAGTGGTCGCAAGGCCTTGCTGGTTCGACTCCAGTCCCGGGCACCATCTCGCGATCAGTCTCCGATCGGTCTCCGACCAGTCTCCGATCAATCAGTTTCCGGTCAAAATAGCCGCGCCGTGAGTAGCCACGCGAGCCCAGGGCGGGTCCTTGACCCCTCCGCCACCGCGCTTAGGATTGTCCCCATCTCACCCGGGGAGCGCTGTGTCCGCAGATCACGAAGAGGCACCTGAACCGACCCGGGTTACCGTCGGACTCGACGAGGTCGAAGTGCCCGGCGTGCTCCCGGTGCTCCCGGTACGCGACGTGGTGATGTTTCCCGGCGTGACCATCCCATTGGCGATTGGTCGCGAGAAGTCGCTGGCAGCCCTGGAACAGGCGGGACAGGGTGGCTTCCTGATCGTCGCAACCCAGCGCGACGCGTCCAGCGAGGATCCCACGGCCGACGATCTCTTCCCCGTGGCCTGCGTGGTTCGCGTCCTGCGGGTCATCGACGCGCGACGCGACGGGAAGCAGGCGATCGTGGTGGGGGTCGTGCGCACACGCCTGTCGCACCCGCCGGTGGCGAACGACCCGGCCCTCCGAATGCGCCTGGAACCCCTGCAAGACGAAAAGGACGAATCCGCGGAGCTTCAGTCCCTGTGGAAGCACGTGGTCCAGCTCGCGCAGCAGGTGATCGACCTTCACGACGACTACCCGGACGAGTGGAAAGCCTTCGTAACGGGAATCCCGAGCCCGGGACTGATGGCGGACGTGATCGGATCCACCCTGCCCCTTCCGCCGGAGGAGAAGATCGCGCTGCTGGAGGAGACCCATCCATTCCGGCGCCTGACTCGTGTCGCACGTCACCTGGAGCGGGAAGTCACCATCGCCGAGACCCAGCGGGCGCTGAGCAAGAAGGCGGCGGCCGAGGAGATGGAACCCGAGCGGCGCGAACGACTGCTGCGCGACCGCATGCGCGAGATCGAGAGCGAGATCGGCGAGTCGGACGCCAGCATCCGCGAAGCCGAGGAGCTTCACGTCAAGATCGAAGAGGCGAACCTGCCCGAGGCCGCCCGCTCCCAGGCCGAGCGCGAACTGCAACGGCTGGCTGCCCTGCCCCAGCACGCGCCCGACCGCCACCTGATCCGCACCTACATCGAATGGATGGCGGAGCTGCCCTGGTCCAAGGAGACTGACGACAAGCTGGACCTGCCCGCCGCTCGCGCGGTGCTCGACGCGGACCACCACGACCTGGAGAAGGTGAAGGACCGCATCCTCGAGTTCCTGGCCGTGCGCAAGCTGGCGCCGGAGGCCAAGAGTCCCATTCTCTGCTTCGTCGGGCCGCCGGGTGTCGGCAAGACCTCCCTCGGCCGTTCGGTGGCCCGCGCCATGGGCCGGAAGTTCGCGCGGGCCTCCCTGGGGGGCGTGCGCGACGAAGCGGAGATCCGAGGCCACCGCCGCACCTACGTGGGAGCCATGCCCGGCCGCATCCTCCAGAGCCTGCGGCGCGCCGGGTCGCGCAACCCGATCTTCCTGCTGGACGAGATCGACAAGATCGGAGCCGACTTCCGCGGCGACCCCTCGTCGGCGCTGCTCGAGGTTCTCGACCCGGAGCAGAACGTCGCGTTCAGCGATCACTACATCGAGGTGCCGTTCGACCTCTCCCACGTGCTCTTCATCGCCACCGCCAACACGTTGTCGACGATTCCGGCGGCGCTGCTGGACCGCATGGAGGTGATCGAGCTGTCCGGATACACCGAGAACGACAAGATGGTGATCGCCCGCCGCCACCTGGTGCCCAAACAGCTCGAGGCCCACGGGCTGCCCGAGGACGCGGTGCAGGTGACCGACGATGCCATCGACAAGACGGTGCGTGAATACACCCGTGAAGCGGGCGTGCGAAACCTGGATCGAAACATTGCGAGTCTCATGCGCAAGGTCGCCAAGCGCCTGGCAATGAGCCGGACAAGCGCCGCGCCAGGCGATGCCCCGGCCACGAGCGAGCCGATCGTCGTGGACGCGGCCTTCGTCGGGGAGGCCCTGGGCGCCCCTCCGCACCTGCCCGAAACCGCCGAACGCACGACCCAGCCCGGCGTCGTGGTGGGGCTCGCGCACACGAACCACGGCGGCGACATCTTGTTCATCGAGGCCACGGCCCTGCGGGGCGGCAAGGGTGTTTCGCTTCGCCTGACCGGCCAGCTGGGGGATGTGATGCGCGAATCGGCCGAGGCCGCCCTGTCGTGGGTGCGCGCCAACGCAGACCACCTGGGAATCCCCGCCGATGCGCTCAGCCCGTCGGATATCCACATGCACGTACCCGCCGGAGCGGTGCCAAAGGATGGGCCCTCGGCCGGCGTCACCCTGGCAACGGCCCTGGTGTCGGCGCTGTCGGGCCGCCGTGCCCATGGACATGTGGCGATGACCGGAGAGATTTCGCTTCGGGGGCGCGTGCTGCCGGTCGGCGGGATCAAGGACAAGGTGCTGGCGGCGGCGCGTGCTGGCATCCAGACCGTGATCCTGCCCCGGCGCAACCGCAAGGATCTGGTGGACGTGCCAGAGGAAGTTCTCGACAACCTCCAGATCGAGCTGGTGGACACGATCGACGAGGCGCTCGCCCTGGCCCTGGAGCCGCGAGCCCGTGCGGCCGCCTGACCGCCCCTGACGGGGGCGTTCAATTGCGCTCGGCTGTGTCGGCCTCGACGGCGTCGCGGAGTTCGTGAAGGAACCCGGGCAGACCCGAGGCCACGCGATTCCAGTTCGGGATCTGCGGCGCACCCATGGGATCGCGCACGAAGCCCAGTCCCGCTCCCGCAAGGGCCCGCGAGAACGTCTCCACCGCCACCTCCTCCTCGTGCCGGTCGAACACCAGCCCGTTCAAGGCCGCGTCGTCGCTGTAGGAGGCGATGGCATCCTGGGCCTTGCGCAGGTAGGCGGCAGTCACGGTGTTCAGGAAGCCCGAGTCGAACTCCACGCCGTAGCTCGCCAGGTTGCGGATCAACGACGACGCGATGTCGCCCACCATGCGGTGCAGCCCGCGGGTGGCGTCGGTCTCGGACAGCTCCTGGTGCTTGTGGTCGTAGTTCTCGGTGAGCTCCACCTGACAGATCCGTTTGGCGGCACAGTTCCGGTACACCTCGACCAGCATGCCCACCTCGAGCCCCCAGTCGCTGGGAATACGCGTGGCGCGGGCCAGGTCCGTGGTGAGCGAGCACTCGCCCGCCAACGGGTAACGAAACGAATCCAGGAACTCCAGCAGCGGAAGACTGCCGAGCACCGCCTTCATGGCGCGCAGCAGGGGCGTGACGAACAGGCGCGTTACGCGACCGTAGAGCCGGTGCGTCACGCGGCCGTAGTAGCCCTTGGCAAACTCGTAGTTGAGCACCGGGGCAGTGGTCGGGTAGCAGAGGCGGGCCAGCATCTCCCGCTGGTAGTCGCGGATGTCGCAGTCGTGGACGGCGATCACGCGCGACTCCTCGCACGCCAGGACATATCCGTACGCGAGCCAGGTGCTGCGGCCCTTGCCGTTCGAGCCCGGGTCGAGCCCCTCGGCCGCGAGCTTGCGGTACAGCGAGCTCACCCGAGGGCCCGTGTTCCAGAGGATCGTGACCGGCTCGTCGCGCAGGGTGCGCACGCCCTCGAAGGCATCGCGCATGGCCTCGTACTCGCTGGGGTCCGCGTTCCCGGACAGGCTCACCACCACCTGGCGCAGGTATTTCACTCCGCGCAGGACGTCGATGATTCCCTTGAGCCCCTCGCCCTTGAGCTCCGAGCTCAGGGACGGAAGCACCAGCGCAATGGGCCGGGAGTAACTGTACTGGAGCAGCTCTTCTTCCAGCCGCTCGAGGCCGGGGGGGCCCAGACGATGGAGTGTGGTGATGACACCGCTCTGATGGAAGTCCGACATCGGCGGGCAACCGTGGCACTACCGCCCCGGCCCTGTCAAGGCTGGGAGCGCCCTAGCCGGAGACCTCGGGAGCGAAGAACTCGTCAATCAGGCGAATCGTGTCCTCGTCCACGTCCAGGAACTCGATCCCCACGTCCATGGTGATGGGGTCCATCTCCGTGCACCACGCCACGCGCCCCGTGGCCACCGCCGTGTGATCGCCCACATTGAAGGTGACGCGCAGGGTGTCGCCCAGAGCGATCTCGCAGCCCACGGCCTCGAAGCGAATGCCTCCCTTGGAGAGGTCTCGACTCACGCCGAGCAGCTCCCGCTCGTCCACGTGGGAGAACGAGATGACCTGGTCCGTGTCGATGCGCGAGTACTTGCGCTTGTCCGGTCTGTCGTTGGCGAGCGACTGCATGGCGGCCCGTCGTGGCCGAAAGGCCACCCGACCTCTGCTTCGGCCTGCACCGGGATCGGCTTGAGACGAGGGGCGGAAACGGTCTCAGCGGCGGCGAGAGAAGAGCTCGAGTTGCCGGCCGGCCTCGGCCGCTGGGGCCAGCTTGGACAGCTGGATCCCGAGCCCGCGCAGGGACCGAGCTCCTCCCTGGATCTGGCTCAGAAGCTCCGCCGCCACCTCCTGGATCTCCGCAGCCTGGCGGCAGACGCCGGCCAGCGTGCGGCTGCGCGTGGTGACCTGGTCTTCGTATCGGAGCTTGAGGATCACCCGCGAGGCGCACAGGCCCTGAGCCAGAAGCTCCTCCGCAAGCTGGTGGGCGAGGTTCTGGAGGTACTCCGACAGGGCGGCCTGGTCGAGCCCCTCACCCCGGACCGTGGCCTCCCGGCTCAGGCTCTTCGGATGGCGCGTGGCCCGTACGGGGGCGTCGTCGCGGCCCGAGGCAAAGGCGAAGATCCGCAGGCCGTTGCGGCCGAATTCCTCCTCCAGCCGACCTCGACCCATCGCCACCACGTCACGGATCGTGGTGGCCCCCAGCTCGGCCAGACGAGCCGTGGTCTTCTGGCCCACCCCCTCCAGAAGACTGGCCGGCAGTGGCCCGAGGAAGGCCTCTTCCGTTCCAGCGGGGATGCGATGCACGCCGCCTTCGCCGTCCGCCCCCTGACATTCCTGCGCCGCCAGACGGGCCAGCGACTTCCCGGAGGCGATGCCCACGCGAAGCGGCAGGCCCAGACCCTCGCGCACCTGCACGCGCAGGCGCTCGGCAATGTCCTCGCCGCTCTCGAGCACTCCGGTCACGTCGAAGTACGCGCTGCTGCGCCCGAACGGCTCCAGTCGCTGGAAGCCGCGACGCAGGCACGCCATCAGACGACGGGAGACTTCGTTGTAGCGGGCCACATCCGTGCGCACGGTTCGCGCCCGCGGACACAGGCGCAGGGCCTCGATCATGGGCATTCCGATCGCAACGCCCGCAGCGCGCGCGTCCGGCGTGGCCGACTGCACCTCGCCGCGCCGGCGGGGATCGCCCCCCACGAGCACGGGTCTCGGGTCGTCGCTGGCGCCGTCCCGGCGTTCGATCGCGGCGTAGAAATCCGGCACCTCGGCAAAGACGATGATGCGCGCCACGTCAGGGCCGCCGTATTGCGCGCCACGCGATCACGGGCGCGGCTCCAGGACCAGGCGGGAGACGCTCGTCTCCGCAACCAACAGACGACTCGTGGCCAACAGGCGCGAACGCCCCTTCAACCAGTCGTCCAGACCGTCGTCGAAGTGGGGATGTCCGGGGTGCTCCGACTGACCGGGCGCGATCGACACCAGCGCCTCGTCCAGCTCCTGGGCGTCCACTGCGAAGCGGAACGTGGAGGCCACGCGCACGCGGAAGGGATCGGCGCTGTCGTACTCGGCCACGCTCACCGTCGCGGAGCTTCCGCCGTAGGCGATGGGGCCGAGCGCATCGAGACCGGCGCCGCCGGGTCCGAAGGGCTGGAATCGAAGGGGATGCAATCGTCCCCAGTTCCACTTCTGGCGGTTCGTCCCCAGTCGATAGGAAAGCCGCAACCAGGCCTCGCGCAGGCTCGCATTCACCGCTTTGCTCACCCGGGCCCGCCGGGTCCAGGTGTCGGAGGCGCCGGCGATGGAATCGCTCACGATCTCGAAGACCGCGTGGCTCGGGTCCACGTGGGGAAGCGACAGGTAGCGTCGCATCAACTCCGGTCCCAGCGCATCGCGGAAGAGCTGCTCGATCAGGCACTCGAGAAACACGTGATAGGCGGCGGACCCGACGCTGTCGGCGTCGGCGCGTCCGTCCCACGTCCGCATCAACCCCGCCACCTCGCGCGCCTCGGCGTCCAGTTCCGTCGGGCTTCCCGCCAGCTCGAGCGACGCCTGCATCAGCGCCCGGGCCCGAGAAGCCGCAACGTCCGCTTGCAGGGCCGCAATGCGCAGCAGGTCGACGGGTCCCTCGGCGACGGCCGCAGTCAGCAGCGCGTCGATGCGGCGCGCGCGCTCGCCGGTTCGCCACAGCCACTCGACCGGCTCGGCCGGCCCCGTACCCCGGAGCGGGTTGTCGGCGGCGATCGTCCACCCGGCCCCGCCCTCGAGGACAATGCGCGGCAGCTCCTCGAAGGGCACCCGGCCCTTCCAGTCGTACCAGGGCGCCCGACCCGGCAGCGGCACCAATCCGGAGGGGAGTTCGCGTCGGGGGATCCAGCCCGCCACCTGCATGCCCGCCGCGCCCGCGGCATCGGCATACACGATCGCCAGGGTCGGCTCGTGGTGTTTCACCAGCGCCTCGCGCAGGGCCTCCGCATCCGCGGCACGCGCCACAGCCAGCAACGAGGCGATGCTGCGCACATCCGGTATCCGGGTACCCACCCACGAGACCGCGATCGGCTCACCGCCCGTGTGGCGCGGGATCTCCAGAAGCGGCCCCCGTTCGGTTGCGCGAACCACGAACTCCTCGTCCCGTTGGCCGCGCACTGCGATCGACTCCCGCCGCTCTTCCAGGCGTCGCCAGGTGCGCCCGTCGTGATAGAGGTGGGGATCGTTGGGATCGAGGGTCTCCACATAGAGGTCCGTCGTCACGACCCGGGCGGCCGTTGACGCCCAGGCCACGCCGCGGTTGCGCCCGGTCCAGACCACCGGAACCCCGGGCAGTGTCGCGCCCGCCACGTCCAGTTCGCCCCCGCGCAGGTGATCGATGTGGAAGTACGCCGGCACCGTCGGCTCCAGGTGCGAATCGGCCACCAGCAGCGGCATGCCGCTCACGGTGAGCGCGCCCCCCAGCACCCAGGCGCTGCTGCCGATCGTCCGCCCCGAGAGACCGGCCGCCCGACGCAGGGGGTCGGGCGTCCCGATGCCCGAAAGACCCGCCGTCACCCCCGGCGCGATGTCTTCCGGAATTCCGGATCCGTAGGGAAAGAAGCGCCGCGCCTCGAAGCCACCCAGGCGCGCGATCACCTCGGACAGCACCAGACTCACATCGAGCGTTCCCGACAGGCCCCACGCGTAGAGCTTGACCACGGCGAGCGAATCCGCGGGTTTCCACTCCTCCAGCGGCAGACCCGCGCGCTGCAGGGCCAACGGCGGTGCGCAGTGGCCCGCGCGAATGCGATCGATGCGCGCGTTCACACCGGCGGCGTAGGCCATCAGGACCGCGCGTGTGTCGGCATCCAGCTTCCGCCAGCGCCGATCGGCCGCGCCGCCCAGATCCAGCAGGCGCGCCTCCCGGTCCGAGGCCAGCCCGTCGGGGCCGATGATCTCCGCAATGCGCCCCCGCGCGGTCCTCGTCAGCCACAACATCTGGGCCAACCGATCCTGGGCGTGAACGAACCCCAGCGCGAAGTACGCATCCCGCTCGGTCTGGGCCTCGATGTGGGGAACGCCGCGGGCGTCCCGGTAGATCTCCACCGCCGCCTCCACGCCCGCCACGGCAATGCGTCCTTCAACCTGCGGAAATGCACCGCGCGCCTCGGAGCGCCGGTGCAGATCGCGAACCCAGGCGCCACCCGCCAGGACCAGCGCCAGCAGCAACGCCAGCCCCCCAAGCCCGCCCGCGCGTTCGCGCCGGAGCCGGAAGGAACCCACGCCCTCACTCACGCGGACGCAGCCTCCATCACCACCACGGCGAAGGCGTGGGTGCGGCTTCGCGTCACGGCCAGGTGAGAACGGGTGCCTCCGAAGCGGGCGGCGTGCTCGGCCACGCGACCGCGGAGGCAAAGACCCAATCCCCCGCGCGCGCCGGCCTGGGACGGGACCACTTCGATGTCCACCCAGCGCACGCCCTGCCCCCAACCCGTGCCCACGGCCTTCATCACGGCCTCCTTGGCTGCGAAGCGGATCGCGAAATGGAGCTCGGGGCGGCGTCGGGCGCTGCACTCGGCGATCTCGCGAAGCGTGAAGACCCGGCGCGTGAAGCGGTCGCCCCCGCGCGAGAGCGCCCGCTCGATGCGGGCGATCTCGATCACGTCGATTCCGCTTCCCACGATCACGCCGACTCCCCCTGCCGCATCCGGCTCGAAGGGTAGCGGCACGCCGACCGGCGCGAGAGGCGGCCTCTGGGCCCTCTGTGGCCCCCGTTTGCCGCGTGCCGTTGGCATGCGTTCCAGGCGCCGGGTACCCTGCTCGCGCTCCCGCACGCAAAAGGAGGACGCGAATGGCCATTCGAGTCGGAATCAACGGTTTTGGGCGCATCGGCCGCCTGTTTTTCAGGGCCGCCCTGGGCAAGGACATCGAAATCGTCGGCATCAACGACCTGGCCGATGCCGCGACCCTGGCCCACCTCCTGAAATACGACTCGATCCACGGCATCTGCCAATCCGACGTGCAGGCCGTCGACGGCGCCATCGTGGTGGACGGCCGCAAGATCCCGGTCTCCGCCGAGCGCGACCCGGCCGCCCTGCCCTGGAAGTCCCTGCGCGCCCAGATCGTCATCGAGTCCACCGGTATCTTCACCCATCGAGAGGGCGCCTCGAAGCATCTGGAGGCCGGTGCCGAGCGGGTCATCATCAGCGCGCCCGCAAAGGATCCGGACGTGACCATCGTGCTCGGCGTGAACACCGACGCGTACGATCCGGCCAAGCACCGCATCGTGTCGAACGCCTCCTGCACCACCAACTGTCTCGGACCGATCGCCAAGGTCCTTCACGACGAATACGGAATCGAGAACGGCTGGATGACCACGATCCACGCCTACACCAACGACCAGGTGACCCTCGACTTCCCCCACAGCGATCTGCGTCGCGCGCGCGCCGCGGCCGTGTCCATGATCCCGACGAGCACCGGCGCCGCCCGGGCCATCGGCCTGGTGATGCCGGACCTGAAGGGCAAGCTCGACGGCTTCGCCATGCGCGTTCCCACGTCGGATGTCTCGGTGGTGGACCTCTGTGTGAACCTGAAGAAGTCCACCAGTGCCGAGGACGTGAACGCCGCCATGAAGAAGGCCAGCGAGGGGCCCCTCAAGGGTATCCTGCAGTACTGCGACGAGCCGCTGGTTTCGGTGGACTTCCTGGGCAACGACCACTCCTCGATCCTCGACGCGCTCAGCACCAAGGTCATGGACGGCACCTTCGCCAAGGTCCTGTCCTGGTATGACAACGAGTGGGGCTACTCGAGCCGGCTCGTGGATCTCGCCCTGTTGATGGGCCGCTGAACCCGGCGTGGCGATCCGGGATCTCGGCTCGCTTCTCGCCGAAGGGGTGCGCGGCGATCGCGTCTTCGTGCGCGTCGACCTGAACGTTCCCCTGCGCGATGGCGTGGTGTCCGACGACACCCGCGTGCGCGCATCGCTTCCCACCCTGCAACGGCTGCGTGAGGCAGGTGCACGCATCGTGGTGGCCTCGCACCTGGGACGCCCGCACGGCGAGCGCCGCCCCGAGTTGTCGCTGCGGCTACTGGCGCCGCGTCTGGCGAACCTGCTGGGAACCGGGGTCTCCTTCTGCGACGATTGCATCGGCGACGCTCCGGCCGCCGCCATCGCGAATCTCGAGCCGGGCCAGGTGCTGCTGCTGGAGAACCTGCGCTTCCACGCGGGTGAGGAGCGCAACGATCCCGACTTCGCCCGGGCCCTGGCGAGCCTCGCCGACGTGTACGTGAACGACGCCTTCGGCACGGCCCACCGGGCCCACGCCTCCACCACCGGCATCGCTCGCCTGGTGGCGCGCCGGGCCGCGGGGGATCTGCTCCAGGCCGAACTCGATCACCTGTCGGTGATCCGCGACCCGGAGCGACCGCTGCTGGTGATCCTGGGTGGCGCCAAGGTCTCGGACAAGCTGGCGGTGCTCGAGGCCCTGGCTCCCCACGCGGAGGTGCTCGCCATCGGTGGAGCCATGGCGTACACGTTTCTCGCCAGTCGAGACGAGCCGGTGGGAGAGTCCCTGGTGGAGCCGGATCGCCTGGAGGATGCCCGCCGCGTGACGCGCGCCGCCGAGGCGGCCGGGCGCCGCCTGCTGTTGCCCACCGATCACCTGGTGGCCCAACGGCTGGAAGCCGGCGCGCCGTCCCGCGTGGTGAGCCGGATCCCGGACGGCTGGATCGGTGTGGACATCGGCCCCGAAACCGCCAGGCTCTTCGCCCGGGAAGCCCGCAATGCACGCACCCTGTTCTGGAACGGGCCCATGGGCGTCTTCGAAATCAAGGACTTCGCCGCCGGCACCGAGACGGTGGCCGAGGCGGTGGCCCAGAGCAAGGCCACCAGCGTGGTGGGCGGCGGCGACTCCCTGGCGGCGGTGAACCGCCTGGGCGTGGGCGACCGCATCGGACACCTCTCCACGGGAGGCGGCGCCTCGCTCGAGTACGTGCAGGGGCTGCCCCTTCCGGGCGTCGAGGCCCTGAGGGACTGACATGCGAAGACCGATCCAGGCCGCCAACTGGAAGATGCACAAGACCCGCGACGAGGCCGTCGCCTTCGTCGAGGACTTCCTGCCCCGGGTGAAGGACGCCCGCGACGTGGACGTGGTGCTGGCGGTGCCGTTTACCGCCCTCGACTGTGTGGGCCGCGGCCTGTCCGGTTCGGCCGTGGCCCTGGCCGCCCAGAACGTGAACCCGGAGGAGAAGGGAGCCTTCACCGGCGAGATTTCGCCGGGCATGCTGGTCGACCTGGGCTGCTCCTGGGCGATCGTCGGCCACAGCGAACGTCGCAGCCTCTACGGCGAGAACGACGAGCTCATCGCTCGCAAGGCCCTGACCCTGCTCAGCCACGACATCCTTCCGATCGTCTGCGTGGGTGAATCCCTGGACGAACGCGAGTCGGGCCGCACCTTCCAGGTGCTTGCGAGCCAGCTCGAGGGCAGCCTGGCCCGGATCCCGAAAGCGCGCGCCGCCGAAATCGTGGTGGCCTACGAGCCGGTGTGGGCCATCGGAACCGGCCGCACCGCCACGCCGGAGATCGCACAGGCAACCCACGCCTTCGTGCGCGAACGTCTGGGCGCGCTGTTCGGGCCGGCGGCCGAAAAGATCCGGATCCAATATGGGGGCTCGGTGAAGCCCGAGAACGTGTACGCTCTCATGCAGCAGCCCGACATCGATGGGGCCCTGGTGGGGGGCGCCAGCCTGGATCCGGAGGCCTTCTCGCGGATCGTGTCGTTCGAGTCCCAGGGAGACGCGGCATGAACCTGTTTCTCACGATGCTCCATGTCTTCGTGTGCGTGTTCCTGGTGGCTGTGGTGCTGCTGCAGCGCGGCAAGGGTGCGGAGATCGGCGCCGTCTTCGGCAGCGGCGCAAGCTCGACCGTCTTCGGAAGCCGCGGCGCCGGAAATTTCCTGACCAAGCTCACCACCGGCTGCGCCATCGTATTCATGCTCACGAGTCTGGCGCTCTCGTACCTATCGAACACCGACTCGAGTGAGCAGCTGTTCCAGGGCGCGATCGAGGATCCCGTGGTGAGCGAGGAGTCGATCTTCGAAGAAGTCACGCCGGAGTTGGTGGAGACTCCTGAGGTAGACGAAGAGAATCCCTGAGACATTGGGTCTGCGGCAGTGGCGGAATTGGTAGACGCACCAGCTTGAGGGGCTGGCGGGGGTAACCCCGTGGAGGTTCGAATCCTCTCTGCCGCACCAGCCCAACGCACCTCAAACGATCGTCCAACCGATCTGATCCGGGCTTCCTGCTCGGACGAGACTCCGGGCACGAGCGCTCAACTCGAGACCGCCCAGCCATTTCCCCACGGGGAAGCCATCGATCCCGGTGTGGGGCTCCGCCCGACCCCTCCCCGAAGAATCTCCCAGGGGGAACGGGCGCAGCTTCGACGCATGCCAGGCTTGAAGATCCCGACAACTCAAGAGAATTATATGGGTGAAAACAACCCCAAAATGACTGCTGAAGAATCGCTGAGATGACGATACGTGAAGAGCGATTTCTATTTCTGTTTCAAGCCTTTAGCCGAAATGAACAAGAAACCCCCCATAGCAAAATCTCACCGCCCCCTCTTCGAGACCCTCGAGAAGCGGACGCTCTTCTCAGCGGACATCGGGCCGGTACTCCTGGACCAGCTGGGGGAGGATGCCCCCACTGACGACCCCGCCGTCCGGATGGAACTCTTCGAGAACGAAGCCGGACCCACCGACGACTTCGCCGCACACCGCCACGAGCTGGTGTTCGTGGACACCGGCACCGAGGGCTACGAGCAGCTGGTGGAGGACCTCCGCTCGCAGGCTTCGCTGAGCCGCTCCCTGGAGGTCGTGCTGCTCGACGCCGGGCGCGACGGGATCGAGCAGATCACCGAGACCCTCCTCGACTACAGCGACCTGGATGCGGTGCACATCGTCTCCCACGGCAGCCAGGGGTCGGTGGCGCTCGGCGCCACGCGGCTCGACAGCGGCAACCTCGACTCCCACCGCGACGCGATCTCCAGCTGGGCGGACGCACTCTCGGGCAATGCGGACCTGCTCTTCTACGGCTGCGACCTGGCGGGCAGCGCGGAGGGCGAGGCCTTCGTCGACTCCATCGCCGCGCTGAGCGGGGCCGACGTCGCCGCCAGCGAAGACCTGACCGGCAGCGCGCTGCTCGGCGGCGACTGGGACCTCGAATACCAC
Source organism: Deltaproteobacteria bacterium (assembly GCA_032128115.1). Classification (GTDB taxonomy): domain Bacteria; phylum Myxococcota_A; class UBA9160; order UBA9160; family SMWR01; genus JAQBHB01. The sequence continues at coordinate 1,358 of JAQBHB010000077.1, read as the reverse complement.
ACCGGCGACGTGGAAACGGCCATCGCCGTTAGCACGCAGTTCCAAGCGAATTGGTCATACGTGCTGCCGGCCAACACCGCCCCCTCGTTCACCACCGCCGGCAGCGGGGATGGCATATCCACCTGGGACAGCGGCATCGGCGGTGACTATGGCTACGGCATCACCTTGCTGGACAACGGCAAGTATCTGATCGCGGGCGACACCCGCACCCCCGACGATTTCACAATCTGGAGCTACAACGCCGACGGCACGCTGGACACCAGCTTCGGCGGCGGCGCCGGCTATGTGACCACCGATTTCAGCGGCAACAACGACTCCGCCAACAACGTTGAGGTCCTCGCCGACGGCAAGATTCTGGTATCAGGCAACGTCAACAACGGCACCGACAACGACTTCGGACTGGCGCGTTACCTCAGCGATGGCAGCATAGACACTTCCTTCGGCACCGGCGGCAAGGTCACCACCGACCTCGGGGGGGGCGACTCGATCTCGGGCATGGCCATCCAGGCCGACGGCAAGATCGTGGTGAGTGGCACAACCAACGCTTCGGGTGACGAAGACTATGTCGTCGCCCGTTACAACACTGACGGTACTCTCGACACCACCGGCTTCGGCGGCGGTGCCGGCTACGTGACCGGCGACTGGAACAGCGGCGGCGCCGACCTGGGGCGCGACATCCTGATCCAGCCCGATGGCAAGATCCTGCTCAGCAGCCGCGGACCGGCCGCGGTTGTCGAGGGCGGCGACGGGGCCACCAGCTCATTCAACATCGCCCGCTACAACACCAACGGCACGCTCGACACAAGCTTCGGCGGCAACGGTTTCGCCGCCTTCGATATCGGAGCGAGTGACGATTTCCCTTCTGGCCTCGCACTTCAGGCCGACGGCAAGATCCTGCAGAGCGGATATCAAAGCACCACCGGAGACGCCCTCGTCGCCCGCTGGAATACCGACGGCACCGTGGATACGAGCTTCGGCAGCGGCAGCGGCTACGTGGCGATCGACCCGGGTCTGGCCGGGTATTCACCTTACCTGATGAGAGATATCCACGTTCAGGCCGACGCCAAAGTCGTTCTGACAGGCTGGGCTTGGAACGGCTCAGGCTACGATCTGGCCGTAATGCGGCTCGACGCGGACGGCACTCTGGACACGACCTTTGGCGGCGGCACCGGCGCCGTGACCACCGATATCAGCAGTGGCAACGATCTAGGGCGAAATTCTGTCCTTATGCCGGACGGCAAAATCATGGTCATCGGCTATTCCCATAACGGTACCGACAACGACCTTGTTATGGTTCGCTACAACAGCGACGGCACGTTGGACAGCGACTTCGACGGCGTCAACACGCTCGACGGAGC
>JAQBHB010000076.1:0-52238 GCA_032128115.1 Deltaproteobacteria bacterium | reverse complement strand
CCTCGCCGCCCACCGCGGCGATCAGGTCGAATCCCTGGAGCGCGATGAATGTGTACCCCATGGCTGCGATGACGCCGCCGGCTCCGAAGGGGAGCAGAGGATCGAGCCGCTCGGTCAGCGGCAGGGGCGCCGAGAGCGCTGCGAAGCCGCCGCCCACGATCAGGACCGCGAACACCACGACCTTCCCGATCGTGACTCCGATGCCGCCGCCGCCGACCCTTCGCGCCAGCCCCAGGGTGTAGAAAGCGGTGGCCGCCAGCGCGAGCCCCGTGCGCAGCTCGCCGCGGCCCAGCCACGCCGCCTCGATTCCCAGGAGCGTCATCAGCCTTGCCGCGCCCTCCGCGGCGAACACGGCGAAGCCGATGGCGTAGAGCACTCCGGCGACGATCGATGCGAACCACACGACCCAGCCCACCACGAAGGCGGCCTCGATGGGGAGCACCCGTTTGGCATAGGTGTAGGTCCCGCCCGATTGCGGGAAGCGCTTCGCGAGCTCGGCGAAGCTCGCGGCCGTCAGGAGGGCGATGCCGCCGTTCAGGGCGAAGGCCAGCAGGGCTGCGGGGCCGGCCGTGGAGAACGCGACGCCGGCCAGCGCCAGGATGCCTCCGCCCACGATCGCCCCGACGCCGATGGTCGTCGCGCCGAACAGGCCCAGATGGCGTTCGCCCGCCTCGCCCAAGATCGAACGATCTCCCTGCACACCCCCGCTCTCCGGCGTGATTCTACGCTTCGAGTCGCAGGCCCGCCCCCGCAGACCCCTGCGTCCAACCTGGGATTGGCGTACCCTTTTGCGTGCGCGCCCCACACCGGAGCCCGAGAAAGCGGGCCGATCCCGGGGGTGATGATGTTCCGATTCATCCAGTGGCTCACCCGACAGGAGCGGTTGCTTCGCCTGGCGAATCCCCTCTTCGGTGGATTCAACCCCTTCCTTCCCGAGCATCGGCGCGATCCCCACGCCACCTGGCGCGCCCTTCGCTGCCGTGGCCGGGTCTACCGCAGTCGCATGTTCGCAGCGTGGATGGTGACCCACTACCAGGACGTGCAGCGCGTTCTGCGCGATCGAAACTTCACCGCAGATCGCAGCGACGTGCCCATGATGAAGTTCATCACCGCCGTGAACCGCAAGGACCGCGACTTTTCGGCCATGATCGAGCGGAACCTGCTCACCATGGACGGGCCGGACCACGCGCGCCTGCGAAGCCTGGTGAGCAAGGGCTTCACTCCGCGCCGGGTGGAGCAGCTTCGACCCAAATTGCAGCGGATCGTCGACGACCTGTTGGACCGGGCCGGCGAGGTCGGCGAGATGGAGCTGATCCGCGATCTGGCCCATCCGCTGCCGGTGATCGCGATCGCGGAGCTGTTGGGAGTTCCTGTGGAAGACCGGGCGCTCTTTCGCGAGATCTCGGCCGACCTGGTGCAGCTATTGGATCCCTTCCAGGGTCGGGGGGGCATGAAGCCCGCGCGCCGGGCCAACCACCGGCTCTTCGAATACTTCCGTCCGCTGTTGGCGGCGCGCCGCGCGAGCCCGCGGGACGACCTGCTCTCGGCCATGATCTCGGCCGAGGAAGACGGTCAGTCGCTGAGCGAGCTGGATCTCCTGGCGCTGGCAAGCCTGTTGCTGGTGGCCGGTCACGAGACCACCGCAAACCTGATCGGCAATGCGGTGGTGGCGCTCCTGCGCCACCCGGACGAGCTCAAGCGCCTGCGGGACGACCCCGCGCTCATGACCACCGCGGTGGACGAGTTCCTTCGCTTCGACAGCCCCATCCAGTTCACGGACCGCGCCGTGCTGGCAGACTGCGAGATCGGCGGTCAGGTGATCCGAAAGGGCCAGATGGTGGTCGCCGTGCTGGCCGCCGCCAATCGCGACCCGGAGCACTTCGCCGACCCGGACCGCCTGGACGTGGGACGTCGCGACAACCACCACCTGGCGTTTTCCTTGGGCAACCACTTCTGCCTGGGCAGCCAGCTGGCGAAGCTCGAGGCCGAGATCGCCGTCGGTTCGCTAGTGCGGCGCTTCCCCGAATTCACCGGCGACCCGGAGCCCGCCGATTGGGTGCGCTCCATGATCCTGCGCGGTCCCGTCTCCGTACCCCTCCGCCTGCTCCCCTGAGCGTTCCTGAGCGGGGACGGGGTTGACTATTGACTTTTCGCCAAGGTGTTCGAGGTGCGTGGCGGCGCCATGAAAAGTCAATAGTCAACCCCGTCCCCGTCTAGCGGTTCCCGTCTAGCTCCCATCGGGGCGGCCGACGCCCGCCAGTACGTCGCGGTTGGCGGCGTCGCTGGGTGCTGCGATCTCCACGATCCGCTCCTCCACGTCGTCGTACTCCAGGCGCAGGGCTCGGCACATGGTGGCGTGCAGCTCGTAGGTGAGCGTGATGTAGGTGAACTCGATGATCTCTTCCTCCGACAGATGGTTCCGAAGCGCGTCGAAGGTGGCGTCCTGCACGCGACCGCCCTGGAGAACCAGCTCGTCGGTGTAGGCCAGCACCGCCCGCTCGGCCGGTGAGAAGACATCCGAGGTGTACCAGGAGGGAATCGCCTCGATGTGCTTCTCGTCGAAGCCCACCGAGCGCATGGACTTGCAGTGCTGGGAGAACACGAACTGGCTGCCACGGGCGAAGCCGGCGCGTGTCTGGCCCAACTCGCGCAGTTTCGGATCGAGCTTGCGGTGGGGGCTGCGGTAGAGACCGAAGCCGCCCAGGCAGTGCTTGAAGACATCGGTCGACTGGGCCACCACGGTCCACCAGTTGCCCGGGGTTCCGGTGGCCGTGCCGGGTTCGGCCACCGGATCGCGGTCTCCGAACATGAGATCGTAGATCGGAATCGCCTCGGGCGGAGCCTCGGCGCGGGGTACCTGTCGCAGACGGGGCATGCTGGATCCTCCAGGCCCCATCGTAACCCGGCGCAGGATCGATCGGGTCCGCCGTCCCGACCAGGTGCACATCGTCTACCAGCGCATCGGGCACGCCGTGCCAGCCCTCCACCACCTGGGGGCCCGAGGGACCGAGCCCCAGGATGAAGCTCACCTTCTTGCCGAAGGCCATCTTCATGAGTCCGAGCTTCATGGAGATGCTCCCTGTCACAAACGCCCGCGCACCTTACCACCTCGTGGACTAGACTGCGGGTCCGCGCGCACCGGGGGGGCGCCGGTCGAGGTGAGGAATGGTCCAGAAGGCCGTGATGTGGCTCGCCATCCTGGTTGTCGTGGGGCTCGGCGTGCTCTACGCGTATGGAAGCGGAATCCGGGGAAGTCACGAAGGTCCGGGCCAGGTAACGGCTGGGCGCCGACCCGCCGACGTGGTCCGGCAGACCGAGGCGAGTGTTGCCGACGCGGCCGCGGACATCGGGGCCCGCTCGGATCCCCAGATCCTGTTCGGTGACTTTCACGTCCACACGACCTTTTCATTCGACGCGTTCATGATGAGCATGCCCATGATGGGCGAGGGTGCGCACCCGCCGGCGGACGCCTGCGACTTCGCCCGTTACTGCTCGGCTCTGGATTTCTGGTCCATCAACGATCATGCGGAGCAGATCACCCAGCAACACTGGCGCGAGACCATCGACAGCGTTCGCCAGTGCAACGACATGGCGGGCGACCCGAACAACCCGGACATGGTGTCGTTCCTGGGTTGGGAGTGGACGCAGGTCGGCGACTCGGTGGAGAACCACTACGGCCACAAGAACGTGGTGCTCGCGTCGCTCGAGGAAGACGAGATCCCCACGCGCCCGATCGCCGCGGGCGCAACCATCCGACGCGCGACAAGCGCGCTGCCGAACCGGCTGGCCCTGGGCGTGTTCGGCCTGATGGCGCCTTCGGGCCGTTACCAGGACCTGATCAAGTACTTCGCGGAGCGCAGCGGAACCGAGTTGTGCGACCTGGACACGGACGTGCGCGATCTGCCGGACGACTGTCTGGAGTACACGGACACGCCGGTCGGCCTGTATCGCAAGCTCGACGAGTGGGGCTTCGATTCCATCGTGATTCCCCACGGCACCACCTGGGGCATGTACACCCCTCCGGGCTCCACCTGGGACAAGCAGCTGCGGGGGTCCATGCACGACCCGAACCGGCAGACCCTGATCGAGGTCTACTCGGGGCACGGAGATTCCGAGGTCTACCGCGACTGGCGTGGCGTGGACTTCGACGTCGACGGCGCCCCGGTATGTCCGGGACCGCGACCCGAGTACCTGCCCAGCTGCTGGCAGGCCGGCGAGATCATCCGCGAGCGTTGCCTGGCGTCGGGCGATTCCGAAGACGAGTGTGAAGAGCGCGCTGCCGAGGAGCGGGACTTCGCGGCGGCCGCCGGGGTTCAGGTGCACCTGACGGTCCCGGGTGCCGAGATCGGCGACTGGCTCGATGCGGGCCAGTGCCGGGATTGCGATGAGCCGTCGTTCAACTACCGGCCTGGGGGATCCGCCCAGTACGTGCTGGCCCTTGGCGATTTCGACGACGATCCGGACAACCCCCGCCGATTCCGCTTCGGCTTCATGGCGTCCAGCGACAACCACTTCGCGCGGCCGGGCACGGGCTACAAGGAGCGCCATCGCCGGGGCAACACCGAGTCGAACGGAATGGCGCCGAGCAGCGACAATCCCATGGCGCGCTTCTTCAACCGGCCCGAGGAGGAGAAGCGGGCGAGCGGGCGCCCGTTCGACCCCGACGACACGCCGTTCTCGGGCTGGATGCTGTTCGAGCTGGAGCGCCAGGCGTCGTTCTTCCTGACTGGGGGCCTGATCGCGGTCCAGGCGTCGGGCCGCGATCGCGATTCCATCTGGAAGGCAGTTCAGGATCGCCGGGTCTACGGCACCAGCGGCCCGCGCATCCTGCTGTGGTTCGACCTGCTGAATTCGCCGGGCACCCGCGGGCGATCCGTGCCCATGGGTGGCCAGGTGGAGATGCAGGAGAACCCCATCTTCCAGGTGCGCGCCGTGGGATCGTTCGAGCAGAAGCCGGGCTGCCCCGACTACGCCGTGCGCGGCCTCGAGGCCGAGCGGCTCGCCCGCCTGTGCAAGAACGATTGCTACAACCCGTCGGACCAGCGACGACTGATCACGCGCATCGAAATCGTGCGGATCCGGCCGCAGATCCGGCCCGGCGAGGACGTGGCCGACCTGGTGGACGACCCCTGGCGAAGCTTCGCCTGCGCCCCGGATCCGTTCGGTTGTGCCGTGACCTTCCACGATCCGGACTTCCAGAACCTGGGCCGCGACACGGTCTACTACGCGCGCGTGTACGAGGAGCCGGCCCCGGCCATCAACGCCGGCAATCTGCGCTGCGACTACGACGACGAGGGGAACTGCATCGCGGTTTCACCGTGCCCCGGTCCCGGCGGTGCGGATGACGACTGCCTGGAAGAGCACGAGCCCCGGGCGTGGTCGTCCCCGATCTTCGTGGATCACGGCGCCGGAGCGGGCTGATCGAGGGCCGCTGCCAGGCGGGCGTCGGGCCCCTGGGACGCGAGCACCCGATCGAAGGGCTGGTCGCCGCCGGGCAGCGCGCCCGACCGGGACAGCCACTGCAGCAGTGCCATGGCCACGGCCCGATTGCCCGCGGCGTTCGGATGCACCAGATCGTCGTACAGGTCGGTGTCGCGCAACGGCGCGCTGGCGGCGGCGAGTGCGGGGGTCAGGTCCAGGGTTGCCAGCCCCTGGCGTCGGGCTTCGGCCATCACGCGTTCGTGCAGATCCAGCAAGGGATAGATCGCGAAGGCGTCGCGCCATCGGATCGGGAAGATCGCCACCACGGCGTCCGGGCGCGCCGACGCCAGCTCGGATAGAGCCTGTGTCACCCGCTGCCAGGCGTCCGGGTCGGCGTGTAGCTCGCGCAGGTAGGCCACCGGATCGCCGTCGCGCGCAGCCACAGCCAGGGGCGCCTGCCAGTCCACCGAAACCCGGGTATCGCCTGGAATCGGCGGGGGCCGCAGCAGGGCGTAGAGTCGCGAGCGGGACAACAGGCGGCCCACCTGGCGCGCCGCTTCCGCGCGTCCGCGCTCGCGGGCATCGGCTTCCAGGGCGGCGAGCGACTCGGCGATCAGGTGCGACGGCAGGGGGTCGTTCAGCACGTAGCCGTAGATCACCCGGTCGGGATCGAATGCCTTGGCCCGGGCGCGCAGCGAGGCCACCGCCTGGGGCGCGTTGTATCCCACCACGCCCAGGTTCAGGACCTCGTAGCGGGTGTCGCCCGACGCGTATTTTTCGAGCAGCGACTCCAGCTGCTTGGGGTAGGTCTGCCAGCGCGAGAGGCCGAACGAGGCCGTGACCGAATCGCCAAGCACCGCGATGCGGAACGTGCCCCCGGGTTTGGGGATCGCGAACTCCCGGTCGCGCAGACCGGCAGTGCTGATGAACAGGGCCCCGTCCGGCGACCCGGGCACCCACTCGTAGCCGAGAGCCGGCTGGTCGCTCAGGCGGAAGTTCTCCTGGTAGATGACATTGAGCTTCGGCCCCACGTCGAACGCGACCAGGATCCCCTCGCATAGGATCAGGGCCGCCAGCACGCCCAGCACGACGCTGGCCGCCCGGAATCCCAGCAAGCGTCCGCGACTCAGGGGCTCCACGCGGCTGAGAATGAACGGGTTGGACGGCCCCGGCAACGCCGTCTGGGGGGATCTTGACCCGGCGCCGACCTCGCGCGTAGAAAAGGGGGTGATGCGCGCTTGGCAGGTCCGACAGCACGGGGAGCCCCGCAAGGCCCTCCAGATCGTCGAGCACTCGGCGCCGGCGCCGCGCCCGCGGATGCTGCGCGTGCGGGTGTCGGTGGCGGCCCTGGGGCTGCCGGACCTCTACATGTGCCGGGGCTGGTATGCCCTGACCCCGCCGCTGCCGTTCACCCCCGGCCAGGAGCTGGTGGGGGTGGTGACGGAGGCCGGCGAGGGGACGCAGGCCCGGGTGGGCCAGCGCGTGATGGCGGTCTCCGCCTTCTTCACGGGCTACGGAGGCTTCGCCGAGGAGGCGCTGGCCCTGGACGACTTCGCCTTCCCCGCCCCCGATTTCATGAGCGACGAGGAATCGGCGGGATTCCTGATCCCCTACCACACGGCCTACGTGGGCCTGGTCCGCCGCGCGGAACTGAAGCCCGGCGAGAATCTCCTGGTGCTGGGAGGATCCGGGGGGACGGGATCCGCCGCGATCCAGCTGGGTCGAGCCCTGGGCGCGAAGGTGCTGGCCACGGCCGGCGGCTCCGCCAAGGCGGCCTTTTGTCGCGATCTGGGTGCCGATCCGGTGATCGATCACCGCAGCCAGAACGTGGCGGAGACCGTGCTGGAGGCCACCGGCGGGGTGGGCGCCCACGTGATCTACGACCCGGTGGGGGGAGACGCCTTCCGCGAAGCCACCCGCTGCATTGCCCACGAGGGGCGCCTTCTGGTGGTGGGCTTCGCCAGCGGCCGCTGGGGCACGCCCGACGCGGCCCATCTGACCACGCGCAACTACTCGGTGATGGGCGTGATGCCGGGCGGCTACGACCGCGCATTCAGGGAATGCGCCCAGGAGGCGCTGCTCTCCCAGTACCGCGCGGGCACGATCCGCGTCCCTCTGCACCGAAGCCTGGACTTCCGTCAGCTTCCCCGGGGGCTCGAGGATCTGGCGAACAGTGTCGCCATGGGAAAGATCGTCCTTCGCAACTAGGGCGTACCGGAGACCGGGCTATGCTGCCGGAGCGCGCAGGTCGCATCCGGCGCGATCCAAGGAGGCCTTCCATGAGGCGATTCATCCAACACGATGAGCTTGCGCGCGACAGCCGGTTCGTGCGCCAGAACAACGCCATCGCGACCGTCCTGTCGACGCTTCCCGACGACGTGAACAGCGTCGTCGAGGCCTTCGAGAATTTCGACCCGTTGATCGCCAGGGCGGTCAAGGGCACGGCGGCCGAGCCCCTGTACGACGAGTACGGTGCGGCCTTCATGCTCGTCACCCTGAACGAGCCGCTGGAGCCGGGGGCGCCGGTGTCGAAGGAGCGCTTGTTGCTGCGCATGCACGGCATCTTTGCCGGCGAGCTGCAGGCCCTGGAAGGCGCGGGCCGCTCACTCTGGGATTTCCCGGATGCTCCCTGGGAATTCAAGATGAACATGGCGCGCCAGTGCTGGGACGAGGCGCGACACGTGCAGATCTTCGAGAAGCTGCTGGGCCACGTGGGCGGCGAAGTGGGCATGTTCCCGGAGAGCACGTTCCTGTTCGAGTGCGCCTGCGCCGAAGATCCCGCCATGCGCGTGGCCGGTGTCAATCGCGGCCTCGAGGGGCTGGCGTGCGACGTGTTTCGCGACATGATCCGCTACGCCGATCAGATCGGCGACGAGCACATGAAGCAGGCCATCGATTACGTGTTGGCCGACGAACTCACGCATGTGCGCTTCGGCAGCGAGTGGGTGAGGGAGTTCACGAAGGACGACCCGGATCATCTGGAGCGCACCCAGGAATTCCGGCGCCAGGTGGACAAGCAGTTCAGTTTCGGCGGGGCCCGCTCGGAGCGGGAAGGTGCGGCCATCCCCATCGCCTGGGACGACCGTCGCGAAGCGGGCTTCAGCGAGGAAGAGCTGGAGGAGCTGGCGCAGATCGCGGGCGAAGGCCCGTCGCGCAAGACCCTGTCGGAGGCGGCGCGTCTGATCCGCGAGCACCACCACGCCCGCCTCGCAGGATCGCAAGCCGCCGCCAGCCAGTGAAGGGCCTTCCAGCTGGTGGACCGCTCTCCAGAAGGTTTCCAGCGCGTCGATGTAGCATGAGCCGCGAATACGAAGCTTTCCTGGCGCTCCTGAAGAATGATCTGTTCAGCGCCGACGACTCGCTGGAAGTTTCTCGCGACAAGCTCAACGGCGTGCACGGCCACGCCATCGGCCACGACGTGCAGGTCGCATGGACCGAGCTTCGCGGCGTGCGCTGCGCCTGGGTAGACACGCCCGAATCCCGCGAGCAGGAGCAGGAGCGGGTGCTGCTGCTCTGTCACGGCGGGGCGTACATCGCGGCCTGCGGCGACGGCTATCTGTTCTACGCCGAGATGTTGTCGCGTGCCTGTGGCACGCGGGTCCTGCTGGTGGACTATCGCCTTGCGCCCGAGCACCGGCATCCGGCGGCACTCAACGACTGCGCTGCGGCCTACCGGGGCTTGCTGGACCAGGGGATGTCGCCGGGAAGGGTGGCGTTCATCGGCGACTCCTGCGGCGGCGCGCTGGCGGTGGGGGCCCTGCTGCGCCTTCGCGACCAGCAGGTGACCCTGCCCGCGTGTGCGGTCGCGCTCGGGGGCTGGTTCGACCTGGAGGCGAGCGGCGAGTCCGCTGTGCATCCGGTGGGTCGCGACCCGTTTGCCAATGCCGCCTTTACCCGGGCGCGCGGTCGCGACTACGTGGGACCCGACGGCGATCTGCGCGACCCGTTGGCGTCGCCAGTCCACGCGGACCTGACGGGACTTCCGCCGCTGCTGCTGCAGGTAGGCCAGGTGGACCTGACCCGCGACGACGCCCTGCGCCTGGGCGCGAAGGCCGGAGCGCAGGGAGTCGACGTAACGCTGGAGATCCACCCGGGCATGGTCCACGGCTTCCAGGGCCTGGCGAGCGCTGGCATTCCCGAGGCGGTGGCCGCCATGGAGCGGGTGGCGAGCTACGTGGCCGGGCGCCTGACTTGAACCGCGCCCGTTGGAAGCGAGGACCATGGAAGATCGAATGACAGAGGGGCTCTACCTGGAACTCGACCCGGGCCCGCCCGGCGACTACGCGCACAAGCGCGTCTCCGAGGTGTTGGCGTCGCCCGGCGTCGAGCGCGCCACCTGGTGGGAGAACCAGCGCCCCGGACGGGGCGAGTTTCCGCGCAGCCTGGACGAGTTCACGACCCTGGGTGTCTACGAAGTGGGGGAGGGCTTCGCGCTTCCGGCCAGCCCCCCGTCGCTCCGCGGCCTCCACTTCCGGCGAACGCCGAGGCCGCCCCAGGGAAGCCTGAACGGCAAGCCCACGATCGGTCTGTTGCTGGTGCTGGTGACGCCGCGCCATCCGGAGCGGGCCCAGACCTTTCGCGACTGGGCAGACTTCGTTCACATCCGCCACATCGCGGCTGCCGGCATCGAGGGCTACACGATGATCACGCCCTATGAGAACGCCGCCGGCGGCAGTCCGCGCTATCTGCACTTCTACGAAATGGACACGGAAGACCCGGAAGCCGCCTTCCAGAAGATGGCCCCCAACACCATCGCCCGCCGCCTGGGCGCGGGCACACCCGAAGCGAAGAACTGGGCCGGCCACGACGAACTGGTGATCGACTACGTCAATACCTTCGCCCGGATCGGATCCAAAGAAGCAGAGGGCGGATCAGACGAAGCCTAGGGCTTCCATGTCGATCCGGTTCCGCAGGGGTTCGCCGGCGGCGTAGCGCCGCAGGTTCTCCTCGAACAGGTCGAAGACGTCGTCGATGTAGCGGTCTACCGAGACGGAGGAGTGCGCCGAGGCGTAGAGGGTGGGAAGGTCCCACAGGGGGCTGTCGGCCGGGAGGGGCTCGGCTTCGAAGACGTCGAGCACCGCCGCCGACAGCCGCTCGGAACGCAGGGCGTCGGCCACGGCCACTTCGTCCACCAACGACCCGCGCGCCACGTTCACCAGCACGGCGCCGCGCCGCATGGCGGCGAAGGCCTTGGCGTCCATCAGGTGGTGGGTGTCCGGCGTGGCGGGAGCCGCCACCACCACGGCGTCGCAGCGCGCCAGCATCTCGTGCAGCTGGTCGGGCCCGAACATCTCGTCGGCCACGTCGGAGGTGTCTCCGGGCCGGTGGCTCCGCGTGAGACCCAGCACCCGCACACCCAGGGGCCGCACGCGTTCGGCCACGGCGCGGCCGATGCTCCCCAGACCCACGATGCCGAGGGTGGAGCCGGCGAACGTCCTGCCGTAGGTGCGCTCGAACCGGTGGGCGAGCTGGTGCGCGTCGGCCTCGCGAAAACGCTTCCACACCTGGAGCAGGCGTCCCAGCACCCACTCGGCCATGGACCCGGCGCTGACGCCCGAGGCATTGGTCACCACCACCCGGTCCCGGGGTACGCCGCTGGCGGCGAACTGCTCGACCCCGGCGCCCATGCCCTGGATCCAACGCAGCCGCGGCGCCCAGCGCATCAGGTCCGCCGGCGTGTGCAGGGCGAACAGCACCTCTGCCCTCGCGAGCATCTCGCGCCGCGGCTCGGCCACGCTCGTGGCCCACGGGGGCGGTTCGTCGTGGGGCTCCGCCGGGTTCACCGTGGCCCAGACCCCGTCCGGGTCGATGGGCAGCGGGTCCACGACGATGCGCGGGTCGATGGCCGCCAACCGCTCCAGGTAGTTCGGGCCCAGGTACGCCGGGACGCCCACGCACACCGCGATCGAATCCCCGTTCCCCCCCGCTCGATCCGTCGCGGTCGTTCGGTCCGTCATTGCCTCGCCGCCTCCACGTCGGCGCGAATCGTTCGGCTCGCGGTGGCGTAGGCGGCCGCTGCCACCAGGGTGCCGATTGCCAGCACCACCAGCAACGAGTAGCGGATGCCCAGGTCTCCGTACTCCGGTCGCAGGGCGTCGTTCAACTCGCCGAGCAGCCAGGGCGCGATGCCGCCGCCCACGATGCTCACCACCAGCAGGTGCACGGCGATGCCCATGGCCCGCATGCGCGGCTTGGCCAGGTTCTGGTTCATGGCATAGATGGGGCCGGTGTAGAGCCCGATCACGAAGATCAGGGGAGCGAACGAAGTCAGGGCGAGCCACTTCGAATCGGCCATCACGAAAACCGCCCCGGTGGGCAGGGCCGCCAGGGCTGCGATGCCGGCGATCCACGGGTACCAGCGCTGGTCGTGTCTTCCCAGCCGATCCGAGAGGACGCCGCCCATCAGGGCGCCGGCGCCGCCGAACACCCCCGTGAGCAGCCCCAGCCAGGTTCCCAGCTCCCCGTAGGACATCCCGTGGACCCGGTACAGAAACGTCGGTGCCCAGATGTTGATGGAGTAGCCGACCGCGGCGTGGAACGAGCCGGCCACCAGCAGCGCAAGCCACGCGGGCCGGCCAGTCAGGAACCGGATCACCTCGAAGAACGGATGCGAGGCGACCGTCGTGGTGCGCGGGGGCTCTTTCACCGTGGCTGCGATCAGGGCGGCCAGCGCCAGCCCGGGAAGCCCCACTGCGATCAGGGTGACGCGCCAACCGAAGAACTGGCCCATCCAACCCGCCATCAGGTACCCGAACATGATGCCCAGGTAGAGGCCCATGGCGTACACGGAGAGCGCATGGGCACGCCGCTCCGGGGGGAAGTAGTCGGAGATCATGGAGTGGGCGGGAGGCGTGCCGGCGGCCTCGCCGATGCCCACGCCCATGCGCAGGGCCAGCAGTGTGATGAAGTTCCAGGCCAGGCCCGAGAGCGCCGTCATGGCGCTCCACACGGCGACACCCGTGCTGATCACCACGCGCCGCGAGCCGCGATCGGCCCAGCGCGCGATGGGGACCCCGAACAGACCGTGAACGACCACGAAGGCCATGCCGGTGAGCAGGCCCATCTGCGCGTCGGAGACCTGGAAGTCCTCTTTGATCTGCTGCAGCAGCACCGAGACGATGTTGCGATCGATGAAGTTGAACATGTTGACCAGCACCAGAACCGCCAGGACGTAGTTCGGGGAGCCGGGGCGCGTCGGGTTCGGGTCGCTGGATCCACTCGCGCGCTGGGCCGGCGTGGCGTTCGCCGCCATGAGGTCTCCGTCGGGTGGAAAAGATTTTGCTTTCGAGAAAGCTTTCTGTTCCTATAGACTCGCACCCGGCCGGTAGAGATCGCAAGGGAAATGCAACGGGAGACGAACGCTTGGCTTCCCAGTCCACGCCGACGAGCGACTGGATCGACGATTTGTCCGCGGCCTGGCACCGCGAGTACGCGGGCATGGACGTCTCGACGCTGGCGCCCCTGGTTCGGCTGGCGCGCCTGGGGCTGTTGATCGAGTCCTTCCAACACGAAGTGCTCGAGCCCTTCGACCTCACGCCCAGCGACTACAGCGTGCTGGCGATCCTGCGCCGGGCCGGTCCCCCCTACGAGTTGACGCCCAGCCATCTCTACAGCCGCCTGGAGCGCTCGTCGGGCGGGATGACCAAGATCCTGAAGCGCCTGGAAGAGGGCGGACTCGTGCGCCGCGCGCCGAATCCGGACGACGGCCGCGGCTCACACGTGTCGCTCACCCGCGCCGGGCGGGATGTCCAGGATCGCGTCTTCCATGCATTTCTTTCCGCCACCCAGGACGTCCTGGATCCGGTGCCCGCCGCCGCATTGCGGGAAGTCGATCGGTCGCTGCGCGTGCTTCTCGATGCGTTCGAGCGGCACTTCTACTCCTAGGGGAGGATGGGCATGAGCTACGACCTGGTGATTCGCGGCGGCACGGTCGTGGATGGAACCGGTCTGTCGCGCCGCCGCGCCGACGTTGCGGTGCAGGCGGGGCGCATCGCGGCAGTGGGTCACGTCTCCGGCGCGAAGGGCGCGGCCCGGGTGATCGATGCGGACGGCCAGATCGTGGCCCCGGGAATCATCGACCTGCACACCCACTACGATCCGCAGCTCACGTTCGACGCCTATGCCACGTCGTCGTGCTACCACGGTGTCACCAGCGTGCTCGCGGGAAACTGCGGCTTTTCCGTCGCGCCCACGCGATCCGCGGATCGGACCTACATCAAGGCCATGTTCGCGAAGGTGGAAGGCATGGCGCCGGTGGCGCTGGACGGCGTGGTCTGGGACTTCGAGAGCTTCCCCGAGTATCTGGCCGCCCGCAGCGGGCGCCTGGGTGTGAACCTGGCCTGCTATATCGGCCACTCGAGCCTGCGTCGCTACGTCATGGGCGCCGACGCCTCGGAGCGTCACGCCCGCGCGGATGAGATCCAGCAGATGCGGAAGTGGGTGCGCGAAGCCATGGCGGCCGGCGCTGCGGGATTCTCGTCGTCGAGCGTTCCCACCCAGGTGGACGGCGACGATCGTCCGGTGGCGAGCCGCTTCGCGGCGATCGAAGAGCTGGAGGCGTTGGTGGAGGAGGCGGGTCTTGCCGGCGGCGGCAGCATCTCCTACCTGCCAACGAGTGTGATCGGCGGACTCAACACCGAAGACGAAGAGCTGCTGATCCGGCTGGGGCAACTCTCGCGGCTTCCCATCGTGATCCAGGGCCTGGGCGGGCGAGACAAGGTGGACGCACCCGGCGCCGGCTGGGATCACGCCCGGGAATTCCTCGACGAGGCCGGCCGACGCGGTGCGGCCATCTTCTCGCTTCTGCGCAATCACCCCTTCGATCGCCCCATCGACCTGGATGCGGCTTGCCCACTCTACGCCGGGGTGCCGTCGTGGCACGCGCTCATGAACCTGCCCCACGCCGAGAGGATCGCGATGCTTCGCGACCCGGAGCAGCGCGCCCTCATGCGCACGGGCGTGGAGCACCCCAACCGCGATCCGGATGCGGGCTCGACGCTCCCGCCCCCGCATTGGGACGTCACCTTCGTGGACGAGGTGAGCGACCCGCGCGACCAGAAATACCTGCGCCGCAGCATTGCCGAGATCGCAGGCGAGCAGGGAGTGGCACCAGCCGACGCCATGCTCGACCTGGCGCTCTCGGAAGATCTGGCCGTGAAGTTCCGCTGGGAGAACAAGACCTCCGTCTGGGAGGAGTCGGTGCGCGAGAGCATGAAGCACCCCTCCATGCTGATGGGGGTCTCCGACGGCGGCGCCCATCTGGATCGGGACGATGGCGCCGACTGGTCGAGCTACTTCCTGCGCTTCTGGGTGCTGGACCGTCAGGTCTGGACCCTGGAAGAGGGCATCCGGCAACTGACCCAGGTTCCGGCGGCACTGGCGGGTTTCGGCGGGCGCGGCGCCCTGCTGCCCGGCTACGCCGCCGACCTGATGATCTTCGACCCGGAGACCATCGGTCCCGGGACCAAACGGCTGGTGCACGACCTGCCCGGTGGCGAGGCGCGCTTCTCGGCGCGGCCGCGCGGGGTGCACGCCACGGTGGTGAACGGCGAGCCCATCGTGCTGGACGGCAAGCTCACCCAGGCGCTTCCGGGCGAGTGGCTGCGGCCGCTGGGAACGACCCCGACAAGGGCCGCGGCCAGGGAACAGAACGCGTGAAGGACCCGAACGCCAGCGACTGCAACGCCCCGGGCGCGGCTCCGATCGCGCGCCGTAGCGGCGAAGAGCGCTCCCCCGAACTCGAGCTCGCCAAGGGGACGCCCGAGGAGCTGATGGAGCTGTTCGAGTCGCGAGGCTGGGGTGACGGATTGCCGCTGGTGCCGCCCACCGAAGAACGGGTGGAGCGGATGCTGACCACCGGCACGGGGGACGCGTCGCCCGACGCGATCGTGGCCAGCCTGCCGCCGCGCCTGGGGGAGGCCACCCGGCATCGCATCGCGGTGAATGCGGTGCTGGCCGGCTGCCAGCCGGGCCTGCTGCCGGTGGTGGTGACGGCGGTGCGGGCGCTGGCGCGGCCGGAAATCAATCTGCGCGGCGTCAACGCCACCACGCATCCCGTGGCGCCCCTGGTGATCGTGCACGGCGCGGCGGTTACGAACCTGGGCTTCAATTCGGGCCTCGGCACGTTCGGCCCCGGACATCGGGCCAACGCCACAGTCGGGCGCGCCGTCCGATTCGTGTTGATGCACATCGCCGGCGCGCGGGCGGGCAGCGGCGATGCTTCCACACAGGGCCAACCGTCCAAATACAGCTACTGCATCGCCGAGAACACAGCGGCGTCGCCGTGGGAGAGCTACCCGCGCAGCGTCGGGGTCGACGCGGCCAGCGCCGTCACCGTGACCTGCGGGGAGAATCCGCACAACTTCCACGACATGGAGAGTGAGTACCCGGCGGGGATCCTGGAGAAGGGCGCCAGCGTGATGTCCACCCTGGGCTCAAACAACGCGCCGGTTTCTTCGGCGGAATTCTTCGCGATCCTGGGCCCGGAACACGCGGCCACGATCGCGGCGGCGGGCTGGACCCGTCGCGACGTGCAGAGCTTCCTGTTCGAGCGGGCCCGCCTGCCGGCCCGGGTCCTGCGCGGCGCCTTCCAGGTGACCCAATGGCGGCCGTGGCTGCACGCGCTGGGCGACGACGATCTCATGCCTGTCACTGGGCACCCGGATCACATCCGGGTGCTCGTGGCCGGTGGGGCGGGGAAGCACTCGTGCATCATTCCCAGTTGGGGCATGACCCGCAGCGTGACGCTCCCATTGGAGCCGTGACGCAAAGTCCGACGGAGGAGAGACCATGACCGGGATCCGGATTCATTCGCCTGAGGGGAGCGTGGGGAGCGCGGCCGTGCACCGGGCGGCGTCGCCCGATGTGCTGGCGGGTTTGCGTCTGGTGGCGCTCGACAATGGCAAGCCCGGCGCCGAGCGATTGCTGGGCCGCGTCGGCGAGCGGCTCGCGGAGCGGGTGGGCCTGTCGTTCGAGGGTGTGCGTCGCAAGGGCAGCGCGGCGACACCCTGTGAAGACGAGCTGCTGGCGGAGATTGTCGACCGGGCTGACCTGGTTTTGACCGGCACCGCGGATTGAGGCTCGTGCACGTCGTGGAGTCTCCACGACACGGTTCGGCTGGAGGCGGCGGGAGTGCCGACGGTGGTGTTGGCGACCGACGAGTTCGCAGCGCTGGCGCGCGAGGCGGCGGAGTCCCAGGGGCTCGCATCGGCGCGGATCCAGGTGGTTGCCCACCCCATCGGGGGCATCCCGGAACGCGCCCTGGATGAGCGCGCTGACGCGGTGGTGGATGCCGTGATGGCGGATTTCTGCGGCGGCTAGCGCCGCAGCGAGGGGAGACAGGACCATGGGTCGCTTCGGACACTACGTGATCGACGCCGACGGACACGGCGGCGAGCCCGCCGGCTGGCGCCGTCGGATACCCCAGAAATTCCTGCCGACGATGCGCGAATACATCGCAAAGATGAAGAGCCAGTACAAGGGCCTTCCCGGCGGCGGCATGCAGATCAGCGACGAAAATTCCCAGCGGACGGAATTTCCCGAAGACGAGCTGGAGTTCGACACCCCCATGCGTCCGGGGATGTACGACCCGGCGTTGCGCCTGGAGGACATGGACCTGGAGGGCATCGACGCCGCGGTGCTGTTCCCGCCCGGCTCCGGCGAGGAATGGGCCATGAACGACACGGGATTCGCCGTGGCCCTGTGCCAGACCCTCAACGACGCCCGCGCCGAGTACGCGAGCTTCGCCCCGGATCGCCTGAAGCTGGTGGCCAAGCTTCCCATGATCGAGCCGAAGCGCGCCGCCGAGGAGCTGGAGCGCTGTGTGGTGAAGCACGGCTTCGTGGGCATGGTCACGGCCACCCACATCCGCAACAAGAACCTGGACGATCCCAGCTTCGACGTGATCTGGGAAACGGCCCAGCGCCTGGACGTGGCGGTCTGCACCCACGGTGGTGGACAGGCCCCCGGGCAGACCCCGTTGCTGATCGATCGCTTCGACTCGCGCCTGGGCATCCACGCCATGACCCACCCGCTGGGCGCCATGCAGGCCGTCTTCCACTTCACCGTGGGCGGCATCCTGCACCGCTTTCCGAGGCTGCGTGTGGGATTCCTGGAGGCTGGCGTGGGGTGGTTGCCGTTCTGGCTGGAGCGCCTCGACGAGCACTACGAGCTGATGCCCGAGCAGGCGCCCGAAATCGATCGCCCGCCCTCCGAGTATTTCCTCGGTCGCTGTTTCGTGACCACGGAGCCCGAGGAGAAGATGGTCCCCTATGTCTTCGATGCGGTGAGTCCGGACGTGATCTGTTACTCCTCGGACTACTGCCATTGGGACTGTTCGTTTCCGGATTCGGTTCGGATGTTGGAGGAGCGGACGGACCTGACAGAGGCCGTGAAGGGCTTCCTGTTCGCAAACAACGCGGCGAAGCTCTACGGGCTGTCGGTTCCGGACTGAGCATCGCCGTGCGCTTCTCCGTGCAGCTTCCCACGGATCGCGTCGAACGCGGCTCCGAATTCACGAGCCGCGGCGCGGTGGTGGCCATGGCGGGAGCCGTGGAACGCGCGGGCTTCGATGCCTGCTACGTCACCGAGCATCCGTTTCCCTCGGACGCGTGGCTCGCAACCGGGGGACACCACGCCCTGGATCCTTTCGTGACCCTGTCGGCGGTAGCGGTGGCCACCGAGCGTCTGCGCCTGCACACGAACATCCTAGTGCTCGCCTATCGGAATCCGTTTCTCACGGCGAAGGCGATTGCCAGTCTCGATGTCCTGTCCGAGGGGCGCGCGATCGCGGGAGTGGCCGCTGGCTATCTCGAGGACGAATACGAGGCCCTGGGCGCCGACTTCGCCCACCGCAACGCGGTGACGGATGAGGCGCTGGCGGCCATGAAGCGGGCGTGGACGGGAGAGTCGGTGGACTTCGAGGGCCGGGGATTCCGGGCCGCCGGCAACCGCATGCTGCCGCTGCCGGTTCAGAAGCCACATCCCCCCGTCTGGGTGGGGGGCAACAGTCGACGCGCCATGCGCAGGGCCGTGGATCACGCCCAGGGCTGGAGCCCGTTTCCGATCCCGGCACGCTACAGCGGACGCACGCGCACGGATGCCATCGAATCGATCGCAGACCTGGCCGCCAAGATCTCGATCCTGCGCGATCTGGCAGCGGCCGCGGGCCGCGCCGAGCCCCTGGACGTGAACTTCGTGCCCTTCGGGTTCGGAATGAATACCCGGGAGCCCCTGGTCGCGGATGACTTCTGCGAGCAGGTGGAGCGATTGGAAGCCATCGGCGTGACCTGGCTCAGCCTGGGGCTTCCATTCCGGGACCGGACGGAGTACGAGCAGATCGTGGCCCGCTTCGGGGAAGAAGTGATCGCACCTCTGGGGGCTCGTCGATGAGAACGGGGGCCCGCCGAGGATCCTGATGCAGGAGGAACCCATGCCCGAAGTCCGATTCCGACACGCCGACGAGGAGAAGTGGCAGGAGGTGAGAGCCCAGCAGCACGGAGACCGGCGGGTCTCGGTGTGGGAGAAGTGGCTCGAATTCACGCCGAACTTCCTGTGTCTCTATGCAAAATGGGACCCGGGCATGATGGTGCACAAGCACGGCCACAACAGCGATCACGTGATCTTCGTAATCGAGGGCGAGATGATGTGCGGCGACGTGAAGTGCACGGCCGGCATGCACATCACCCTGGAGCACGGTGCGGCCTTCGGTCCGTTCATCGCCGGGCCCGAGGGCGTGGTGCTGTTCGAGGTGATGATGGGGGATCCCCGCTCGTGGCCGGCGGATCCGGAGGGCTTCGAGAAGCTCCTGGCCGAACGGGGCGCCGTGAAGCTCCCCAATCCGCCCATCGATCTGCCCGAGTGGCTCGAGGACACGCGCACCTCCTGACGGGAGGCGCGTCGCCGCGCCCGTGGAGATCGCGCCCTTCATCGTCGACAGCCACGTGCACGTGGTGTCCCACGACGAGGCCGCCTATCCCCTGAGCCCGCGCCCCCTGTCGGGAGAGTGGTACCGCGAGGCGCCCGCCTCGGCGGAGGATCTGATCGAACTGATGGATGCCGCAGGCGTGGCCCGGGCCATCCTGGTGCAACCCCTGGGCGCCTACTCCTACGACAATCGGTACACGGCCGACAGTGCGGCCCGGCACCCCGGGCGTTTCACCAGCGCCTGCTGTGTGGATGTGGACGGCGAGGATCCGGTGGCCGCTCTCGGCCACTGGGTCTGCGAGCGGGGCATGCGCGGGGTGCGCCTGTTCGCCCTGTCGACCGGGGAGTCGTGGCTCGAAGACTCCCGGACGTTCCCGCTCTGGGAGCGCGCGGCGGAACTCGACGCCCACGTGATCGTCACGATCCTGGCCCACCAGCTTCCGCAGCTTCGCAGTGTGCTCGAGCGCTTTCCGGAGATCCGGGTCTCCCTGGACCACTGCGGTTTCCCGGATCCCGCGGGCATGGCCCGGCCCGAGGGCGTGCCGCTGTTCGCGCTTGCGGAGCATTCCAACCTGTATCTCAAGGTTTCGACCCACGTGCTGGATGCCGCCGCACGCGCCGGGGTGGGCGGCGATTTCGTCGCGGCCCTGGTGGAGCGTTTCGGCGCGCGGCGTCTGATGTGGGGGTCCGACTTCTGCCAGACCCACGACCGCAGCTACGGGCAGCTGGTGAGGCTCGGCCGCGATGCCTTTTCGCGCCTCTCCGACGGGGATCGCGACTGGTGTCTCGGCCTCACCGCGCGCAGCCTGTGGCGCGATCTCAGCTGAATTCCGGAATGACGTGCTTGCCCATCAGCTCGATGGTCTGCATGACCTTCTCGTGGGACACCTTGTAGGGGTTCATCAGGCACAGCAGCAGATCGACGCCCGCGGCCTCGTAGGCCTTGCAGCCCTCGATCACCTGGTCCGGGTCGCCGGCGATCACGGCCTTGCAGCCGTTCAGGTAGTCGAAGTCCACCAGGTCGGTGAGTCCCTCGTCCACGGCCTGCTTCGCGCCCTTCAGATATTCGTAGGTTCCGAGCTCGCTGTTCATGTCCTCGAGCCAGGTGGCCACCGTACTCACCAGCGTCGCCGCCGTCTTCGTGTACCAGACGAAAGACTCCTTGGCCGCGTCGTACGACTCCTGGGACGTGGGCGCGCAATTCACCATGGTGAAGGCGGCCGCCTGGTCGTTGATCCTCTTGCCCAGGGGTTGGCGGCACCCGGTCAGGGCCTTGCGGTAGAGGTCGATGCGGCGCTTCAGGTCCTCGGGTGGCATGCCCACCCCGAAGGAGCACAGCCCGATTCCCAGCTCACCCATGAGTTGATGGCCGGAGTCGCTCCCGGTGGCGCCGAAGACGGGGGGGTGGGGGTCCTGGATCGGCTTGGGCACCACACGCCGCTTGGGCATCGACCAGTGCTTGCCCTCGAACTCGTACTCGTCATTTGTCCAGCAACCCACGATGTGCCCGATGGCCTCCTGCCACATCTCGCGCGTGTCGGACGGGTGGATCCCGAAGCCCTCGAGTTCCAGGCGGGTGGACGAACGACCAGTGCCGAAGTCCACGCGCCCGCCCGAGATCAGGTCGAGCACGGCGGCCGATTCAGCCGAGCGCACCGGGTGGTTGTAGGGCTTGGGAGCCAGGCGCACGCCGTACCCGATGCGCAGGTTCTCGGTCTTCGCCGCCACGGCGCCGTAGAGCACCTCCGGATTCGAGCAGTGGGAGAACTCCTCGAGGAAGTGGTGCTCCACCGTCCAGAAGGCGTGGAAGCCCACCCTGTCGCCCAGCACCGCCTGCTCCAGGGTGTTCTTGTAGGCTTGCAGCTCGCTGTCGCGCTTCCAGGGCCGGGGGACGGGGATCTCGTAGAACAGTCCGAATTTCACGGCCGTCTCCGCTTCAGGATCAGTTGAAAACCTTCTTGAGCAGGCTCTTGGCGGCGTCGGCGTCTTCTTTTCCGAGTTTGCTCTCGAGCTTGTCACCGAGCTTGTCGTCGAGCAGGCGGCCGATCTGGCTGCTGCCCACCGCCTTCACCACCTGGGTGGTGTAGGCGCTGAGCACCTTCTTGCCGAGCTCGGCTCCGGTCATGCCCTGCTTCCCGCCCAGATCGTTCATGCGCAGGGCGGGCAGGCTCAGGCTGCCGTCCTTGCCGCCCACGGCCGAGGTGTTGGCGGCGACCTGGCCCTTCTCGAACTCGAAACGCACGACCGAGAGACGGGTCTCCGCAGCGTCGTCGCTGGCGGTCGCATCCGACGAGCCCCCGCCTCCCCCGCCTCCAGAATAGGCGCTCAGGTTGTTGTTGATCACGACCAGGTTCGATTGGGCCTGGGCGTTCATCTCGTAGCTCACCTGGGGCGCGCGGATCGCGATCTCGTCGATCACCAACGGGTCGCCGGTCACGCTGCCCGGATCGATGTCCAGGGTGATCTCCCCCAGCGTAAAGGCGTGGGCGGTCGAGAATCCCGCAGGGTTCGCGATGGTGAGCCCCCGGATCGTGCCCTTGCCCGCGGCCAGCTCGATCCTCACGCTCTCCACGCGCACCGCGGTTCCAGTCATCTCGGAGCCGTATTTCTCGATGGCGTTTTTCACCAGGGAGTCGAGTGAGGAGACCAGGTAGAAGAGGGTGCCGCCGACGGCGATCACCAACACCAGGGCAACACCCAGCAGAACGCGTTTCATGGGCTCTCCTTCATGGGCTCCCCTTCATGGGCTCTCCGATTGGCGGCCTCCAATCCAGGGAGGTGCGCGACGCGGAGAGTATCGCAGACCGCGCCCATGCATATTCGACCCGTCGGCCTCGTTCTCGTCCTGGCACTCCTGGTCCCCATCGCCTGCGCGAATCCGCGCGGCGTCACCAAGGTCGCCAACGCACTGGGCTACGCCGTCTTCAGCAACGTGAGCATGAAGATCCTGGTCGTCTCCACGGGCCACGGTTACGGCGTGGGCATGGGCCTGAAGGACGAAGACGACAGCCTGAACTGACCGGCCCCAGGGCCTCCACTCCCGGATTCACCGCAGCGCCCGGCTCGCCGATACGCAAGAGGCGGGCAGGTGGAGTGTCCAAGGGGGGGCGGGTGCGGGCGATTGCCCTGATTCTGACGGTTCTGACGGGCTTCACCGGGCTGGTCTACGAAGTGGCCTGGCAGAAGATCCTCGCCACCCTGCTGGGCTCCCACAGCGAGGCCACGGCCGCGGTGCTCGCCCTGTTCCTGGGGGGCCTCGCCCTGGGCTATGCGGTCTTCGGCGCCCTCAGCCGTCGCGGGCTGCGAGTCTCGGGCCGGCCCGTCTCGCTGCTGATCGTGTACGGAGCGGTGGAGGCGGCCATCGGTGTGTACGCCTTTCTCTTCCCGTTGCTCTTCCGCGGCGTGCAGGCCCTGTCGTTCTCGATCCCCCACGGCAGTGGCGGCGCGGGCTTCGTGCTGGATGTGGCGCTCTCGGCGCTGTTGATCGGGCCGCCTTCGGTCCTCATGGGCGCCACGATTCCCCTTCTCACCCAGGCGTTGGCGCGAAGTCTGCCCGAGGCCACCCGATTGCACGCCGTAGTGTATGCGTGCAACACCGCGGGCGCGTTCGCCGGTGCGCTGGCCGCGGGCTTCTGGTTGGTGCCCTCACTCGGGCTCGTGGGTGTGTTGTGGGCCATGGGCACACTCAACGTGTGCGCCGGAGCGGCCTTTGCGGGGTTGGGATGGCGAGCGGCGGCAGCCTCCCCGGTGGCGCCGGTCTCCGGTCCGACTCGCGCGCCCGAGGGCTTCGCGAAACTGGCGGCCGTGGCCGGTCTGGTGGGCTTCGCCATGATGACCGTCCAGACGGTGCTGATCCGGGTGGGGGGCCTGGCCCTGGGGCCCTCGCAGTTCACGTTCTCCATGGTGGTGGCTGTCTTCGTGCTGTGCATCGCGCTCGGCAGCTTCATCGTGTCGGCCCTGCCGCGGATTCCCGAGCGCGCGCTCGCGTTTGATCTGTGGGGATTGGTCGCGTTCCTGGCGTGTCTCCACCTGGGCCTCGATCAGGCGCCCCACTGGGCCCACGCCCTGCGCAGCCTGTTCGTGAGCCAGCCCGAAGGCCTGCTTCCGTTCCATGCCGCAAGCTTCCTCGGCGCGCTAGCTGCAATCGGGCCGGCCGTGGTGTTGTCGGGCGCGGCACTTCCGCTGCTCTTCCATCACCTGCGCCGGGAAACCGGGGACCTGGGTCTGGTGGCCGGGCGTCTCTACAGCTGGAACACCGTGGGTTCGCTCTGCGGCGCACTGCTTGGAGGCTACGCGCTGCTCTTCTGGCTGGATCTGGACCAGATCTTTGCCCTGGCGGTGGCGCTGCTGGCGTCGGCCGCGGTGGTCGTCAGCTTCCGGACGCCGCGGTTCGGGCGCCTGGGAGCGCCGGCAGCCAGTGTTGCGGCGGCTCTGGTCGTGGTGGCGGTGTTGCCGTCGTGGTCTCCCGATCGTCTCTCGTCCGGGCTTTTTCGCGAACGCAGCGCCCTGCAGGGCAGCTTCGACGGGCCCGACGCATTGCTCGCCGCACGCCGACCGCGCCGTGAGGTCGTTTATTACGTGGACGACCCGGTGGCCTCGGTCGCGGTTCACGAATACCAGGGTGCCGGCGGCGTCGATCGCGGCATCGTGACCAACGGCAAGCCAGACAGCCTGGTGCGCGGGGAGTACGTGACCACCGGGCTGATCGGGATCATCCCGGCGCTGCTGGCGCGAAAAGCCGAGCGCACTTTCGTGATCGGTTACGGCACCGGGGTCACCGCCGCGGAGCTCGCGCGCCTCGACTCCATGCGTGAGGTGCGCGTGGCCGAGATCTCGCCCGGCGTGATCCAGGCCGCGCCCCTGTTCGATTTCGCCAACGGCGAGGCGTCGCACAACCCGCGCATCCAGCTGGTGCGCGGCGATGCCTACCGGGCCCTGCAGCGCGCCGAGGGGAAATTCGATGTGATCGCCTCCGAGCCCAGCAATCCCTGGGTGACGGGCGTGGAGATGCTCTTCAGCCGCGAGTTCCTGGAGGCGGCCCGCACACGCTTGAATCCGGGCGGCACCTTCGGCCAGTGGTTCCATCTCTACGGAACCGACGCGGAGACCGTGGCCCTGGTGATGCGCACCTACGCCTCGGTCTTCGATCACGTGTCGGTCTGGTACACGCTATCCGACGACATCCTGCTGGTGGGGGTGATGGATCCCGAGTCGGCGCTGGACGTGGACCGGATCGCCCGGCGCGCGACCCGCCCGGACTTCGCGGCGGCCCTGCGCCGTTGCGGCATCGCGGGCGTGCCCGAGCTGCTGGCCCACGAGCTGATGCCCCTGGGTGTGCTGAACGCGGCGCCGCATCCGGGCACGCTCCACACCCTGCTTCATCCCCGGCTCAGCAACGTGGCGGCGCGCGCCTTCTTCAGCGGCGGCGACGGATCGCTCCCCCCCACGGCGTCTCTGGAAACGGCTCGGGTGGGGGACCGCAACTCCCTGCTGCGACGCTACGCCTCCCGAAACGGCGGAAGCCTCGGCGATGGCGACCGGGCCCGCGTGGTGGAGCAGACCTGCCAGCAGCTTCCCGACGCCTGTCTCACACTGTTGGCCTCGTGGGCCCACGACGATCCGGATTCCCCCGAGCGCCGGCGAATCGAGGCGGCCATCCGCCGCCATCCGGTCTATTCGCAGCGAACGCCGCTCGAGCTGGTGGTACCCCTGTCCAGGCTCTACGGGACAGCGGCCGGGGAGACCGGGACCGACGCCCTCGGCGCCGCCCAGCGGGCGACGGAGCAGTTCGTGACCTATTACCATCACGCCGCGCCCTTCTCGCGTCTGGCGCTTTCCGACCTGTGGCAACGCTGTCAGGCCGAGCCCGCGCTGCGACCGCGCTGCGAGGCGGACCGGGCCATCGCCGAGCGCCTGCTCGGGGACCTCGAGACCGGGCTGGGGACCGAGGGCAGCTCGCGCCCCTACGCCGCGCGCGGCGGTCGTCGCTCGCGCTGATTCCGGTCCGGGAGTTTCCAAGGCGGCCGACCGTTCAGGACCCGTAGCCGAGCGCTTCCAGGCCTCGCTCGACCGACGGGTCGAGCGTCTCCAGCGACTCGACGGCTTCGGGGTCTGGGAGCTGATCCTCGAAGGATCGGAAGCGCTCGATCAGCCGCTCTTCCCGGGAAGCGTCCAGGGAGCGCTCGTCGCCCGGGAGGAGACCCTTGGCGTTGCCCCGACGGATGCGGCCGCTGGGATCGACCTCGCCGAACAACGCGCCCTCCAGGCGGTGGCGCCCGGTAAGGCGAACCTCGTGACCGACCCCGCCCCGGAAGCTCTTGCGCATGGCGTAGGCGCGCGTGTCGCCATCCCCCGGACGCGTCAGGTCTCGCCCTTGCGCCGGGAGGCCATCCGCCGCGACACCCGCCAGCGAGAGCAGGGTGCGCGCCACATCGAGGCTCGAAGCCACTTCGCTTCGCACGCCGGGTTCGACCCGGGGCGACACGACGAAGGCCGGCACGTGGATCTGCTCCTCGGTCAGACGGAACCCGTGCCCCAGGGATCCGCCCTCGCCGAAGCTCTCGCCGTGATCCGAGACGACGAAGACGTGGGTATCGAATGCGACACCGTCCCGGTACAGTCGCTCGAACAGCCGTTCCAGGGCCTGGTCCAGGTAGGCCACGTCCTCGGCGTAGAGCTGCTTCCCCCGCTCGAGCATGGCGTCGGCGGCCGCCGCCCCTTCGCGGCGCTGCTTGCGCAGGACGTCCCGGCGGGTCACATGGAGACCCTGGCTGTCCCCGTACGGGCTGTGGGGATCGAAGTAGTGGAACCAGAAGAACTGGTTGCCCGCGGCGGCGGCGTCGAGGGCAAGCAGGGCCAGGTCGGTAATCGGCCCCCCCAGCGAGAAGAACTCACCTCCGGGCACGTCCCACTCCTCTTCCCACAGCGATTGGGGCTGGTACTTCAGGCTGAACTCCTCGCGAAATGAATCGAAGCCCCGGCCAAAGCCGAAGCGCGCGGCCAGGGGGAACGAGGCCACCACCGCCGCGGTCGCGAAGCCGCGGTCCCGGAGGATCTCGGCCACGTGCGGGAGATCGTCAGACAGCACCTGGCCATTGCGGGTGACTCCGTGCTGCCACGGGTGCAACCCCGTGAAGAGTGTGGCGTGGGTGGGTTGGGTCACAGGACTTGCGGTGTAGAAGCGCGAGAAGCGCAACCCCTGCTGGGCCCGCGCCCACGTATGGGGCATGGCCGACGTCGCGCCCTCCGCCGGCTCGAGCTGGTCGTAGCGAAGCGTGTCCAGGGTGACGAGCACCACGCGCACGGGCTTCGGCGCGGCATTGCACGCCAGTGCGCTCGACAGCCCCACGGACAGGGCGAGGATCTTCCCGGGAAACATGGGGGACGAGGGTAACCCAGGGCGCAGTGGCGCATCTCAGGGTGATGGATCTGATAGGCTGACGGCACCGAAAGAGGCTGGTGTTCCGGCCGCCCCGTTGGAGTTCCGCAATCCAGAGTTCCGCAATCCCCGACCCGAAACTCCAATCCGATCGGGAGAACGACTTCACCAACCGCAACACCACCTTCATGACGTGGAACCTGATGCACATGGCGCGGATTTTGACGGACGCGGGGGGCGTCGCGGCGGGGAGCTATCTGGAGCACTGGGGGGTCGAGCCCGATCCGGTCGAGCCCGATCCGGGTTGGACGATGGCCGGCGTGATGTTCGTCGGCCCGCGGGTGTCGGTGCTGCTGCTGCTGGCCCTGATTGCCTCCACGACCCAGCTCCTGCTGCACTGAGCCGTGGCAATCCCCGACGCGCGCTGGGTGTTGTGGGGAGCCGAACTCTCCCCGTATGCACTCAAGGTGGAAGCGCTTCTGCGCGCCGCGGGCGTGGCGTTTCGTTGGCTGCCGCGCGATGGGGGCGCGCTCGACGCCCACCGATTCAACCTGCGACGCCTGCGACTGGTGACCGGGCGGCTCGCCCTGACCTGGCCTGAGATGACGGAGCTGGACGAGTTTCCGCTGGTGCCGTTCCTCTTCGGTCCCGACGGCGAGAATCTCTACGACTCGTCCGCCATCGGTGTCTGGTTGGACCGACACGGCCCCAGCCACGCTGCGTTCCTGCCGGCGGACGATCCGGCCCTGTGCTTCGCCCTGCGTCTGGTCGACGAGGCGCTCGACGAGGTCGGGCTCTACCTGGTGCACCACAACCGCTGGGTGGTTGCCGCTCGCGACAACACGGCGGGCGAGCGCCTGGGCCGGGAGATGAAGCCGCTGGCGGGACCGGGGGCGGCGATCCTGGCCCGGGCGTTTCCGGCGCGCCAGGTGCGGCGGCTTCCCTATCTGATGAGTGTCGCCGAGCCAGCGAACCGGGCGTTCGACGACCTGCCGCCTCGCCTGCGGCCGCCGTCCCGTGCCGGCTTCCCCGCCACCCACGCCCTGCTGGAGGAGATCTTCCGCGCGCTGCTGGCCAGCGTCGAACCGGTGCTGGCCGCGCGTCCCCATCTGTTTGGGGAGCGATTCACCCTGGCCGACGCCAGCCTCTACGGCCAGCTGGGAATGAACCGCAGCGATCCCGCGGCGTGGCTCGCGATCCGCAAGCAGGCCCCGGCGACGGCGGCCTGGATCGAGCGCATCGCCCGCGGAGACGTCGGCGGCTCGCGGAGCGAGGGTGCGCTGCGCCTGGACGACACCGTTGCGCCGCTCCTGTCCTGGATCGGCCGCACCTTCGTGCCCCTCATGCAACAGAACACCGACGCCTGGTGCCGTCACCGCGACGCGGGCGAGACCGTCTTCAACGAACGAGCCTTCGACCGCGGGGGCGCCCTCTACGACGGCACCCTGTGGGATCAGCCCTTCCGCAGCGTCGCCAAGACCTTCCAGGTCCGCGTCTGGCGCGACCTGCGCGCGGAATGGCAGACGCTTGCGGAAAACGCCCGCAGCCACATCGTCGAAGTCCTCGGTGGCTCACCTTGATTTTCAGGCCGGCTGGGTTCATCCGGCCCACACCCTCTCGGCGCACCCCGCCGCTATCCTCCCCGAGGCGATGAAGCGAGTCGTGATTGTTGGCGGGGGCTTCGCGGGCCTGAGCGCGGCCAAGGGACTCGGTCGCGTGCGCGATCTCGAAGTGACGCTGCTCGACGAGCGCAACTACCACCTGTTTCAGCCGCTCCTGTATCAAGTCGCCATGGCGGGGCTCAGTCCTGCCGAGATCTCCGCGCCGATCCGCGGGCTGCTTTCCCGCTACCGAAACATTCGAGTGCTGCGCACGCGTGTGACCTCAGTCGGTCTCGAAGAGCGCCGTGTCGTCACTCGCTCCGGGGACCATCCGTACGACTTCCTGATCCTTGCGTGCGGAGCGCGCCACGCCTACTTCGGTCGCGAGGAGTGGGAGGAGCACGCCCCGGGACTGAAGACGCTCGAGCAGGCGATCGAGATCCGCCGCCGCGTCCTGACGGCGTTCGAGGAGGCCGAGAAGGAGCAGAGCCCCGAGCGGCAGCAGGCGCTGCTCACGTTCGTGATCGTAGGGGGCGGCCCCACGGGGGTAGAGCTCGCGGGCGCCATTGGCGAGATGAGCCGCTTCACCCTGGCCCGAGACTTCCGGCGCATCGATCCGAAGTTGGCGCGGGTCGTTCTGGTCGAGGCCGGGGCGCGCATCCTGCCGGCCTTCTCCGAGTCTCTGGCGAGTCGGGCCATGCGCGATCTGGAGAGCCTCGGGGTCGAGGTCCGAACGGCCAGTCCGGTGACCCGCGTCGACCCCGACGGGGTCGAGGTGGGCCAGGAGCGGGTCGAGGCTCATACGACGCTGTGGGCGGCGGGAGTCGAGCCATCTTCCCTGAATCGCGGGCTCGGTTCAGAACTCGACACGCACGGTCGTGTGATCGTCCAACCGGACCTGAGCCTGCCCGGACATCCCGGAGTCTTTGTCGCCGGCGACCAGGCGCACGTTCGAGGCCGGGATGGCGCCGCGCTGCCCGGCCTTGCGCCCGTCGCGCTCCAGCAGGGTCGCTACCTGGCCCGCCGCATCAAGGCCGAGCTTCAAGGCAGAGTCTGTGCGCCCTTCTCGTATCACGACCGGGGGCAGATGGCGACGATCGGACGCAGTCGCGCGATCTGCCAGACCCCGCACTTTGAGTTCGCTGGCCTGCTCGCATGGTTCGCCTGGCTGCTCGTCCACATCTACTACCTGGTTGGCTTCAAGAACCGGCTGTTCGTGGTGCTGCAGTGGGCCTGGGCCTATTTGACCTTCCGACGCGGGGCACGCTTGATTGTCAGCAAAGAGTGGCGCTTCTACGGTCCCCGTTGACCACGGGTCGTAGAGTTCTAGACTTGGGCCGTGCGCGAGTTCCTGCCTGGCGTCCTCACCTGGTCCTGGTTTTCGGAGCCCCACGGTTACGATTTCAACGGAACGCTCCTCCTGAGCCCAGAGGGAAACCTCTGCGTCGACCCCGTCGATCCCACCGACGAGGTTCTCGATCGGCTCGCCAAGGAGGGGGTCGCGCAGATTCTCATCACCAATCGCAACCACACCCGTGCCGCGAACCGTGTGCGGAAGCGCACGGGCGCCCGGGTCACGATCCACCCGGCGGATGCGGCCTACGCCCGGGAGCAGGGCACCGCGATCGACGCCGAGCTCGAGGTAGGGGAGCGCGCGGCATCGTTCACCGTGGTGGGCGTGCCCGGCAAGTCGCCCGGGGAAATCGCTCTCCACGACCCGGCGCGCAGGATGCTCGTCGTCGGCGACGCCGTGATTGGAAACCCACCTGGGCAGCTCTCGCTTCTGCGGGAGCGCGTCATGGACGACCCCGTGCGCCTGCGTGCAAGCGTCCGGTCTTTGCTCGAGCTCGACTTCGATGCGCTGGTGGTTGGCGACGGGGTTCCGATCCGCGAGGGCGGCCGCGAGCGCCTGCGGGAGCTGGTCGCGAGCTTTCCTGCCGACTGAAGAGTCCCCGCGGGCGGGGCATGCGTGAAGGTCACGCTTCTCGGACAGGCCACGGGAATCTCGCAGCTCCGAGAGGTCCGAGGTTGAATCGATGTCCAACCGGGACACGGCGGCCACTCTCGAGTATCACGAGGCCACCAAGCACAGCGAGCGGAGCGTTCGCGCGAGCCGCCACTTCCTCGACTTCGAGAACCAACCGCTGGCGTTCAAGATCTACCCCGACCTGGAGGCGATCCCGCTTCCGCAGGGCTTTCCAGGGAACAACCTTCCAGCGCTCGAGGCGATCTCTCGACCCGGCGCTGCGCCGGCGGCGAATGGCGACGGCGAGCGGACTCCCGACCTCGCGACCCTTTCCCGCATCCTCCAGCTGTCGGCGGGGATCACGAAACGGAAGCGCTATCCGGGCGGAGAGACCCTGTTCCGCGCCTACCCGAACACCGGCGCGCTCCATCACATCGATCTCTACTTGGTCGCGGGCGAGCTCCCGGGCCTTTCCGCCGGGGTGTATCACTTCGGCCCGCACGACTTCGCCCTGCGCCGTCTGCGCGAGGGCGACTATCGCGCGGTGCTCGTCGAGGCGTCCGGGCGGAACCCCGACCTGGTGCGCGCGCCGGTGATCATCGCGAGCGCCTCGACCTACTGGCGCAACGCCTGGAAGTACCAGGCGCGAGCCTACCGGCACTGCTTCTGGGATGGGGGGACACTGCACGCGAACCTGCTCGCGGTGGCTGAGTCGGCGCAGCTCGAGCCGCGGTTGGTGATGGGCTTCGCGGACCGTGCCGTGGAGCGGCTGCTCGGTCTCGACCCCGAGCGAGAGGGTGCGATCGCGCTCGTGGCCCTCGGGCGGTCCGGGCGACAGGCGCCGCCCGCCCCACCGCTGCCGGAGCTGCGACTCGAAACCGAGCCGCTCTCTACCTTCGAGGTCGACTACCCGGCGATCCGCGCGCAGCACGCGGCCTCCTCCCTCGAGGACGGCGCCGAGGCGGCCTCCTGGCGCGGCCCCACCCCCGCGCGAGAGGAACCCGCGCCGACCGGTTCGCTCTACCCGCTGCGGCCGAGGGCCGAGCCGGATCTTCCACCTGACTCCCTCGACGCCGTGATCCGACGGCGAGGCTCGACGCGGGCATTCGACCGGACTCGTTCGCTGTCTTTCGAGGAGCTCTCCACGCTGCTCGACTGCGCCACGCGCGGCGTGCCCGGCGACTTCCTGGATCCGCCGGGTGCGAGCCTCCTCGACCTCTACCTGATCGTGCACGCCGTCGAGGGGCTGACCCCGGGGGCCTACACCTACCGCCGCCTCAGTCGCTCGCTGGAGCTGCTGCGCGAGGGGAGCTTCAGGGGCGTGGCGGGCCGCTTGGGCCTGGGCCAGGAGCTCCCGGCGGATGCGGCGGTGAACGTGTACAGCCTGGCCAACCTCTCCCCGCTGCTGGCCCGGTTCGGCAACCGCGGCTACCGGGCGGCGCAACTCGAGGGGGGAATCACCGGAGGGCGCCTGTACCTGGCCGCCTACGCCCAGCGCTTCGGCGCCACGGGGCTGACGTTCTTCGACGACGAGGTGACCGAGTTCTTCTCGCCGCACGCCGCGGGCAAGAGCGTCCTGTTCCTTGTCGCCCTCGGGTATCCGGACCGCGCGGCGCTGGGGCTGGCGTCGTGAGCGCGAGCGCGGCGGCGCTTGACGCCATATCAGGGGGTCGACTTGTGGCCGCGTGATTACATTCGAAGGATTGGCTGGTGGCCCAGGCCAGAATCGAACTGGCGACACCTTGATTTTCAGTCAAGTGCTCTACCAACTGAGCTACCGGGCCACGGCGCGTGAACGTAGCCGCTCGCCGGAGGGGGGGCTAGCGCGTCGCGGCGGGCTCGATGCGGATCGTCCCGATCACCACCGGCACCGGGTGGGGGCGGTCTCGGGGCCCGTAGCGCCCATACTTGTCGAGTTGAACTCTAGAGATGGCGTCCACCACCTCGATGCCTTCCACCACCCGCCCGAAGGCGGAGTATTTGCCGTCCAGATGGGCGGAGTCGGCCTGGACGATGAAGAACTGGCTCCCTCCGCTCTCCGGACTGCCCGTATTGGCCATGGAGACCACTCCCCGGTGGTGGGGAAAATCGCTGAACTCGTCCACGATGGTGTAACCGGGGCCGCCCTTGCCGTCGTCGCGCGGGTCCTTGTTCTTGCTGGCCGGGTCGCCCCCCTGGATCATGAAGCCCGGTATCACGCGATGAAAATGGGTGCCGTCGTAGAATCCCTGGTTCGCGAGCTTCGCGAAGTTCGCAACGGACTCTGGGGCGATCTCCGGCAGGAGCTCGATCCGGATCACGCCGTGTTCGCGCACCGTGACGACCGCGACGTCGTGGGGCCCCTCGACCACCCGGGCAACGGGTCCCTCGGGCGCAGGCGCTCCACAGGCGGCGGCGAGAATTCCGGCCAGGGCCAGCGCGATGGCGGTCGAGATCCCCGGTTCAGCACGAATCCGGCGCATGCCGCACCCCCTTGCCACGAACATCCGGAACGGGCGGGCCACCTGTCAAGCTGCTCCGGCCCCTGATAGCCTTCGTCGCCGTGAGCGCCGCCGTACAGCCCCGCAAGCCTCGCGCTCGCATCTCGTGGCTTTTCCTCGCCGGATTCGTTCTGGCGGGGCTTCCGCAACCGGTGCGCGCAGCGGCCGCATCGCCCGCCTACGGTCGCAACGGCATGGTGGCCACGTCGCAATCCCACGCCACGCGCGCTGGCGTGGAAATCCTGAAGGCCGGTGGCAATGCCATCGATGCGGCGGTGGCCGCGGCGTTTGCCGTGGGCGTGACCCAGCCCTACTCGACAGGCATCGGAGGCGGCGGCTTCCTGCTGATCCGATTGCAGAGCGGCGAGATCATCGCCCTCGACGCCCGCGAAACGGCACCCTCGGCGGCGGATCGCGACATGTTCGTGCGGCAGGGCGTTCCGGAACGCGCCTCGCTCCTGGGGCCGCTGGCCGTCGCCACACCGGGCATGGTGGCGGGCCTGGCCCTGGCCCTTACGCGATACGGGACGATGTCGCTGTCTCAGGTGTTGCAGCCCGCCATCCGGTTGGCCGACGAGGGCTATCCCATCGGCCCGGTGCACGCGGGCGTGCTCGAGCACATGCGCGAGCGGGGGCTGCCGGAGCGCTTTCCCGAGACCGGCCGCATCCAGTTTCCGCCGGCCGGAACGCCCGCCCAGCCCGGCTGGCGGCTGGTGCAGAGCGATCTCGCCCGGTCTCTCCGCCGGATTGCGAAAGACGGCCCCGCCGGTTTCTACAGCGGCGCCACGGGCCTGGCGATCGCGCGCGAAATGGCAAAGACGGGCGGGCTCGTCACCCGGGACGACCTGGCGGGCTACCGGCCGGTGGTGCGCCAGCCGGTAAGGGGCAGCTACCGGGGCCTGGAGGTGGTGTCGTTTCCGCCGCCGTCGTCGGGAGGCGCGGTCCTGATCGAGATGCTGAACGTGCTGGAGGGATTCGATCTGGCGGCCACGGGCCCCGGCTCCTCGGCCAGCCTGCACCGGGTTGCCGAAGCCATGAAGCTCGGCTTCGCGGATCGCAACTACTGGTTCGGCGATCCCGACTTCGTCGACATCCCGGTTGCCGAACTCACATCCAAGACCTACGCCGACGATCTGCGCGCCCGCATCAATCCGGCCTGGTTTCTGCGCGCTCCCTGGACCTGGGGTCGGGGCGAGCAGGCGATCCGCGTGGAGCGCGCGGGGCTGACTCTGGACGATTCGGGCACCGCCCACCTGTCGGTGACCGATGCGGCGGGCAATGCGGTGGCGTTCACCGGGAGCATCAACACCCCATTCGGGTCGGGCATCACCGTGCCCGGCACGGGCATCATCTTGAACAACGAGATGGACGACTTTTCCGTCGCTCCCAACACGCCCAATGCCTACGGTCTGGTGGACGTGCGCGGCGCCAACGCCATCGAGCCCGGCAAGCGCCCCCTCTCGAGCATGACGCCCACTCTTCTGCTGCGCGACGGTCGGGTCTTCATGGTGACGGGCAGCCCGGGGGGGCCGCGCATCATCACCACGGTGTTGCTCTCGATCCTGAACACCGTGGATCACGGGATGGACGTCCAGGCCGCCGTGTCGGCTCCGCGCTTCCATCACCAGTGGGTGCCCGACAAGCTCTTCGTGGAGCCCGCAATTCCAGCAGACGTGATCGCAGGACTCGAACGCCGCGGTCACAGCGTGGAGGTCTCGCCCTGGAACTGGTCCAGCGCCCAGGCCATCGTGATCGATTCCGAGTCGGGTTGGCAGCTGGGGGGCACGGACCCGCGCAGCGACGGCCTGGCCCTGGGGTATTGAAGCCCGGCTAGGGTCGTACCTGGGCCTGGGTGTAGGCGTTCAAGTCGATCACGCGGCGGGCCACGCGCAGCACCTCCTCGGACGTCACCGACTCCACGTGATCGGGGTAGGTGCGGTAGGCGTCGGGCCCCAACCCATAGAGGGCATCCAGCGACACCAACGCCGCGTGAGTGGCATTGCGCTGCTGGTCGATGGCGAAGTTTCCGATCAGGTAGCGCTTGGCGCGTTCCAGATCCGCCGGGTCCGGCGGGCCGTCCACCACCCGCTGCAGCTCTTCCAGCAGACCGCGTCGCGCATCCTCGAGTTTCTCCGGTGCCGTGGCGATGTACACCCCGAAGTAGCCCGGCGCCACGCCCTCTACGTTCACCGCATTCACGGTATAGGCCAGGCTGCGGCGGTCGCGCAGCTCGAGGAACAGTCGTCCTCCCTGTCCCGCCAGCAGTTGCGTGATCACGTCCAGGGCGAAGCGGTCGCCATCGCCCACGCACAGGCCGCGGAATCCGATCACCAGGTGGCCCTGGGCGCGTTCCTTGCGCACCTCGGCCGTGCGGATCTCACGAGGGGCCGGCTCGGGTGCCGGCTCTGGCGCCTGGAAAGCGCCCGCGTCGAGCCCGCCCAGGTGCGCCGAGATGCGCTCTGCCAGTGCGTCGGGATCCACGTCGCCGGCGAACGCCAGACTGCAGTTGCGGGCGCGGATCAGGCGATCGTGGTGGGCGCGGAGCAGGTCGCGGTCGAAGCGGGGCACCGAGTGCCGCGTTCCCAACATGGGCTGCCGGTACGGATGGCTGCGGTAGTGGGTCTCGGCGAACAACAGGAACGCGCGCTGGGCCAGTCGGTCCTCGCGCCGGTCGATGGCGGCCAGGGTTTCGCGCCGCTCCTTCTCGATCTCCTCGGGTTCGAATGCGGGCTCGAGCAGCACCTGGGCGAACAGCTCCAGGGCCGGCTCGAGCTTCTCGGCCAGGGTCTCCAGGGTCAGGCCCAGGCTGCTGCGGCCCGAGAAGCCGTCGATCTCGGCGGCCATCCCTTCGGTCTGGCGCGCAAACTCGGCCGCCGACAGGCTCTGCGTGCCCCGCAGCCACATGGATGCGGTGAAGCTCGAGAGCCCTGCGGTGTCGGCGTCCTCCGCCAGCAGGCCCCCGGCGAAGGCCGCGCGCGCTGCCACCACCGGCACGTCGCGTCGCGGCACCACGTAGAGGCTGACGCCGTTGGGCAGGGTGTAACCGAACACGTCCGGGCCGGGAAGGCAGACGCTGGCAGCGCCACGGGCCGCGGCTGCCGGCCGGGGCGTGAGCGCCGCAGGAACCTCCTCGCGGCTCGCCGAGCGCAACGCCTTGGACTCGATGCCGCGCGCCACCGAGGCCTCCACCACCGCGCGCCCGAGGGCCGCCGCATCCGATTCCGGCAGCACGGCGGCCAGCGTGATCCGGTCCGAAGACAGGTACTCGTGGGCCACGCGCTGCAGGTCTTCGCGCGTTGCGCCGCGCACGGCGTCCAGGTAGCGCTGCTCGACCCGGAAGTCTCCCGCCAGGGTTGCGAAGCTCCCGATCTTCTGGGCCAGGCCGGACACGCTCTCGCGCTCGAAGTGTTCCATGGACAGGAAGTTGAGGCGCGCTTTCTCGAGTTCATCCGGGCTCACCGGCTCGTGTCGCACGCGCTCCACCTGGCGAACCGCTGCTTCGATGGCGGCGGGCGCGCGGGCGGCATCGGTGTCGAGGCCAACCGAGAACGTGCCGGCCTCCAGGGGCGTGTAGCTCGAGGCGTCGATGCGCTCGGTCAGTCCGTCGCGCTCGCGCACGATCTGCACCAGCCGGCTGCTGTCGCCGCCGCCGAGAACGAATGCCAGCAGGTCCAGGTAGGCGGCGTCGGCGTGGGCCAGGCTGACGGTGGGGTACGAGAACTCGAGGCTCGTGCGTTCGAAGGGGCGGGTCAGGACGACGCTGCGCAGCCCGGTCTGGCGCGGCTCGGCCGGACGGCTGCGCCGCGGGCGCGCGGCATTGCTGCTGCCGAAGGCCTGCCGCACCTGGTCGAGGAGGGCGGGGGCGTCGAAGTCACCCGTCGCCACCACCATCAGGTTGGCAGGCGCGTACCAGTGTTCGAAGAAGCTGCGCAGACGGTCGCGATCGATGGCGGCCACGCTCGCAGCACTTCCCAGGATCGGGTCCCGGTAGGGGTGCACCCGGAACGCCTCGGCGAAGAGCGCGTCGCCAAGCACGTGATGCGGAGAATCTTCGCCGCGCCGGATCTCCTCCAGCACCACCTCGATCTCGCGCTCGATCTCGTCGGGCTCGAACGCGGCGTGCTGCACCGCGTCTGTCAGCACGTCCACAGCCACCGGGAGCCGATCGCTGGGGAGAGTCGCGTGATAGACCGTGACGTCGAAGGAGGTGTAGGCGTTGATGCTGCCGCCGGCGCCCTCTACGTCGCCCGCCACCTCGCCCACGCCGCGACGCCCGGTTCCCTTGAAGAGCATGTGCTCGTGGAAGTGGGCCAGGCCCGACTCGGAGGCGCGCTCGTCGGCGGAGCCCACCTGGGCCCAGACCTGGAACTCGACCACCCGCGCCCGGCGCGCTTCGCAAAGCAGCACCTGGAGGCCGTTGGGCAGAATCTCATGCAGGATCTCGGAGCGGGGCACCGCGCCGGCAGCGTAGCGCGATACCCTGGAGGAGTGCATTCGACGCTACCCATGCGAGCCCGAGCCAGCGGGGAGGCCCGGGGTGCTGTAGCGCTGACGGATCCGACCCTGGGCGTCTACGTTCACGTTCCGTTCTGTCAACGGATCTGCCCCTATTGCGACTTCGCGGTGGTGTCGGCCCCGACGCCCCAGCGCGACCGCGACGATCGTTACGTGGACGCGCTGCTCCGTGAGCTCGCGTGGCGACGCCAGGCCTTCGCAGGGCGATCGCTGTCGAGTCTCTATCTGGGAGGAGGTACGCCGTCGCTGCTTTCGCCGGACGCGGTGGCCCGGATCGTCGACGGCGTGCGCGCCGCGTTTCCCGCGCCCCCCGGATCCGACGGCACGGATCTGGAGGTGACTCTCGAGGTGAATCCCAGCACCGTCGAGCGAGGCCGCCTCCCCGGGTTCCGGAGCGCAGGGGTGAACCGCGTCTCCGTCGGCGTGCAGTCGTTCCACGACACGGTGCTGCGGCATCTGGGGCGCGCGCACCGGGCCGAGGAAGGCCGTCACACCCTGCGCGCATGCCGCGAGGCCTCGTTCGACGCCATTTCCATCGACCTGATCTTCGCTGCCCCGTACCAATCCCTGAAGGATTTCGCAGACGACGTGGCAGAGGTAATCGCCTTCGCCCCACAGCACGTGTCCACCTACGAACTCACTGTCGAGCCCGCGACGCCGTTCGCGCTCGCCGCATCCCGAGGGCAGCTGGGGCTCCACGAGATCGAGCGGCGCGAGGAGCTGGCCGTTGCCATGGTGGAGACCGCCGAGTCGGCTCTGGGCCGGGCGGGCTTCGACCGCTACGAGATCTCGAACTATGCCAGGCCCGGCTACGAGGCGATCCACAACCAGCGTTACTGGCAGCGCTTGCCCGTGCTGGGGCTCGGGCTGGGCGCGGTGTCCAATGATCCGCCGGGGCCCGAGACGCCGTTTGGGGTCCGGAGGTCGAACCGTCGGGACCTGGCCGGCTATCAGGAGGCGGTTGCCGCGGCTCGCTCGCCCGAGGCTTCGGCCCCGGAGGTGCTCGATGCCCCCACGGCCCGGGGAGAGGCGGTCTTCCTGGCCCTGAGGGCCCTTCGGGGGCTGGATGCCGCGCGCTTCGCCCGGGAGTTCGGAGGGCCGCCGCGCCAGTTCTACGCGCCGGCGATCGAAGAGCTCGTCTGCCAGGGGCTGCTGGAGGAGGGCGGTGGGGGCGCCCCGGGCGATCTCCGGCTGACGGCTCGCGGGCGGCGCTTCTCCGACGGCGTCTTCGAACACTTCGTATGATCTCAAGTCTCCCCGCGGGAATCCCGATGGGACGCAGCGAATCGGCTCATCGTGCCAGCAGAGCACATTTGCGGGTCTGGCGGGGATGATCGAAGGGTGGTAACCAATTTCTTTCGGGATTCCTGAGGGTTAGCCGTGGTGGTCGGAGATGGGAAAGTCGAGAAGGCCGGTCGCCCGCGCCTGGAACTGAACGCCCGACAGGCTTCGGTTCTGCGCGCCATGGTGAGCGCCTATGTGGGCGAAGCCGCACCGATCGGCTCGGCCACGCTTTCCCACCTGCTTCCGGTGAAGCTTTCGTCGGCGTCGATCCGGAGCACCCTGGCCGAACTCACCCAGCTCGGACTCACCGAGCAGCCGCATCCGTCTGCCGGGCGCATCCCCACCGAGCGCGGACTGCGCCTGTTCGTGGATCAGCTTCTCGATCGCGACGATCTGGGGGCCTACGAGCGGCGCTCGATCGCGCACAGCATGGACGAAGCGGACGAAGACTCCGTCGTACACGTGACGTCACAGCTCCTGTCCGAGTGCACCCACCAGCTCGGCTTCGTCGTGACCCCGCGGATCGACCGCATCGTGCTGCAGCACGTGAGCCTGGTGCGCTTGAGCCGCGAACGGGTGCTGGTGGTGCTGGTGTCCCAGGCGGGCGCTACCCATCGGCGCGTCTTCGAGGACAGTGAGGTCAGCGACCAGGCGGAGCTCGATCGCATCGCCACCCTGCTCAACCAGATGGTGGTGGGACGCACCCTGCCCGAAGTGCGAGCGGAGCTCGCGCGCGAGGCCCAGAATCTGCGGCGCAAGGCCGATCGCCTGTTGGCGCGCGCCGTCGATTTTGGCTCGCGGGTGCTCAGCCCCGAGGACGGGGCGGTCGATCTGGTGATCGAGACCCGGGTGGCTCTGTTGGAGCAGCCCGAGTTCAACGATCCGCGGCGCATCCGCGACCTGTTCGGCGCCGTCGAGACCAAGGAGCGCTTGCTCGAGGTGCTCGACCGGATGCTGGGGGACGACGGGGTTTGCGTGGCGTTTGGCCAGGAGGTGGACGAGCCGTCCCTCCATGACTGCGCCCTGGTGGCGATGCGCTACGGCGCGGGTCGGGGCGGCGATTCGGCCCCCCTGGGCACCCTGGGCGTGATCGGGCCCATCCGCATGAACTACCGCCGTGTGATTCCCCTGGTCGAATACCTGTCCCAGGCCATCACGGAGAGGCTCCAGGCGTGACGCCCAGATCCAGACGAGAATCGGGAGCCAAAAGAGAATCGGGAGCCGAGAGCGAGGGCATGGAGTCGCTCATGGAGGAGTCCGAGGGCACGCTGGC
Organism: Deltaproteobacteria bacterium; assembly: GCA_032128115.1. Taxonomy (GTDB): domain Bacteria; phylum Myxococcota_A; class UBA9160; order UBA9160; family SMWR01; genus JAQBHB01. The sequence goes on along the minus strand of JAQBHB010000076.1, from coordinate 12,397 downwards.
GAGCAACCCGGCCCTGGAAGAGGCCCTGCGCGAGGCCGCCGAAGCCCTGGACGAGACGGGTCGGGTGGCCCACGGCGCAGCACCGGAGAGCGACGGAGACGAGGCCCCGGGCCCCGCAGGCGATGAGATGGAGAAGCTGCGGGCCGAGGCCGAGCTGGCCCACGATCGCCTGATGCGGATGCAGGCCGACTTCGAGAATTTCCGCCGGCGCGCGTTGAAGGAGAGGACCGAGGATCGCCAATACGGCCACCAGAATCTCGTCAAGGACCTGCTTTCTTCGGTCGATAACCTGGATCGGGCCATTGATCACGCGCGAAGAGCGCGCGAGGGCGGTGGCGGGGACTCGGAAAGCCTGTTGCAGGGCGTCGAACTGGTCCAGCGCGAGGTGCTGGGCGCACTCGGCAAGCACGGAGTTTTCGAGATCGAGGCGGCCGGCAAACCGTTCGACCCGTCGCTCCACGAGGCAATGGCCCAGGCGCCGGACGACTCGGTGGCTCCGAATACGGTCGTCCAGGTGTTGGAGAAGGGATATCAGCTGCGGAGCCGGCTGATCCGGCCCGCGAGGGTGATCGTGGCCCAGGCTCCGCAAGGGAGTGGGGCGCCGGAGCCGGAAGTCGAGCCGGTCGAAGACGACCAGGGAGTCGCCGGGGAGCTCGGGTCGGAAGCGCGGGAGACGGGAGACGGAGGTGCCGAGGACTAGCCTCCGCCACACGCCTCTCCCACGGGAACGATTGCACGGAGAGGGGTGAGGCTCAATGGGCAAGGTCATCGGCATCGACCTCGGAACCACGAACTCCTGCGTCGCAATCTACGAGGGGGGCGCGGCCCAGGTCCTCGCCAATGCCGAGGGCGCCCGCACCACGCCGTCGATCGTGGGCTTTACGCCCGCCGGTGAGAAGCTGGTCGGCCAGATCGCCAAGCGCCAGGCCGTCACCCACCCCGAGAAGACCATCTTCGCCGTCAAGCGCCTGATCGGTCGCAAGTTCGACAGCGACGAAGTCAAGCGCTTCGCTTCCTACGCCCCGTTCACCTTGCAAGCCGCCGAGAACGGCGACGCCTGGGTCCGCGTGGGTGAGAAGAATTTCTCGGCCCAGGAGATCTCGTCCATCGTCCTGGCCCGGATGAAGGAGACCGCGTCCGAGTATCTGGGCGAAGAAGTCACCGATGCCGTGATCACCGTCCCGGCGTACTTCGACGATTCCCAGCGGCAGGCCACCCAGGACGCCGGCAAGATCGCCGGGCTCAACGTGCTGCGAATCATCAACGAGCCCACGGCCGCGGCCCTGGCCTTCGGCCTGGGCGGGGTCGAGAGCCGGACCCTGGCCGTCTTCGACCTGGGCGGTGGGACCTTCGATATCTCGGTCCTCGAGATCTCCGACGGCGTCTTCGAGGTGCGCAGCACCAACGGAGACACCTACCTGGGGGGCGAGGATTTCGACCATGAGATCACCGCCTACCTGATCGAACAGTTCAAGGCCGAGAGCGGCATCGACCTGAAGGGCGACAAGATGGCCCTGCAGCGCCTCAGGGAGGCGGCCGAGCGCGCCAAGCACGAGTTGTCTTCGACCGAGTCGACGGACGTCAACCTGCCCTTCATCGCCGCCGACGAGTCCGGGCCCAAGCACCTGGCACTGTCGCTGACCCGGGACAAGCTCGAGGAGCTGGTGTCGGAGCTGGTGGAGCGTCTGGTCGAACCCTGCAAGATGGCCATGGAAGACGCGGGCCTGTCCAAGGAGGAAATCGACGAGGTGATCCTCGTGGGTGGCATGACGCGCATGCCCATGATCGAGGCGAAGGTCGAGGAGATCTTCGGGAGGGCGCCCAACAAGGACCTCAATCCGGACGAGGTGGTGGCCAGTGGCGCCGCCATCCAGGGCGGAGTGCTCAGCGGCGAGGTGAGCAGCGTCCTGCTGCTGGACGTGACCCCGCTCTCCCTGGGAGTCGAAACCCAGGGCGGCATCACGACGCGAATCATCGACCGCAACACCACGATTCCCACCTCCAAGAGCCAGATCTTCTCCACCACCGAGGACCACCAGAACGTGGTGACCGTTCATGTGGTGCAGGGCGAGCGCGAATTGGCCAAGGACAACAAGACCCTGGGTCGCTTCGACCTGGTGGGCATTCCGCCGGCACCCCGCGGTGTTCCCGAGATCGAGGTGACCTTCGAGATCGACGCCGACGGTGTGGTGAACGTGTCGGCCAAGGACCTGGGCACAGGCAAGAGTCAGGCCATCCGGGTCACCGCTTCCAGCGGCCTGAAGGAGTCGGAGATCGAGACCCTGATCCAGGAGGCCGAGCAACACTCCCAGGACGACCAGAGCCGGCGAGATCTGATCGAGCTTCGCAACAAGGCCGATGGCTTGATCTACTCCACGGAGCGCACGCTGGAGGAGTTCCGCGACAACGTGAACGGGGACGACGCCAAGGCCATCAAGGAGGTCATCGCGAAGACCCGGGAGGTCGTGAAGGGCGACGACGGGGGGGCCATCCGGGCGCTCGTTGACGAACTGTCTGCACTTACCTACAAGATGACTGAGCAGCTGTATGCCGACCTCGGGGCGGGAGAGGCCTCCTAGCCTCGGCTCGCCTCCGTCGGTCTTCGCCGTCGCTGCCATCGAGGACCTTGCAGTGGCGAAACGCGACTACTACGAGGTTCTCGGCGTCGCGCGCAGTGCCGACGCGACCGAGCTGAAGCAGGCCTACCGCAAGCTGGCCCTTCAGCATCACCCGGACCGCAATCCCGACGACCCGGACGCCGAGGATCGCTTCAAAGAGGCCTCCGAGGCCTACGCCGTGCTCTCCGACGCAGAAAAGCGACGCGCGTACAACCGCTTCGGCTTCGACGGAGTCGGCGCAGGGGCTCCTGGCGGTTTCGGCGACCTGGGTGATCTGGGAAATTTCACGGATCTGTTCAACGATCTGTTCGGGGGCGTCTTCGGCGGGCGCACGGCCGGGCGCCGGGGTCGTGGTCAGCGCGGCGCCGATCTCCGCTACAACCTGGAGATCCAGCTCCACGACGTGCTCGAGGGCATCGAGTCCAACATCAAGATTCCCAAGACCCGGGCGTGCAATACCTGTGAGGGCTCGGGTGCGGCGCCGGGTACGCGGCCCGAGATGTGTGGTCGCTGCGCCGGGTCTGGCCAGACGGTGTTGCAGCAGGGCTTCTTCCGCATCAGCCGCCCCTGTGACGTTTGTGCTGGCGCCGGCGAGATCGTGCGGGAGCGCTGCATTGATTGCCGCGGCTCGGGGCGCACCGAGGGGATCCACAGCATCAAGGTGAAGGTACCCCCCGGTGTCGAGGACGGGATGCGGTTGCGGGTCGGCGGGGAGGGCGAGGCGGGCATCGCCGGCGGCCCGCCGGGCGACCTCTATGTGGTGATCAACGTACGCGACCACGAGATGTTCGACCGTCAGGGCTCGGACATCCACTGCGGCGTGCCCGTGGCGTTTGCACAGGCCGCTCTGGGCGCGGAGATCGAGGCGCCCACCCTCGAGGGCGTGGTCAAGCTCAAGGTGCCGGAGGGAACCCAGTCGGGGAAGGTGATGCGGCTGCGGGGAAAGGGGTTGCCCAGCGTGCGCTCGTCGACGCGCGGCGACCAGCTGGTCCACATCTTCGTCGAGGTTCCCACGCGACTCACGTCGAAACAGCGCGAGCTGTTGGAGAAGTTTGCCGAGGCGACCGGAACCGACACGTCGCCGGTGACCAAGGGTTTTCTCGACAAGCTCCGGGACCTGTTCGAGTAGCCGTGCGGAGTCCCCTGCTCGCCCTGATCTTGCTGGCCCTCTGGATTGGCGCCTGTGCGGGCCTGGATCGTCTGGCGCGACCGGAGGCGAGCGACGAGGAGCGCCGGGCCCTGGCCGGGGCGCTCGCCAGTGTTGACGACAACCCGGACGTGGCGGCCGAAAGCCTGAAGGACTTCCTGAACGCCTGGCCCGGCAGTCCGCTGGCCGACGATGCTGCCATGGCGCTGGCCGGGCTCGAGCGGGATCGGGGCGATCGCGAGGCCGCGCTCGAGCGCTACTACTTCGTGATTCGCGAGCACGGCGGCGGCGACCGCAGCGACGCGGCACGGGTGCGGGCGGCCACGCTCGAGACCGAACGGGGCAGCGCCGGCGACGCCGCGCGTCTGATGGGTCGTGTGCGCATCGACCGGCTTCCGCCCGACGACCAGCTGCTGGCCTACCGGGTGCTGGCCGACGTGCTCTCGGATCCGGTGGCGCGCCTGCACTGGCTCTCGAAGCTGCGCGCGGCCGAGTCCGATCTGGATTCGGTGGCCCTGATCGACGTGGAGATCGACGAGATCCTCCAGAGTCTCGACGCACGCGATCTGGGACGCGCCGCCCGACGCATCGACGCCGAGATTCCGGCCGCCCGCATCCAGTTGCTGGTGGCGGAGCGCGCCATGGATGCGGGCGAGGCGCGTGAAGCTCGCGAGGCCCTGGAGCGCGCCGAGAGCCTGCCCATGCCCCCCCAGTACGCCGGTCGTCTGCGCGCGTCGCGCGAGCGTCTGCGCCTGCGCGAAGAGGGACCGCCCGACCTGTCCGATCTCCCCACGTTCGCCCAGATGTCGAGCCGGGAGCCCCCCTCCACGTCCCAAGCCTCCGGCACCCTGGGCGTCGTACTCCCGCTCACGGGCCGCTTCGCGAGCTTCGGCGCGGAGAGCCTGCACGGCATCCTGCTGGCCACGGGTATCTTCGGTGCCGGGTCCGAGTCCATGGCCGACCCCCGCAACCGGTCGGGTGTGCGCCTCTTGATCCGCGACTCCGGCGGGCGTCCGGATCGGGCCGCCGCGGCCGTTCGCGAGCTGGCGGGCGACGATTCGGTGACCGCCATCGTGGGACCGCTGCTGGCGGGCGAGAGCGAGGCGGCGGCCGAAGCCGCCGAGGCGCTGGGCGTGCCGCTCGTGGCGCTCTCCGCTCGCCGCGAAGTGGCGCGCGAACGGCCCTTCGTGTTTCGCGTGCGCACCATGCCCCAGGAAGAGGTGCAGCTGCTGGTGGACCACTCCATCCGGGACCTGGGTGCGCTCACGTTCGCCATCCTCTACCCGCGCGACGCCTTCGGGCGCGGCCTGCGCGACCTGTTCTGGGACGCGGTGGAAGAGCAGGGCGGCGCGGTGGTGGGCGTGGCCTCGTACGACCCGGAGGCCACCGATTTCGCGGCGCCCATCCGGCGCCTGGTGGGCTACATGCTGCTCACCGCGGAGGAAAAGGCGCTGATCAAGGAGCGCAACGCCATGCGGCAACGCGCCAGGCGGCTGGCCCCGGAAGAGGCCCTGGCACTTCGCGGAGAGGCGCTGGCCATGACCGGCCCCGAAGGCGAGCCGTTGCCGCCCATCGTCGACTTCGATGCCCTGTTCATTCCTGATTCGCACGAGAAGGTGGTGCTGATCGCCCCACAGCTGGCCTACCACGAGGCGACCGGCGCACGACTGCTGGGACCCAACGGTTGGTACCACCCGGATCTGGTGGGCCTCGCGCGCAAGCACCTGGAGGGTGCACTCTTCACGGCGCAGTTCTACCCGGACAGCACGCTCCCGTTCGTGCGCGAATTCAGCGATCGCTATCAGCGGACCTTCGCGTCCGCGCCCGACGTGTTCGCCGCCCAGGGCTTCGATGCGGCCAATCTGGTGCTGGTGCAGATGGCCCGGCGTCTGGGGTCCCGCGAGGCGGTCCGCGACGGCATGCTCTCGACCCGGGGCTATCCGGGCGTCACCGGAATCCTCTCCATGCGCCCGGACGGCAACGCCCACAAACGACCCTTCCTGCTCGAGGTGGAAGGCGGCCGGATCGTGCAGATCGAGTAGTCCAGCGTCTAAAGCTGTGTGTTCGCCGGGTCGAAAACCCAGGCATGGAAGACGCACCGTCGCTGTTCTCGATCCCCGATGAGCTGCCGCTGGTTCCTCTCCGGGAGCTGGTGGTCTTCCCCTACATGGTCCTCCCGCTGTTCGTCGCCCGCGAGCGGTCGATAGCGGCGGTGGAAGAGGCCATGGCCGGCGATCGGCTGATGCTGCTCGTGGCTCAGCGCGACGCCGAGATCGAAGATCCGGAGCCCGACGATCTCTACCGGGTGGGCACCGTCGTGATGGTGCTGCGCATCCTCCGCATGTCCGACGGGCGCGCCAAGGTACTGGTGCAGGGGCTGTCGAAGGCCTCCATCGACGCCTTCGTCGAGTCGGCGCGCGCCACCTGGGTTCGGGTTACGCCCATCGAGCCGGACGAGGAGGGCGACTGGAACGTCGAGAGTGAGGCACTGGTGCGCACCGTGCGCTCCCGGGTCGAGGAGCTGCTTCCCCTCAAGAATCTTCCGCCCGAGGTGCTCTCGGTTACCTCCACCGTCCAGGAGCCCGGGCGCCTGGCAGACCTGGTGGCCTCGAACCTGAAGCTTCGCCTGGCCGAGGCCCAGGAGATCCTCGAGATCGTCGATCCGCTGGCGCGCCTGCGGCGGGTGGACGCCCTGTTGCGTCGCGAGCTGGACGTGACGGCCGTGCAGGCCGAGATCCAGTCCCAGGCCCAGGACGAGATGAGCCGCGGTCAGCGCGAGGCCTACCTGCGCGAACAGCTGCGAGCGATCCAGGCCGAGCTGGGCGAGACCGATCCGCGCATCGAGGAAGCCGAGGAATATCGCACCAAGGTCGAGGAAGCGGGGATTCCCGAGGAGCCCCTGGCCGAGGCCATGCGACAGGTGCGGCGCCTGGAGCGCATGCATCCCGAGGGCCCCGAGGCCCAGGTGGTGCGCTGCTATCTCGATTGGATGGTGGAGCTTCCCTGGTCCCAGAGCTCTCCCGACCGGCTCGACCTGAAGAGCGCGGGCGAGATCCTCGACCAGGACCACGCCCATCTGCGCGGCATCAAGGAGCGCATCCTCGAGTATCTCGGCGTGTGCAAGCTCCGCGGCGATTCGCGGGGCCCCATCCTCTGCCTCGCGGGACCGCCGGGCGTGGGCAAGACCTCGCTGGGGCGCTCCATCGCCCGGGCCATGGGACGGGAGTTCGTGCGCATTTCCCTGGGCGGCATGCGCGACGAAGCCGAGATCCGCGGACACCGCCGCACCTACGTGGGGGCGCTTCCCGGCCGTATCATCCAGGGTCTGAAACAGGCGGGCACCAACAATCCCGTCTTCATGCTGGACGAGATCGACAAGCTGGGCTCCGACTTTCGCGGCGACCCGTCGTCGGCGCTGCTCGAGGTGCTCGACCCGGAGCAGAACTCGCATTTCAGCGATCACTACCTGAACGTTCCCTTCGATCTTTCGACGGTGCTGTTCATCGCCACTGCCAACCTGCTGGACCCGGTGCCGCGCCCGCTGCGCGACCGCATGGAGGTGATCCAACTCACCGGCTATACGCCGGAGGAGAAGGTCGAGATCGCCACATCGTTCCTGGTGCCGCGACAGGTGAAGGAGCACGGACTTCCGCCGGACCGCATCCACTGGTCGGCGGGTGTGATTCGCGACATTGTGACGGGCTATACCCGCGAGGCGGGTGTGCGCGGACTCGAGCGGCGGATCGCCGCCGTGTGTCGCAAGTCGGCCCGGCGCGCCGCCGAGGGCGACAAGGCCCGGTCCCTGGTGAACAAGCGGACCCTTACGAAGCTGCTGGGGCCGCCCCCCTTCCTGCCGGAACCGCGGGAGACCGTGGGCGAGGTGGGTGTGGCCTGTGGGCTGGCGTGGACCGAGGCCGGCGGCGAAACGCTGACGGTGGAAACCACCCTGACTCGCGGCACCGGCATCATGCTGACCGGCCAGCTGGGCGACGTGATGAAGGAGTCGGGCCAGGCAGCGCTCACGTGGGTGCGGACCAACAGCACCTTGCTGGGCTTCGACGAGGCGCTTTTCTCTCGACACGAGGTGCACGTGCACGTGCCCGCGGGCGCGATTCCCAAGGACGGTCCTTCGGCGGGCATCGCCATCGCCACGGCGCTCACGTCGTTGGCAACCCGCACGCCGGTGCGCGTCGGGGTCGCCATGACCGGTGAGGTCACGCTGCGGGGCCGGGTGCTGCCGGTGGGAGGCGTGCGCGAGAAGACCTTGGCCGCCCTGCGCGCCGGAATCACCCACGTGATCCTGCCGCGCAAGAACCTGATCGACCTGAAGGAGATTCCGCGCGAGATGAAGCGCGGCCTCACCCTGGTCCCCGTGGATCACATGAGCGAAGTGCTGGCAGCCGCCCTGGAGTCGCCGCCGACCCCGCTTCCGGTCTCCGAAGCGCCTACGCGCCGCCGCACGTCGACCCGCACGCCCATCACCTCGGCCAAGCTGAAGTAGCGACACCGCTAGATCCAGCGCGGCTGGAGTATCGTAACCTTGCGCGTGTGCAGCTTCGCGATCTGGGCGAGTTTGGACTGATCCGGCGCATCGAGCGCAGCGCGCGCCGTTTGGGCCTTGCGCGCGGCGTGGTGTTGGGGATCGGCGACGACGCCGCCGTCTTGCGCTCCCGGACCGGCGAGGACGTGGTGGTGAGCACCGACGCGTCGGTGGAAGGCGTGCATTTCCGCTGGCGCACCCAGACTCCCAACACCATTGGGCGACGGGCCCTGGCCGCCGCCCTATCGGACCTGGCCGCCATGGGCGCGCGCCCGCTGGGGGTGACCTGTGCCCTGGTGGCGCCGCCCACGCTCGCCGTGGCGCGTCTGGACGGGTTGGTGGCCGGCCTGCTGCGGGAGGGGGCGACCCACGCCTGCCCGCTGGTGGGCGGAAATCTGAGCTCTGGCCGCGAGACCTCGATCACCTTGTGCGTTCTGGGCGCCGTACCCCGGGGACGGGCCCTGACCCGCAGCGGCGCCCGCGCCGGCGACCGCCTGTTCGTGACGGGAGAGCTGGGCGCCGCCGCCCTGGCCCTGGCCCGGGCCGAACGCGGCATCGCCCGCCTGCGCCGGGTGCCCACGCCGCGCCTGGCCGCCGGCCGGGCCCTGGCCCGGATCTCCCAGGTGGGGGGCTGCATCGACGTCTCGGACGGTCTCGAGGCCGACCTCGCCCACCTGCTGGGCGCCGCGGCTCCGGCCCATGCTCTGGACGCGGACCTGGATCCGGACAAGATTCCCCGTCCCCGGGGCTTCGCGGCCGCCTGTCGCCGCCTGCGCCTGGATCCGGCGCGTCTGGTGCGGGGCGGGGGAGAGGACTACGAGCTGCTGTTCAGCCTGCGGCCCCGGGGCCCCGCCGTCTCGGTGCTTTCGCGGCGCCTGGGCGTCCCGGTGACCGAAATCGGCCGTGTGGTGGAAGCTCGGCGCGGCTTGCGCCGGGGGGCCCCACGAGGCGGCTGGCGCCACTTCTGAGGCTCTGGGCAGCGCCTGGCGGCGATCGGGTGCGAAGGCGCAAGCTCTCGATTTTCTGAGTATTTCCCGGGATCCGGGACATCAAGCTGCAACCGATGACCTCCGATACGCAGAGCGTGCGGGTCCCGCTCACACAAAAGTTCGTGGTGGCGTCGCTGCTGGTGGCGGCCGCCGTGGTGGTGTTTCCACGCCTTCTGGCCGGCCTGGGGCTGGGCGCCGATGGCCTGGCTCCGGTGGTGGCCCTGGTGGCGGGCGGCCTGATCGGATTCGTACTGTCGCGCCAGCTGACCCGGACCCTGGGGGGGCTGCACTCGGCCACCGAGCAGATCCGGCGCGGTGATCTCAACGCTCGCATCGATGTCGATCCCAATCCGCGCTTCCCGGACGAGACCCATGCTCTCGCCACCAGCATCCAGAGCATGCTGGCGAGCCTGCGGGGCCTGGTGGAGCACGTGCAGGCCACGTCCGACCAGCTTTCGGGTGCGGCACATGAGCTGACACGCTCGGCGCAGCACGTGAGCGGAAACAACGGGGCGATCGCCTCCACCGTAGCCAGCCTGGCGGAGTCCGTGGCCGAGCAGCAGAAGCTGCTCCAGGACGCGAACCGCCTGATCCATGAGATCGCGTCCACCATCGAGTTGAACGCCTCGCGCGCGCGCGAGGCGTTCGGGTTCGCCGCCGAGGCCAGCCAGAAGGCGAACATGGGAGTGGACGTGGCGCGGTTGGCCATCGAGAAGATGCGCCTGGTGTTCGAGCGGGTCGAGAAGTCGGTGAAGCGGGTCTTTCAGCTCCAGGAGAAGACCTATCACGTGGGCCAGATCACCTCGATCATCACCAGTGTCGCCAACAGTACGAATCTGCTCTCGCTCAATGCTTCCATCGAGGCGGCCCGGGCGGGCGAGGCCGGTCGCGGCTTTGCGGTGGTGGCCGACGAGATCCGCAAACTCGCCGAGAGCGCCGGCGAGAGCGCCGAGGAGATCTCGAAGCTCATCCACGAGATCCAGACGGAGACCAACCAGGTCTCCGACGAGATGCGGGAGTCGAGTCTTGGCGTGAAGGAGGGGCGCGAGGACATGGACACCATGGCCCACTCCCTCGAGCACATCCGTTCGGCGGTGAGCGAAGCGGCGTCGCGCTCCGAGGAGATCTTTCACGGTACCGACTCCCACACCCGGGACCTGGAGCGCATGGTCGACTCCATGGACGATCTGGCGAAGGTTGCCGGCGGCAATGCGGACAACCTCTCCGGCGTGGCGGATACGTCGCGGGAGCAGGTCACATCCATGACCGAGATGGTGTCGTCGACCGAGTCGCTGTCGGCTCTGGCCGAGGAGTTGCGGGAGGCTTTGCGCCGCTTCGACACGGGGGAGTGGCGCACCGATGAGGAGAACGCATGAGCGATGCTCTCGCACTTCCCGACAGCGGCGAACGACTGCTCACCTTCGAGGTGGGCGGCGTGGTCTACGCGCTTCCCATCACCGGAGTGATCGAGGTCGTGGAGGTGGAATCTGTCGCGTGCATTCCCATGCTTCCGCGGAGCGTGGCGGGCGTCAGCAATCACCACGGTGACGCCCTGCCGGTGATCCGGCGCTCGTCGCTGTTCGACGTGGACGAGGCCGAGCTTCCCGAACCTGCCCACGTGCTGGTGGTCAACGACCGGGCGTCGACGGGAATCCACCTGGGGGTGCCGGTGGATCGGGTGCTGGGTCTGGTGGACGGGAGCGGCGTCGTGTCGCGGAGCTCGGATCCGGTTGCCGCGCGGCGCTCCATCGACGGGCGCCTGGTGAGCATCCTGGATCCGCAGCGTCTGTTGGCCCGGGCGCGAGAGGTGATCGAGGGAGCATCGGCTCGAAAGGATTAGTGCGCGGCGCCCGGGAGTTCCGGCAGTCGAAGGGTCTGGGAGGTCCGAAGGCGGACCTCGAGAGTTCGAGTTCGGAGGAGACGAGACCATGGCTCGAGTATTGGTGGCGGACGATGCGTCCTTCATGCGCCAGATGATCCGGGAGATCCTGGAGTCTGGCGGACACGAAGTGGTGGGCGAAGCGTCCGATGGGATCGACGCGGTGGAAGAGTACAAGAAGCTGCAGCCCGACCTGGTGACCATGGACATCGTGATGCCCCGGTGTTCCGGGATCGACGCGGTGCGCAGCATCATCAAGCTGGACGAGGCGGCGCGCGTGGTGATGTGTAGTGCGCTGGGCCAGGAGGCACTGGTGACCGAGGCGCTCGAGGCGGGTGCGCGCGACTTCATCGTGAAGCCGTTCAAGCCCGAAAGCGTGCTGGGCACCCTGGCCAAGGTCCTGGGCAGCGACGGCTGAGTAGCGCCCGTGGACATGAGCAAGTACCGCGGGATCTTCCTCGAGGAAGCCACGGAGCACCTCTCCGAGATGAGCGCCGCGCTGCTCCGCCTCGAGAAGAAGCCGGTATGCGCCGAGGACATCGACACGGTTCTGCGCATGGCCCACTCCATCAAGGGAATGGCAGCCACCCTGAACTATGACTCGATCACCGAGGTGGCCCACGGCCTCGAGGATCTGATGCAGCACGCCCGCAACCGCGGCCGCCTGGCCGGCGACGAACAGACGGCGCTGCTTTTCCGCGGCATGGAGGCGCTGGAGTCCATGATCGCGCGGGTGCGCGACACGGGGGAGAACCCCCCTGCCAATCCAGCGCTCGCCGCCGCCCTGGCCGACGGCCCGCTTCTCGCCGCCGACTCCTCGAAAAAAAAAAGCCCTGAGCCCAGCTCCCTGAATCGGGCGCCGCGCGATGTGCCCGAGGCCCTGGTTTCCCCGACTCCCCCGCCTTCGGTGCGCGTCCAGACGGAGACCCTGGATCGCTTCCTGAGCACCGTGGGCGAGGTCATCCTGAACTCGAGCCAGCTGCGCACGGCCGCCGAATCCAGCGCCAAGCGCACCGCGGGCCTGACGAGAGGACTCGACCGCATGGACCGGGTGGTGGGAGGCGACGCCGACGAGAGGCTCGCCGAATTCACGCGCATCGGTGTCGACAGCGCGGCACTTGCCGCACAGCTTCAGCGCGAGGGCGCCGAATCGTTCGACAAGTCGTGGCAGGATCTCATGGCGTGTATCGTGTCGAAGAGCGGGGCGCCGGAGACCGTCGCCCG
>JAQBHB010000075.1:0-9428 GCA_032128115.1 Deltaproteobacteria bacterium | reverse complement strand
TGAACGGTCGGGTTGATGGTTTACAAAAGTCCGGGCACATCCTTTACACGAAAGGATGCCCTGGATGGAAACCGACACGAAGAAGCAGCGTCAGCATTTCTATCGCGACTACGCGAGTGGCCAGTGGTCGATGAGTGAATTGTGTGACCGATATCAAGTCTCCCGGCCCACCGGTTACAAGTGGATCGACCGGATCGAGACAGAGGGCCTGAAGGCGGTCGAAGACCGCTCCCGGGCTCCCAATCGACATCCGAATCGAACGCCCGAACACGTCGAGCGCGAGATCCTGGTACTTCGAGAGAAGTACGGATGGGGCGCGACGAAGCTGCGCCAGATCCTGAAGAGACGGCACCCGGTCGGGCCTGGCTGTCCCGCGCCACGATCGACCTGGATGGGACCGTGTTGCGCACGGGACTCTCCGCCGAGGGCACGACGCGGGTCTTCAATCCCCATCACCCGAAGGACAAGTCGTACTATTCGTTGACTGCCCATCTAGCCCAGACGGGTCAGCTCCTGGCCGTGGTCAATTGGGACGGGAATGTCCATGACTCGGAGAAGGCGCTCCAGACGCTGGAGTTCCTGGTCGAAGACCTGCGGCGGGAGCTGGCCCCGCGTCACCTCGAAGCGCGCTTCGACGGGGCCTTCTTCCGACGGGATATCCTCGAATTCTTGGAGATCTCGGGTATCAAGTACGCGATCAAGGCACCGCTCTGGGATTGGCTCGAAACACGCTCCCTCATCGGAAAGCATCGCCGCTAGAAGCGGATTCGCCCCGACCTGCAGGCGTTCTTCACGAAGCTGCGAATCCCGAAGTGGGATCTCACCCTCCGAGTCGCGGTGTATCGCAAGCACGTCTCGCATCGGATCCGGAAGAATTTCCAGCTCGGCCTCTTCGATCCGAACGATGGGCACTACGAGTACTCGTCCGTGGCGACCAACAAACGGGTCGGTCTGCGAGCGCTCTGGGACTTCATGGCCGGTCGTGGAGGGCACGAGAAGACGCTGGGCGAGCTGAAGCAGCACATGGCCTTCGACACGATCCCGACCCACGACTGGGACGCGAACAGCACCTGGCAGCTGATTAGCGCGCTCACCCACAACGTCTTTCGCCAGTTTCAGATTGCGACCACCGCCCAGCAGCGAAAGAACGGTCGCAAGCGAATCTACCGGTGAGTCCTCGAGTCGCTGCGCACCTTCCGATACGAAATCCTCAACCTGCCCGCAAAGCTCGCGCGACCCGAGGGACGTGTCGAGCTGCGGATCGCCGCGGCTGAAGATACCCAGGCGAGAATCCAACAGATCTTGGATACCCTGCCGGAGGCGGCGTAGCCTCAGATTTGTTTCGAATCAGGGCTAGCAGCGGGCGGCGTGCCTCGTCGAGGCTCTCCGGCGCAACCGGGTAGTAACGGCTGGAGTCCCGGTGACTCGAGCCTGTCGCGTCGGTCACTATCTCCCGACCTGCTCCGTAGTACACGCCGCAGCCGGCTGTGGGCAACGTGTACGCAAAGCGGAGAAGGCCTCTGGACGGATTGTCGCGGAAGGTCGTAGCCGGTGCGGTGGTCGTCGCGCTGGCGATCCTGGGGGTGGCGTCCCCCGGGCAAGGCACCGATCTCGAGCAGATCGTCGCGGAGCAGGCGCGGCGGATCGGGGAACTCGAGGCGGCGCAGCGCCGGATGCAAGCGCAGCTCGATGCGGCGCAGGCCACGCCGGCGCCGATCACGCCACCGGTCAGTGCGCCCCCCGAGGTCGAAGAGACACCTCCCGAGGCCGTCGACCCCGAATACGTGGATCTGCGGATCGAGGACTTCGAGCGCGCTCCGGCCAGCCGCTTCCTGGTGAGCGGCTACGGCACCGTGGGATTCGTCGACGTCCAGAACGGCATGACGGCGTTCGGCGCGAGCTTCAACCCGGGCTTCCACTTCCGAATGGCCGATTCGCTGCACTTCAACGCGGAGCTCGAGATCGAGCTCGAGGTCGAGGACGGCGAGCTGGATACCCATTTCGGGCTCGAGTTCGCGCAGGTCGACTACCTGGCAACCGACTGGCTCGTGCTCAGCGGAGGGAAGTTCCTGACCCCCTTCAATACATTCGGGCCTCGCCTGCACCCGGGCTGGATCAACAAGCTCTCCTCCGCGCCCCCCATCTACGGGGGCCACGACAGCGGTGGCTTCATTCCAGTGCTCAGCAACCTCGGCATCATGGGTTCGGGTGGCCTCGCGCTCTGCTGTGACGACTCCAAGGTGAACTATGCCGTCTACCTGGGCAACGGCGTCACCGGCGAGGCGTTGAGTGATCCCCCCACCGAAGACGAACTCCTCGATCTCGAATTCGACAACACGCCGGATCTCGGCGACGGCTTGACGGTCGGTGGGCGTATGGGTGTCCTGCCCATCTCCAACCTGGAGCTGGGCGTCTCCTACATGACCGGCGATCCAGAGTCCGCTCGCTACCACCTGGTGGGAACTGACGCCTGGTACTACTGGCGGGGCCTCGAGCTTCGCGGCGAGTTCGCGTACCTCACGCGGCAGAAGAGTGGCGTCGACGGAACCGTCTGGGGGTATTGGCTCCAGGCGGCGTATCGGCTTAACCACCAGTTTCCCGGCCGAAGCGGGTTCGAAGGCCTCATGAATCGCGTGGAACCCGTGATTCGCTGGGGCGAGGTCCTCGACTTCCCCGAGAAGAATCGAGAGCAGCTGGCACTGGGCCTCAACTACTGGCTGTTCGAGTCCGCGCCTTTGAAGCTGAGCTACGAGCTGAACGACGGGGCCCCGGGGGACAACCGCTTCGTCCTCGAGTTCGCATACGGTTTCTAGGCCGGGAAGGAACGAGAACGATGTCTGCAGCCCGTACCGTTCTGAGCGCCTCCGTTCTCCTTGCCCAAACCCTGTGGCCGATCGCAGTGAGAGCAGAAGGCCCTGTTCCGGACCTCGCACGGGGTGCGAGTCTCTACTCGGCCAACTGTGGGCGGTGCCACAACGCGCGGGGTCCCGGAGAGTACTCGGACCTGCTCTGGCCGGTGGTCGTTACGCACATGCGCGTGATCGCCATGCTTCCGGGCGACCAGGCTCGCGAGATTCAGGCCTTCCTGCTCGCGACCAACAATCCGCCGCCGCGCGAGCTGCCAAAGCCAGCCCCGACCGGCCTATCCGGTGCGCAGCTTCTTCAGAACTACGGCTGTCGCGGTTGTCACCGGATCGACGGCCAGGGAGGTGCGATCGGTCCCTCCCTGGAGGATCTTTTCGAGCGGCGCGACGAAGACTGGGTGCGGGCTCAGATTCAGACGCCACGCGCCCACAATCCGAAGACGATGATGCCCAGCCTGGGTGTCACCGACGCCGAGGTCAACGCGATCGTCGATGCCCTCCGGGCCGCGGACTAGGTCTTCGTCTCGTACCGCTCCGGAGCCGCGTTGAATCGCTCCAGGCAGCCCGCCGAGCAGAAGGCATATTTCACGCCAGCGAGTTCCGCGACGTGCGTGGCCGTCCATTCATCTACGCGCATCCCACACACGGGATCGCGCACCCAGGTGTGGGCCTCGGCCTTGCGGTCCCGCAGCGCGCCGTCTTCGAGCCAGAGCACGCGATCCGAGATCTCCTCGACGCGTTGATCGTGAGTCACCAGCACCACGGCGCATCCGGCATCCCGGGCGATCTCCCAGAGGATCATCATCACCTCCTGCCCGGTCTGCGAATCCAGGTTCCCGGTTGGCTCGTCGGCCAGGATGAGCGGCGGCTCGTTGATCAACGCCCGGGCGATGGCGACCCTCTGCTTCTCTCCGCCCGACAACGTGCGGGGGAGCGCCCGGCGGCGCTGCGAGAGGCCCAGGCGCTCGATCAGCTCACTGGCTCGCGGCTTCGCGCCGGCCATGCCGCCCGCGGCTAGCTGCGCGGGAAACAGGATGTTCTCTTCCACCGTCAAGGCATCCAGGAGGTTGAACGCCTGGAAGATGAAACCCACGGAGCGGGCGCGGACCCCGGGCAGCTCCGACTCCTTCATGGCCGTGATCTCGGAACCGTCGATCACGATGGTGCCACGGGTCGGCTTGAGAAGGCCGCCCAGCATGGAGAGCAACGTCGTCTTGCCCGACCCCGAGGGGCCCATGATGAGCACGAGCTCGCCCCGGGAGATCTCCAACGAGACGTCGTCCACCGCGCGGACCTCGGTGTGGCCCGTTCCGAAGAGCTTGGAGACGTTTCGAACCTCGACGAGTGCGCCTTCGGACATCCCTTCAACCCTTGAATGCGGTGGCGGGATCGACCCGTGCCACCAGACGCGCCGGAACCAACGCCGCCAGCGAGGCGACCCCGAGAGCGATCGCGCCCATCCGCGCCAGAGCCACCGGGGAAACCCGAAAGATGACCTCGGGCACCAGAACGGCAATCAGGGGCATGGCGCCCACGGCGACCGAGGTGGCCAGGACATACCCGAGCGCGGTGACAAGCACGCTCTGCAGCATCACGCTTCCGTAGATGGCGCGGTTTCGCACACCCAGGGCCTTCACCACTGCCAGTTCGTGGAAGCGACGCGAGACCTGCACGAAGGTCGTAAACGCGATGATGACCACGGCCAGAATCGAGCCAATGATCGTCATGAACGAGATGACCTCGACTCCCATCTTCATCGCCATACCGAAGTCGCTGGCGATGAACTCCTCCTGGGTCAGCGCGGAGACCTTGTCCACCTCCGTCTCGATGCGGGACGCGAGCGTTTCCGGGCTCTCGCCGGGCGAGGCATCGACGAGGATGTAGCTGACAGTCGCACCCGTGGACAGGAGATCCTCCAGGTCCGCGAAGTTCACGAAAGCCACCGAGTTTGCCATGGAGAAGGTTCCCTTCGAGAGACCCACGACGGTGAACTCCTTGTCGGCGACGGCCGCCATGTCGCCGATCTGGACGCCCGCAGCCCGCGAGAACATCTCTGGGAGGACGATCTCGCCCGGCTCCGGCACCGGGCGTCCCGCCGCCATGCTCCACGGCCCCGCCCGCGCGTCACCGGATTCAAGGCCCACCACGTAGGCAAACCAGTCGCGCTTCCCCGCGCGCACCACGGTATTCACGTAGAGGATGGACGAAACCCCCTCGACGCCGGACATCTGCGCCACCTCGTTCGCCTTCCAATCCCAGACGAAGGAGGTGGCCATGTGCATGTTGGAGACACCGTGCTGCATCACCCACACATCTGGGGAGGTGTGCTCGATGTAGGCCACCATCTGCGTCGACTCCCCCAGGAAGATGGCCTCCAGCAGGAGCACCAGGAGGAACGCCCCGGCGACCCCCCCGGCGCTGGCCACGGTCCCGGTTCGCTGTTGCCAGAGGGTCTTGAGGGTCCAGCGCAGCACGACTTCAGTTCTCCTTGAACGCCAGGACGGGATCGATGCCAGCGATGAGGCGCAGGGGCAGCATGCCACCCAGCAGGGCGAAGACGATTCCCGCCGCGAACGTGCGAGCCAGGGCGGAAGCATCGAAGACCGGCACCTGGTAGAGCGGCGCCAGGAACTCGATGCACTCCGCCACCCCCCATCCCAGCACGACACCGAGCGGAAAGGCCGCAACCAGGAACAGGAGCGTCTGGATCGTGACGCCCGCCGCGAGCTGCGACAGCCGGAAGCCCAGGGCCTTGAGCACCCCGAACGTGCGCATACGACCGCGCACGTCCGCATAGACGATGAGCCCCACGACCAGCAGGCCCACCACATAGGCCACGCTCACCAGCAGGCCCATGATGGGCCCGAACAAGCTCTGGCCCATCTCGACGTCGTTCTGCGCCATCTCTTCCGGCGAGTAGACGTCGACGTCCACGACGTCGCCTTCGATCGCCGCCGCCACCCGCGCGGCTTCCACCCCGGGCTCCAGCTCGACGAGCAGGTGGCTGACGAGGGGAAATGCGCTGAGATCGGGCGCGATCTCCGATTCCATGACGAAGTCAAGCATGCCATCGTAGGTGATGAAGACGAACGGCATGAAGAAGGCGGCCGCATTCGAAGCGATGCCGGAGATGCGGAACCCGAACTCCGAGATGACGAGCGGGTCGCCGAGCGCGAGATCGAACTTGTGGGCCAGCGAGCGGTCGACGACCGCTTCTCGACTCGCTTCCGGGAGGTGCCCCTCGAGAAGCTGCGCCGGTCCTCCCCGCGTGTCGTACACCATCATGTACACGGGCACTTTGTGTCCGCCCTTCTCGTAGATCACCGGGAAGCTCGTGACCGGGTGCGCTTCGACGATTCCCGCGTGGGCCTCGACCTCACGCCGGGCCAGCTGCCGCAGCGAAGATCGAACCGCAACGAAATTCGTCACCCCGGCCTGGACCACGAACAGGTCCGCGCCGCGATCGATGACGGCGGTGCGCTGCTGCTGGTAGAGGCCCTGCTCGAAGCCCCGCAGCACCAAAATCACGGCGATCACCGCGGCAATGGCTGTCATCGTCAGGCTGGATCGAACGGGCTCGAAACGGAACTGGCGCAGCGCGAGGCGGAACATGCTGCGTCACCCGACTCCCGGAGCGGGATCGGGGCGTGGCCGTAGGGGTGGCTTGCCCAGCTCGCGACACAGTCCATTGTGGCAGTGCTCGAGGATCTCCACGGCGTGCTCCACCGTCTGGACGCGGGTCAGCCGCCTGCGATCCTGGGCCGAGATCGTGCATTCGGACTCCATGTGGTCGAGCTGCCGGTCGAGGTCGCTCCAGAAGTCGTCGCCGAACAGGAGAACCGGGAAGTGCGGGATCCGATGCGTCTGCACCAGCGTGAGGGCCTCGAAGGCCTCGTCCAACGTTCCGTAGCCGCCCGGAAAGATCAAAAATGCGCACGAGTACTTCACGAACATGAGCTTGCGCACGAAGAAGTATCGGAACTCGAACTCGCGGTCGACGTACGGGTTCGTTCGCTGCTCCTCCGGAAGCCGGATGCCGAGCCCGACCGAGAGCCCCCCGCCCTCCCGGCAGCCTCGATTGGCCGCCTCCATGATTCCGGGGCCGCCCCCCGTCACGATGTTGAAACCCATGCGCGCCACGGCACGGGCGACATCACGGGCCAGAGCGTAGGCCGCATGATCCTCGGGCGTACGCGCCGAGCCGAAGAACGCGACTGCCGGCTCGACATCCTGGAGGGCCGAGAAGCCCCCGCGCAGCTCCGCCTCGATCCGACGGATCCTCGCCTCGTCGTCGTCTCGAAGCCAGCCGAGCCCCTCCAATGCACTCGATTCGGCAAGCGCTTCCTTCACGTCACACCCCGGGCTGATCGAGCCACCACTGGGCCCTCCCGTTCTATGCCCTCTGGACGAAGCGGTCGAAAATCCACGGCAGGCGGTGTTTTACCAGAACCAGGACCCCGAACAGGAGCACTTCTTCGACCGCGAACTGAAGACCGTTGATGAATCCCATTGCGACGAGAATCCCCTGGATCCCAGAGACCCACACGAAGTCCTGCACCTGGTCGCGACAGATGGGGCACACCGGAACCCGGAAGAGCCGCACTCCCGTGTGCATGCGGCAGAAGAGACAGCGCCAGGGTTGCGTCTCGACAGGTCTATCGGTCACGGCCCACCCTCCTCGTTCTCGCGTCGGACTAGATCTCGAGCCCCCGCAATCGAAGCGAGTTCCCGATCACCGAGACGGAGCTCAGACTCATCGCGGCAGCTGCAATCATGGGACTGAGCAGAAGCCCGAACGTCGGATACAGAATTCCCGCTGCGACGGGCACACCGAGGGCGTTATAGACGAAGGCGAAGAAGAGATTCTGTCGGATGTTGCGCATGGTGCCGCGGCTGAGACGACGCGCGCGCAAGATGCCCCGCAGGTCGCCCCGCACCAGGGTGACGCCGGCACTCTCCATGGCCACATCCGTCCCCGTTCCCATGGCGACCCCGACGTGAGCTTGGGCAAGCGCCGGCGCATCGTTTACGCCATCACCGGCCATCGCCACTACGCAGCCTTCCTCCTGGAGCCTGCGCACCGCCTCGGCCTTCTGGTCCGGAAGCACATCGGCCATCACCTCGTCCAGGCCGAGCCGGTTCGCCACCGCCTGGGCCGTGGTGACGTCGTCCCCGGTGAGCATCACGACCCGCAGCCCCTCCCGGTGCAGCCCCTCCACCGCGGCTGGCGTGGACTCCTTGACCGGGTCCGCAACCCCGACGAGGCCGGCCAGCTTCCCGTCCACGCCGACGAACATCACGGTCTGTGCCTCGGCTCGCATGGCGTCCGCCGTCTCGGCGAGCGAGCCAACCTGGGTGCCGAGCTCGTCCATCAGCTTCAGGTTGCCGACGCCCACCTTGCGGCCCTCGATCCGACCCACGACGCCACGACCCGTTCGCGAATCGAAATCGGCGGCGTCGGCGGGTGTCACGCCGCGCTCGGCGGCGCCCGCGACGATGGCCTGGGCCAGCGGGTGCTCGCTGGCCCGTTCGAGCGCCGCGGCGGCTCGGAGGACCTCCTCCTCCCCGAATCCCTCTGCGGCAACGACCGTGACCAGCCGGGGCTTGCCCTCGGTCAAGGTCCCCGTCTTGTCGATGACGATGGTGTCGACGTCGCGCAGAAGCTCGATGGCTTCCGCATTGCGGAACAGCACCCCCACCGTCGCCGCCTTCCCCGTTGCCACCATGATCGACATCGGCGTGGCGAGGCCCAGGGCGCACGGGCAGGCGATGATGAGGACGGCAACGGCGTTGATGAGCGCGTACGCCATCCGCGGGTCGGGGCCGTAGACGGCCCACACAATGAACGTCAGGACTGCAATGCCGAGCACGGCTGGAACGAAATAGCCCGCGACTACGTCCGCGAGACGCTGGATGGGCGCGCGGCTCCGCTGGGCCTCGGCCACCATCTGGACGATCTGCGCCAGGAGAGTGTCCGAGCCGACTCGCTCGGCGCGGACCAGAAACGAGCCCGTTCCGTTGACCGTCGCGCCAGTCACGAGGTCGCCCTCGCGCTTGGTGACCGGCATGGGCTCGCCCGTGATCATCGACTCGTCGACTGCGCTCGTGCCCTCGAGAACGGCCCCATCGACCGGCACCTTCTCGCCCGGCCGCACCCGCAGCCGGTCGCCGACGCGCACCGCGTCGAGCGGGATGTCCGCTTCCGATCCGTCGTCGTTCACGCGGCGTGCCGTCTTGGGGGCGAGGCCGAGGAGTGCCCGGATCGCGGCGCCGGTCTGACTGCGAGCCCGCAGCTCGAGTACCTGGCCCAGCAGCACCAGGGTGACGATCACCGCCGCGGCTTCGAAGTAGACGGCGACCTAACGGTTTAGCTGAGTCGGCAGTACGCACAACAAAGGCTCTACTGTTCAAATCAAGCTCTTTCAAAGATTTTTTCAGACGACACATGGAATGGAGAAATTTACCGACCGAAAACACATCGCCTCCGACTTCCCCCTCCGAACGCTTTTTCGGCCGCCGCCAACGATACGGCTTGCCGATTATTGCGCCCGAACCAAAACAAGG
>JAQBHB010000074.1:0-10653 GCA_032128115.1 Deltaproteobacteria bacterium | reverse complement strand
GCCGGCGGCCGGTGCGGGGGGCGGGATTCCGCCGTCCCAGGGCAGATCGGGCCCGTCCGCACGAAACCAGCTCTCGAGGAACACCGCGTCGAGGCCCTGCACGGCGGGTCCCTCGACGCGCACCTGGGCGTCGCGCCAGGGCGTCCGCACGTCGCCCCGGGAGCGGCTGCCGTGCGCGTACTCGTCGCCCACGTTCAGGCCGCCGGTGAATCCGATGCGGCCGTCCACCACCAGCACCTTGCGATGATCGCGCCGGCGCGGCGCCCAGCGCGGATACAGCCGACCCAGGGGATTGAAGGCGACCGTGTCGCCGCCGGCGGCGCGAAGACCTGCGAGCGCGGACGAGTCGAGACCCAGCGACCCGACTCCGTCGTAGAGCAGACGAACCTCGACCCCGGCCCGCGCCCTCTCGGCGAGCGCCGCCAGGAAGCGAGTCCCGGTTTCGTCGGCGCGCAGGATGTAGGTCTCCAGGTGGATCCTGCGCGTTGCGGTCTCGATGGCCTCCAGCATGGAGGCGAGGCCCGATTGGCCGTCCCGAAACAGCTCGATCCGGTTGCCTTCGGTGAAATGGAGGTCGCCCGTCCGAAGGAACGGGCGCAGCGCCACGGGCCGCCGGATGACGCCGTGACGGCGCAGGCCCGCGCGGAAGCGACTCCCCACGCCCTTCCCCGCCGACGGTTTCGGATCCCCGGCTGACACAGCTCTCCCCTTCGGTGGTCCATCAGGATGACACAGTGCATGCGTGGGCCCCGGACGGACGACCACGACTCCAGGGAACGCCCTGCGTTTCCCATGGGTCAGAATCTAGTCAAAATGCCCCGTAGCTGAACCTGATTGCCTCACTGGAACCACGTGGAGCTCGCGAAGATCTTCCCCGGGTGGCACGACTCGTGCTTTTTCACCACAGTGGGAAACCTGCGACAGGAGGGGCGTGGTGGCGGCGATCTGGCGCATTGAGCCAAATGAACGAGTGGGACGGCGCTGGAGCGCGCGAGCCTTCGCGGCGGCCGTGGCGTCGCTGATCTTCGCCGGGCTCGCCAAAGGAGATGTTGCGGACCCCCTGCTCGCCGAGATGGGCGCCGAGACCTACCAGCAGTACTGCACTGCCTGCCACGGGCTTTCGGGAAAGGGAGACGGGCCCGCGGCCCCGTCCCTGATCGTCCATCCCGCCGACCTGACCCGCATCGCCGAGCGCCGGGGTGGCGTTTTCCCGTCGGGAGAAATTGCCAAGTACATCGACGGCCGCTTCGACGTCACCGCCCACGGAACCCGCGAAATGCCGGTGTGGGGCGAGCACCTGGGCGCGGGCATTCCCGAGGCCGGCCTCGCCGAGGCGATCGTGCGCGGCAAGGTTGCCACCCTGGTGGAGTATCTGAAATCGATCCAGACGCTGGTCGGAGCGAAGAACTAGGGCCAACGAAACCGGGCCGCTGGACCCATCACCGGAGTTCCACCTCTTCCCGGAATTCGGGAACCCGGGCCGTGATGCCATGGGTTTCCGCAATCTTGCGGCGCAGCGCATCGGCCGGCACCGCTTCCCCGTGGGTCACATACACCTGCTTCGGTTTCTGGGCGCATTTCGCGAGCCAATCCAGCAGTCCCCGCTGGTCTGCGTGAGCCGAGAGCAGGTCGAACTGGGCCACCTCGGCCCGCACCGGAACGTACGCCCCGTGGATCTTGACGGCCTCGACGCCGTGGGCGATGGCATCGCCTCGCGTTCCCGGTGCCTGGTAGCCGGGCAGAAGGATCGTGTTGCGGCGATTCGGAGCGAGAGTCCTCAGGTGGTGGAGAACGCGACCGCCGGTGGCCATGCCGCTGGCCGAGATGATCACACCCGGAAAGCTTCCGCGTTCGCTCAACTCACGCGATTCCTCCACCGAGCGCACGAAGTGGGTGGATCCCCAGATTTCGTCGCAGAGCTCGGGCGAGAGACGGTGATACTCGGAGAAGCGCTGGTAAAGGCGCGTCACGCTGGTTGCCATCGGGCTGTTGAGATAGACGGGCACGTGGGGTGCCAGGCCGCGCTGGAATACCTGGTGCAGGCAGTACAGGATGGTCTGTGCCCGACCCACGGCGAAGGACGGGATCAGGAGCGTGCCGTTCCGCGACAGGGTGCGCTCGAGCAACGCCGCCAGCTCCGTGATCGGATCGGCCTGGTCGTGTCGGCGGTCGCCGTAGGTGGACTCCATGACGATCCAGTTCGGCGATCCCGGAGCTTCGGGGGGATGCATGAGCAGATCGTCGTCGCGTCCCAGGTCGCCCGACAAGAGCAGCGTCTTGCCCTCGTGCGCCACCTCGACACTGCCGGCGCCCAGGATGTGTCCGGCGGGTCTCATGCGGATGCGAAGACTTCCGATCTCCAGGCTTTCGCCGAACTCGAGACCCACGAGGCGCTCCAGGGCGCGCGACGCATCCTCTTCGGTGTAGAGCGGCAGCGCGGGATGGTGCTTCGAGAAGCCCTTGCGGTTGGCGTAGCTCGCATCCTCTTCGTTGAGGCGCCCCGAGTCGGGCAGCAGGATGCGGCACAGCGCCTCGGTCGGCGGCGTGCAGTAGACACGCCCCCGGTAGCCGTCGCGCACGAGAGCGGGCAGGTAGCCACTGTGGTCGATGTGTGCGTGGCTCAGGATCACCGCATCGAGGGTCTCGAGAGCCAGGGGCAGCCGCTTCCAGTTGCGTGAGCGCAACTGCTTCACGCCCTGATAGAGACCGCAGTCGATCAGGACCCGCTCGTGTTCGGTGGTCACCAGGTATTTGGAGCCGGTCACCGTGCCGGCGGCTCCGAGAAACGTGAGCTTCATAGGGTTCTAGTAGCCATAGTGGCACACACCGTCGTGCCCCTCGGCGTGCTCCCGGGCAAAGCCAAGCTGGGCCTCGCTCTGTGCGTGGATCTCGAACAGCGGCTCGCCGCGTTCCACCACGTCGTTCACCGCGCGCTGCATCCGCAGCCCGGCGGCGGGATTGGCCGGCGACCCGGCGAGCTTCGCGATCCGGTTGATCTCGAGGCAGTCGATCTCGCGAATGCGCCCGTCCCGATCCGCCGCCACCACGTGATGGAAGGCGGCGGGGCTGGGAAGCTCGCGGCGCCCCTGGGCCCCGAGGATCGCGTCGAACGTCGCCGCCGCCCGCCCCGAATCCAGGGCCTCCTGCGCCATCCGGTAGCCACCGGCCCCCGCAGCGGTACCGGTGCGCTCCAGCAGGCGGGACGCCAGGAAGAGCGACTTCTCGCGCAGGTCCAGCGGCGCGCCGGGCTCGCCGCGCAGCACGGCCAACACGTCCAGGGCCTCGAGACGCGGGCCCACGCCCCGGCCGATGGGGCCGCACGCGTCGGTCACCACCACGTCGATGCCAAGATCGAGTGCTGCGGCCACGCGCTGGAAGAGTTCCGTCAGGCGCTGGGCCTCGGCGAACGATCGCACCTTCGCAGTGCGACCCACCGGCACGTCGATCAACGCGTGGGTCGCACCCACCGTCTTCTTCTTCGCCAGGATCGAGGCCACCATCTGCGCCTCGGTGTCGATCTGCATGGGTCGTTCGACGGTGATCAGCACGTCATCGGCCGGCGCCAGGTCGAGCGCCCCTCCCCACACGATGCACCCGCCGGTGGCCTCGACGACCCGACGAATGTCATGGGCGCCAAGATCCACGTTGGCGAGCACCGCCATGGTGTCGGCCGTTCCCGACGGACTGGTGATGGCCCGCGAGGATGTCTTCGGCATGGTGACGCCCAGCGAGACCAGGATGGGAACCACGATCATCGAGGTGCGATTGCCCGGGATGCCGCCGATGCAGTGCTTGTCGGCCACCACTGGAGCATCGAATTGCAGGCTCGATCCGGAGGCCACCATGGCCTTCGTCAGATCGATCAGCTCCTCGTCGTCGAGATTGCGAAGCGCGCACGCGAGCACGAACATGCTGAGTTCGGGCTTCGAGTAGCGCCGCGCAACCACGTCCGTCAGGATCGCGTCGAAGTCCTGGCGGCCCAGGCGCGCCCCGCCCAGCTTGTTGCGAACGCGATGTACGCTCTCGGGCGGGCGCGCGAGGGTGGCTTCCACGGGGGCGCCCGGAGGAAGCGACAGGTCGAGAAACGCCACCTCGGAGAGGCCGATCTCGTCCTTTTCCAGCAGGGAATCGCGGCAGAAGTTCAGGACGCCGGTGATCTGTCGCGGGAGCTCCGTTGCGGGATCGCGGCCCAGCACCTGCACGCGGTCCATGGGCTGGAAGCCCAGCGCGCCTTCGAACACCGCGCGCTCGTCGATGAAGACCACGTGCTCGCTCTGGGTGTCGATGCCGATGCGCCGCAGACGGAACATCAGCGGCTCTGCGGGCGCAGCGCGCCCAGGTACTCGGCCAGCAGCGGCGCCACACAGAGGCGGTTGCTGGGATGCGCGACGCTGTCGGTCGACACCACCCGCTCGACACCCGCCGCTTGGAGTCGCGCCTCGGCCCCCGGAGCGAAGAGCGCGTGGATCACCACGGCCTCCACGCGCTCGAAGCCAACGGCCTGGAGGCCCCGGCTGGCTTCCGCCAGTGTGGCGCCGGTGCTGGCGATGTCGTCCACCAGGAGCGCGCCGCGGATACCATCAGGCGGTTTCGGCACCTCCACGTGGACGCGGTCGTCGGCCGCGCGCACCTTGTCACACACGATCCACGGGAGCCCCGCCCGCGTGGCCACCGCCCTGACCCAGGGCTCCGACTCCCGATCCGGTCCCACCACCAGCCAGTTCCCCGCGAGACTCGTGCACCACTGCGCCACCAACGGCGCCGCCGAGAGCGACTCGGCGGGGCACGAGAATACCTGGGAGAGACTCGCGATCCGGTGGAGGTGCGCCTCGACCGTCACCACGCCATCGAACGCGAGGCCCAGCTGGGCGCCCACCACCTGCTGCGAGATCGCCTCGCCCTCCCGAAAGCTCTGATCCTGTCGCATATAGCCCAGATACGGGGCCGCCAGCATCACCCGCTCGGCGCCGCGGCGCCGCAGGGCGTCCGCCGCCAGCAACACTTCGACCAACTTGGCGTTGGGATCATCGAGCGATCGCAGCACCACAGCCGATTCCGGCTGGTCGCACTCCACCCGCACCAGCGATTCACCGTCCGGAAACCGGTGGACGTGGATCGGGCGCAGAGGCGCCCCCAGGCTGCCCGCCAGTCCCTCGGCTACACCCCACGAATCCTCGAAGGCGTGGATCTCGAGCGGAGTTCGCAGTCCGGTTCCCTCAGTTCTGTTCCCGGGTCAGGGGTACGAATGCGACGGGTAGTTTGGTTCGGGTCTCGATGACGCCGTTCTCGTGTTTCTCGAGGAGCATCAACTCCTGCATCTCGTGCACCGCGCCCACGGGGGCGATCAGCCGCCCACCCGGTGCCAGCTGCTCGATCAGGGGCGGCGGAATCCCGGGAGCGGCCGCGGTGACGAGGATGGCGTCGAAGGGTGCCGCCTCCGGCCAGCCTCCGTATCCGTCGCCAGCGCGGGTCTCCACGTTGTCGTAGCCGAGCCGGGTCAGGCGCACGGCGGCCTCCGCGGCGAGTTCGGCGACGATCTCGATCGAGTACACCCGCCCGGCGAGTTCGGCGAGCACCGCCGCCTGGTAGCCCGATCCCGTGCCCACCTCGAGAACGACGCTATCTCTGTCTACCGCAGCCAGCTGGGTCATGAGCGCCACGATGAAGGGCTGGGAAATGGTCTGCCCGTGGCCGATGGCGATGGCGGAGTCGGCGTAGGCCACGTCCGCCACGCTCTGCGGTACGAAGGCGTGGCGCGGGACGCGCTCGAGTGCCGCACGGACCTCGGGATCCAGGCTCGAAAGCCCCGTTGCCGAGGCAGTCCGCCGGAAGAGCGTCGACACGACCCCCACCATCTCGTGGCGCTCCTGGATGCGCTCCGCGTATGCCGTCACTTGTCGTTCCCTCCCACAGGCCAGGACCACGGTTATCAGAAGCACGCTGTGTGCCAACCGCAGTCGTCTAGACGCGAAGCGGTGCGGCCCCATTGTGGCAGAATGCCTCGTATCGTGACCATGCGTGCCATGGCCTGCCAAATCAGGCCTCGCGGCCCAGGAGCGCGAGGAACTCCTGCTCGCCCAGCGTCTCGCGGGTGAGCAGCGCCTCGGCCACGCGTTCGAGCTCGTCGCGGTTTCCGTCGAGCAGGGCCCGGGCCGCCGCGTAGGCATCGTCGAGGATGGCTCGCACCTCCTCGTCGATCGCGCGGGCCGTGTCCTCGCTGCAATCGCGCTGAAGCGACCCCGGTGCCTCGCCGGGAAGCAACGCCGGACGCGGCTGGGCACAGTGCATGAGTCCCACCGACTCTCCCATGCCCCACTGGCACACGGCCCGCCGCGCCAGCGGCGCCAGCGACGTGGCCTGCTGCAGGTCATTCTCGGCGCCGGTGCTCACCTCGCCGAAGATCACCTCTTCGGCGGCGCGCCCCCCGAGCAGGCCCTTCAGGCGGTCCATGAGCTGCAGAAACGGGTCGGCACGCTTGCCGCCGAATTCGACGCCGGACGGCACAGCAGCCGGCTGCACATGTCCAACGATCTCCGACTCCTTGACCAGGCAGTTCGCGACCTCCCCCCGCTCCAGGTGCTCCTTGAAGGCGCTGTAGGGAATCGTGCGCCGGGTGAACTCATCGAGCCGGCCCTGCCACAGCAGCAGCAGCGGGAGCGCGGCGCCTCATCGGGTGCTTCAGGGGACGCCTCAGGGGTCTGCGGTTCGTCTTCGGTCATGGGCTCGCGACGAGCCTACCACGGCGATAGAGTGCGGCGCGTTCGGCGCGAGTGGTACGCTTTCGGCTCGCCGCCGAATGATTCCATGGATCAACGCGATCGACGCGTACGCAATGTGCTCCTCATCGAGGGCTCCGCCAACCTGGCGGTGCTCCTCGCCAAGCTGGCGGTGGGGATCTCCACCTCCTCGATCGCAGTTCTCGGCGATGCCGTGCACTCCTTCGCGGACCTGGCCAACAATGGGTTGGCCTTCTTCGCCCATCGCATCGCCAGCAGCCCGCCGGATCGGGAGCATCCCTACGGCCACCGCAAGTTCGAGACGCTGGCGGTCTTCGTGCTGGCAACGCTCCTGGCCGTGCTCGCCATCGAGCTGGTGCTGCACGCCGTGCAGCGGGGAAACCGCGAGGTCATCCGCAACGACTGGGGACTCGCTGTGATGGTGGGGGTCTTCGTCGTGAATGTGGCGATCGCGACCTGGGAGGGTCGCTGGGCCAGGCGCCTGGATTCGGACCTGTTGCGCGCGGACGCCCGCCACACGCTCTCGGATATCCTGGTGACCGCGGGCGTGATCACCGGCTGGCAGCTGGCATCCCTGGGCTACGCCTGGCTCGACACCGCCACTACGCTCGGCGTGGCCGGGCTCGTGCTCTACCTGGCCTACGATCTATTCCAGCGCGCCATCCCGGTGCTCACCGACCACATGGCAGCCGATCCAGAAGAGATCATGGCGCTCGTCTGCAGCATCGAAGGTGTGCGCGAGGCGCGGCGCGTGCGCTCGAAGGGCGCGGGTGGCTCGGTGGCCGTGGATGTGGTCGTGGCCGTCGATGCCGAACTCTCGACCAGCGAGTCGCACGCCATCGCCGATGCCGTGGAGCAGCGCCTGCTCCAACGCTTCGGGAACGCCGACGTGACGGTGCACATCGAGCCGCTCGAGTAGCGGAGCCGAATTCCGCTACTCCGGCTGCGCCTCGGGCGTTCCCGTCTCGACGGGCAGTCCGTCTCTCTTCCACGCAGTCATGTGGCCGTCCAGGAAGCGCACCTCACCCGCACCCGCGAACCAGAGCCCCGCGCGGGCCAGTCCCGCCCGGGGTCCGTGCTCGCAGTAGACCACCAGCGGTTGATCGTCGGCCCTGGGTATCTCGTCGGACCGCGAGATCACCGCGTAGAAGGGGATGTGCACGGCCCCGGGCACGTGCGACTCCGCGTACTCGCCGCCGGAGCGCACGTCGAGGATCCCGGGTGGCGTGCCCGCCTCGATCTGCGCGGCGAGCGCCGCCCGGCCCACGTGCGCGGCGCAGCCGGTGGTGCTTCCCAGCAACACGAGTGCGATCCCCAGGCCCCGGGGCATTCCGCCCCCTAGTACTCGATCAGCAGGTTCAGCGTGGCGCGGCGCTCGAAGATGTCCCGGTTCTGCGTAACCGGGATCTCGTAGGCCATGCCGGCGCTCACGTGCTTCCGGATGGGAAACCGGAACCCGAACGACATGGTGAGGACGTCGCTGCCCCCGACGCCGGTCGAGCCCAGGTTCACCACGTCCACCCCTTCGACGCCCGTCGCCCCCAGTCCGAAGCTCGAGTCGTTGCCCGAGCTGATCCAGTGGTATCCGTTGAGCTCCACCAGGGGGATCACGTGCTCGTGGATGTTGTAGGCGGCACTCAGGTTGTAGAACATGGAGGTGCTCTCCTTGTTGCCACTGAACGGAATCCGGAAACCCAGGTCGCCGATGAAATGCAGCTTGCCCGTGCCCCAGGCCGCGGAGACGGCGGGGATGATCACGCCGTCACCGTTGCCCGACAGCACCTTCTTCTGGCCGACGGGGATGTCGAAGCGCAGGCTCGGGGTGAGAATGAAATTCTGCTCGGGCATCTCGATCAGCGCGTATTTGAACCCCGCAGTGATGTCCCAGAAGCCGTCGGGGCTCCCCAGGGCGGTGTCGTCCATCCAGGTGTAGCCGTCCTTGGTGGCGATGAAGGCGAGCTTGTCGGTGATCGCGATTCGGGCCTGGACCGCCAGCACCCAGGCCTCCCCGCCGAGGGTCGAATCGGTGAAGTCGTGCCAGATCCCCACGGCCTGCACGCCGGTGGTGATGAAGGGATCTTCGAACAGGTAGGGCGCCGCGATCGGCATCGTGAAGCCCTCCCAGCGCCCCGAGCGTCCGCAGTCGGAGAAGTCGGGGAACCAGGTGGGGCAAGGCGGCGGCTCGGCAGAGGCTGCGACCGGCGCGAACAGCACGCTGGCAACCGCGAGGATGCGAAGGCAGACACGGATCGGATTCGACACTGGATGTCCCTCCTGGCCGCGCAGGACTGCAAGCGGCATTCCAAGCCCGAGGGGCCGTAGGGGGGCGCTGTGGGGCGTCGAGAGCCGTTTCGGGCGGCTCGATCGGCGACCGTCAGGGCGTTCCGCCGCGATACGCGGGCTGCGCTGGGGAGCTACGCCCCACGAGAACGACTCGGGTCAGTGCCGCGCCAGTTGGTCCAGCTCGATCCAGCCGTCGCGCGAGTAGCTGCAGGCGCGCTTGGGGTGTTCGAGCATGATGCGGGCATGCTCGATGTCCATCGCGTCGGTGCTCTGCAGGTGCTCCAACGACATGGCGTCGTGCAGCACGCGTTCGCCGCGTTCGATGCGGCCCGGATCACCGGCCTCGTTGCCCATACAGAGAAGGATCGCGCCGAGCTCTACCTGGTAGTCGATGCGGGCGCCGGAGATTTCCAGCGCGTTATGGATGTACTCGAGGGCTCGCTCCTTGTCGCCGCGCACGCCGATCACCCACTCGAGCCAGCGCCACTCGGGAACGATCCGGTAGAAGGCAGCCCCTGCGTAGTAGAGATTCCCGAGGGTTGCGTTCGAGGCATTGTCGGCGTACGTGGGCCGCAGGGCGATGCCCCGGTCGATCAGTTCGCCGATCGTGGACGCGGAGCGGGCCGACTTGACCACGCCCTGGGTGGTGGCCAGGCGTCCCAGCGACGCGATCTTCCACATGATGCACTCGCCACACTCGGACTCGAGCGCCAGACTGCTGTCGGCCCAGGTGTCCGCCTGACCGAAGTAGAGCAGCCGGTCGGGTTTGTCAGCCACGGGCAGGCGCTCGGCGAATCGCCAGTAGTTGCGCGACAGGCGCCAGCGGATGAAGGACGACTCGGGCAGGGACTCGGCCAGGCGCTCGTATCGGGTCGATGAGGCCAGCAGGTCTTCGCTGCGCTCGAGAACCAGCCCTTCGCTCCACAGGGCGCCGAGCGCGGCGTTTCCCGCCAGGCTGGAAAGGGCGGCGGGCAACTCGGGCGCGGAAACCTGGGCGGAGGCGCCTTTCCCGAGCAGGGAGACGCCGCCCACGAGCAGCACGAGTGCCGAGATGGTGGTGCCGGGACGGCTCATGACCGCACCAGCCTACCCCACCCGGGCGCTCTGCCCCCCGTCCACCGGCAACGCCACGCCGGTGATGAAGGCCGCCTCGTCCGAGGCGAGAAAGAGCGCGGCGTAGGCCACGTCCCAGGCGGTGCCCATCTTGGCGCCGAGGGGAACCTGGGCGTCGCGCTTCTCGATCAGCTGCTGCTTGTCGATGCCCAGGGCGCTGGAGATGCCCTCGATGGCCATGGGGGTGTTCATCAGCCCGGGCATGATGACGTTGGCTCGAATGCCGTACCGGGCGTTGCCCACCGCAAGCGACTGGGTGTAGGCATTGATGCCGGCCTTGGAAACCTTGTAGGCGACGATGCCTGTCGCGCACACCGCCGCGATCGACGAGATGTTGGTGATGACCCCGGAGCGCTGCTCTCGCATCACCGGAAGCACGTGCTTGCAGGGCAGGATGACGCTCTTGAGGTTCACCTGCAGGATGCGGTCCCAGGCCGCCTCCTCCAGGTGGGCGGGCCCTGCATCGCCGCCGCCAATGCCCACGTTGTTGTGCAGGATGTCGATGCGGCCGAAGGCAGCG
>JAQBHB010000073.1:0-2627 GCA_032128115.1 Deltaproteobacteria bacterium | reverse complement strand
CCCGGACGGGGATCTCCACATGGCGGTCGGCGACGTCGCGGGTCATGGCATCCCGGCGGCGCTCCTGATGTCCGCCCTGCGTGCGCTGGTTCGCACTCACGTCAGATTCGGCGCCTCCCTGGTCCAGCCGGCCAGGATGCTCAACTGGCAGGTGCCGGAATCCATGGCGGGGGCGGCGTTCGTGACCGCCTTCGTCGGCGTCCTACGGCCCAGGGATGGGACGATCGCGTACGTCAACTGCGGCCACGTGCCGCCGTTGGTCGTGCGTGCGGACGGAGCCGTCGAGACGTTGGAGTTGGGCGGTCCGCTCCTCGGCGCCGCGCGCGAGTTCACGGGCGCGGTGGACTTCGAGGATGATGTTACGCTCGTGGTCGTGAAGCGAGCGGCGTAGGGGAGTCCACGTGCTCGCAAGAACCACGAAGCCGAGACCGGCCCGAGATCTTCAGTCTGGCTCAGCTTCGACAGTCGGAGCGGGCGGCGCGAGGTCCTGTGTGGCGACCGCAATGAGTTGCGAGGATCTCGCCGGTATCGCGCGTGAAATGTAGTGGCAACAATCGTCCGCACTGGACGCGAATGCTGTTGCGAATGGGTGCGGCGATGCGCATCGTGGCGCCATGTTCGTGCGCCTCAAACGTAGTGGTCGCCACGGCGCCACGCACGAGTATCTGCAGATCGTCGAATCGTTCCGCGAGGCCGGCAGAGTTCGCCAGCGCCTGGTGGCGACGCTGGGACGTCGCGATCAGATCGTCGCCAGCGGGGCGCTCGATGGACTGTTGGTGAGCCTGGCGAAGTTCAGCGAACGGTTGCGGGTGGTCGAGCAGGTGCGGAGCGAGGGGATCCGCGCGCACCAGGCGCGCTCGTGGGGGCCGGCGCTGGTGTTCCGGCGGCTGTGGGAAGTGCAGGGGCTGCCGGAGATCCTGGGCCGGCTGGCCCACGGGCGGCAGTTCCACTTCGACGTCGAGCGCACCACCTTCGCGCTGGCGTTGCAGCGCTTGTGCGCGCCCGGCAGCGACCTGGCGGGCGCGGGCTGGCTGCGCAACGTGGAGTGCCCCGGCTTCGATTCGATCGAGCTGCAGCACCTGTACCGCACCGTGGGCGGCTTCCTGGCGGGGGTGCGCGCGGATCTGGAGCAGGAGTTGTTCTTCCGCGACCGCGACCTGTTCACCCAGCACCTCGACCTGGTGTTCATCGATACCACCAGTACGTTCGTGTGGCGCGACCAGGAGAGCGCGCTGCGCCAGCGCGGCTACTCGCGCGACCGCCGTCCGGACCAACCGCAGATCGTGCTGTGCGTGGCGGTCGATCGCCAGGGCTGGCCGGTGGCGTGGGACATCCTGCCGGGCCGCACCGCCGATCCCAGGGCGTTCGCGGCGATGATCGCGAAGCTGCGCGAGCGCTTCCAGATCGGCCGGGTGGTGGTGGTCGCCGACCGCGGCATGATCTCCAAGGATGCCATCGCGCTGCTGACCGAACATGCCACCCTGCCGTTCGACTTCATCCTGGGCTGTCGGATGCGCCGACAGAAGGAGGTCTCGGACGCAGTGTTCACGCGCGCCGGGCGCTTCCACCCGGTGGCCGACAACCTGGAGGTCAAGGAGGTGGTGGTGGACGGCCGTCGCTACGTCGTCTGCCGCAACCCGGACGAGGCCCGCAAGGACGCGCACGCACGGGCCGCGATCCTCGCCAAGCTCGAAGCCGCCCTCGCACATGGGCCCAAGGCAGTGATCGGCAACAAGGGCTTCGCGCGCTTCGTCCGCGTGCAGAAGGGCAGCGTCTCGATCGACTCCGCCGCGGTCGAGGCCGACGCCCGCTACGACGGCAAGTTCGTCCTGCGCACCAGCACCGCCCTGCCGGCCGCGGAGGTGGCCCGCGCCTACAAGAGCCTGTGGCGGGTGGAGCGCACCTTCCACGAGGAGAAGTCCACGCTCGAGGTCCGTCCCATCTTCCATCACCGCGACGACACCAGTATCGGGCACATCGTGGCCTGCTTCCTGGCCCTGCGCCTGGAGGTCGATCTCCAGCGCCGCCTCGACCAACGCCAGGCCGACGTGTCCTGGCCCGACCTGATGCGCGACCTGGCCGAACTCCGGGCCGTCGAGCTCACGCTCGACGGCGTCCGCTACCGTCTCCGCACCGATCTGCACGGCAGCGCCCATCACGCGTTTGCCGCCGCAGGCGTGCGACCGCCCCCGCTGGTCACCCCCCTGACGGGCGCGGTCTCGGCCCTGGCGGAGGGAGCAAGTATGTAGTGGTAACACCCCGCGAGGCGCCTGTAACTCCCTGCAACATCAGGGCGACCGGAAGGCGACTGTCGAAGATGAGTCTGGATGTCGCCCGTCCAGAAGCGCCCTAAGCCGCTGAGATTGTCAGCCGCCGCCAGGCGGCTCTGCGGCACTCGACAGGCCCGTTCAGGTTCCGTAAACTAATAGCGGGCCAGCGGATCTAACCGGGTCTGAGACTCCCCGATTCATCAAGGATCCCCTGCTTACATCACCATCTCGCTTCGCAAACGCCCTCGGGCCGCCACAGGGGACATCATGCGTCGTTTCATCCGTGCGGTCCGCGCGTACACGGAAGGCTCGCAGTTCGCAGTCGTGGCTCTCGTGATGGCGATGGTGACGTCGCTG
>JAQBHB010000072.1:0-2976 GCA_032128115.1 Deltaproteobacteria bacterium | reverse complement strand
CTGGTGCGCCCAGCACGACTCGAACGTGCGACCTCCAGGTCCGCAACCTGACGCTCTATCCAACTGAGCTATGGGCGCATATGAAGCGGGCTGAGTCTACCGAATCGTCCTCGCGGGAGAAGGGTGGCGGAGAGAGTGGGATTCGAACCCACGGTACCCTTTCGGGTACACACGCTTTCCAAGCGTGCGCCTTCAGCCACTCGGCCATCTCTCCGGAAACCGTGTGGCGGAGAGGGAGGGATTCGAACCCTCGATGAGTTTTACCCCATACTCCCTTAGCAGGGGAGCGCCTTCAGCCACTCGGCCACCTCTCCGCGCGGGGGCGAAAGATACCGCGTCCCCGGCCCGGGGGGACAGACCCGGACCTCAAAGAAATCGGATGGTTAGCGGATCTCGTAGTCCGTGAGATCGTCGCGCTCGGGCATCAATATCCAGAGCACCAGATAGATGATGATGCCCGGAAAAGCCGCCGAAAGCGCCGATACCAACACGTAGAGCACCCGCACCAGGGTCGGATCCCAGCCCAGCCACTCGGCCAGGCCACCGCAGACGCCCGCCAGCATGCGGTCGTCCTGGGAGCGCATCAGGCCCGATCGGGTCTCCGCCATGTCGTCCTCCTGGAGTGCCGAGTCTAGCGCGGGGTCGGATCCCGTCAGGACCGCAGCGAGTTGATGGGAACGAGCTGCGCGCGCGGTGTCTCGATGTCGCCCTCGGGCAGCATGTAGCGGAAGAAGACGAGGCCGAAGAGCCGCCCCTCCGTGTCCAGCCAGTTGGGCACGCCGGGATCCACATGCGCGATCACCAGGCGGAAGCTGCCGTCCGTCTCGAGCACCGTCTGCACGCGGTTCAGGGTGACCTGCCGGTTCAGGTAGTCGAAGGTCTGCATGTGGCGATTCCACAGGCAGACGTTTGCGCTGCGGCAAGCCTCCGGCCAGCGGCCGTCGACCAGCAGCGCCTGTCCGGGCGGGATCATGAAGGGAGCCAGGCTGTAGGCCGCATCCGCTGCGGCCAACCCGAAGTCGCCAGGCTTCACGGGCTTCACGAATTCGTTGGGCACTCGCGACACGAAGTCGGGCTGATTCGCCCGAGGGGGTGGCCCCATGTCCAGGGTCGATGTCTTCAGGAAGGTTGCAACGCGGCGAATGGCGGCCGCCACGTTGGCGTCGTTCGGGGGATCTGGCGGCGGGGCCGGGTCGAATACCTCGATTTCGAATCCGACGTGCCGCGGCCGCATGGGTGCCGGCACTTCATCTTCGAAGTAGTGGCGCGTCACGATGCGGCACGTCTCCGGAGGTAGCGCGAGCCAGCCGCGGTCTGCGGGCTCGCCTCCCAGCCGAACCTCGAAGCTCCCATCCTCCCCGACATCGAACTGCGAATCGTTGATGACGCCCGCCGTGTTCTTCGAGAAGCCGCCGTCGGGCGCGCCAGCTTCTATCGTGATCGAGACGTAGACGGCGCCACTCATGTTGCCGCGAAGTCGGTAGGTGTGGTCGGGAGAGATCGCCGTTTCGTAGTAGATCGCATCGGCATTGTCGCCGAGGAACTTCCGGGTCGGAAGCGGAAACTCGCGCAGCCAGGGATGTGCGGGGCTCGATTCCATGCGTGTCAGCAGCGAGGCCTCGAGCAGGTGAAGTACGGCGCGCAAGGCCTCGCCCACGTCGTCGGGTTCCTGAACCAGCCACTCGGGTCCGGCATAGCGGTCGCTCAGCTCACGCAGCAGGTCGAGCAACTCGTTGAAGGCTCTGCGGCTCTCGGATTCGGGAGACTTCACGAGTTCGTCCTCGGGTCTTGACGCTTCCTGGCGGCTCTGGCAGCGGATCGCGAAGCGACCAGCTCGGAAATCCGAGTGCGGAAAGCCGAGTGCGGAAAGCCGAGTGGCGGAGAGGGAGGGATTCGAACCCCCGGGACGCTTGCGCGCCCAGCGGTTTTCAAGACCGCCGCCTTCGACCGCTCGGCCACCTCTCCGCGATGGAAATCGGGTACTTGGCGTGCTTCCTTTGCCTACCAGTCAAGTAGATCAAGTGAAAGTCAAGCGCCCGACTTGCCGAGGTGCAGGGTACCTGACATCGGTGGGGCGAGCAGCATGGCACGACCAGCAGCCGGAAAACGGCGTAATCAAAATGCACGGGGCAAAGTCGTCCGACGGCTGTGGACCGTCGGCCGCAAGAAGCTCGCCTCGGGTGACACGCTGTGGCGGGTGCTCTGCATCCACTACCCTGAGCCGCTTGGGTTCTCCCGACCGTATTGAGCATTGGTTCCCGGCGGTTCTCAAGCTCATCAATCCTTCTAACGCCTTGGCCTGCGCTGCGAACCAGTGGACATTCAAGCACTCGTCGCGAAGCGATCCGTTGAAGGTTTCAATGAAGCAGTTGTCCGTCGGCCTGCCGGCGCGGCTGAAGTCGATCCGCACGCCGTGATGATACGCCCAGAGGTCGAACATCCGTCCGGGAAATTTGCTGCCATTATCGACGAAGACGCGCTTGGGCCTTCCACGCCGAGCCACAAGCCGATTGCACACCTCAACGACGTTTTCGGCGCGCATCCGCGGCCTGGTTTTCCGGAAACTCACACTCCCTTCGGTCCGATTTTTCCAATGCAGCTCAGGAGAATCGCGATAACCTTGTCGGGCCAGGAGGCGCGATGTCTTCCCCGTACGATGTGATGGCCCCGTTCCACGAGAACCGCGCCGAACGCGATGCGGCGCTCGCGAAGCTTCGCCGCGAAGATCCCGTGCACTGGGATCCCGTGAATCAGTGGTGGCTCGTGACGCGACACGCCGACGTTCGCGAGATCTCCCGGATACCAGAGCTCTTTTCCTCCGAGCCACGCGGGCCCTGGCACGTCTTCGAATACCACTTCTCGATGCAGGCGATGGACGGCCCGCGCCATCATCGCAACCGCAACGTCGTGAGCCGGGCCTTCACGCCGCGTCTCGTCGCGATGCTGACCGAGCGGGCCGAGCGCTACGCCGACGAG
>JAQBHB010000071.1:0-6263 GCA_032128115.1 Deltaproteobacteria bacterium | reverse complement strand
GGCTCACCTCGAAGATCA
The DNA here is from genome assembly GCA_032128115.1 of Deltaproteobacteria bacterium. Lineage (GTDB taxonomy): Bacteria > Myxococcota_A > UBA9160 > UBA9160 > SMWR01 > JAQBHB01. Next base: position 6,245 of record JAQBHB010000071.1, on the reverse strand, counting down.
CCATGTGGGGCGGCGTGGGCGCCGTGAACTCGAATTTTGTCTCGGGGACCCAACGGCGCTCGATGCCGCGGTACTCCGAGACGTGCCAGTCCACGGGGCCGGTCTCGGGGCTGCCGCATGCGACGAGCAGCGCGGCGGTGGCGAGCAGGCCGGCGAACCGCGGCAGCGTCCCGGGTCGGCTCCCGGGTCGGCTCGCGCTCATTCGAAGATCGCCGGATCGACGTCGACGCCGATCGGGCAGTGGTCCGAACCCATGACCTCGGGCTGAATGAAGGCCGCGCGAACGAAGTTCATCGCGGCGGGCGAGGCGAACACGTAGTCGATGCGCCATCCGATGTTCTTCTTGCGAACGCCGAAGCGCTGGCTCCACCAGCTGTAGTGTCCGGGGCCGGGTTCGAAGCGCCGGAAGCTGTCGACCCAGCCGGCGTCGAACCAGCGGTCGAGCTCGGCGCGTTCCACGGGCAGGAAGCCGCTGGTCTCCTGGTTGCTCCGGGGCCGGGCCAGGTCGATCTCGCAATGGGCGGTGTTGAAGTCGCCCATCACGAGCACCCGGTAGCCGCCGCGGCGCAGGCGTTGCACACGATCGAAGACCGCGCGGGTAAAGGCCAACTTGTAGGGAACCCGGCCGTTGTCGCGGTTCGTGCCGCTGCCCTTGGGAAAATAGGCGTTCACCACCACCAGGCGACCGAAGCGGGCCACCTGCAGGCGCCCCTCCGCGTCGAAGCGCGGAACACCCAGCGACGAGTCCACCGAGTCGGGCTTGCGGCGCGAGAAGAGCCCCACGCCGCTGTAGCCCGGGCGCTCGGCCCAGGTGAAGGCCGTGTGCCAGCGGCGCGGCGCGCGCACCTCGTCGGGAAGCTGCTCGGGCTGTGCGCGCACTTCCTGTAGACCCACGATCGCAGCCCGCGAGCCCCGCAGCCAGTCCAGGAACCCCTTGCGCGCGCAGGCGCGCAGACCATTCACGTTCCAGGAGATGATCCGCGCCGAGCGGGTGGGGGGCATGGCGGGGGTGCTTCCAGGCCCGGTCAGGCGTCCTGGGAGAGGTAGGTGTACTCCTCGAGCCCCTGTTCGTAGCGCTTCCGCAGCCGGGCCGAGTCTTCCAGACTGATGTCTCCCCGGTGCAGGGCGGCCTCGATGGTGCGCCGGACCTTCTCGATCAGGGCGCGGCGATCGTATTGCACGTAGCTCAGCACGTCGCTCACGTTGTCGCCCTCCACCACGTGATCCACGGCGTAGCTTCCGTCGTCCGTCACCCGCACGTGCACCGCGTCGGTGTCGCCGAAGAGATTGTGCATGTCGCCCAGGATCTCCTGATAGGCGCCCACCAGGAACATCGCGATGTAGTAGCGGGCGCCGGTCCACGTGTGCAGCTCCAGCACGTCCTTCACGTCGCGCGCATCGATGAACTTGTCGATCTTCCCATCGCTGTCGCATGTGAGGTCGGCGAAGACGCCGCGGCGGGTGGGCTTCTCGTTCAGGCGGTGGATGGGCATCACCGGGAACAGCTGCTTCACCGCCCAGTGGTCGGGTGCGGACTGGAAGACCGACAGGTTGCCGTAGTAGGTGTCGGCGAGGCCCTTCTCCAGGTCTTCCAGATCCTCCGGCACGTACTCGAGCTCGCGGACCACGTGCAGGATCTTCTCGCAGCAGTTCCTGAACAGCCGATCGACGCGCGCGCGGGCGCGCAGATCCAGATAGCCCAGGGAGAACAGGGTGGACGCTTCCTCTCTCAGCTGCAGGGCGTCGTGGTAGGCCTCCTGGACGGTCTTCTGCGAGATGCTCGACCACACCTCGGCAAGGTCCTGGAGCACCTTCGGGTCGTCTTCGCTCACCGGCTCGGGGCGCTTGCCCGGGAGCACCTCGTTTACGCCGAGCACGTCGAACACCAGTACCGAGTGGTAGGCCACCAGGGCGCGTCCGGCCTCGGTGACGATGTCCGGGTGGGGCAGATTGGACTCGTCGCAGGCCTCCTGGACCGCGGAGACCACGTCGTTCACGTACTCCTGCATCGAGTAGTTCATGGAGGAGTGGAAGTTGGTCCTGGAGCCGTCGTAGTCGACGCCAAGGCCCCCGCCCACGTCGATCATGCTGGGCGTCGCGCCCATCTCGTGGAGGCCCACGAAGATGCGGCAGGCCTCGGCCAGCGCGTCCTTGTGGGCCCGGATCGCCGTGATCTGGGAGCCGATGTGGAAGTGCAGGAGCTCCAGACAGTCGAGCATGTCCTCGGCGCGCAGGCGCTCCACCGCATCTACGATCTCCATGGCCGAGAGCCCGAACTTGGAGCGGTCGCCGGTGGACTCGACCCACTTGCCCGCACCCCGGGTCTGGAGCCGCGCCCGCACACCCAGATGGGGCCGGATGCCCAGCTCCCGCGCGGTCTTCACCACCAACTCGACCTCGTGGAAGCGGTCCACCACGATGATGGGGGTGCGGCCCAGGCGCTGGGCCAGGAGCGCGGTCTCCACGTAGGCCCGGTCCTTGTAGCCGTTGCATATGATCAGGGCGCCGGGGGTGTCCAGCAGGGCCAGCGCCACCAGCAGCTCCGGCTTGCTGCCGGCCTCGAGCCCCACCTTCCGCGCGGCGCCGAACTGGACGATCTCCTCCACCACGGGACGCTGCTGGTTGACCTTGATGGGGTACACGCCCCGGTAGCGGCCCCTGTATTCGTAATCGCTGATGGCGCGATCGAAGGCCTCGCCCATCCCCTGCACGCGGCTGGCCAGGATGTCCGAGAACCGGATCAGGAGAGGCGTGCGCAGGCCCCGATGTTCCAGGTTGCGGACCAGATCCAGCATGTCGATCCGGGGGGTATCCGGTGCGTCGCCGCCGCGCGGGCGCACTTCCACGTTGCCGGCGGAGTTGACACCGAAGAAGCCGGCTCCCCAGTTCTCGACGTTGTAGAGCTCGAGGCTGTCGCCGATCGTCCATCCGCGCATGCTGTTCCCTCCCGGGGGGTGGATCGGGCGGCCCGGTGCCTATCTATAGCGCGCCTTCAGTTGGGCAGGGGTTCGTGGCTCTGCTCGCCGCTTTTCAGGTCGCGCACCAGGACCTGCCCCCGGGCCACCTCGTCCGGCCCGAGGATGTAGACCCGCTGCGCCCCCGCCCGGTCTGCGTCGGCGAGCACCCGTTTCAGGCGGGTCTCTCCAAGCACCAGCTCCACCGACCGGCCCTGGCGCCTCTGGTGGGTGGCCACCCGGATCGCGGCAGGTCTCTCGGTGTCGCCGAAGGCGAACACCACCGCGTCGAGTCCGCGGCCGGGCTCGGGCAGGATCTTCTTGTCCGCCAGCAGCTCCATGATCACGACGTCGCCAAAGCCGAAGCCCACCGCCGGGATCGCGGGGCCCCCCAGCGACTCGGACAGGCGGTCGTATCGACCGCCGCCCGCCAACGAGCGCAGGCTGCGGCCGGCGTCGAAGGCCTCGAAGACCACGCCCGTGTAGTAGGCGAGCCCGCGCACGATGGAGGCGTCGAATACCACCCGATCCGACACGCCGTACGCGTCCAGGAGGTCGAACAGGTGGCGCAGCTCCAGGGTCGCCGGCGAGTCGTTCGGAAGCGACTCGGCCGCCGCTGCGAGATCCCGCAGACCCAGCCACGAGAGCAGGAAGCTCGCATCGTTGTCGCCAAGCCCGATGCTGCCCGCCTTGTCGGTCAGCAGCTGCTTCACTGCCTCCGGGCCGACCTTCCCGAACTTGTCGATTGCGATGCAAACGGCGGGAAATACCTCCGGACGGTCCTTCAGGATCGTCCCGCGCAGGGTCTCCTCGAGCAACCTGCGGCTGCTCAGGCGCACCTTCACGTCCCCCAGCGCCAGGCCCAGGGCGTCTACCAGGGTGAGCAGGGCGGCAATCAGCTCGGCCTCTGCGGCGATTCCGGGCTCGCCCCAGATGTCCATGTTCCACTGGTAGTGCTCGCGCTTGCGGCCGCGAGACATGCGCTCATAGCGCCAGTTCTGGGTGATGGCCGTCCACCGCAGCGGCAGGCGCATGCTGCCGGCTCGCGCCATCACCATACGCGCCACGGACGGTGTCATTTCCGGGCGCAGGGCCAGGCGGCGCCCGTGCAGCTCGAAGTGATACAGCTGCTCCACGATCTCCTCACCCGCCTTGCGGGTGAAGAGCTCTTCGTGTTCCAGGATCGGCGCGTCCACTTCCTCGAAGCCGAACTGGCGGGACACGGCGCGAAAGTGTCCGAACAGCCAGGCGCGCCGGCGCTGGTCTTCCGGGTAGAAATCGCGCGTTCCGCGCGGCGGCTGGATGGTGTCGTGGCCCACCGAAAGCTCCCCCTGCGGCCGAGCCCCATTATGGCAACCCCGGGGGCGCCCCGCTGTCGCAGCGTCGCGAAACTGCTACCCCCTCGTTCCGACGTTTCTGGAGGATCCAAGGGATGGCCCGCATTCACGTATGTCTCGCCCTGCTGTTCGGCCTTCTGGTTTGGATCGGCTGTGGTTCCGAGCAGGCGCCGACCCCAAAGCCGAGCGCGGATCTACCTCAGGGGATCCTGGTCTCGCTGGCCCGTTTTGTGGAACAGGAGGGCCCCGACGGCAAGACCCGATTCCTGCCCGGTCCCGCCCGGGTCGAATTCCTGTTCCGCAAGAACGGAAGCTGGCAGGTGGTTCCCCTGGACGACCCGGACAGCAACGTCTTCCACAAGGCCATGGTATATCCGGCCAGGGGCGGCCCTGTGCTGCTCACCCTGGGTGGCACCAGGGCCATCGTGAAGACCTGGGAGCCCGGCGCCTCGGGCCTTCGCGGCACGGTCCGATGGGAGAAGGACTTTGGCGGGAAGTTCAGCCGCATGCGCGACGCCGAGGTGGGCGATCTGTACGGCGACGGCTCGGCCGTGATCGCGGTGGCGACCCACGACCAGGGCGTGGTGGCGCTGATGCGCCCGCAGGCGGATGGGAGCTTCGAGGTGATGGAGATCGACCACGAGGAGAACACCGTCGTCCACGAGATCGAGATTGGCGATCTGGATCAGGACGGGGTGCTGGAGGTCTACGCCACGCCCAGCGAACCCAACAGGCTCGACGGCACGCCGCAGCACGGCGTGGTAGTGCGCTACGTGCCTGCCGCGGGCGAGGGACGTGTGGTGGTGGCGGACCTGGGCGATCGCCATGCCAAGGAGATCCTGGTGGCTGACGTGGACGGCGACGGGCGCGACGAGCTCTACGTGTCGGTGGAGGGCCAGGTCTCCGGCAACGGCGCGAACCAGAAGCTCGAGCATCCCGTGGAGATCAGACGTTACGACGCGGACACCCCGGCCACCGGAGGTCACGTGGTGGGCAGCCTCGATGACCAGCTGACCCGCTTCATGACGGTGGGCGACGCCGACGGCGACGGTGTCAGCGAGATGGCGGTGGCCAGCTTCAAGAAGGGGCTCTGGCTGTTCCGGCCGGGTTCCGACCCTCGGAGCACGTGGACGAAACTGCTGATCGACGCCGATTCGGGCGGCTTCGAGCACGCGTCGATCTTCGCCGACCTGGACGGGGACGGGCGCGACGAACTCTACGTGGCCAGTGACGACCACAAGCAGATCCGCCGCTACGTGTGGGATGGCAACCGCTTCGCGCGCGAGGTGATCTACACGCGTCCCGATTCGAACCCCATCTTCACGTGGAACCTGATGCCGGTGCCCGTGGAGCTGATCCCCGCTCACTGACGGGTTTCGCCCATCCCCTCCCCCCTGGGGGAATCCTGGATCCAAATTCAAGTTCCCCGGCCGAATCCCCGACTGCCTGCGCCGGGTGGAGAGCTGTGGGCGGATGAAAATCCAGATCGGATCCGGGTGATCGGCGCGGCGCCACAGACAGACCCCCAAACGGGTCCGCTTGTCAGGGTCGCGGGGCCGGGCTAAGGATGGCCCCCCGAAGCCTGGAAACCGATCTTCCCCCGAGGGAGCTGCCAGATTGTCGAAAGCCCTCGTGATTACCGAGAAGCCCAGCGTCGCTCGCGACATCGCGAGCGCCATTGGCGGATTCGCCGAGCACGACGGGTACTTCGAGAACGGCGAATACGTGGTCACGTTCGCCGTGGGCCACCTGTTCGAGTTGTTGCCGCCCGAAGAGGTGGATGAGAAGTACAAGCGCTGGACCCTCGACGCCCTTCCGATCCTTCCGGACGAGTACCGCTACCGCCCCAAGAAGGGGCACAGCGAGCGGATCCGCACCATCAAGAAGCTCCTGTCCCGCAAGGACGTGGAGACGGTGGTCAACGCCTGCGACGCCGGCCGCGAGGGCGAGCTGA
>JAQBHB010000070.1:0-15164 GCA_032128115.1 Deltaproteobacteria bacterium | reverse complement strand
TGACCGAGCTGGGCGCCGACGTCCGCTGGGTGTCGTGCAACATCTTCTCGACGCAGGACCACGCGGCCGCGGCTGTCGTCGTTGGCCGACCCGAAACCGGCGGCACCCCCGAGAACCCGAAGGGCACGCCCGTGTTCGCATGGAAGGGTGAGACGCTCGACGAGTACTGGTGGTGCACGAGCGAGGCGCTCGAGTGGCCCGACGGCTCCGGCCCGACGCTCATCGTGGACGACGGCGGCGACGCGACCCTGATCGTGCACAAGGGCGCGGAGTTCGAGAAAGCCGGGAGCGTGCCAGAGTTCGACCCGCACGGCCATCCCGAAGAGTGGGGCGTGATCCTCGAGACCATCAAAGCGTCGATCGCGAAGGAGAAAGGCCGCTGGACCCGCATCGCCTCGAAGATCCGCGGCGTCAGCGAGGAGACGACGACCGGCGTGCACCGCCTCTATCAGATGATGGAAGCCGGCACGCTGCTCTTCCCCGCCATCAACGTCAACGACTCGGTCACCAAGAGCAAGTTCGACAACGTGTATGGCTGCCGGCACTCGCTTCCCGACGGCCTGGCGCGGGCCAGCGACGTGATGCTGGGCGGCAAGGTGGCCGTGGTGGCCGGCTTCGGCGAAGTGGGCAAGGGCTGTGCCCAGGCCCTGCGCGGCCAGGGCAGCCGGGTGATCATCACCGAGATCGATCCGATCTGCGCGCTGCAGGCGGCCATGGAGGGCTACCAGGTGGCGACCATGGACGACGTGGTCGAGACCGCAGACATCTTCATCACCGCCACGGGCAACTTCCACATCCTCACGGCCGCTCACATGGCGCGCATGAAGGACAAGGCCATCGTCGGCAACATCGGGCACTTCGACAACGAGATCGACATGGCGGGGCTCAAGGCCACGCCGGGCATCCGCAAGCTGGAGATCAAGCCCCAGTACGACGAGTGGATCTTCCCCGACGGCCACAGCGTGATGGTGCTGGCAGAGGGCCGCTTGCTGAATCTGGGCTGCGCCACCGGACACCCGAGCTTCGTGATGTCGGCGTCGTTCACCAACCAGGTGCTGGCCCAGATCGAGCTGCGCCAGAGGCCGGAGCAGTACGAGAACAAGGTCTACGTGCTGCCCAAGGCCCTGGACGAAGAGGTCGCCCGTCTACACCTTGCACCCCTTGGGGTGCGCCTCACTCGCCTCACGGACGAACAGGCCAGCTATCTGGGCGTTCCGGCGGACGGCCCGTACAAGCCCGACCACTACCGCTACTAGTTACTGGTTTCGCCGGGGCAGTCCGGGAAGCGAGACACCGGGCAGGCCGTCGAAGGCCGACGTCAGGTCGGGGAAGTCGGCGGCAGCTTTTTGGATGACGGGCCCGGCACCGCTCTGGGTCCGATCGATTTCGTTCACGCGTTCCAGCGCCGCCTGCAGCTCCTGGCGCAGGGATTCCGGCAGACCTTCACCCTCACGCCCGGCCGCCTGGAGGATTGCCTCGACCACCACGCCGGCGAGCTCCGGAAGACCGACACCGGCGATGTCAACCACCACCACCTCCGGAATCGAAACCACCGAACGGGCATCCGGTGACTCCAGATCGCCCTCCACGCTAACGATCAGGTCCCGGATCACCAGCTCTCCGATCGAGAAGGTCTGCGCCAGCCGCAACGGCTGTGCGCTCTCGGTCTCGAGCTGGTCCAGGTTCTCGAGAATGGCGCCATAGTTGGCGCTCGCCTGGGCGCTCTCCAGCACCAGGTCCACACCGTCGAGCGTGAAGGTGCCCACATGCACCGTGTCGCCGCGAAGTGAACCCAGTGTGGTCTGCACGTAACCGCGCTGCAGGGACAGGAACGGTTGCGGCGAGAACCCGGGCGGATTGTCTACTTGCACGCCCTTGATGTGTCCGCCGCCGAGTACGAGCCCCAGGCTCAGCGAGTCCACGTGAATCGCGACGCCGAGCGCGCGACCCGCGCTGCGTTCGACTGCGCGCCTCGCCACCGTGTCGATGGCGAACGCGAGAATGGCAACGATCAGCGCACCGGCGCAGATCGCAGCGATCGCCAGGCGGATTGCCATCCGCATGCGGAACCCCCAGGGTCAGACGCTAGCCCGGACGGGCGCAAAATCACGCAGAATCCCCTAATAAAACGACGGTTTGTGGACGAAATTGCCGGCCCGCGAGGGTGTCGCCCGACCTCTGACGGCGCTCCTTCCGCGAGGCACCCGCCCCCTGTGGGACCTGTCGTGTCGGCTACGCTATGGGCCGTGAAGAGATCCCGATCCACTGCTCGCCACTTCCCGAAGCGCTCCAGGAAGCGCTCCAGAACGGGGCGGCTGGGCTCTCTGCTGGCTGCGGCGGCGTTGGCCGGACTGCCGGCGCCCGCCGCTGCGGACCTGCGCTGCGAGCAGATCCCCGAGCTGCTCGACGCGTTCCTCAAGTACCACGTGCACTACCGGCGCCGGAGCGACGAGATCGAGGCACGCGCGGTCGACTCCTATCTGAAGCGACTCGATCCCTCGAGAACGCTGTTCCTGCAGAGCGAAAGCGACGCCATGAAGGGGTCGATGAGCGACATCTTCGAGGAGATCGAAGCCGGAAACTGCGAGCGCCTGCTGGCGGCCAACGGCTCGATGCTGGCCCACCAGAAGGCCACCACCGAGAAGGTCCGCAAGGTCGTCGGCGCCGAAGACTTCGCGCTGGACGAATCCGTCAGCTGGGTCCTGGACCCGGAAGAGCGCGGCTATCCCAAGACCGAAGCCGAGCGCGACGCGCTGCTCCACAGTCGCATCCACTTCCAGTTCTCGAACTACCTGCTGGCGGGCGAGACCGAGGTGGAAGCCCGGCGGCGCCTGGTCCGGCGTTACGAACTGCGCGACAAGCACCTGATCGAGATCGAGCCCAAGGAACTCTACGCCCAGTTCGTAGATTCGTTCGCAGCATCGCTGGATCCGCACTCCAGCTACCTCTCTGCCGAGGTACTCGAGGATTTCCGCATCAACATGTCGCTGTCGCTGGAGGGCATCGGGGTGGCCCTGTCGGAGCGCGACGGCTACGCGGTGGCGGAGCGGATCATTCCGGGCGGAGCCGCCGATCGACACAAGGTGCTCCGGCCCAAGGACAAGATCATCGCCGTGGCAGAGGACGGCGGTGAGTTCGTCGACATCATCGACATGCCCCTGCGCGATTCGGTGGGCCTGATCCGGGGAAAGAAGGGCACCAAGGTCGGTCTCACCGTCCTGCGCGAGGGAGGAAAGACCGAGCGCTTCTCCGTCACGATCGTGCGCGACGAGATCGATCTTTCGGACTACGCAGCCAAGCTCCGCTTCGAGGACCACCAGGTGGGCGACCGCACGTTGAAGCTGGCAATCCTCGACTTGCCCTCGTTCTACGGCGACCCGGACCCGGGCAAGAGACAGAGCACCAACGACGTGGCCAGACTCTTGCGCCAGGTGAACGAGGAGAAGGCCGACGGCCTGCTCCTGGACCTGTCGCGAAACGGGGGGGGCCTGCTTCCCCATGCGGTCACCATCTCGGGCTTTTTCATCAAGGAAGGCGAGGTGGTGAGCATCGAGAACTCGCGGGGCCAGCAGCAGATGCAGGCCGACCGGGACTCCCGGGTCCTCTACTCGGGGCCGATGGTGGTGCACACCTCCCGGGCCAGCGCCTCGGCTTCGGAGATCCTGGCCGGCGCTCTCAAGGACTACAAGCGCGCCGTGATCGCCGGCGACGACCACACCTTCGGCAAGGGAACCGTTCAGACCGTGGCCGAGTACCCCACTGGCGGGGCCGAGGGTGCGCTCAAGGTCACGACCCAGCTGTTCTTCCGCCCCGGTGGCAGGTCCACACAAAACGACGGAGTCGCGGCCGACGTGGTGATCCCGTCGCTGCTGAGCGGCGACGACTTCGGCGAGGCGAGCCAGCTGTACTCGCTGGAAAACCAGCATGTCGCACCGTTCCTGGGCAGTCAGGCCAACGGGGAGGCCGCGTCGGCCCACTGGCGCCCGGTGAGCCCCGCAGTGGTGACCGAGCTGGTGAAGCGATCCCAGGCGAGGATCGCCAGCAGCGAAGACTTCACCGAAGTCCAGGAGCAGCTGGAGAAGGCTCGCGCGAACGGTGGCGTGGTTCGCCTGGAAGAAGTCCTCAAGGAGCGGTCGGAGGCGACGTCGAAGGAGGCCCAGGCGGGCTCCGACGCACCGGAAGGCGCCTCGGACGGCGAAGCCAAGGAGGAGCCGCCCACCCCGCAGCTCGAGGAAGCCCTCCGGGTCCTGATCGACCTGGTGGCGCTCACCAGCTGAACATGGCCCTGCGCATCCTCAGCGAGCCCAGCGACCCGGGCAAAGTGGTCCGCGATCTACAGAGTGCCATCGAGTCGGCCATCGAGGGAGCGGACGTGAGGGTGCGCGCCGCGGGCCCCGGCCACTTCGAGATCCGGGTGGTGAGCCCCGTGTTCGCCGATCAGTCGCGGGTACAGCAACAGCAGCGGGTCTACGCCGCGATCGCTCATCTGATGAAGGGCGACGCCGCCCCGGTCCACGCCATCGACCAGCTCCAGACCCTGGTTCCGTAGGCCGCGTCAGCTCGAAGCCATCTCGTCGCGCCGCATCAGGCGGCTGCCGCCCCCCAGCGCCGTGCAGGCGAGCGAAGCCGCCCTCGCAGCCAGATCCAGGGCGTCCGGAAGCGATCGGTCGGCGTAGAGACCCGCGGCCAGCGCGCCGTGGAAGACGTCGCCGGCGCCGGTGGTGTCCACCACGCGGACGCCGTGGGGACGAAAGCGCCGGATGCGCACCCCGTCCCAGTAGATTCCTCCTCGCGCGCCCTGGGTCACGACGGGAGTGCCTCCGAAGCGCTCGCGGAGTCGACGGATGGCGCGACGCGGATCGCCATCTCCATAGGCCCGGGCAAACTCGAGCGGCACCACGGGAAGGTCCACGAAAGGCAGCAGTGCACGCGCCGTGTGGCTCACGCGATGGAAGTCGCCCATCACCTGCGCGCCCACCCGATGCGCGTGTTCGACCGCGCGCCGCGCCTGAGCCGGAAAATGGCCATCCACCATCAACAGCGTTCGGCGATCGATCACCGAAAGGTCCAGTTCCGGTGCCCGGCGCTCGAGATCGCGGCGGTCGGGTACCAGGAATCGCCGCTCCCCACCCCGCCGCTTGACCAGGACCACCGCGACAGTGGTGGGAAACGCGCGCTCCTGGCGCAGCCGCCCGGTCTTCACGCCTGCGGAGGCCAGCGCGCGCCGCACACGGTGGCCGTTGTCATCATCGCCCACGATCGAGAGCACGTGGGAATTACACCCCAGGCGTGCGGCCTGGCGCAGCGCCGTTCCCGTCATGCCGCCAGGCGCCACGAGACAGTCGCTGTAACGCAGTCTGGTGCCAGCCCAGTCCAGATGTTCGACCACGTACACGTGATCCATCACGCACAACCCGAGTCCGACGATGCGCCGAAAAGTCAAGAATCTTCTCCGTGCGCGTTCCGCGAGTTCTTTACCGGAGGGCTTCGGGATCCGCTAGGATTGTCCGATCGCAGCCCTCCCCCGATCATCCTCCAGTTGAATTTCTTCGTGCACTGAGACGGAGAACGACGTTTGAGCGCCCTTCACCTGGTTTCGCTCGCCGTATTGTTGGTGGCGGCTGCGTGGTCCCTGCTGTTGCTGGTGCGAAGCGGGGAGCCACGCGTCGCACTGCTCACCACACTGTTCGTGGTGCTGGGTGTCGTGGAGGGTGTGGCGTTGGAAGCGCAGTGGGGTGAACCCCTGGCGGCCAACGCTGCGACGGCGGGGGGGGCGGCGGCACTGCTGGCCTCGGTGCTCGGGTTGCTGGCGCTGGGCGCACTGGCCGACATGGCCGTCGAACGCGATCGGGTCGAGGCGCTGCACTGGGACAGCATGCACGCCATCCGCTCCCTCGCGGAGATCAGCGGTGACGACAAGCTCGACCCGGATCAGCGCCTGTCGGCGCTGCTCGAGGTGGGGCGTGCCTCGTTTGGCCTCCAGGTGGGTGTCGTGTGCCAGGTACACGACCAGCAGACGCGGGTCGTGGCGATCTCGTCCTCGGACGCCTTTCCCGTGGCGGCGGGAACCGCGTTCCCGCTGGAGGGCAGCTACTGCAAGGACGCCATCGCCTCCGAGCGCCCCATCGGGATCGAGCGCGTGAACGGCGCCGCGCGCGCCGACCACCCCGCCACCTCGGCCTTCGGCTTCCAGGCCTACCTGGCCACGGCGATTCGCGTGGGCGGAGAACTCTACGGGACCCTGGGCTTCGGGGGCATCAATTCCCGACCCGAGCGGTTCTCGGCCACGGAGAAGGACCTGGTGGGTCTGATGGGGCAGTGGGTGGCCACCGAAATCGAGCGGAGCACGCGGGCGACAGCCGAAGTGGCCGCGAAGGCCGAAGCCCTGGAGGCGGCGGCCGCCACACAGGCCGTCGAAGCAGCAACGGCCTCGGCGCGCAGGCGCCCGCCCCCGGCTCGCCGGGGCACCGACGTGAACGCATCGCTGCGCCGCCTCGAGTCCAAGCTGCGCCGCCTGGCCGGCGATCGCGTGGATCTCACCCTGTCGCTGGCAGACGACCTGGAGACGGCGCACGCGCCGGGTGTGCCGCTGGACAAGGTAATTCACAGCCTGGTGGCCAACGGCATGGAAGCCATGACCGAGGGCGGGAGCCTGGTGCTGTCCACCGCGAATCTCGAGATCGCCTCCCGCAGCGCGGGCGAGATGAGCGTGACCGCGCCGGACCGCTACGTCACCCTCTCGGTCCGCGACACGGGCAACGGGATCGACGCCGACACGCTCGCACGGGTATTCGAGCCCGCCGAGAACGGCACCATCGGCAATGGCGAAGTCGTCGAGCGGCTCCACGTGTCCACCGTCTACCGCATCCTGCAGCGCAGCGGTGGCGACCTGTCGGTCGCGGTGGAGCCCGGCCGCGGCACCACCTTCACGGTGTTCCTGCGGCGCTTCGACCCCGCAGCACCGGGCACCAGCCCGGATCGGCGTCCGTCGGCCGCCACGAAGCCTTCGCCCGCGAAGGCGGCGCCCCCGCCGGTTCTGCCCGCATCCGCCCCCAGCGCCTAGGGCCACTGTCCGGCATGGGCCGCACGCGCAGCTCAGCGCTTGCACTGCTTGCGCTCGTGCTCGCCGCAGACGCGAGTCCGGCAGAGACTCTGCGGGCCCGCGGCAGTGTCTTCCACGACAAGAACGGCAACGGGTTGAAGGACGCTCACGAGCGCGGCGTCTCTGGAGTCGCCATCTCGAACGGGCGCGACGTGGTGCGCAGCGACCGCAAGGGCCGCTACCAGATCCCCGTGGATGCGCACGACGCGGTCGTGTTCGTCATCAAGCCAAGCGGCTGGGCCACGTCCGTCTCGCCCGATGGGATTCCGCGCTTCGCCTACACCCACAAGCCCGCGGGCTCGCCCGAGGGCCTGCGCTACTCGGGCGTGGCCGCCACCGGACCGCTTCCCGAGTCCATCGACTTCCCGCTCACGAGACAACGCGAGTCCCGTCGCTTTCGCGCGGTGGTCTTCGGAGACACCCAGACCGGCACACCCGAAGAGGTCGAGTGGCTCGCCCGCGACGTGGTGGAAGAGCTGGTGGGTGTCGATGCCGCGTTCGGGATCACGCTTGGCGATGTGGTCAACGACGACCTCTCGCTCTTCGAGCCCCTGAATCGGGTGGTCGGCCGCATCGGCTTGCCCTGGTACAACGTGCACGGCAACCACGACATGAACTACCGCGCCGCGGGCGACGTCGACTCGGACGAGACCTGGGAACGCGTCTACGGCCCCGCCACCTACGCGTTCGAGTACGCGTCGGTCCACTTCATCGTGCTTGACGATGTGATCTACCAGGGGTGGAACGACGGCGCGTCCCTGCCGGGTGGATACCAGGGTGGGCTGCGCGACGACCAACTGGCCTTCGTGCGCAATTATCTCGCGGGAGTGCCGAGCCGGCATCGGGTCGTCCTTCTCATGCACATCCCGCTTGCGCCCCCCGTGGATTTCGAGGTGCCCGAGGGCTATCAGGTGCCCCAGCGCCAACAGCTGTTCGAGATCCTGTCGGGCCACCCGAACACGCTGTCGCTGGCGGCCCACATGCACGTTCAATATCACCAGTTCCTGGGGCCGGAAGACGGGCACCACGGGGTCGAGCCTCACCACCAGATCGTGATGGCCACGGCCTGCGGAAGCTGGTGGCGTGGCGCTCGCGACGAATTGGGCATCCCCCACGCGACCATGCGCGACGGGGTGCCCAACGGCTATTCGATCCTGAGCTTCGACGACGGCGACTACCAGGTGCGCTTCAAGGCGGCACGGCGGCCGGAAGATCACCAGATGCACATCTGGGCGCCGGAGTCGGTGGCGGCGGTGGATGCCGCGGAGGCCGAGGTGCTCGTGAACGTGTTCGCGGGTTCCGAACGCTCGACGGTGGAGATGCGCGTGGGCGACGGCGGTGCCTGGATCCCGCTCACCCGGGTCGCGCGCGAGGACCCGTACTTTGTCGACCTCTACGCCCGCGAAGCCGAGACCGAAGCAGCCGACCGCCTGCCACTGCCGCCGCTCCCCTCGCCCCACGTGTGGGTGGCGCCACTGCCGGCCTCGCTCCCGACCGGTGTGCTGACGATCCACGTGCGCGAGACGGATCAATTCGGAAACGTCTCCCGTGCGGAGCGCTTGATCCGCGTGGAATGATCCGAGAGCCGCTTCGAGCAAGCGGGGACGGGGTTGACTATTGACTTTTGGGGGGGCGACCGCGATGGCAACGCGGGGGCCAAAAAGTCAATAGTCAACCCCGTCCCCAGGCGTCCCCGTCCCCAGGCGGTATGATCGGGAACAGCCGCCCTCCACCGGAGTTCCCATGTCAGACCGCATCCGCGTCTCCCTCGATGCCGGCGTCGCCGACGTGCGACTGGCCCGCGCCGACAAGCTCAATGCCCTGGACCTGGCCATGTTCCAGGCGATCGTCGAGACCGGTCGTTCGCTGGCGGCGGATCCGTCACTGCGGGCCGTGGTGCTCTCGGGCGAGGGGCGCGCCTTCTGCGCCGGGCTCGACGTATCGAGCTTCTCCGCCATGACGAAGCCGGGCCCGGGCGGTTCGAACCTGCTGGATCGAAGCGACGAGAGCCCCGCGACCCTGGCGCAACGAGCGGCCTGGATCTGGCGCGAACTCCCGGTTCCCGTGATCGCCGCGATTCACGGTGTGGCCTTCGGAGGCGGCCTCCAGATCGCCCTGGGCGCCGACTTGCGTCTGGTCACCCCCGACGCGCGCCTGTCGGTGATGGAGATCAAGTGGGGCCTGATCCCGGACATGTCGGGAACCCAGACCCTGCGAAGGCTGGTGCGCCTGGACGTGGCGAAGGAACTCACCTTCACCGGCCGCATCGTCGAGGGCAGCGAAGCCGTGGAACTCGGTCTGGCCACCCGGGTGTGCGCCGACCCCCGCGCCGACGCACTGGAGCTGGCGCACCAGATCGCGGGCCGCTCGCCCGAGGCGATTCGCGCCGGAAAGCGGCTGCTGGAGGCGTCGGGTCTGATCGGGGTCGAAGAGGGGCTGGCTCTCGAGGCCAAGCTCCAGCGTTCGCTGATCGGCCACCCCAACCAGATCGAGGCGGTGAAGGCCAACCTGGAGAGGCGCGAACCCGCCTTCCGCGATCCGGAGTGATCCGGGTGCCCGGAGAGGCCTGGCCCGGGATGCCGCCTTCCCGATCCAGGACAATCCCATCGGGTCCGGCCGGCCCGTGCAGACACCGAACGTCTACTTCGTCGCCTCCAACATGCGCAGCCGCAATGCGACGAGTTCGTCGCTGGCGATGGCGCGAGTTCGGATCGCGCCTGCTGCTCGTCTCGGCGGTGGCGACCTTCGCGACCGCGCCCGGCAGCCACGCAACCCCGGCACTGCTGTTGGAACAGGATCGGGGAGTCTTCTCCCGTGCAAGCGCCGCCGAGGCGGCAGCGTTCGACGAGGAAATCGCCTCCGACGAAGCGGTCGATACCACTCCGTTTGTCGGTGATGTCCAGAGCACCGGTCTCACGGCGGGCGCAGCCGCCGACGCGGCCGCCAATCTGGACTCGGATCTCGACGGCTCGCTGATCGAGGCCGTTGGCGCCGCCAGCACAGGGGCAGACACCCCCCTGGCGGGCACCCGGGCCGAGGCCCCGGCGGACTCATTCTTCGAAGTGATCTTCGAAGCGACCGCTTCGGAGTCGTTCACGCTCCAGGGGAGCATCGAAGCTGCGGCCGTGGACGCCCATGCCTTCGCCAGCGTCGAGTTCGTCGACCTGGACACGGCGACGGTGCTCGCCACCTACGAGGCCCCTGTCGGGATCCAATTCGCAATCGACGACGCGGGCATGCTGGTGGCGGGCCACGAGTACCGGCTCACGGCGTTCGCCCTGGCCTATTCGCTGGAGGACCTCTGGGGAAGCGCCCAATCGGCCGACGCCTCCTATGAGGTGATGCTGGTGCTGCCGGAGCCGTCGCAGAACGCTGCGCTCGCCTGCGCAGTCGCAGCGCTCGCCGGCCTCTACCGGCTGCGGCGACGCGCCAACCGCTTCGAGCTGGCCCCGTGAGGCGGCGCGACTTCCTGCGACTGGCCGCCAGTGCCGCGGTGAGCGCCGTCGCGAACTCGTCGCTGTGGGCCCGCGCCGCGCACGCCGCCCCGGGGGCATCCGGACCGAGCCCCTACGGCCCACTCGAGGCTGCCGACGCCAACGGGTTGATGCTCCCGGCGGGCTTCCGATCGCGCATCGTCGCCCAGGGCAATCAGGTGGTTGCCGGTACGAGCCACACCTGGCACCGGGCGGCCGATGGCGGCGCCGTCTTCCGGATCCCCAGCGGTCACATCTACGTCTCGAACAGCGAACTCCCCAACGGCAATGGAGGCGTCGGCGCGCTCCGATTCGATCACCGGGGGCGAATCGTGAACGCCTACTCCATCTGCTCCGGCACGAATCGCAACTGCGCCGGAGGCGCCACACCCTGGGGCAGCTGGCTCAGCTGCGAGGAAGTCGCGAACGGTCTCGTCTACGAGTGCGACCCGCTGGGACTGACCGCAAAGATTTCGCGGCCCGCCCTGGGCCGCTTCAACCACGAGGCGGTCGCCGTGGACCTGGCGGCGCGGCGCCTGTACCTCACGGAGGACAGCGTCTCGGGTCTGCTCTACCGCTTCACGCCCAGTGTCTGGGGTGACCTGAGCGCTGGGTTGTTGGAAGCCGCACTGGTTTCGGGTGGGAACGTCAGCTGGGCCACGGTGCCGGACCCGGACGGAAGTCCGATCCCCACACGGCAACAGGTGGCGGGTGCCGAGACCTTCAACGGCGGCGAAGGCATCTGCTGCAGCGAAGGCCACATCTACTTCACCACCAAGGGCGACGGTCGGGTCTGGGACTACCACCCGGCCACGGAGACCGTCGGCATCTTCTACGACGATTCGCTCGACCCGGGAGTCCAGCTCAGCAACGTGGACAACATCACTGCGTCGCGCTCCGGCGACCTGGTGGTGGCCGAAGACCCGGGCAACCTGGAGCTGGTGCTGCTCACCCCCGACTGCGTGGCTTCTCCCCTGGTGCGGGTGACGGGCCAGTCAAGCACGGAGCTCACGGGACCCGCCTTCGATCCCCTGGGCCGCCGCCTCTACTTCAGCTCCCAGCGCGCCATCTCGGGAGGCAACGGCATCACCTACGAGATCGAGGGGCCATTCCGCCGCTCGGCCTGACCCAGCCCCGGTGGCGGCCTGCGGGTCAGCCACGGCGGTGTAACCTGCGCGCAGCATGGCGCCCGCTCGCTCGCTGCGGATCGGCCCGGCGCTTGCGTGCGCGGTCTTCTCCGGGCTGACCGCGGCCGCGGTGATCCTGGATCGCGACGGCTGGGGCGCTCTCGCCAGCTAGCTGGCCGCGCTGTGGACCGCAACCCTCGCTGTCCCAGGCGAACGCGCACCCACCCGCCTCTCGAAGGCCGACACAATCCCGCTCCTTGGCGTGACGCTCCTCGCCGCCGCGCTTCGCGGCTTCCGGATCACCGAGATTCCGTTCGGCCTCTGGATCGACGAGGCCGCCACCGTCCTCAACGCCATCGCCCTCACCGAATCGGATGGCTTCCTGCCTTTCGGGGCGACGCCGCTGTTCGCCGAGCGCCCCGATTGGGTCCACACGTCGAACCTGTACCTGTACGCGTGTTCGGTCTTCGCGGGCGCGGGCGTGCTGGGAGTCAAGCTGATCTCGGTGATCCCCGGCATTCTGGCCGTGCCTGCCCTCTACGTGTTGGCGCGGTCCATGCTCGAGAGGCCCTTCGCGTGCCTGGCGGCGGGGCTGCTCGCCGCCTCGGCGTGGCACACCACCCTCAGCCGCTGGGGATGGGACGAGGTGCTCGCCACCACCCTGTGCGTGGTGAGCTTCCACTTCGTATACCGGGGCATGCTCGATGGACGGCCACGAGACGCGCTTCACGGCGGCATCGTGGCTGGGCTGGCCCTCTACACCTACGCGGCCGCGCAGGTGGCGCTATTCGCCGCGTTGGGGTTGCTGCTGCTGCGCGCGTTGCAGACCCGGACGCGCGGCGCAGACCGCCAACTGCTGGGATTCCTGGCGGGCACCGCGGTCGCCGCCCTGCCCCTCTTCGCAAGATGGGCGCTCGCCCCCGAGCTCCCGGGGGTGCGCGTGCGAGAGCTGGCGGCCATCGCCGGCCAGGGCGACGGGCTACTTGGCGTCGTGACCCTGCTGGGAAGCAACCTGGGCCGCCACCTGTGGATGTTCCACGGGGTGGGCGACCCCAACCCGAGACACAACCTGTCGGGCGAGCCCATGCTGGATGTCGCAACGGGCGTCCTGTTTGCGGTGGGCGCACTGCTCGCGATCCGCGACTTCCGCCGTGCGCAATCCCAGTTGTGTCTCCAATCCCAGTTGTGTCTCGTATGGCTGGCTGCGGGCCTGACGGCCGGTGTCCTCTCGAGCCATCCTGCCGAGAGTCCCCACGCCTATCGCACGGGCTTCTTGGCGCCAGTGTGCTGCGTGCTGGCCGGCCGGGGAGCGGCCGCCCTGTGGGGCCGCACGCGGGGGCGGTTCCCGCCGCGCGCTCTGTGGGTGGGCGTAATCCTCCTGCTGGGGCTCAGCACCGCCGGTACCGTCCACGGCTACTTTCAGCTGCGACCCGGTGTGCCCGAAGCCTGGGGTTCGGCACGCGAGGGCGTGGCGGCGCGCCTGATCCGAGAACGTGTGGCACAAGCGAACGCACGAGACGAGCGCATCTACCTGGAGTCGCAGCTGCGAACGGCGCCACTCGAGCTGGAACTCCTGCTGTTGCGAGAGCGCCTCGAATCGGGGGCTTCGCCCCGGGTCTTCATGGACTTCACCGGGAGCTGGGAACGAGCCGAGCAGACGCTCGACTCGGGAGTTCGCGTGGTGGTGGTGATGCGCCCGGAGCTGCGCGATGAGGCCCGGCGACGCTTTCCGCGGCGTGGCCACGACACCCTTCTCGATCCGTTCGGCTCGGTGATGGCGATCACGATCCAATCGCGGCCCTGAGGCCCGGATCCCTCCGGTTCGGCGGCCCACGAGCCGATGAGAAGACAGACCGCCCCTTTCACCGGTTGGACTCCGCGTGCGTTGCGTCTTCCTCATCAGCACCTTGTGCCTGGGACTTTCCGCCGGCTGCGCAACCACCCGGGACTCGTCTGCGCCCGCCGGGCACGGCAATCGCGACCGAGCAGCGCGCTACGCACACGCCATGATCGGCGCCCCCTATCGCTACGGCGGGAGCACGCCGCGCGGCTTCGATTGCAGCGGACTCGTGGTGTACAGCTACGCCCAGGCAGGCGTCTCCGGCCTGCCCCACTCGGCCCGGATGCTGGAGAAGCGCGCGCGCACCATCGACGTGAACGACCTGCGTCCGGGCGACCTTCTCTTCTTCCGATTGGACGGCGCCAAGAGTGTTCACGTGGGGATCGTCGTGGACGACGGCAGCTTCGTGCACGCCCCCTCCAGTGGAAAGCGCGTCGAGCAGGTGGGTTTCGACCACGCGTACTGGGGCCCGCGCCTGAGCCGCGCCGGCCGCATCGGCCGCTAACAGGGCCCTCAGCCGCGGAGCGCCTCGAGGGGAGAGGCGTCGGCGATGGCCAGTGCCGCCCGGGCCAGGTCGCCGCTGCGGCGTGTGAAGGCCTCGAAACCCGCGCCTACCGTCTTGCCCTGCAGGAAGCGCGCGTAGATGCCCTCGGCGATTACGGCGCCCTTGTAGAGCGCGAGCACCCGGTAGAAATCGATGCCCGCAACGTCGCGGCCGCTCCGTTTCGCGTAGGCCTCCACCAGCTCGGCTCGGGTGAAGAAGCCCTCGTGCGCCGTGAGCGCTACCTGGGGAAAGACAGCGTCCGTGGACACCGGGTCGCCCACCTCGCCCCAGTAGATGAGCGTGTATCCCAGGTCGGCCAGGGGGTCGCCAAGGGTTGCCATCTCCCAGTCGAAGATCGCCACCACCCGCCCCGGATCGGCCGGGTCGAGCGCCAGATTTCCCAGACGGTAGTCGCCGTGCACGATGCAGGCGTCGCTGCGCTCGGGCAACGCGCGGCGCAGGCGACGGATCAGCTCGTCGATGGCGGGAAGCGGCTCGCTGGCGGATCGCTCCCACTGCTGGGACCAGCGACGTACCTGCCGCTCGAGATAGCCCTCCGGCCGACCGAAGTCGGAAAGCCCCACGGACCCGGGATCGACCCGATGGAGCTTCACCAGGGTCGCCACCAGCGCCTCGCTCAGGCGTCGACGCTCATCGGGAGTGCGGGGTCCACGGGGGCGGCGCCGCCAAGGGAGCGGTTCTTCCGCCGCAGCCACTCCCCCGCGCTCTCGAGCGAGCCGAGGATCTCCTGGGCCATACCCACCACGCGGGCGATGCAGTAGAGCCGGTCCGATTCGGAGGCGGTCAGGTGGCGGGACTCCTTCCGGCGGGCCAGCGTGCGCGGCGGGATGCCAATGAGCTCCGCGACCCGCGCGGCCTGCAGGGAGACGGCCTGGCGGAGCGCCTCGAAGGCGCCGTAGGGAAGCCCCTTCCGCACCGCCTCGAGCATCTCCGAGGGCTCGCTGATGTCGCGCCTGAGAACCTTGCGGCCGCCGAAGAGGTCGGCCACGGTGCCGGTCAGCCCGGCCGTCGCGGTCATTGCCATATGGCGATAATTGTACTGCCATATGGCATCAGA
>JAQBHB010000069.1:0-75800 GCA_032128115.1 Deltaproteobacteria bacterium | reverse complement strand
GTGATCTACGTGCGCCCCGACGACCGCTCCATCTTCACCTGGAACCTCAACGCCATCCCGGTCGAGCTGATCCCGTAACCGCAAGCGGGCCGCCGCAATCGGGGCCGGCCCCTTCACTTCCCCCCCCGCGATCTACCCGGGGGGCCAGGTGAGGGGGCGGCCGCCGATTATGTGGATGTGGAGGTGGAAGACGGTCTGGCCGGCGCCGGGGCCGTTGTTCACCACCAGGCGGTAGTCTGTGAGGCCAGCGTCCGCGGCGACCCGACGCGCCACGAGGAGCAGGTGTCCCAGCAGTGACGCGTCTCCTTCCTCCGCCAGGGCCAGTCGCTCGATCGGTTTGCGCGGGATGACGAGCAGATGGACCGGCGCCTGCGGGCTTGCGTCGTGAAAGGCAAGAGCGAGATCGTCCTGGTACACGATCTGCGTGGCAATTTCGCCCCGGGCGATCTTGCCGAAGATGGTGTCCGGCATGCTGTCACCTCCCGCCGGCGCGCGGCGGTGTTCGTTCGTGGCCGCGGAACCTGCCGGAGAGCCCGATTGCCCGCAACTTCCCCGCGGGGTGCCGAGCAGCGTCTCAAGTCTTGCCGCCCATTCCCCGACCGATGAGGCCCGCGGCTGCGCGCCGCCCAGAGGGTCGGAGAGGGGGGCCGCGGGAGCGCCCGGCTTGTCAGGCCGGGAACGTCGGGCTAAGAACGCCGGCCTAATGGAGGGGCCCGAATCCGTCGGCCCCGGGGGGAGAATCGTCCGTTGGCCAAAGCTCTCGTCATTACCGAGAAGCCCAGCGTCGCCCGCGACATCGTCGCAGCCCTCGGCGGCTTCACCGAACACGACGGCTACTTCGAGAGCGACACCCGCGTCGTGACCTTCGCCGTGGGCCATCTCTTCGAGCTGCTCGCGCCGGAGGAGATCGACGACAAATACAAACGCTGGACCCTCGATGCGCTGCCCATCATTCCCGTCGAGTTCCGCCTCAAACCCAAGAAGGGGCAGAGCGAGCGGATCCGCACCATCAAGCGGCTCCTCACCCGCGACGACGTCGATTCGGTGGTGAACGCGTGCGACGCCGGCCGCGAGGGCGAGCTGATCTTCCGGGAGATCGTCGACCACCTGGAATCCAACAAGCCCATACTCCGCCTCTGGCTGCAGTCGATGACCGTCAGCGCCATCCGGAAAGGCTTCCAGGAGCTACGGCCGGGCGAGGAACTCCAGGGCCTCGCCGACGCGGCAGCCTGCCGGGCCCGGTCCGACTGGATCATCGGCATGAATGCGACGCGAGCGCTCACCAAGCGGCTCAAGAGCCGCAAGGAGCGCACCTCCTGGTCCGCGGGACGCGTCCAGACGCCCACCCTGGCCATGTTGGTGGAGCGTGAGCACGAAGTGCTCGCCCACGTGCCGCGCCCCTACTGGAGGGTTACCACGCCCTTTCAGCACGACGGTCACACCTACCAGGGCGCCTGGTTCGATCCGTCGTTCAAGGCCGGCGAGGACGATGCCCAGAAGGACGACCGGATCTTCGATGAGAAGCGAGCCCAGGCGATCGTGGCCGCCGTGTCCGGCACTGGCGGCGTGGCCCGCGAGACGCGCAAGCCCTCGCGCGAGACGGCCCCGCCGTTGTTCGATCTCACCAGCCTGCAACGCGAAGCCCATCGTCGCTACGGCTGGTCGGCTCGGCGCACGCTTTCGGCGGCGCAACGCTGCTACGACCGCCACAAGCTGCTCACCTATCCGCGCACCGACTCGCGCTGTCTCCCCAGCGACTACCGCCAGACGGTCGATGAGACGATCGGGGCCCTGGCCGCTGCCGCCAAACACCCGGGCGAGGGCTTCGTCGATTACGCGAACTCGGCGTCGACCCTGCAGCGCGCCGGCCTCGAGAACATCAAGCGGGTATTCGACGACAAGGGGATCTCCGACCACTTCGCGATCATCCCCACCGGCAATCTGCCGGAGCAGCCGCTCACCGGCGACGACCTGCGCCTGTTCGACGTGGTGACCCGGCGATTCCTGTCGGCGTTCTTTCCGCCGGCGGTGTGGGAGCGCGTAGAGCGTGTCACCGAAGTGGGTGCCGAGAACTTCCGCACCCGGGAGCGCACCCTCATGGAGGAGGGATGGCGCTCGGTGTTGCTCCGCTCCGACGACGAAGACAGCAAGACCCCCCGGCTGGCGCCGCTGATTCCCGGGAGCAGCGAGGCCAGCGACGTTTCCGTGCGATGCGGCGACGCCGAGCTGGTGGCGGAGGAGACCAAGCCGCCGCCGCGCATCAGCGAGGCCCGGCTGCTCACACTCATGGAGAATGCGGGCAAGCAGATCGAGGACGAGGACCTGGCGGCGGTGCTCCACGAGAAGGGCATCGGAACCGTGGCCACCCGCGCCGACGTCATCGAGAACCTGATCGGCAAGGGGTACGCGGTGCGCATGGATCGCGCGCTTCGGCCCTCGGTCAAGGGCATCCGTTTGATCGACACCCTGCGGCGCATCCACATCGACCGCCTGACCTCCCCGGAGCTCACCGGCGAGATCGAGAACCACCTGCTCGAGGTGGAGCAAGGCCGGCGCAGTGGCGAAGACTTCATGCGCGAGATTACGCAGTACGCCTGCGAAATCGTGGAAATCGCCAAGACCTTCGAGTACGAGGAGCTCTACGACATGCGGCCACTGGGGGACTGCCCCAGCTGCGGCCGCAAGGTCATCGAGATGGCGTGGTTCTACCGCTGCGAGCCCCAGGAAGGCGTGGAGCGGGAGGACGACTGCCCCATGCGCTTCTGGAAGGACACCTCGGGTCGCTACCTGGATCGCGCCACGGTGGCCAACCTCCTCAGGGATGGGGCGGCCGGGCCCATCGACGGCTTCACCGCTCGCAGCGGGCGCACCTACAAGGGCAACCTCGAGATCGATCGCGAAGCGTGGCAGCTCAAGGTGAAGTCGCTGGGTTGGAACGAAGGCGAGGGTGTCAGCGACCAGCCCGAGTACGAGGTCAATTCCGAGCCCCTGGGCCGCTGCCCCCTCAAGGAGGAGTGCTCGATCGTGGAATCGCCTCTGCAGTTCATTTGCGAGCGCAAGCTCGCGGAAGAGCAGCTCGGCAAGGGCGAAAAGGACGACTCGCTCCCCAAGAGCTGCGGATTCGTGTTTCCCCGCACGGTCTGCAAGCGCGAGATCACGCGGGAGGAGGCTCTTGTCTATCTCGAGAACGGGAAGACCGAACTCCTCACCGACTTCACGTCGCGCTTCGGGCGGCCCTTCTCCGCCACCCTGGTGCTCAAAGAGAATGGGCGCCACGGATTCGAGTTCCAGCCCCGTGCGGGAGGCCGACGCGGCGCTGCCGAGGATGCGCAACCCACGCGCAAGAAGACTACGCGCAAGAAGAAGACAGGCGCGAAGGCCACCGGCAAGAAGACCACACCTAAGAAGGCGACACGCAAGAAGGCCACCGGCAAGAAGGTGTCGCGCAAGCGAGTGTCCCTCAAACAGGGGACTCGCAAGAGTGCGGCTGCCACGAAGACCGAGCAAAATGGGGTCGCTGGCAAAAAACTGGGCGCGCAAAAGCCCACCAGCCCCGGCAACGACGGCTAGAGCGTCTCGTCCGCCTTCCGACGGTCTTCTGCCCGTCGGCACGTCTCCAAGAAAAACATTGTTTTCGGGATTCCGGCGAGGGTATAACTGCGTTCGGAAGATCCTGTGCCGAGGGCTCTCCGGAGCGGCCTCGCGGCCGGCCGGAATGGGCCTTCTCGCACTTCGGTTCTCCGGGTTCTGGGGAAAGCGCGATACCGGCAGCGTCCATCCGCCGGTGATGCGGGAATGAAGAGCAGTCAAAGCCGGGCGGAGGACGCGAGGAATGAGCGGGCGACGTTCCTGTGATCGACGAGCCGCGTGTGGGCTCGCCGCGCTCGCGCTGGTCGTCCTGGTTCTGCCGCGCGCCCAGGCCGCCGAGATGTACGACGGCCGCATCCAGGCCCACGGCTTCTACGAGATGCAGGTCCGCGGGATCAGCAAGTCCTTCAGTGAGGAGCTGAACCTCACCCAGTGGTACAACGTCCTCAACCTGGAGTTGGAATTCGACGTCGCGCCCGATGGTGTGGGTCCCTTCGATCTGATCAGCGCGTACGTCCGGCTCGAGGGTCGCTACGACTGCGTGTACTCCCACGGCTGCGGTGTGGTGCCCAATGCAGAGGTGTTCGGCAACGATTCGAGCCGTCTCCCGCCCCGTTTGAGCGACGCCCAGGACCGCGATTTTGCCGGCGTGATCGACCTGAACGACGTGGAGCCGCTGCTCGACCCCGGGCGCGCCCCCAATACGGTCGAGGACCTCTTCGAGGATACGCGGCCCTCCGGACGGACCACGGGTCTGCTGGCGGCCAAGGGCGCCGACCGACTGCCCGCCCACGTTTTCGCCGACCCCACCGACCCGAACGACCCTGAAATCTTCGCCAGCATCAACCCGCCGGACGACGACCCCGGACGCTACACCCTGAACTCGGTGCTCGACTTCGCATTCGCCGCGAAGTTCCAGAAGGGCAACGGCGCCGCCGGTGCGGCCCTGATGGCGCCGTGGCTGCCCAGGAACTTCCTGACCGAGTCGGCGTTGCTCATCGATCGCGCCAATCCCTACCGCGGCAAGATCGCCCCGGTCATCAAGGACCGCACAGGGCGCACACGTTTCTGGGTGGGCGATCCGGCCCTGTTTAAAAACGGCGGCACCGAGGTGCCCCTCCCGGACCCCAACGACCCCACGATGGACCTGTTGGACCCGGCGCCCAATTTCGAGTCGGTCTACACCCCGCAGTACTGCGCCTCGACTGCGGGCTGCATCGTCGATGGGGTGCCGTTCGCCAGGGGCGATCAGCTCTTCAACACCCTGGCGATTCCCGACTCGCTGCTCGAGCAGAACCAGACGGCACTCTTCACGCAGTTCGTCGACGGGGTCGTTCCCGCGGACTCGAATCAGGCCTTCCTGCCGGTGT
Source organism: Deltaproteobacteria bacterium (assembly GCA_032128115.1). Classification (GTDB taxonomy): domain Bacteria; phylum Myxococcota_A; class UBA9160; order UBA9160; family SMWR01; genus JAQBHB01. The sequence goes on along the minus strand of JAQBHB010000069.1, from coordinate 70,842 downwards.
CGGTCCACGACGACACCAATACCTTCACCCAGATCGCCCACGGGCTCGTAACGGGTCAGCCGATTCGCGCCCTCATGGGCACCCTGGACAATCAAGGAGTCCAGAACCCGGGGGCTGGCGTCCTGCCCACGGGGCTCACGGACGACACCGCCTACTACGCGATCGTGATCGACGCGGACACGTTCGCGCTCTCGACCTCGGCCGGCGGCGCCGCCGTGGACCTTGGCGACATGGGTTCCGGAACCAACACGTTCGAGCTTCCGCCCATCTCGGACACCACGACCCGGAAGGCGCAGACCCAGGGGTCCTTCGATGCGCAAGAAGTCTTCATCATCGTCACCCGGGTGAGGGTTGGGACCCGGAACGTGACCCGGTCGTTTTATCTCCAGGAGAAGGACCCGGCCTTCCCGGTGAGTGTGGGAGACACCTTCGCCATCAACGGCGGCACAGTCTCGGGCATCCAACCCATCGTCCCGGTCTTCAAGGGGCTGGAGCAAGAGGGATTTGGTGGGGATCTCAGCAACATCGTTCCGAATTTCCCCCCCAAGGGCGCCCCGACCGTCAACGTCACCAGCCCCGACGCCTCGTATTGCAAGGCGGGAACCGATCGCATCAAGGATCCGGGTCGCTGCCCCAACGGCGCCGACGAGTCCGGTCGGAGCGTCGCGGCCCAGGAGTTCACCGACGGCTCCCGGGTGGCCAGCCTGGCCGGCAACGGCGGCGCCTACCCATTCACGAATCGCCAGATCGCGGGCGGCAGCGGCGAACTCCCGTTGCGGCCCGCGCCGGACCTGAGCGTTCTCGACACCGAGGTGAACGCTGCGCTGCTGAGCGCCCAGGGCGTCTACTACCCCAGTCAGGGCTACATCCAGGCCCTGCAGACCGTCGACTTCAACGACCCGGGCTTCAACATCAACGAGACCGACCGGGCCTTCAACCGGGGCCAGTCGCAGCAGGACAACAAGGAGCTGAAGGAGGCCTACCTCGACATCGAGATGCTCGAGAGCCGGCTCTACATGCGCCTGGGTCTCCAGAACATCGTCTGGGGCAAGACGGAGCTCTTCCGCACCACCGACCAGTTCAATCCCACGGACCTCGGGCTGTCTTCGCTGCCCTCGCTGGAGGAGGCCCGGATCGGTCTGTGGGCGGCCAAGTTCATCTACTCGTTCTGGGACGTGGGACCCCTCCAGGACGTGCGCGTGGAAATCGCGGCCAATATCGACGATTACCAGCCGGCTGACCTTGGCGCCTGCGGTGAGCCGTACGTCTTCGACGTCATCTGTGGCCTCACGTTGGGAATCGCCGCTCACGGTTTCATCGGCCTGGGCGTTGCGGGCTTCGACCGGCCGCCGGACCCGTGGGAGGACATCAGCGCGCTCGAAGTGGGCGGCCGCGTCGAGTGGCGTTGGGATCGCTTCAGCTTCGCGCTGATCGATTTCTACGGCTACGACGATATCCCGTCGCCCGATCCCATCATGTACTTCGAGCGCAACGTGGACCTGGCCACCGGGCGGCCGTTGGTGACGCGCTTCGCCGGGGGCGATGCGGGCCTCCAGCATACCTGGACGGGCGTCGCCGGCAGCGGCTGCGCCACGCCGGGCACCGACCCCACCACGGGCTTGAGCACCTCGCCGGTGATGGTCGTGGACGGCAGCTTCGTCGAGCTCGACTTCAGCAACTCCAAGAACCCGCTCTCTTCCAGCCCCCGGGGCATCGGCATCGATGGGCCGTGTCTCAAGGCGGGCGGCGCTGCCGACTACCAGGCCACCAACGACTTCGGCGGGGCCCAGAACGCGCTGGAGTTCCACCCGGCCAACCAGCAGTTCCACGCCTTCGCCTGTAGCGCGACCCTGGGTGTCGTCGGTCTGGACCCCACCGTCTGTGCCCTGGCCATCTTCGGCAGCACCAACGTGGTGGCCGGCGGTGTGGCGCCGTTCCCGGCCTCGGAGTTCTTCAGCATCGTCTTCACCGGCGAGCCCGCCTCCAACGCCTTCATCATCTCGTTGACGGGCCAGGCCCGCGGCCTGGATCCCGATGCCCACGGAGTCGCGGCGCCCCTGGTGACCATGAACCGCGACCGGGGCCCGATCTGCGACCCCTCGATGGGCACCGACCCCGAGAAGGCCGCGTGCGTGGCGTCGCTGCAGGCGGGTGGCTGGGACGGGATCATCACGGCCCGCAACACCGCCATCAACCTGCCGAACCCGGACAATCCGACGAGCGTGATGTTCGTGAATCCGGGCGGCGACGGCTTGATCGAGACCGTCAACTGCGCCGATTTCCGCGCCAACGGGAATACCCAGGCTGCCAATTCGGGACCGTGCCGGGAGCTGAGCTTCCACTACGACGCCGGTTCCGACTGGCTCACCCTGGACAGCACTCTCACCAACGAGCAGAAGGCCCTGCTGGGATGCGGACCTTTCCTGGGTACCCGTTGCGACTCGGCGGACGCGGTGCCGATCTATCGGGAGCGGGATCCGGGTGACGGCGTGCTGGAGGGCGTGCTGGAGGAGGAGGACACCCCGCTGATTCCCCGTGGTGGCGGCATCGATCTCCTGAATGCCGATGCCAGCTTCCTCTTCCAGTCGTGGGTGGGCATCGAGGGCACGGGCCCCGACAACTGGACCCCCCGTCTGGTTGCGGCCTTCGAGGCGTCAGAGGCGGAGCGCGTCGACCCGGATGGCGGGATGATCGACCGCTGCCAGCGCACTTCGCCGGTGCCGCCCCAGTACTGCCGAGTCGGTGCCAATGACTCCCTGACGAAGGGTGGCGGTTTCTTCCCGCTCATCGACATCACGCCTGACGACCCCACGGACAACCCGGTGCCACTGCGATTCACGAACCCCGTGTTCCCCACCTGGCTCACCACGGCCCAGAGCCTGCTGCAGCCCCATACGTTCCGATTGGGCGAGTACGACGACAGCGCGCTAGCAGCCCAGCTGGGCTTCGAGCCCAGCATCCAGCCCGTGGGCGCACACTCGGATACCGCACAGCCCTGCACCGTATTCAACGAGGGCACCGGCGAGCTGGTGGTGCTGCCTGGATGCCGGGGAATCGAGAGCATCAGCGAGGAGGCTGACGGATCCTCGCCCACCGGTAAGCGCTACGTGGTGACGTTCCAGGACGAGTACCTGCCCTCGGTCGACGGCTGCGTCTTTGGCGACAGCAACGGCGACGGCGAACTCGACATCGGCGGCATCCCGGTTCGCGCGGTGGGCTTCGACGGCACGCCCGCCAACGGCGGCTTCGGAAGCGGAACGCTGTCCGAGCAGCTCGAATCGTGCGCGGCCAAGGGCGGCACGCTGGCCGAGGGGTCGAACTCGCGCGGGCAGGACCCCGACGGAATCCCGTTCCGCCAGGGCATCCCGCTCCTCGGCGCCCAGACCCTGTTCCATCCCATGGCCGGCTGCAGGCCGGACGAGGACGCTGCCAGCCTCGACCCGTCGCGAAACAACTGCGATTGGTTCAACCGGGACCTCTCCGCCGAGCTGATGGGCGCCAACCCCGAGAATGTATTCATGTTCCAGACCGAGGGCGCGGCGCTTTCCTACAACGTGCAGATGTTCTTCGTGGCCTCCTCGTGCGCCGGCGATTCCCAGCAGGAGCGCATGGCCGATAACGAGTGCTTCGATCCGAACGACAGTTTTTCGCCCCAGCGCTGCTCGTTCGCCGCCCCCCAGTTCTGTTCGAACGTGAAGGGATTCATGGGCCTCTCGGGCCCGCGGCGCAACGTGGTGCAGGCCGGCGGCACGAACGGCCGCGGCCGGCGGGTGTTCCTGTGGAACAGCGGCGGAGAGATCGTCCTCCAGTACGACCAGCGCAACGTGCTTGGTTTCTCCACCGACTTCGCCGAGGACGTGACCAAGACGAACTGGAACATGGAGTTCACCTGGGTCGGCGGCGAGACGGTCTTCGATGCCAACTCGTTCAACGGCGTGAACGAGACCGACACGCTCAACCTGACGGTCTCGGTGGACCGGCCCACGTTCATCAACTTCCTGAATCCGAACCGCACCTTCTTCTTCAACTCCCAGTGGTTCTTCCAGTACTTCACCGACTACGAGGGGGGATTCGGCGGCAACGGGCCCTGGAACATCTTGTTCACGTTCGCGATCCTGGCCGGCTACTTCCAGGACCGCCTGCTTCCGCAGTTCGTGACGGTGTATGACTTCCAGTCCCAGTCGGGCGGCGTGCTGCCCCAGATGCAGTACCGCTTCACCGAGAATTTCTCGGCCACGATCGGCGCGAACCTGTTCTTCGGACAGACCGAGCTGAAGAACATGCCGATCCGCGGCGTCGCACCCAACGGGAACCGGGCGGACCCCAACGCCTACAAGAACGGCGAGGACAATCTGCTCTCGCTGTTCCGAGGTCGGGACGAACTCTTCCTGCGCCTGCGCTGGACCTTCTGAAGCGACGCCTTCCGGCCCGCGCCCGGCGCGGCCTCAGCGGCCGGCGGCCAGGTAGCTCGAGGTGGTGTAGCGCCGCAGCTTGGAGGCGGAGAGCGGCGTGGAGATCATCCGGTAGCTCTCGCGCCGCCAGCCACTGCCGTCCTGGGCCGAGTAGAAGGAAGCCAGGACCGGGTCGAAGACCATGGCCTTCTCGCCGTTGGGCCACAGCGGATAGCCAGGGATGTCTCCGCTGAAGCGATACACCAGCACGCCCACGTCCACGTAGGTGCCGCGGCTTCGCCGGGTCACCAGGAAGAGCGGTTGCTGGGTCTGGTAGTCCACGTAGAGCTTGAGGGTCTGGAAGGGACCGTTCGACTCTCTCGCGATCCCCTGGAGCACCACCGCGTAGCGCACGTCCCAGCGGTCGGCGCCCACGGACAGGCCACTGGGGCCGAAGTTGCGGTTCGGCTCGTCCTTGTGGGCGCCGTTGAGGGGGGCCAGGATCTCGCGCTCGCCCTCGTAGCGCCAGACATAGGCGTTTGGGCGCAGGGCCATGCCCACAAAGCCCCGCCGTATGTGCTCGCTGGCCTGATTGGAGGCGGCAGATCCGGGGTTGAGTTCGCCGCCGCCCGCGCCCCCCATGGGGTTGCCCACGAACAGGCCGGCTCCGGCCTGGTCTCCGCTCACCCGATAGCGGGGCATGAACATGCCATCCACCCAGGCCGTGGCCGAGCGCCGCGACTTCCGCGCCGTGGGGATGTAGACGAAGGTGTCGTCGGGCTCCTCGTAGCGACTGCTGATCTCTTCGGGGCGCTCCTGCCGCCACGCCAGGTGCCGCGCCCGAAAGGGCTCCTTGAAGCGACCTCCGGCGATCCAGAGGGCATCGGGAGTATCCGGAACGGCATAGCCGCTTTCGGGCAGGTCCGCCCGGTGGCGTGTCTGGATGAAGAAGAAGTCGCCGGAGAAGGTCTGGATGCTGCCCTTGGTGCTTGGCAGATCCACCACCCGGAAGGGGCCCTCGTGGGCGGCGCCCCGGAAGCGGTGCTCTACGTTCCATGCCCAGCGCGCCCCCGCGTCCGGGGCGCGGGGATCGATGTCATTGGGCGGGAAGGGGGTTCCCGCCACGTAGCCGCTCAGGTTTCCCTCGTCGTCGAGCTTTGCCACGCCGCCGAACCGCTCGGTCGCCTCCCGGTAGAAGGAGAGCGTCGGGTAGCGCCGGTGGCAGGGCCCGATCAGCATGCGCATGCCGTCGTGGAAGAACTGCTCCCGGTGTTGCCAGATCTCGTCGGGCAGCAGCGACCGCAACACCAGCACGTCCTCGTAGGCCAGCAGCATCCCGGAGCGCAGACGACGCGCAGCGGCATCCTCGCCCGCCGGCTGGCCCGGCAGGCCGGTGACCAGCGGGCACTGGTCCTCCGGGGGCAACTCGGCCGCGGAAGCCGCGCCACAGGCCAGCAGCGCGAGCAGCCCTCGCAGGAGCCGGCCGCCGCGCCGTCTATGAACTCGAACCCACCGCATCGCTTCCAGATCGTCCGGACGGCGCCCAGACGCCGCTTCGTTTCTAGCGTACCCTCTTTCTCGGGAGGGGCTCGTGGCGCGGCGATCCATCGGCTTCCCGCTCACGCTGGGCATCGTGCTGACCCTGCTGGCGCTGACGCTGGCGGTGGCGTGGCAGGTGCTGGTGGTGAGCGACGTGCGCCGCGTGGCCAGCGGCCTCACCACCCTGGATTGGGTTCTCCTGATCTTCGGCACCCTGTTCTTCGCGTTGCTCATCGTGGGACTGGTCTGGCTGTGTGCCTGGTTGGTGCGCGAGATGCGCGTGAACCAGCGCCAGCAGGCCTTCTTGGACGCCGTGACCCACGAGATGAAGACGCCCCTGGCGTCGCTGCGCTTGTACCTGGACACGCTCGTTCGACACGACCCGGACCGGGAGCGGCGCCACGAGTTCCTCGGACGCATGCACGAAGACCTGGAGCGGCTCAGCCAGACGGTGGATCAGGTGCTGACGGCCGCGCGCGCCGAGGAGCCGGGCCGGGTCCTCGTGGCTGAGCCCGTGGTGCTGCAGTCGCTGCTGACCGAGGTGATCCGGGAGATCCGCACCCGCCATCAGCTGCCCGAGGCGGCGGTGCGCCTCGATCTGGATCCCCAGGCGGTGGTCAGCGGCGACGCGGGAGAACTCTCCGTGGTGTTCCGCAACCTGCTGGACAACGCGGTCAAGTACTCGGAGGACCCCGTTGAAGTGGGTGTCGCGGTCTCGTCGGGCACGGATGGTCGAGTGCGGGTGGAGATCTCCGACAGGGGGATCGGGATCCCGTCCGGTGAGCTCAAGAAGGTCTTCCAGCGTTTCTACCGGGCCGGGCGGGACGTCCAGCGGACGGCGAGGGGACTCGGCCTGGGACTTTTCATCGTGCGCAACCTGGTGCGGCGTCAGGGGGGTCGCGTCGTGGCTCGCAGCGGCGGGTCCGGGGAGGGCAGCCGTTTCGTAGTCACCCTGCGCGCCGCGGCCCCGGTGTCCTGATGTCGCGCATCCTCGTCGTAGAGGACGAAGCGAACCTGGCTGACGGCCTGCGCTTCAATCTCGAGGCCGAAGGCCACGAAGTCGAGGTGGCTCCGGATGGCCGCGTGGCCAGCCTCCGTCTCGCCGATCCCGAGGCGGGGTTCGATCTGGTGGTGCTCGATCTCATGCTCCCGGAGGTGAACGGCATCGAAGTCGCGCGCCGCGCGCGCGCCGGCGGCAACTATGTGCCCATCCTGATCCTGACCGCGAAGGACGACATCCAGGACCTGGTGCGCGGCCTGGAGGAGGGAGCCGACGACTACCTGACCAAGCCCTTCCGCCTGGACGAGCTGCTCGCCCGGGTGCGGGGTCTACTGCGTCGGCGTCGCTGGGACGCGAGCGGCCCCGCGCGCGCGGGGTCGGGGCCGGTCTCCATCGGTCTCGCCACGGCCCACTTCGATCGTTTCGAGCTGGAGACGCCGGACGGTCTGGTGAGCCTCACTACGCGCGAAGCCGGTCTCCTGCGCGCGCTCCTGGAGCGCAACGGCGAGGCCGCGACTCGCGGCGAGCTGCTCGAGGAGGTCTGGGGCCTGCGCCCCGACACGCGCACCCGGGTGGTGGACAGCTTCATCGTTCGCCTGCGCCGTTACATCGAGCCCGATCCGGCCAACCCCCGCCACATCGTGTCGGTGCGGGGCCACGGCTATCGCCTGATCGCCTAGCGCACACGCCGGGAATTCCCCCAGCAGCTCGGCAGTTCCGCAGCTCAGCACCGCAAGCAGGCCGCAGGCCCGCGCGCAGCGAGCCGCAGGCGAGCGCAGACAAGTGGACTAGAGTTCGATCGACTCCTCGATCAGCATCACCGGGATTCCGTCGTCCACCGGGTAGAGCACCTTCCCGTCCTCGCGAACCAGGGCCTCGGACAGGACGCGGGTCACGGGCTCGCCGCCCCGGTTGCGCAGGCGTCCCGCTTCGATTTCGATCGTCAGGCGCGCCAGCAGGTCGGCGTCAGCCTGCTTCACTGGCTGCTTCGTCTCGGGACACACCAGGATCTCAAGCAGCTCCGGGTTCACACTCATGGATTCTCCCTCTAGCGCAGGACGGCGGAAGAGTAGTTCAGGATGCGCCGGGCGACGATCAGCTGGTTGATCTGCTGGGTGCCCTCGTAGATGTCGTTGATCTTTGCGTCCCGCATCCACTTCTCGACGAGCCACTTCTGCGAGTAACCGGGCGGCCCCAGCAGTTCCACCGCCTTCTGGGTGATCCGGATCACCGCCAGCCCTGCCTTGGCCTTGGCCATGGAGGCCTCCAGGTTGTTGGGTCGGCCCCGGGTCATCATGCTGGCCGCCCGCCAGGTGAGCAGGCGGGCGGCCTGCAGCTCCGCTTCCATCTCCATCACGTCCCGCTCCACCGCGCTCGACTCGAAGCGGGGAGCGTCGTAGCGGATTTCCACTCCCTGGCGCGAAAGTTCTTCAAGCACGAAGTCCAGGGAGGCGCGGCCCACGCCCACCGCCATGGCGGCCACGATGGGGCGGCTGGCGTCGAAGGTCGCCATGGCGCCCTTGAAGCCCTTGTCGCCCGACCTCTTGCCGTCGCGCTTCTTCACCTCCGCGCTGCCCAGCAGGTTCTCGCGCGGCACGCGGCAGTTCTCGAAGATCAGGGTCGCCGTATCCGAGGCGCGGATCCCGAGCTTCTTCTCCAGTCCCGCGAGCTTCATCCCCGGCGTCTGCGCCGGTACCACGAACGACTTGATGCCCGCGCGACCGGCGCTGCGGTCCACGGTGGCCCACACCACGACGAAGCCGCCCTCGAACTGGGAGGCGCTCTCGCCACTGGTGCAGAAGATCTTGGTTCCGTTCAGGACCCACTCGTCGCCGTCGAGCTCCGCGGTGGTTTCGATGGCGGCCGCATCCGAGCCGGCCGAAGGCTCGGTGATCGCCATGGCGCCCCAGATCGGCGTGCCGTCGCCCCGGAAGGCCGACAGGAAGCGCTCCTTCTGCTCGGGAGTTCCAGCGGCGGCCACGGCGGAGCCTCCCAGCGCCGGCGTCGGCATGCGCAGGTAGAGGGCCGCATCGCCCCAGCAAAGCTCCTCGGCCTGTACGCACACCTGGACGAACCCGTCGGAGGGGCCATCCAGTGCCCCGCCGGGGCCGCTCCGGCCGTGCTTCCAGAACCAGTCGATCCACTCTCGGGGCGATTCGTGCTCGAGTTCGTCGTATTTCCGGGACACCGGGCGCATGTGGTCGACCGCCATGGCGTGGTAGTGCGCCTTCGCCTTCAGCGAATTCTCGGTGAGGTCGAACGCGATGGGCATACCGGGCTCCCTATACCAGTGTGAGGGCTTCGAATGTTGCGAAGCCCCGGGCATCACGCAGGTGCATCTCGGGCAGGTACTCGCGGATGTAGCCGTGTCCGCCCAGGACCTGCACCGCGCCGTCGGCGATGTCCAGGGAAACGCGCCGGGCCTGCTGGTAGGCCAGGGCGGCTTCGCGCACGGCATCGCGGCCCTGATCCAGGATCCAGGCGGCCTCCCACACCAGCAGACGCGCGCCGTCGATCTCGATGGCCATGTCAGCCAGCTTGAAGGCAATGGCCTGCTTGGTGGCGATGGGAGCGCCGAAGGCTTCCCGCTCCAACGCGTATTCCCGGGCCACGTCGTAGGCGGCCCGCGCCACACCGATCGCAGCCGCAGCGAGCCCCACGCGCCCCCGGTGGATCAGCTGACGCACATCGGCGCCGGTTTCGCCGCCCAGGCGCGCCGTTTCCGGAACGCGCACACCGGAAAGCTCGAGTCCGACGGTGGGAAGACCATCGAGACCCATGTTCTTCTCCGGGATTGCAAGCAGCCCGCTGGCATCGCGGGGCACCACGAACGCCTGGGCGCTGGAATCCAGGCTGGCAATCACCAGGACGATCTCGCCGCCCTCGATCCAGGGCACCAGGCACTTCTCACCGTCCAGCACGTAGTCGCCGTCTTCGCGACGCGCTGTGGTGGCGGGCGTGTATGGGTCCCAACGAACCCGGGGTTCGGCGATCGCGAGCGAACCCGGTACGAAATGGTCCCGGGTGTAGAGCGGAAGCAGCGACTTCTTCTGGTCGTCGTTTCCGAAGTCGGTCACGGGCAACGCGATCAACGACGGGGACAGGATGGCGAGCGCCAGGGAGAGATCGCCGTAGGCCAGTTCCTCGCAAACGAGGACATTGGTCACGGCGCTGCGTTCGCCACCGCCGCCCCATGCCTCCGGCAGCGCGTTGGCCACCAGTCCCAACTCGTGCGCGTGGCTGAGCACCGACTCGGGAAGCTTGCGCGACTCGGCGCACTCGCGTGCATGCGGCCTCACTTCATTGGCCGCGAACTGGCGCACGGTTTCGACGATCAGCTGTTGCTCTTCGCTGGGCTCGAAGTCGATCACGGGGGCGGCCTCCGAAGAGGCTGGAATCATTGACGAAATTCTGTCTCACGTCAACTCTGGAGGGAAGGCTCGCGGGGACTCGAACCCCTCCGGGGGACTTCGCCCCCGGGCGAATTTGCAGCGTCGTCCGGCTTGACGGGCCGTGGCTTCCGTTGTATCCCAGCGCCCGTCATCGGAAGCGATAAGAGGCAGCGCGACCGCGATGAGCGTCGCGCCGTTTTCCTTTCTGGCGCTTCCGGTCATCTGCCGGTTCCACCGGCGGCCCCCGGTCTCGCGAGACCGTCGGACGAGAGGCGCGAACCGCTCCGGCCCCGTGGTGGGGTTGCCGGTCGCGGCGAAAAGTCGGTTTTGGCAAGGGAGACCCAGCTTCCCGGATGAGTTCGACTCGACCGACCTCCCGTCTGGCCTTCGCTGTTCCCGCCCTCGGGGTGGCCTGCGCGCTCGCGTGGACATTCCTGACGCCGCGGCCGGGAATCGCTGAAGCAGAAGCAGACGGGGCTCTGGTGGCAGGCAGCGTGTGCGAAGCCCATGAGCTTCGGGCGCGCCAGGAGCAGGACCCGCATCTCGCGATCGAGATTCCGCGCGAATTCGCCGGGCCGTGGCCCACCCGCGAGGCCTGCCTTTCCTACGCCGCGGCCTCGGATCCCGAGGCGCCGGGCCCGCTCCAGCCCATCGCGTTCAGCCACAAACACCACGCGGGGCTCTACCAGATCGATTGCCAGTACTGTCACTCGGGCACGGATCGTTCGCCGTCCGCCGGGGTGCCGTCGCTGGAAGTCTGCATGGGGTGCCACTCCCAGTTTCCCAAGAGCTACGACGAGTTCGAGGGGATCCGCGTTCTCAAGCAGCATTGGGAGGACCGCGAGGCGATCCAATGGGAGCAGGTTTATCGCCTTCCGGAATACGTGCAGTTCCGACACAACCGCCACCTCCGGGCGGGTGTGGAGTGCCAACGCTGCCACGGTGCGGTCGAGGAGATGGACAAGCTCTACATGACGAAAGACACCATCTGGTGGCCGTGGCTGCTGCCGTCCACGAAGCCCGAGATGGGATGGTGCATCGATTGTCACCGCCACGAGGGCGCGTCGCAGGACTGTTACACCTGCCACTACTAGGCTAGGCAGTGACTGCGGTTTCGGAATAAGGAAGCTTATGGCCGAGTTCGATCGTCGCGATTTTCTCAAGCTGGTCGGCGTCAGCAGCGCCGCCGCGACCGGCTGCGAGCCGATCGAGAAGCTGATCCCCTATGTGGTGCAGCCCGAGGTGATCACGCCCGGTCTTCCCGTCTTCTACGCTTCCACCTGCCAGGAGTGCCCCGCCGGTTGCGGCTTGATCGTTCGCACGCGCGAGGGTCGCCCGGTGAAGCTCGAGGGAAATCCCGAACACCCGGTCAACCGGGGTGCGCTGTGTGCGCGCGGCCAGGCGGGGATCGGACGCACTTTCGATCCGGATCGCTTCCACGGTCCCCGATCCCGACAGGCAGACGGCTCGCTGGTCACCATTACGTGGGAGGCCGCCACCCGTCTTCTGGCCGAGAAGATCGGCGGGGCGGGGGAGCGGACGGCGGTTCTGGGCGGCGCCACGGGCCCCACGCTGGGTCGCCTGATCGACCAGTGGGTGGCCGCGGTGGGCGCGGGCCGGCGCGTCTCCTACGAGCCCTTCGCCTACGAGGCGCTGGCCGAGGCCTCGCGCGCAGTCTTCGGGGTGGCGAGCCGGCCGCAGTTCGACCTGACCGACGCGGACTTCGTGATCGACTTCGGCGCCGACTCCATGGAGAGCTGGATCTCTCCCATCGAGCACGCTCGCCAGATCGCGGCGGCGCGCGACGTGCACGACCACCCGGACGGCGGCGCGCGCCTCGTCTATGTGGGCCCCCGCCAGACCACCACCGCCGGCAGTGCCGACCAATGGCTGCCGGCGCGCCCGGGAACCGAGGGCATCCTCGCCCTGGCCATCGCCCGGGTGGTGTTCGACAGCGCCCGGGCGCAGGGGCGTTCCCCCGGCGGCGACCCGGACCTGATCCAGAGCGTGCTCGAGAATTTCTCGCCGGAGGCGGTAGCCGCCGCCACGGGCGTGGATGCTGCCACCATCCACGGCGTGGGCATGGCCATGGCCCACAGCGCGCGCCCTGCGGCGCTGCCCCCGGGAGTTGCGCTCACGGGCCGCCGGGCCGTGGCAACGACCGGAGCCGTGCTGCTGCTCAACGCCGTTTCGGGCGCCCTGGGCAAGACGGTCCGGATGCCGCGGCCCGAGAGCGACCCGGGCGCTCCGTCGAGCTACCGCCAGGCGGTGCGCCTGATCGACGCCATGAAATCGGGCGACGTGAATGTGCTTTTGATCCACGGCGCCAACCCGGTCTACTCGCTGCCGCCGGACGCCGGGTTCGAAGCGGCGCTCGCGAACGTGGACTTCGTGGTGTCGTTCGCCAGCGCGCCGGACGAGACCACGGCGCGAGCCGACCTGGTGCTTCCGGATCACACGCCCCTGGAGTCGTGGGGCGACTGGCTCTCGCGGCCGGGCGTGCGTTCGCTGGTGCAGCCCACGATCCGCCCCCTGTACGACACCCAGTCGCTGGGAGACACGCTGCTCCAGACCGCTCGCGCCATCGGTGATCCGGTGGGCGGAAAGTTGCCGTCGGGCAGTTTCCGGGACGTGCTGGCTTCGGCCTGGTCGGATACCGACTTCCGCGCCGCGCGGGCACGCGGTGGCGTGTACGGCGATGCGCCGACGATCGACGTGAGCGTGGCGCAAAGCGTGACCACCCTCGAGCTGAAGGAGCCGCAGCTGGAGGGCAACGGCTCGTTCGTGTTGCTGGCCTACCCGTCGCCGCTGCTCCACGATGGTCGCGGCGCGAACCTGCCCTGGCTGCAGGAGACGCCGGACCCGGTCACCAAGATCCCCTGGCAGTCCTGGGCCGAGGTGTCGCGAAACACCGCGGCTTCCCTGGGCGTCGAGGCGGGGGACGTGGTCTCCGTGAAGACCACCTACGGAAACCTGGAAGTGCCGGTGTTGCCGCGCGGCGGAATCCGCGACGACGTGGTGGCCATCGCCATCGGCCAGGGCCATACGGTGGGGCGCCACGCCTCGCGCAACGGGCAGGCGCGCGGCGTCAACGTGATCTCGCTGCTGCCGTCGCTCACCGACGAGACCGGCGGGCGGGCCTGGCTCACCGCCAAGGCGGAAGTGGGCCCCACCGGCGGCCACGAGCGCCTGGCGCTGACCCAGACCACGGACAACCAGCGCGGACGCGGCCTGGCCCAGAGCGTGTCGCTTGTGGCCCTGGCGGCGGGGGGCAGCGCGGCCGTTTCCGCCGGAAACGGGCACGCTGAGAGCGGCAGCCACGGCGGCGGCCACGAGATGCTGCGCCCCTACGATCCGGCCGCCGACGCGGCGGAAGACAGCGCGTACCGCTGGGGCATGTCCATCGACGTGGATCGCTGCACCGGCTGCAGCGCCTGTGTGGTGGCGTGCGCCATCGAGAACAACATCCCCTCGGTGGGGGAGGAAGCGGCGCTGCGGTCTCGCCAGATGACGTGGCTCCGGATCGAGCGCTATCTGGGCGACGGCGAGCCCACCCTCCAGGGAGGCCGGCCCCCCCACGAGGATCACGAGGTGCTTGGCGGCACCGACGTCCGCAATCTGCCCATGTTGTGCCAACAGTGCGGCGCGGCGCCCTGCGAGCCCGTGTGTCCGGTGATCGCCACCTATCACAATCCCGAGGGCCTCAACGGGATGATCTACAATCGCTGCATCGGCACGCGGTACTGTTCGAACAACTGCCCCTACAAGGTGCGCCGCTTCAACTGGTTCGACTACAGCATCCACAACTGGCCCGAGCCCATGAACCTGATGCTGAACCCGGACGTCACCGTACGGGGCCAGGGCGTCATGGAGAAATGCACCTTCTGTGTGCAGCGGATCCAGGGCGCTCGCCAGGTGGCCAAGGACCAGGTTCGCAATATCGCCGACGGGGAGGTCACGTCGGCCTGCGCCGAGACGTGTCCGACCCAGGCCATCACCTTTGGGAACCTGCGCGACGAGAAGTCGCGCGTTTCGATTGAAGCCGTGCAGGCAGGAGAGCGCGCCTACCACGTGCTGCACGTTCTCAACACGCGCCCGTCGATCACCTACCTGGCCAAGGTGGACCGGGATGGCGAAGGATCGGAGCACGGATGACGCCGCCGCCTCCCGCTGAATCGGTAGCAGCGATGATCCGAACGGCTCCCATGCCGCCGGATTCGAAGATCAACGTCGACATCCTCGGCGTGATGAAGGGGACATCCCCCGGCTACTGGCTGCTGCTGCTGATCGCCATGAGTATCGTGGGGATGGCCGCCGTCATCTGGATCTACCAGATCTATGAGGGCCTCGGCATCGCCGGCTACGTCCACCCGGTCTTCTGGGGCGCCTACATCGTCACGTTCGTGTTCTGGGTGGGCATCGCCCACGCCGGCACCCTGATCTCGGCGATCCTCTACCTGTTCCGCGCCAGGTGGCGAAACGCCATCAATCGCAGCGCCGAGGCCATGACGGTCTTCGCCGTCACCACGGCAGGCATGTTCCTGGGCATCCACGTGGGGCGCGTCTGGAAGGCGTACTTCATCCTGCCGTACCCCAACCAGCGGGGCCTGTGGGTGAACTTCAAGAGCCCGCTGTTGTGGGACACGTTTGCGATCTCCACGTACGCCACCATCTCGATCGTCTTCCTGTACATCGGGCTGATCCCGGACATCGCCATTGCCCGCGACCGGGCCAGCGGCTGGCGCCGGGTGCTGTATTCGATCCTGTCGCTGGGCTGGCAGGGAACCTCGCGCCAGTGGAAGTCCCACAACCGCACGGTGCTGCACCTGTCGGGACTGGCCACGCCGCTGGTGCTGTCGGTGCACAGCGTCGTGTCCTGGGACTTCGCCATGTCGATCGTGCCCGGCTGGCACGCGACGATCTTCGGCCCCTATTTCGTGGCGGGCGCGATCTTTTCCGGGTTCGCCATGGTGCTCACCATCATGATCCCGGTGCGGCGCATCTTCGGACTCGAGGGCTACATCACCAACTACCACCTGGAGAACATGTCCAGGTTCCTGCTGCTCACCTCCCTGATCGTGGGTTACGCGTACGTCGCCGAGTACTTCATCTCCTGGTACAGCGCCGTCGAGGCCGAGCAGACCGCCTTCTGGCTGCGCGCATTCGGACCGTACTGGATCTCCACGTGGGTCATGATCAGCTGCAACGTGATGTTCCCGCAGCTGCTGTGGTTCAAGAAGATCCGCACCCACGTGCCCACCCTGTTCGTGCTGTCGGTGTTGGTCAACATCGGCATGTGGTTCGAGCGCTACGTCATCATCATCACGGGCCTGTCCAGGGAGTACGACCCGGCGGTCTGGGGCATCTACACCATCAGCTGGGCCGAACTCGGCATCGTGGCGGGAAGCTTCGCCTGGTTCTGCATGCTGTTCCTGATCTTCCTCAAGCTCTTCCCGGTGGTGGCGATCGCCGAGATGAAGGAACTGGCGATCCACGCGAAGGCCCACGCAGGAGGGGCGCACTGATGCCGCAGCTGCTTGGGGTCTACGAGAAGCCGGACGAGGTGGCGAGCATCGCGCGCAAGCTGCGCGGTCGGGGATTCACCGACCTGGAAACCTACTCGCCGGCACCCTTCGCCGAGGTGGACGACGCCGTGATCGAGAAGCCGAGCGGCGTGCGGATCTTCACCCTGATCGGCGGGCTGACCGGCGTGATCACCGGTTACGCCCTCACGATCTGGATGGCCAACGACTGGCAGATCGCGATCGGTGGCAAGCCCTACTCGTCGATCCCGCCCTACACGATCATCGCCTTCGAGCTGACGATCCTGTTCGGGGGTCTGCTCACCGCCCTGGGTCTGTTCGTAGTGGGACGGCTCCCGAGCTTCTCCCGGGACGCGGCCTACAGCCCGCGCTTCTCGGCAGAGGAGTTTGGCGTGGCCGTGCGCTGTCCCGATCGCGATGTGATCGAGGTGGAAGGCCTGATGCGGGCCGAGGGCGCCGTGGAGGTGAACCTTGTCGAGCGCTAGCGGTCGCCGCCACCTGCGCACGCGGGCCCTCCTGGCGGCGCTGGTCTGCTGTGGTCCGATCGCCTGCTGGGAGCAGTGGTCCAACGACTGGTGGCCGCAGATGAAGTGGCAACCGGCGATCCAGGCCTTTGAAAGGGTGGGATTCGACGGCCAGGTGGAGGGCTTCGTGCCGCCCGAGGGCAGCGTGCCCATCGACGGGGGCGAGGCGGAGGTCTCGAACCTGGTGGATTCCGCGTCCGACTCCCTGGTGAATCCGCGAGCCATGAATCTGGCGTCGGTGGAGAACGGCCGCTTCCAGTTCGAGCGTTACTGCGTGGCCTGCCACGGTGCGTCCGGAATGGGCGACGGGCCGGTGAGCGCCACCGGGTCGATCCAGGGCCCGCTGCAGGGCGTCCTGCCCCTGGTGGTGGCCACCGCCAGGAGCGACGGTCACGTCTACACCACGGTCCGCTACGGCCGCCGGCGCATGCCCGGCTACGCGCGCATCCCCTCGGACGACCGCTGGGACATCGTCAACTACATCCGCTACCTGAACAAGCAGAAGGGAATCCAGCCGTGAGCATCGTCGGGGTCGAGACGGCGAATCCTCGCGAGCTGCCGCGCCAGGTGGTGGCGGTCTGCGGGGTCCTGATCGTGGTGGGGGTCTTCTCCTTCCTGATGGGCCTGGCAAGCGATGACCCGGCCACCGCGTGGATCGCCTTCCATGTGAACTACCTCTACTTTGGCACCCTCGCCCAGGGTGGCATGGTGCTGGCCTGTGCGCTGGTGATCGTGGGGGCCCGCTGGGCCGGCCCGGTTCGCCACGTGGCCGAGGGGCTGGCGGCCTGGGTCCCGATCACCTTCGTGCTCGGCTGCATCGGATTCTTCGGGCAGGAGTACATCTACGCCGCCTGGATCCACGGAGCGCCCCCCGGCAAGGAGCCGTGGCTGAACATGCCGCGGGTGATGATCACGGACCTGGCGATCCTGTTGGTGATGGCGCTCTTGACCCTGCGATTCCTGCGCCTGTCGTTCCGGCCGGCGCTACACGGCGCCAGCGAGCGCGCACCGGCGGCCCAGGGCATGTTCGCCCGCTGGACGGCTAACTGGCGGGGCGACGACCAGGAGCGAGCCGAGTCGGACCGGAAGCTCCGGGTGCTCGCCCCCATCATCTGCCTGGCCTACGCCTTCGGGTACACGGTGATCGGCTACGACCAGGTGATGTCGCTTACGCCCACCTGGTACTCGAACATCTTCGGTTGGTACTTCGCGTGGGGCGGCTTTCTGTCGGCCATCGCGTCCACCGCCCTGATCTGCGTGCTGCTGCGGCGCTCCGCGGGCTGGGGCGGCGAGATCACGCCGGCGCGGATGCACGACCTGGGCAAGATGATCTTCGCGTTCTCGATCTTCTGGATGTACCTCTTCTTCAGCCAGTACATCGTGATCTGGTACGGCAATCTTCCCGAGGAGACCCAGTTCCTGGAGGCCCGCCTGGGCAGCCAGTTCTTCCAGGACACCTGGCACTTCGTCCTGTCGCGCCTGGAAGAGCCGTACGTCCGGCTCTCGCTCACGGCCTGGGTGGGCTGTTGGATCGTGCCCTTCTGGGTGCTGCTGGGGCAGAAGCCCAAGCAGACCCCGGCCATCCTGGGCACGGTGGCGGCGTTCGTGCTGGCGGGCTTCTGGTTCGAGCGCAACGCGCTGGTCTGGCCGTCGCTGATGCCCGACGATGGAATGTCCTGGCTGGGACCGATCCAGCTGGGAATCGCGGCCGGCTTCTTCGGTGCCTTCGTCCTGGTCTACCTGGTCTTCAGCCGCATCTTCCCGACCCTGCCGCTGCCGAAGCGCTCCTGACCCGAGGGTCCGACGTCCGGGAGGCCGTTGTCGCTCCCCCTTGCCAGCCTGGTTGCTAGCCTCGTGTCATGACCGATCGATTCCACCTGCACGGGTATCCGAATGCCATCGTGCTCGGCGCCGAGGGGGTCGAACATCCCCTCTCGCCCAACGGGCGGGGCCACACCTACACCCCCTACTCGGAGATCACCCAGGTGTTGGCGTCGCCGCGCACCGTCTTCATCGGGGCCCGAGGCTCCGTCTATCCCCTGTCGCGGCGCGTTTTCGTCGATCCCCACGGCCCCGACGAGCTGGTGCGCGCCCTGTTGCTCCGGGTGAGCAACCTCCCCGACGGCGAGGAGCGGCTGGTCCGCATGGCCGAGCTGGGCGCGCGCGCCCTGGGCGCGTCGCGCCCCGTTGCCACCTGGACCCTGGCGGCGGCCTGCCTGCTGATGCTTCCCCTGCAGCTTGCCCTGGGTGCTCCTCTGGAGACAGTGGGTTCGTTCATCCCGATCCTGGTGCAGGACGGAGACCTGTGGCGGATCGTCACGGCCACGCTCCTGCACGGTCTTCCATCCTTTCCCATCCACCTGGGGCTCAACCTGGTTGCGCTGGTGGCCCTGGGGACACTGGTGGAGCGCCCCCTGGGCAGCCGGCGCACGACGGTCGTGATGGCGATCTCGGCGGTGGCCGCCATGGGCGCCAGCGCCATCGCCGGCTACGGCCGGGTGGTGGGTGTGTCGGGGGTGGTCTTCGGGCTGGCGGGGGCCGCCATGTGGCTCGAGCTTCGCTGTGCCGAGCAGCTGCCCG
Source organism: Deltaproteobacteria bacterium (assembly GCA_032128115.1). Classification (GTDB taxonomy): domain Bacteria; phylum Myxococcota_A; class UBA9160; order UBA9160; family SMWR01; genus JAQBHB01. The sequence goes on along the minus strand of JAQBHB010000069.1, from coordinate 51,873 downwards.
TCTGGCTTCGGATTCCGCGCCGCGCCTTCGTCGTCCTGCTGCTGGTGAACGCCGGGATCATGACGCTCGTCCCTTTCATCGCGGGCGCTGCCCACGTGGGGGGATTCATCGCGGGGTTCCTGGTCACCGGCGCGTTCGCGGGTCGCAGCCTGCCCACGGGTCGCGATCCCGTGTGGCTGCGCGCCGCCACGCTGGCCGTGGTGGCCTGGGTTCTGCTGTCGCTGGGCGCAGCGACGGCCGAGTTCGGGGGCAGGGGGAGTTACGTAGCGCGCTACGCGGAGCGACTGGTGCGGCTTCCGGGCATATCGCCCGGGGAACTCAACGACCAGGCCTGGATGATCGCCATCTCGCCGAATTCCACGCGCGAGGAGTTCGAGGCGGCCCTGCAGCTGGCGGAGCGGGCGGTGGTCGAGACCGAGCGATCGATTCCCGGAATCCTGGATACCCTGGCGGAGGTTCAGTACCAGCTGGGATGGAACGACCAGGCGATCGCCACCATCGACGAAGCCATCGCCCAGGCCCCGGGCGTCTCCTACTACGTCGAGCAGCGGCGGCGATTCAGCGGGGAGCGGGACGAGGACGACCGACCCGCGGATCCGCTGCCGTGGGCCCTGCCGCCCCCCGCGCCCGCGGCCGAACCGCAACAAGAGCCCGGCGTTACGGTGTGATCTCGTCGCCGTCGTCGGCGATCACGATCCTGCCGTCGAATTCGTCGTCCACCACGCTGGTGATCTGCAGGTCGAAGACCGGCGGCGGGAACAGGCGAACCAGCACCAGCGTCGAGACCGATGCCTCGCGCGCCAGGGCGCCCACCCGATCGAGCCCCGTGTGCAGGGCGGCATCGCGCCGCAGGGTTTCGGGCGCCACCTGAAGCTCCAGTGCAGCGGCCACCTCGGGGGTCGGGATGAAGACCGCCTCGTGCACCAGCACGTCGGCGCCGTGGGCGAACGCGGCCAACGCGCCGTCGGCCCAACCACTGCCTCCCACCACCACGGATCGGTCTGCGTGGGTCAGGCGCCAGGCAAAGGCTTCCACGGGACCGCCGGGCAGGGCGCCGGCGGTGGCGGTGACGCCGTCCCACGACCGCGACCAGCCCTCGTCGATCTCTTCCACCTGGAAGCTCGCGCCTGCGGGCGCCAGGCCGCGCGCCGCGGTTGCAGCCGCGATCGCCCGCTGGTGACCCGCCACGAGTGCGTTCGCCAGGGCCCGGGTACCCACGGGCCCCACCAGCTGCAGGGGCTCGCTGCGACCATCGAGCCAGCCCGTCAACAGCAGGTCGTCGAGACCCACGGTGTTCTCGGGCAGCAGGTTGCTGAGGAGGACGGGCCCCGCCTGGGACACGGGGATCTTCGCGGCCCGCAGTGACTCGGCCACCGCCCTCCCGGCATCCACGAGCACGACCCGGGAACCGAAGCCCACGGCCAGGCTGGGCCCGCGGCGATCCGGATTCTCCCGGGCTCCGCCGGTACCCAGCGTGATCACGGTCAGACGCCCGAAGCTCCGGGGTGAAAGGGGAAGAATGCCCGCCATCACGCGGTCGTAGCGCCAGGCGCTGCAGGTGAGCCCCCAGCTCGCGATCGCCACGGTCATGGCGATCAGGAGCCCGATGACGCGGAGGTGGGTCATTGGAGGTCTGGGGCGGCATCCATGCGGCCGCGAGTGTAGAGCGCAGGTTCGGCAGCTGCTGCACGCCCGCGACCCGGCTGTGGTGGGTTGGACGGCCTTCCGATAAGGTCGGGACAGGGGACCTCACTCGTCCCCGAGTCCCGCGCCGCGTGCCGGAGCGTTCGGTCGTGTGCGTGGGGCGGCCCGGAGGGGAGGTTTCGGCGACCACCCCATAACCGGGACCGGAGGCGGGGTCTGGGCCTCGCTGGGTGTTCCCTACGCCGAAACGGAGGTGATTCAGTGCATCAACAATGCTCTACGGCGAGTGAGGTGGCGGCGTCCTGACGCCGGGCCGAATCGCTTGAGACGTTTCGGCGTGAGGGGGACGCGAGGTTCCCAGCGCCACCGCCCCGGGAGCGCGGATGCCGTAGACCGCGCAAGGGTGAAGCACCTGCTCCCGGGGCTTTTTCTCGCCCGGAGGCCGCCCCACACGGGCCCGCAATTGTGATCCTCCGCACCGATTCTGCCTTCCCACGTGTCGATGATGAGGCCAGCAGATGCTGCTCGCGCGTCGCGCGCGGGGTGGCCCCGGGTCCGTACGTCGCAGCGGAAGTTCCGCAGCGAGATACTCCCCGTCCGAAGGGACCTGGCTCGTTGCCTCGCGCGCGACGCGTGTTCTCGTCCTTTGCGGGTCCGCGTCCGAGTCCGTGACGATATACTGGGCGCGTGCCGGCCCCGGACCTCTGCGTTTCCCACGATCCCCTGACGCCCCTGGCGTTTCTCGAGCGCACGCTTCGCGTGTTTCCCGACAAGACCGCGGTGATCTACGGCGACCGCCGGTGGAGCTGGTCCGGCTTCGCCGAACTCGTCGGGCGCTTCGCCGGCGCCCTGGTGCGCGCCGGAATCATGCCGGGCGATCGCGTAGCGCTGCTGGCGCCGAATGTCCCCGGCGTGCTCGCGGCGCACTTCGCCGTTCTGCGCGTGCGCGCGGTGCTGGTGACCGTCAATACACGGCTGCAATCGGAAGAGGTTGCGTACATCCTGAATCATTCGCAGGCGAAAGTGGTGCTCGTGGATCCCGAGCTGGCGAGCCAGATCGACCGGGGCAGTGTCGAGACCTCGCCCACCTGGGTGAACCTGGAGGATCCGTTGGCCGGCGCAATCGGGTCGCCCCTGGACGGCCCCAGCTTCGACGCGTTCCTCGACGGCGCGCCGGTGCTGCCCACCTCGAGCGCACTGGACGACGAGGATCGCCTCACGTCGATCAACTACACCTCCGGCACCACCGGCAGCCCCAAGGGCGTGATGTACACCCACCGCGGCGTGACGCTCAACGCGCTGAGCGAGGTGATGGTGCACGGCCTCGACCGGGATTCGATCTTTCTGTGGACGCTTCCCCTGTTCCACTGCAACGGCTGGTGTTTTCCGTGGGCCGTCACGGCCGCGGGGGGGACCCACGTGATGCTGCGCGCCATCGAACCGGCCCGGGTGCTGCAGCAGATCCGCGAGCACCGGGTGACCCATTTCTGCGGGGCTCCCACGGTGCTGCTGATGCTGTCCGAGGATCCCTCTGCCCGCGGCATCCGATTCGATCCGCCGCTGCGGGTGGCCACCGGGGGCTCCCCGCCCTCGCCGACCCTGCTGGCCCGGATGCAGGAATTGGGCATCCGCATCACCCACCTATATGGGCTGACCGAGACCTACGGGCCCCACGTCTATTGCCAGATGCAGCCCGAGTGGGAGGAGCTGGACGTTGCGGCCCGCGCCCGGGTCCTGTCGCGCCAGGGTGTGCCGTATCCGGTCGCCACCCACCTGCGGGTGGTCGACGACCAGATGGTCGACGTTCCCGCCGATGGCGAGACCATGGGCGAGGTGGTCATGCGTGGGAACAACGTGATGAAGGGATACTTCGACGACCCGGAAGCCACGGCGGACGCCTTCGCCGGTGGTTGGTTCCACTCGGGCGACCTGGGCGTGATGCACCCGGACGGCTACCTCGAGCTGCGCGACCGCAAGAAGGACATCATCATCAGCGGCGGCGAAAACATCTCGACCATCGAGGTGGAGCATACGCTGGTGAAGCACCCTTCGGTGCTCGAGTGCGCGGTGGTCGCGATGCCGGACCCGAAGTGGGGCGAGGTCCCGAAGGCCTTCGTGGCGCTCCGGCCCGGGCGAGAGGCCACGGAGCAGGATCTGATCGACTTCTGCCGAGAGCGCATCGCCCATTTCAAGTGCCCGAAGGCGGTGGAGTTCATGGAGCTGCCCAAGACCGCCACCGGAAAGATCCAGAAGTTCCGCCTGCGGGACAAGGAGTGGGCAGGGGCCGACCGCCGGATCCAGTAGTTCAGTCGGGCCAGACGTCGGCTGCGCTGGGGTCGGCCGGCGCCTGGGCCAGCAGCTCGGGCGGAAGGAGTTCGCTGGCCCGGGCCAGAAACTGGGCCGCCTCCTGGGCGCGGCCGGCCACCCAGAGGGAGCTGGCCGCCTGCAGAAGCGCGCCGCCATGGGAAGCCTCCCGCGCGCGCGCATCCAGGCCCGGGTAGATCGCGTCTCCCGGGTCGATCGCATTGCCGCCGAGCTGGGACGCCCGCTGCAGCGTCTCCTGGAATCGCACCCAGCGCAGCCCCACCATCGGATCGCTCACACCGCGGCCGCCTCCCACGTGAGAGCGCGCCGCCAGGTACGCGAAGCGGGGGCGATCGTCGCGGTTGCGCGGCACGTCGCGAAGCACGGTCGCGAGCCCCGCCAGGGGACCCACGTAGAGACTCCAGAACCCGACGGGATCCCGCAGCCAGCGGTCGTCGAAGCCCGGAATCGCCGCCATGCGCGCCGCGGCCGCCGACACCTCGCGGAACGGGGCCGGTCGATCCCTCCACCCCACGAGCGCCGCGATGGGAAAGCTTCCGTAGAAATCGCCCCGGAACACCGCGCTCTCGGGAAACGCGTCGAGGAACGTGGCCGCGATCATCTGGAATTCGCCGGGCGTGAGCTGGTAGAGGGGAAGCCATTGGCAGAACAGGCCGCCGGAATCCAGGCGCGCGCGCGCCGCCTGGAAGTGTTCCAACGCGTAGAGCGCATGGGATCCCGACCGCCACGGAACGAACAGGTCGGCCACGATCACGTCGAAGCGCTCGCGACTGGCGCGGAGAAAGTTCCGCGCGTCGTCGAGCACGATCCGGGTTCGCGGGTCTTCGTGCACCTGGCGGTTGGCAGCGCGGAAGTAGCGGCGCGCCGCATCAGCCACACCGGGCGCGATCTCGACCAGGTGCATGCTGGTCACGGGGTGGAGGGTCGCCGCCCCCGCGCTGATCCCGGTGGCGGATCCCAGATACGCCACGCGCCGCGCGTCCGGGTGCAACAGCAGGGGCAGATGACCCTGGCGCTCCTGATGAAGCACCTCGGCCGTGCCCCCGAGGTTGTAGTGGTTGTCGCTGCGGATCAGGTGCTCGCCGTCGCGCTCGATCACCGCCACGCTTCCGGAAGGCGTGGTGACCTGGTAGACCAGCGTCTCTCCGGCCTCGGGCGTGACCGCGGGCAGCGAGAATGGACTCGCCAGCGCCAGGATTCCCAGCCAGCCCAGGGCCAGGACCCCGTCGCGCAGCATCCGGCCCCGGCGATCAGGGGTCGGCACGAACAGGGAGGCCACCCCGTAGACCAGGCCCACGACTGCGAACGCGCGCCACGGGCCCACGAAGGGCAGGAGCAGAAAAGGGGCGGCTACGGCACCCAGCAGAGCGCCGAGGGTGTTGGCGGCCACCAGCTGCCCCAGGCGCGCCGCCACTGGACGCGGCGCGTCCGGCGCGGGCGCCGCCGCGGCCAGCACGGCGGGAAACACCAGGCCTGCAGCCAGCAATCCGGGGCCAGCCGTGGCGGCCGCCATCCACAGTGCCGAGGCCAGGTGTTTTGCCCAGTTTTCAGAGGCGGCGAGACCGAGCCCGCCGGTGATGGTATGGAAGAGTGCTGGAAAGCAGGCCAGGCCCAGTGCGGTCACCACCAGCGAGCCGCCCAGCAGGCCGGACGGCGTCACGCGACTGGATCGACTGGCGAGCGCAACGCCTCCCGCGCCGCAGGCCAGGCACACGAACACCACCGCCAGCACCGCACCGAACGCGTACACCGACTGGTCGAGCACGAGCGCGAAGGCGTGCACCAGCAGCACCTGGGCGGCAAACGTCCCGAACCCGGACACGCTGGCCAGCGCGGCCAGGGCGCGCGGCCCGGGAAGCGGCCCGCCGACCATGAGGGGTTCCGCGTCCGGCGCGGGGAGCGTCATCCTTCTCAGCATGGCCAGGGCGGCCACGCCGACCCCCACTTCGAGCGCGATTCCCACGCCGTAGGTGCCGTTCACGCCCAGCCACTCGGGCAGCCAGAAGGCGGCAGCCGCCGCCCCCACGGCGGCGCCGGCCAGGTTGGCGGCGTAGAGCGCCGCGCCGCGGGACCCCGGAGGTCGACGGTCGGAGAGCAGTGCGGCGCCAAGCGTCGGGAACGCCGCGCCCCAGCACGCCGCGGCGGGAAGCGTGGCCCCGAGGGCGATGGCGAAGCGCACGCAGGACAATGCGCCGGGCGCGGTGCGAAGCTCATCGTAGAAGGCGGCGGTGAATGCCTCGCCGGCGCCGATTCCCAGCGGTACCAGCAGCGCCCAGGCGGCGCTCGCGATCATGAGGCCGGCAAAGATCCGCAGCGGTCGACGCATGCGCGCGGCCAGTCGGGCCGCCGCGGCGGCGCCCGTGGCCTGGCCCGCCAGGAAGGCCACCAGGGTGGCCGCGGTGGCAGGGGCCGTCGCGCCGAACAGCAACCCGAACCAGCGCAGCCACGTGGTCTCGAGAATCAGGCCCGCTGCGCCCGAGATGGCGAACAGCCATGCGATGACGATCGCCGGACGGGCGCGCTCGTTCACTTGATCGCGAGTGGATTGATGGGCGAGCCGACGGCGCCGGTGATGGGCAGCGGGGGCGCCGTGAAGAGGAACTCGTAGTTGCCGTCCTCGGCACAGGCCCGGGCCAGGTCGTCCAGGAGGAAGATCTCACCGAACAGGAGGCCGGTGTTCCGCAGCGAGATCATGTGCAGCGGTTGGAAGCAGTCGGGGGTCTCGTTCGGTCGCACCTCGACACCCCAGGTGTCCGTAGCGATGGCCGCGATCTCGCGCTCGTAGAGCCAGCGGGCGCAGTGGATCGAGAGGCCCGGGGCGTCGCCGCCGCAGTAGCCTTGCCAGGATTTCTGCTGCAGGCAACGGGTCATCATTCCGGTGCGCACCAGCAGGATGTCGCCGGACCCGATGGCCACCCCCTGGTCTTCGGCGCACGCGTCCAGCGTTTCGGGAAGCACGGGCGTGCCGTCGACCAGCCAGTCGAGCCGGGCGTGTCGGGGCAGATCCAGCAGGACACCGCGCCCCACCACCGCGTCCCGGATGCGGTCGATCGAGTTGGCCTTGGCGCCGCTGCTGGTCACGAGCTTGATGTCGCGGTCGTTGTACATCTTGCCGTCGTAGAAGACGTGGGCCAGCGCGTCCCATTGGGTGCCGCATTGGAGCGGCATGCTGACCGCGTCGTCGGCGTAGTTGAAGCCGCCGGGCAGGAAGTCCTGGGCGCCCGCCAGGGCGTCGCCCCCGTCCGCCAACATGGTGTGGATGGGATTGTGGCGCCCCGCGAGACCGGATTGGGGGCCGTTCTGGTCGAAGGGAAGGGCGCACGAGATCACGCGTCCGATGCGGGGGATCGCGGTCGCGGCCAGGATCCGCTCGGGGGTGATGAAGTTGAGGGTCCCGCGCTCGTCGTCCTCGCCCCAGCGTCCCCAGTTGGAGTAACGCTCTCCCCATTCGCGCACCGTGCGGGCGTCGAGCCGTTCGCTCATGCTTCCCGTGGCCCGATCATCGGCCCAGCTCGCGCAGGCGCGCCTCCACCCGGGCCACGTCGTCGGGAACGTCGACGGGGATACTCCGCCACTCCCGCACGATGGCACAGCGAATGCGATGGCCGTTCTCCAGGGCGCGCAGCTGCTCAAGGCCTTCGCAACGCTCCAGCGCCGTCGGCACCATCTCCACGAAGTCCAGCAGGAACGCGCGCCGGTATGCGTACAGGCCCACGTGCTGCCAGTAGGCCGGAGCGGGCGGGTTGCGCAGCGCTGGAATCCGGCTGCGGGAGAAGTAGAGGGCGTTGCCCATGCGATCGATAACCACCTTGACCCGATTGGGATCGTCCAGGCCGTGGTCGTCTGCCGGGTGGACCACGGTGGACATGGACAGGGCGGGGTCTTCGCGCAGGATCTCGACGGCGGCGTCGATCACGAAGCCCTCGATCAGGGGCTCGTCTCCCTGGATGTTGACCACGATCTCGTCGTCGAGTCGAAGGGCCACCTCGGCCAGCCGGTCGGTCCCGGTGGGGTGCTCGGGGCGAGTCAGTATCACCGGGGCGCCGAAGTCCTCGCAGGCCGCAACGATGCGGGGATCGTCGGTGGCGACGATCACGTCGCGCAGGCTCTTGGCGGCTCGCGCCCCCTCCCAGACCCGGCGCAGCATGGGAATCCCAGCGATCTCCACCAGGGGCTTGCCGGGGAAACGGGAGGCTTCGTAACGCGCGGGAATCACGCCTACGGCCGTCATGGCCGCCATCGTACCCGATAGGTACTCTTCCCGCCGTGACGGACGCTCCCCCCGCGTCGACTTTGCGCACATCCGTCGTCGCCGTCTCGTCCAACAAGGGCGGTGTCGGCAAGACCACCCTGGCCGCGAACCTGGCCGTGTACCTGCGCGCCCTGCGCGAGGATCTTCCGGTGCTCGCGGTGAGCCTCGACGACCAGATGACCCTGGACCGGATGTTCGCCCTGGCCCGGCCCGGACCGAGCGAAGGCAACCTCAAGCACGGCTGGGCCGAGCGCGATCTGTCCCGGGTGATCCAGCTGGGTCAGTACGGCGTGCACTTCGTGCCCTCGCCCCCGGACGTGACCCTGCTCAAGGCGCGCGCCGAGAACCCGGTGGCCCTGCGACGCATTCTCCAGCGCACGGCCTGGCCGGGTATCGTGTTGCTGGACACCAAGAGCGACCTGGAATTCCTGACCCTGAACGCCTATCACGCAGCGGACCGCATCCTGATTCCGGTGGCCGACTGGGCCTCCATGGAGGAGGCGGGCAAGACGTTTCGCATCCTCGAACGCTCGCGACTGGGTGTAGAGCGCGCCCACATCGTGTTTACGCTGGTCGATCGCCGCACCCGCGCCAGCCGTGGCGGAATCACCCTGTTCCAGTCCGTGCTCGAGGAAGTGCGCAGTCGCGGCTGGCCCTACTACAAGACGTATCTCTCCCGGAGTCCCCGGGTCGAGGCCCTCAATTCCGACAGCGGCCGTCCGCTGTCGATCCTCCACCATGCACGGGGAACGGCTCCCCACAGCCAGATGCGGGAGCTGGCGTCCGAGGTGATCCGGGATCTGCGCCTGCCGCCGCCGCCTGCGGCCCCGCGCGAAGACGAGCCGGCGGTGCTCTGGGGGCGGAAGTCGCCGTCGTCGACGCATCCTGCGGGGCCGAGTGGTGCCAGTGACGGATCGGGCCAGGTCGTCGACATCTTTCGCAAGCGCTGAGTTCATCGGCGCAATCACCGCATCGCTTCGAGAGGGGAGAACGAATGAAGACGTTCGGCATTCTGGTAGGCGGCGGCCCCGCCCCCGGTATCAACGGGGTCATCGGTGCCGCGGCGACCCAGGCAGCCCGTGGCGGCGATCGCGTCGTGGGCATCCTGGACGGGTTCCGTTGGATCATGGAGGGCGACACGAGCCACGTGCGCGAACTCGACGCGCAGGCGGTGGAGCAGATCCATCTGAAGGGGGGGTCGATCCTGAACACCTCCCGCGCGAATCCCACCAAGAGGCCCGAGCACCTGGCCCACTGCGTCCGCGCCCTGGACCGACTCGGTGTGGATCACCTGATCACGATCGGGGGCGACGACACCGCGTCTTCCTCGAACCGCGTGGCCGAGGCCGCCGAGGGGCGCATCAAGGTCGTGCACGTGCCCAAGACCATCGACAACGACCTGCCGCTGCCCGACGGGGTTCCCACCTTCGGCTTCGAGACCGCCCGCGAGCACGCGACCACCGTGGTGGAACGCATCCTCGAGGACATGCGCACCACCAACCGCTGGTTCTTCATCGTGATGATGGGGCGCTCGGCGGGTCACCTGGCGCTGGGCGCCGGCAAGGCCGCGGGGGCGCCCATCACCGTGATTCCCGAGGAGTTTCCCGATCGGCCCATCCGGTTGGAGGACGTGGTGCGCACGCTCGAGGGCGCCATCGTCAAGCGCCTGGCCGCGGGCCGACCCGACGGGGTGGCGGTGATTGCGGAAGGGGTGGCGTCCCATTTCGACGAGAGCGACCCGATCCTGCGCGACGTGCCGCGCGACGAGCACGGCCACATCCGCCTGGCCGAGGTGCCCATTGCCCGCGTGCTGCGTACCGCGGTGTCCGAGGCCCTGGCCAGCCGTGGCGTGAAGGTAACCATCGGGGAAAAGGACGTGGGCTACGAGCTGCGCTGCGGCTACCCCACCGCCTTCGACCGCGATTACACCCGGGACCTGGGTGTGGGCGCCGTGCAGGCGCTTCGGGGCGGGGCCAGCAGCGTTCTCATCACCCGCCAGGCTGGCCGCATCGTGCCGGTTCCGTTCGCAGACATCGTGGATCCGGCTACAGGAAGGGCGCGAGTGCGCGCGGTGAACATCGATTCCGATTCCTACCGGAGCGCGCTGGCGTTGCAGGAGCGAATCCACCCCGAAGACCTGGAGAGTCCGGGCCGGCTGGCTGCCATTGCGAAGGCGGCGAATCTGGATCCCGACGAAGCCCGAAAGCGCTACGCGCCCTTGTGAGACGCGAACCGTCTGCCGACGACGCAGGCGCATCAGGTTCGACTCCGACGCGACAGGTCTGGTGGATCCCGCGTTTCCTGGGCCGCGCGCCCGAGATTCCGCCGGCCCAGCTCCACATGCTGGGCGGTGTCGCACTGGCGCTGCTCTTCGAGAGCTACGACCAGTCCATGCTCAGCGCCGCCGCCAAGCAGGTGGCGGAGGGCCTGGGTGTACTCGAGTCCGACCTGGCCGAGTTGTTCAGCTTCATCCGGCTGGGGGCGATTCCCGCCTTCCTGCTGGTGCCCCTGGGCGATTCCATCGGCCGTCGTCGCCTGTTCCTGATTTCGCTGATCGGCATCAGCGTGGCAACCCTGGGTTCGGCCTTCGCCCAGAGCACGCCCCAGTTCGTGGTCCTGCAGATGATCAGCCGCACCTTCATGGTCACGTGCTCCGCCATGGCGTACGTGATCGTGAGCGAGGAGTTCCCCAAGGAGCACCGGGGCTGGGGGGTGGGCATCCTGGGGGCGCTGGCCGCCTTCGGCACGGGGCTGGGGTTGCTGCTGTTCGCGGTGATCGACTACCTGCCGTTCGGGTGGCGGGCCATGTACGTGGTGGGCGTTGCACCGCTCCTGATGTTGCCGTGGTTCCGGGCGCGGGTTCCCGAGACGGGCCGCTTTCACGCCCTGCGCCGGGAACGAACCGCCCGCGGCGAGGCATCGAACCCCCTGCTGGCCTGGCTCAGGCCCGTGGTGAGCCTGGCGCGCGTGCACCCGGGCCGCGTGGTGGCGGTGGGTCTGATCGGGGGCCTGTCGTCCATGGGTCACGCCGTGGGCTTCAACTTCTCGGCCTACTACGTGCAGGCCCTGCACGGCTGGGCGCCCTGGCAATTCACGCTGATGGCGGTAGCGGCGGGCCTGGTGGGCATCGTGGGTCATCCCTTTACCGGGCGAATCGCAGATGAGCGCGGCCGCCGGATCGTGGGAGTCCTGTTGTTCGGCGCCTTTCCATTGCTGGCGTACAGCTTCTACCACTGCCCGGCCTGGATGCTCCCCTTGTTGTGGATCCCCCTGGTCTTCACCCTGACCGGGGGCATCACGATCGCTCGCGCCCTGGCCACGGAATTGTTTCCCACCTCGCATCGGGGGGCCGCCGGAGGCTGGTTGCAGCTGATGGAGGCCCTGGGGGCGAGTGCGGGCTTCGCGCTGGTCGCCCTGGGAACGGCGACGGGCGAGAGCAATGTCCCCATGATCAGCGTGGTGGTGTTCGCCACGCTGGCCGCGGCCATCGTGGTGTGGTTCCTGCCCGAGACGGGGCGCCGCGAGCTCGAGGAGATCAGCCGCGAGCCCTGACCTGGCCCCAGCTCCGGCCCCAGCTTTCCAACCCGGGGCACATCGGGTACAACGGCCGGACTTTGGGGGCCATGCCGATCCTGCGGATTCGCGACCGCTTTCTGCCCGCCCCGGAGGTCCGGGAGCTTCCCGAGCCGCTTCCGCTGCGGCGCCTGATCGGCCCGAGCATCATCCTCGCCGGCCTCTCCATCGGCAGTGGCGAGTTCGTGCTGTGGCCGAGGCTCACCGCCGAGTGGGGCTTCGCGTTGTTCTGGGCGTGTTGGATCGGCGTCACGATCCAGTTCTTCCTCAACATGGAAATCGAACGCTGGAGCCTGGCCACCGGCGAGAGCGCGGTGGTGGGTTTCGTTCGCATGGGGCGGCTGTTCGGCCCGATCTTCCTGGTGTGCGCCACCGTGCCGTGGATCTGGCCCGGTTGGGCCGTCGGCGCCGCGACCCTGCTTTCGTGGCAGCTGGAGATCCCCGTCACCGCCACCGCCATCGGCGGCCTGCTCCTGTGCGGCGCGATCCTGTCGGTGGGGCCCGTGGTCTACCGCACCGTCGAGGCGATCCAGATGGGGCTGGTGGCGCTGATCTTCGCGCTGCTGCTGGTGCTCGTGGCCCGGTTCGTGCGGGCAGACACGGTGGTGGCGCTGCTGGAAGGCGCGGTCCAGGTGGGCAGGATTCCCGAGGGTGTTCACTGGCCGGTCCTGCTTGGTGCCCTTGCGTTCGCCGGCGCCGGGGGATCCATGAATCTGGCCCAGTCGAACTACATCGTGGACAAGGGCTACGGCATGGGCCGCTGGGTGGGTCGCATCACCAGCCCCTTCACCGGCCGCGAGGAGGCGGCAGGCGGCGTGGGGTACGTCTTCGAGGACACCCCGGAGAATCGGTCGCGCTGGCGGGTCTGGTGGCGCCGCACCAACCTGGAGCACTTCCTCTCGTTCTACTGCCTGTGTCTGGCATCCCTGGCGCTGTTCTGCCTGCTGGCGGCCACCCTGCTGGAGCCCGGTGCGCCCCTGGGCGAAGGGTTTGATTTCATTCGCCAGGAGGCACTGGCCATCGAGGGTCGGGTGGGCTCCTGGGGCCGATCCGTGTTCCTGGCTGTCGGCGTTCTGGTGCTGTTCTCGACGGAGCTCGCGCTGCTCGACGGCGTGGCCCGCGTGACCGCCGACCTGCTGAAGGTGGGACGGTTCCGGCGCGTCGGGCTCTCGCAGCTCTACTTCGGCGTGGTCTGGGGCATGATCGCATTCGGGATCGCCGTGCTCGCCTCGGGTTTCGACCGACCGTTCGCGCTGATCGTCTTGTCGGCATCGCTCAACGGCATCGTCATGTTCCTGTATTCGGGGCTGTTGCTGTGGATGAACGCCACGAGCCTGCGCGGAATCCTGCGTCCGGGTCCGGTGCGCATGGCGGCGCTGGTGGCGTCGCTGCTGTTCTTCGGATACTTCAGCGCGCTCACCGTCCTCGACCAGCTGGGAGTGCTCGGGTAGGAGTCGGTGGGGTTCGATGCACTTCGCGATCTGGGGTCCGGGCTGTCGCGTTTCACCGAGCGCTGGGTGCCCGACGCGTGGGTGATCTGCATGATCCTCACCGCCATCGCCCTGGTGCTGGCCACGGCCGGGGCGGGCGCGAGCCCAGAGGAGGCCGTGCTGGCCTGGGGCGACGGGGTGTGGGTGCTGCTCGGCCTGGCCATGCAGTTCACGATTGCCATGGTCGCGGCCCACGCCTGTGTGGCCTCGCGGCCCGTGTTCCGGCTGCTGGATCGACTGGCGGGCGTCCCGGATCCCGAGCGTCCGGTGCAGGCCGTGGTGCTGGCTGGCTGCTTTTCACTGGTGACGGGCTACCTGAACTGGGCCCTGTGCCTGGTGGCGTGCGCGCTGTTCGTTCCGTTCATCTGCCGGCGAAATCCGAAGGCAGACATTCGCGTGGTGATCGCCGCCGCCTACCTGGGGCTCGGCACCGTGTGGCACGGAGGTCTCTCGGGATCGGCGCCCCTGATCCTGGCCACGCCGGGGAACCCGCTTCTGGATCCCAGCACCGGGGTGGGCGTCGTCGACCGCCTGTTCCCCGTGACCGAGACGCTCTTCAACGCGTTCAACCTGGCCTACGTGTTCGTGATCGGTGGCGTGGCGCTATGGGTGGTGGCGGCCCTGCACCCGCGGTGCAACCCGGTGACCTTCACGCCCGAACAGTTGGAGCGGATCCTGCCCACGCCTCCGGATCCCCCCGCAGAGCCAGCCACCCCCGGGGCCCGGGTCGACGCCTTCCGGGGCTGGACGGCGCTCGCGGTGATCCTGCTCGCCTACCCCCTGGGTCACTCCATTGCAACGCGCGGCTTCGGCACCAGCTGGACCATCAACGCCTACAACGTGACGTTCCTGGTGGTGGCGATGCTGCTCCACGGCAGACCGATCTCGTTTCTGCGCGCGTGCCGGAACGGCGTGGACGCGGCGTGGGGGATCATCGTGCAATTCCCTTTCTACGCCGGAATCTTCGGTCTCATGCAGAACACCGGCTTGGGATCCTGGATCGAGGGTCTCTTCACCGACTTCGCCAACCAGCGCACGTATCCGTTCGTGGTCTACGTGTACTCGGCGATCATGAACCTGTTCGTTCCCTCGGCCGGCTCCAAGTGGCTGATCGAGGCGCCCTATCTGATCCCGGCGGGCGAGCAACTGGACGTTTCGGTCGTGACGGTTCTGCTGGCCTACGCCTACGGCGACTCCACCACCAACCTGATCCAGCCCTTCTTCGCCATCCCGATGCTGGCGGTGACCCGACTCCGTTTCGGCGACGTGGTGGGCTACACGTTCCTGGTGGCGCTGGCCTGTTTCGCGGTGACGGGCGCCGCCATGTTCCTGATCCCGGCCCGCCTCTGAAAGTCGGGTCCAGGCGCGGCGAGTCGCGCCTGGAGGGCGTAACATCCGGGCATGCACATCGTGATCGTGGGTGCCGGGCTCGTGGGTACCACCCTGGCGGAGCGCCTTTGTGGCGATGGCCACGACGTCTCCCTGGTGGATGCGGAGCCCGGCCGCCTGCGCAGCGTGTCCGAGAATCTCGACCTGCGCATCGTCGAGGGAAACGGCGCCACGGCCAACGTCCTGCGCCAGGCTCGCATCGGCGACGCGGACGTGGTGGTGGCGGCCACCAATTCGGACGAGACCAACATGATCGTCGCGCTGCTGGCCTCGTCGCTGTTCGGGGTGCCGCGGATCGTGGCGCGCCTGCACGCGGCGGACCACGTGGCGACCTTCGAACTGATCAGCCGCGACCATGCCGGGGACCACATCTGCGTGAACCCGGAGCAGGCGGCCGTCGACCGGATTGCCGCCCTGTTGGAGGTGCGGGGCGCCGTGGACGTGGTGTCGTTCATGGACGGCGAGCTGCTGGTGGCGGGCTTCCGAATGAATGAGGACTCGGGCCTGGTGGGCGTGCGGGTGGGCGACCTGCAGCAGCTGTTTGCCGCCACGCGCACCATGGCGGTGGCGATCCACCGCAAGGACGGCTGGCTGATTCCGGGCGAAAGCGACGGAATCGAAGACGGTGACCTGGTCTACTTCGCCATCGCACGCGAGCACTTCTCCGACGTGCTCGAGGCCATCGGGATCCAGCCCGATCCGCGCCGCAGCGTGATGATCGCCGGCGCCGGGGCCATCGGGATCGAGCTGGCGCGTCGCCTGGAAAGCCTGGGCGTCGCCGTCTCGCTGATCGAGGAGGACGAGGCGCTGGCGCGCCGGGCCGCCGAGCTGCTGACGCGCACCACCGTGATCCGGGGCGCGCCCACGGACCGCGCGGTGCTTGAAGAAGAGGAGATCGATCGGGTGGCGTCGTTCGTGGCCGTGACCGACAACCACGAGTCGAACCTGGTGGCGGGACTGATGGCCAAGCGCCTGGGCGCCGGGCGCTCGGTGGTGCTGGTGGACAATCCAGCGCTGGTGGAGCTGGTGGAGGAGATCGGAATCGATGCCATCATCAGTCCGCGCGTGCTCGCCATCGGCTTGACCCTGGATACCATTCGCGGGGGTCGCGTGCGATCCGTGGCCCAGCTGCTGGCGGACCAGATCGAGATCGTCGAGGCGGAGCCGTCACGGCGAAGCCGGCTCACCGCCGGCACCCTGGCCGAGGTGAGGCCGCCGGGGACGATCGTGGCGGCCCTGCGCCGCGGTGAGAAGCTGCTTGTGCCGGGAGGGACCGACCGGGTGGAAGCCGGCGACAGGGTGCTGCTGATCACGAAGACCGAGAACGCCTCGAAGCTGGCCGACTTCCTGGCCGAGTGAGCCCGGCGCTAGAAGCGCAGCTTGGGCTGCTTGGGCCGTCCCGTGCCGCGGAGCATCGCGCCCAGGATCATTCCCACCGAGAGGATACAGGCTCCGGCAATCCACTCGGGCCAACGCTGGGTCTGGCTCTCGAGCCGCACGTTCTCGCGCTCCAGGCGGGCGATGGTCTCGGTCTGGCCCCCGTCGCGTTGCGACAGGTCCTGGTAATCCGACTGCACCTGCTCGGCGTCCTGGGTGAGTTTCGCCAGGCGTTTCCTGAGCTCGGCGGCCTCGGCGTCCCGCTGCGCCAGCAGCACCGCCGACGGCGGGCCAGACTGCAGGTAACCGGCACGAATCCAGGCCTCCTGGGTGCCGTTCACCCGGATCTGCGTCCACTCCTCGCCGCGTTCCAGGACCTCGACCACGTCGCCGGTCTTCACCAGGCCCACCACCCGCGCGTCGGCGCTAGGGGTGGTGCGCAGCGAAAGACGCAGACCCTCCTTGATCCAGGCCTGCTCCGCGAACGCTGCAGGGCTCCATGCGGCAGCACACAGAGCCCAGGCGACGATGACTGCAGCGCGACTCCGCGCCGCGGTCCTTCCATGCATCGAGCCGACTCCCCCCTGTGAGGGGGGATTGTATCGGCCCCGGAGCGGTGAACGGAAGCGGATTCGGGCCCGTGCGCGAACTACTCGGCATAACCCAGAGCCCGCAGCTGGCGCGCGAGACGCGAGGGCATGGCGGGCGCCGTCACGGTGGGGGGTCGCTTCTTCAGGTGCTCGCGCAGCGAGGGGGAGAGGCGGGCTGGCTGTGGCGAGCGGGTCCAGGCGCCGTCTTCGCTCCACTCGTAGCGCGTGACCACCGGTCGCGGGCCGCCGCGCCCGCCGCCCAGGACCCGCAGGAAGCCGCCGCGTTCATAGGCGGACAGTTCGCGACCCGTGTCGCAGTAGACCGTTCGATCCGGCAGGGGACGATCGCCCCGCACCAGGGGTCCCAGCGCGATGCCCCGAAGGCCCGGCGGCGCGTCGAGGCCGGCCAACTCGAGGAGCGTGGGCATCACGTCCACGTGGCTTGCGATGCCGGGCCGGCGCCCAGGTGGCAGGCCCGGGGCGCGCAGGATCAGCGGGACGTGGGCGTTCTCCGGGGTCGACGTGTAGAAATGGACCAGGTAGCGGTCGTTCTCTCCGAAGGCCTCGCCGTGGTCCGAGGTCAACAGCACGATGGCGTCGCGCGCCTGGGCGTCCACCGCCGCTATCAGCTCGCCGATCCAGTGATCGGCGTAGTGGACCTCGTCGGCGTAACGGCTTCGGTATTGACTCAGGCGGTCGAGACCCTCGATTACCTGGTAGGCCGGGATCCCGCCCCAGCCCAGGTCGTTGGACAGGATCGGAAGCGGCTTCTCATCGGGCTCGCCGACGACACGGAAGCGTCCCGCCCAGTCCGCGGGGGCCTCGTAGGGCCCATGGGGGTCCTGGTAGTGCACCCACAGGAAGAAAGGGTGGGTCCCCTGGGCCGCCAGCCAGTCGAGGGCGCGTTGGGTGGTGGCTTCGGCGCCGCGCTCCAGGATCGATTCGCGGTTGCGCTCGCCCGCGTGGAGTTCGTCATCGTAGACGTCGAAGCCGGTGTCGAAGCCGGTGCGGCGTTGCAGGAGCAGGTTTCCCACGAAGGCCGCCGTGGCAAAGCCCGCGTCGCGAAAGACCTGGGCCAGGGTCGCTGTCCCCTCCAGGCGCGTGGCGCCATTGTGGTGACCGATGGAGTGCTCGCGCGGATACAGGGATGTCAGGATCGAGGCGTGGGAGGGCGCGGTAGCGCTGGCTGCGGCGATGGCGCGCTCGAAGACGACGCCGTCGCGGGCCAGGGTGTCGATGCGTGGGCTCGTGTCGAGCCCGAAGCCATAGCTGCCCAGGTGGTCGGCACGCAGGGTGTCGATGCTGATCAGCACGACGTTGGGTCGCGGGTCGGGGGGGGCGGCGCGCCGGCGCATCCGCTCCAGACGCTTCGGGCCCAGGTCGTAGCCCAGCTCCACTGCCTTTTCGTAGAAGACCAGCGCCTCCTCGTGCTGGCCGCGTTTTCGATGGATGTCTCCCAGGCTCGCCCAGGATTCGGCGAGATCCGGGCGGATCGCCACGGCCTCGCGGTGGGCGCGTTCCGCATCGTCGAGCCGGCCGGCCTGGTAGTGGGCAACGCCCAGGTTGTAGAGGGCGAGTGCCGAGCCCCCGGCCGCGGCGTTTGCGGCCTCCAGGTGGCTCACCGCCCGATCCAGGTCATCGTTGCTGATGTAGAAGGCGCCGATCGAGATGCGCCCTTTGACATCGGAGGGATCCAGCTCGACGAACCGCTCGTAATTTCGGGCGGCCATCGCGAAGTGGCCGCGTTGTTGGTGGATGACCCCGAGGTTGAAGTAAGGCGTGGCGAACTCGGGGCGGGCGCGAGCTGCCGCCTCGAACTCGGCCTCGGCGCGATCCAGGTCGCGTCGCTCGTCCAGGTAGTACCGGCCCAGGTTGTTGTGGGCCACCGGGGTACCGGGAACCACGGCGAGCACGTCTCGCCAGAACGTCCCCGAGTCTCGCCACACCGTCACCCGCTGGGCGCTCTGGATCGAGAACGCCAGCAGCAGGGCTGCCCCCGCGGTGAGGGTCGCGGCCCGGGGGATCGCCGCCCATCGGAGCACGTCGCGAAACGGAAGTGCTGCCACCAGGAACAGGCCGATGCTCGGCAGGTACATGTAGCGGTCGTTGAACAGCGAGTGACCGCCAAAGGGAATCACCTTCAGCACCGGGGCCACGGTGATGAAGAAGAACAGGAGTCCGAAGAGGGCTTCGCGCCGGAGATCTGGCCTGAGTTTCAGGAGCGCGCCCGCAGCGACGCCGGCGCCCGCGGCCACGAGCATCTGCCAGGGGGCGACGGCGACCCGCTCCGCATCGTAGTAGCCGCTCAGCCCATGGGGAACGACGGTCTTCGACACGTAGAAGACCAGCGACTGCAATCCGATTCCCAGGCGCGCAAGCACGCCCCCCCCGTAGACCGCGAAGTGGCTGGTGTCGGGCGGTGTCTGCGAGATCACGTTGGCCAGGCCCGCCGCGATTGCCAGCGCGAAGAAGGGCGCGTGCAGGCCCACGCGGCGCAGATCCGGGCGTCGTCCGAAGCGGTAGTCGAGGGCCAGGAAGACCACGGGCGCGGTGATCGTCATGGGCTTCGAGAGCAGCGCCAATGCGAAGGCGAAAAGCGTTACCGCGTAGGCCACGGCGCCCCCGCGGTCGCGAAACCGCAGCCAGGCCAGGAGAGTCAGCAGGAAGAACGCAGTGGAGAGGACATCCTTGCGTTCGGCGATCCAGGCCACCGATTCCACGTGGAGCGGGTGCACCGCGAACAGGATCCCGCACAGGAAAGGAACGGTCAGGCCGCCGGTCGCCACCCGCCGCACGAACAGGACCACCAACAGGGTGTTGGCCACGTGCAGCAAGAGGTTGGTGAGATGGAAGGAGAAGGGATCCAGACCGAACAGTCGCTGATCGATGGCCAGACTCAAGAGCGTGATCGGGTGGTAGTTGGCCAGCACCACCTGGCGTGCCATCTGGGCCACATCGAAGCGCAGGACGGCGTTGCCCGGCTCCAGGAAGATGGCGTCGTCCCAGTTGAGGGTGCCGTTCTGGAGGCAGCCGGAAAGGACGCCGAACGTGTAGAGGGCCAGGGCGGCAAGGCCCAGCCCCAGGTCCAGGTTGCGGCGCTGCTCGCGGACTGTCCGGGTCGACGGCGCGATCGCTGTCACCGATCTGTGATCTCTGGCCTGGAGCTGGCTCCCCGGGTAGGACTCGAACCTACGACCCAGCGGTTAACAGCCGCTTGCTCTGCCAGCTGAGCTACCGGGGATCGGACTCCGGCGGGGAGTCTAGGGGGTGGTCGCGGAAAATCAACGAAAACGCCCGTCGTCGCGCGGGATGCGCACCCCGAGCGGAATCGAGGGCGGTGCCGCCACGGCACCGGGCCGCTCGAGAACGACCGTGTAACGGTAGCTTCGCCCCGGCGACACCTGGTGATCCACGAATTCGGCCGATTCCACGAAGCCCAGGTCGCGCTGGCGCAGCCACTCGCGGCGGAAGACACGGGCTCCCACGAAGCCCTCGTCCGTGCGCGGGTTCCAGGCCAGGTGCACGCCATCGGACTCCACCCGGGCCGAAAGCCCGTAGCCCTCGCTCTCGACGCCGATCCTACGCGAAGCGGGGCTCTCCAGGCCGTCGCGGTCTGCGGCGATCAGGGTGTACGAGAGCTGCTCACGGGCTCCCACCTCCATGTCCTCCACCTCGCGCACGTCGGGCGGCAGGGCCGTCACCACCTCCGCTGCATCCTCGCCCGTGCGGAAGCGCCGGAGCTCGTATTTCACGAGGTCGGTCTCCACGTTGGGCTCCCAGGTCAAGCGGTTGGCGCCGAGCCGCTGCGCAACCACCCGGAGGCCCATGGGCGGTAGGGGCTCGGATTTCGTCACCGCCTGGACCGCCTCGCTGGGCTCGCCCTGTCCTCCGGCGGCGTTGCGCGCCACCACCCGGTAGTAGAAGACGCGCAGGGCTCCCAGGTTGCGATCCACGTAGATGGTGGAGTGGGGGCCCGAAAGGCGGGCCAGGAGTTCGAAGGGACCCTGGGAACTGGGGCTGCGATAGACGACGTAGCCCTGCACCGTGGGATTGTCCGATGCACGCCAGCTCAGCGGAACCATTCGGGGCTGATGGCTGTAGCTGCGCAGGTCGGCTGGGGGGTCGGGCGGCAGGGCGGTGGTGCCAACCGCCACTTCGGACACCTCGATCGCAACGTGCCCGGCCGACGTGTAGGCGCGCACCCGGTAGAAGAAGGTGTCGCCGTCATCCATGGGCATGGGCGGCTCGTCGGACAACAGCTCTCCGCGATCCAGGTAGGCCGTCTGGGCGCGCCCTTCCACCCGTGCGATGCGCCGATAGGGTCCCTCGCGCATGGGCGCGCGCTCCAACAGGTAGCCGCCCACGTCGCCCACCAGAACGGGATCCCAGGTGATGGGAACCGCTCGCAGCACACCACTGGCGACGGTCACGCCCTCTGGAGCTGGGAGTGCGGCCGAAGCCGTGGTTTCGAGCTCTACGGGGGCCTGGCCCCAGGGGATCTCCAGCGACGGCCAGGTCCCGGGCCATCCCACTGGCGTGGCGCAGCCGACGGCGAACATGGCCAGGACGCACACGGCGATCGGGGGGCGACGCATGGCGCCTACTCCTCCTTCACCGCCACGTCGGGTTCCGAACGCAACTGCTCCAGGTTCTGCAGCTGACGCTCGGCGCGGGAGACGTAGGCCTGGGTTCGCGCGTTTTCCGGGTCGATCAGTAGCGCGCGCCGCCACAGGTCGAGCGCCTGCTGGAGATCCTCGTTTCGGAACTGGTTGCGGCCGGCTTCGATCAGCGCGTCCACCTCGCTGGAAAGGTGTTCGCGCACCCGTGTCAGGTGTTGCCGTGACTGGCTGTGTTCCGGGTTTGCATCGAGCGCCAACAGGTAGTAGCGGATCGCCGCATACAGTTCTCCGCCGCGCTCTGCTGCCAGCCCATTCTGGTAGAAGCCCTCGGCCCGGATCTCGGACACCGTGGCCAGGGTTCCGGCGTCGAATGGGGCCTCGCCCACGGCGGCGCTCTCGCGGCGCGTGACCGCGATGTACGAAAGGTGTCCGAGCGCCGACTCGTTGGCGGGCGCAAGTTCCAGGACCTCGTGAAAGGCTCTCTCGGCCGCTGCGTAGTTTCCCATGGAAAAGCCCAGGCGTCCGGCCGCCAGCAGGCGCGAGATCTCGGCCCGCAGCGCCGCGTTCAGCTGCCGCTGGTCGGTTTCGAGTTCCGGGTCGAAGGGATCGAGTCCCCGCAGACGGCCCAGATCGCGCCGTGCGCCGGGGAGGTCCCTTTCCAGCATGGCGGCGCGGTAGGTGCCCTTGAGCCGGGCCTTGCGCTGGGCCAGATCCCGGGCGAGGCCCTGCACGTGATCCAGGGTTTCGATGTCGTTGGGCTGGAGCTTGAGGGCCAGGCGGTAGTTCAGGATCGACTCGGCCAACCTTCCATTGGTCTCGAAGTAGCGGGCGCGCTTCTTGTAGCGGAGAACGAGCTGGTCGAACTCCTCCTCCACCACGGCGACGCGCGCCACGATCGCCGGGTATTCGGAGCTGTCCTCCGGGGCGGCGCGCCAGACTTCCAGTGCACCCAGACGATCGCCATCCCGATAGAGCCGCTGGCCCCGTTGGAGGGGTGTGGTGCACGCCGTGATCGCCAGCGCCAGCAACGCCAGCCCGACCCGGCTCATGGCGTGAACGGATCCTGTGCCGCGCGAGGCGCGGACTCGCGGCTCCGGTCGACGGAGTAGACGTGAACCGGCTCTTCGCGGCCGGACAGCTGTTGCTCTCCCCGGAATTGAAGGCGCACTTCGGCGCGCACCCGGCGCTGGACGGCCTGGGATACCAGGATTTCGCCGGGCTTGGACAGCTTCTCCAGGCGATGGGCCACGTTGACCACGTCGCCGATGGCGGTGAAGTCGGTGCGCCGGTCGGATCCGATGTTGCCCACCACCACGATCCCCGTGTGGATGCCGATGCCCATCTGCACCGGCACCCGCGGCGGGGCGTCGGGGTCGCTCGGTTCGGACTGGTTGCGTTCTTCCAGGGTCCGCAGGATGTCCACACCCGCCAGGAGCGCTCGCAGGGGGTGGTCCGAGTGGGGCACCGGCGCGCCGAAGTAGGCCATGACCGAGTCCCCGATGAACTTGTCCACGATGCCGCCGCGTTCGAGGATGCGGTCGGTGGCCAGCTGGAAGACCTCGTTCAGCAGTGCGACCACGTCCCTGGCCTTCATGCCCTCCGAGAGTCGCGTGAATCCCCGGATGTCGGCGAACAGGACCGAGACCTCGCGCTCCATGCCCTCGAGCTGCTCGCTCTCGGGGCCATCGAGCAGTTGGGCGAGCACGTAGTCGTTCACGTAGCGCCCGAAGGCGTTCTGGATGCGTTGCTTCTGGAGCAGCGAGTCGCCCATCTCGTTGAACGCGCGGGTCAGCTCGCCCACCTCGTCGCGGGACGTGGGAGCCACGCGCACGGTGACGTCGCCATCTCTGAGTCGCTCCACGCCCAGCCGCAGGCGCCTCAGGGGCACTGCCAGAAGGGCGACGAAGACGACTCCGGCCCCCACGCCCACCAGCGTGAGGACCGCTGCCGCCAGCGCCAGCCGGCGGGTGGTGCTTTTCACCACCGGGTCCACGAGCACGCGTAGATCGAGCTCCACCTGGGCCTCTCCCACGCGCAGCTTGCTGTACAGGATCGGTGCCGCCGCCAGCAGCCGGGAACCCCGTTGGTCGGCCGCGGGGCGCGCCTGGGCGCCTGTCAGGGTCCGCGGGGATAGTCCCCGCTCCGAGGCGTCCAGAGACGCCACCACGCGGCCCTCCCGGCCCAGCAGCCGGACCGCTACCACACCATTGCTCGCGCCCACCTCGCGCATCAGACGCTCCAGCACGAGCTCCCCATCGAAGTCGCCCAGTTCCACACCCGGCAGGTGCTCCATGGCGGCCCCGGCGAGAATGGCCGCCAACGCCCGGCCCCGATTCTCCACCTCGGCTTCCAGGGCGGACCGCTCCTGCTGGGTGGCCACCCAGGCGAGACTCACGCAGGCCAGGACCAGCAGGCCGACCAGGAGCGCAGTGAACTTGATGCGTAGAGATCGCACGGAGCTCCGTTCTAATGGGCCCGGGGCGACGGAGCGACGGGGCGACGGGGCGGCGGAACGCAGCGCCGGTCGAGGCTACCCGACGAGGCCGCCGGGGTGCAAACGCGAGTCAATCCACTCGGATTTCGAGGATCTCGAACCCGCGGGTGCCGCGGGGAACGCTCACCTTGACCTCGTCGCCAACGGACTTGCCCAGCAGCGCCCGTGCCACGGGCGACGTAACGGAGATCTTGCCTTCCGCGACGTTGGCCTCGTCCTCTCCGAGAATCTTGTAGGTGACCTTCTCGTCGGTTTCCGTGTCCACCAGGACCACGGTCAGACCGAACCGGACCTGTCCCGGGTCCTGCCCCGAGGGGTCGATGACCTGGGCCCGCGCCAGCCTGTCGTCGAGCATTCGGACGCGGCCCTCGATGTGGCTCTGGCGCTCCTTGGCTGCGTGGAACTCGGCGTTCTCCGACAGGTCGCCGTGGGCCCGGGCCTCCTCGATCTCCTTGACGATCTTCGGGCGCTCTTCGGTCCTGATACGCTTGAGTTCCGCCTCGAGCTTCTCGTAGCTCTCGCGGGTCATCGGGATCCGATCGGTCATCAGTCCCACTCCGCAGGCGCGCTGGCATCGCTGGCGCGGTGCCCATACCGTCTCGACTGCGCGTCTCGACTGCGCCAGCTTCCATGTCTGTGGCGCCGACATCGGTCGGGCGCCAACAACAAAATCGACGCCCCGCCCGAAGGGGGAGCGCCGGCTCTCTGCGAGGCTACCCGCCCCGGGGGAGCCGTGTCAACGAGACCCCGTGGACCCTTCCGAGACGCCGGATCCCGAGTCGCAGGACCGAGCTGCAACGAGCCGCCGGGCCCCTCTGCCCGGGGGGCCGCCCCGCATCGACCGCGCCTCGTTCGTTCGGATGGCCCTGGTGTTCTACGCCGCCATGTTCGGTGTGGCCCTGCTGTGGTCGGCGCTGTCTGGCGACGGGCTGCTCTACGCCTCGGGGCTGGCCGCGCTGCGCGGTATCCAACCGGCGCGCGACCTGGCTGCGGGAGGCCTGGCCGCAGCCATCGCGATACTGATCTCGAACCAATGGACCGCACATACGCAATCGGGCGAGCGCGTGGCGCGGACACTGGGTGCACTGCTGGGACGGCTCCGATGGCGCGATTGCCTCGTGCTCGCCGTCGCCAGCGGCGTGGGCGAGGAAGCGTTCTTCCGGGGCGTGATCCAGCCCCACGTGGGCATCGTGATGGCCAGTCTGATCTTTGGTCTGGCGCACCTGGCCCCGCGTCGTGATCTGTTGCCGTGGACGCTGTTCTCGGTGCTCGCGGGCTTCCTGCTGGGAGGCCTGTTCGAAGCGACGGGAAACCTGATCGCCCCGGTGGTGGCTCACGCGGGCATCAACGTGGTGAACCTGTGGGCGATTTCGAAGAAGTATGGAGCGGGTGCCGAGGGAGTTTCCTGAACGGCGCGCGGGCCTAGGGCGCGCATGCGATGGCATCGATCTCCACCTGGGCGTCCAGGGGCAGGGCGGCGACCTGGACGGTGGCCCGGGCGGGGGCCGGATTTCCCGTGAAGTGCCGGGCGTAGACGGCGTTGACCCGGGGAAACAGGCCGAGATCCACCAGGTATACCGTCGTCCGCACCACCCGCACGAGGGACGAGCCGCCGGCCTCGAGCACCGCCGACAGATTGGAGATCACCTGCTCCGTCTGGGCCTCGATGTCGCCCTCCACCAGCTTCCCGGACTTCGGGTCCAGGGGGATCTGGCCCGACGCGAAGATCAGGTCGGCGTGCTGGACGGCCTGGGAGTAGGGGCCGACGGGAGCCGGCGCTGCGTCCGTCTGGATCTCTTTCACGGGGGGATGGGCGCGCGGCGCGGCGTCAGTTGCCGAAGGTCTCACCGTCGCTGGTGAGCCGGTCTTCGACCACGCGCAGCAGGTACCCCAGGAGAAGCAGATTGGCGAGGCGCTTGCGCGTATCGCCCTCGATCTTCTGGGACTCTCCGAAATCCTGGGCGTATGAAGCGAAGAACTTCAGGGTCTCGAGGGGCACGTTCTTCGCCAGCACCTCGTTGATCTGACTGACCTCGAGTTCGTCGAAGACCTCGACCAGCTCCCAGGCCAGCTCCTCACGCGTCAGTCCGTCGTTGGCTTCGAACCAGGCCATGCTTTGGAACCGCCTTTCTCGAGTTGCGACCCGTCGTCTCGAAATCGGTCCGCATCACTTCGAGTGAAAATCCGGGCCGTCGCTGCACAAAGGTGCGGAAAAACGACGGATTTCGACGGCATCGTGACAGTGGACAACGGCGTTGTCAATCAACTCGGAGTCCGAAAATTCACGATTTCCGTCGGGCCGGAAGGCTTCGCGCAACTCGAGCGCGAAGCACGTGCGAGTTCAGAGGCGCCGACCCGCAACATCGTTGGGCTGACCAGAAAGTGCGTCGCGAACCCCACAGTCGGGGTTCCCGTCGGAAATCAAAGGCTACGCTGAGGAGTTGCCGGTGAGGTTCCGATCGGCTGCCGGTGATGGCGTTCGGGAAGGTATTCTTCTTCGCGCTTCTCGAATTCCGGTATCACCACTTCTCCCGCCTCCGCGAAGACCGAGTCCCGGACGAATATGGGAGCGTTCAGGCGCAACGCGATGGCGATGGCGTCGCTGGGGCGGGCATCGATTTCGACGGTGCCGCCGCTGGTCTGGAGGTCCATGACGGCGTAGTAGGTGCCACTGCGCAGCTCGGTAACGACGACACGCGCAACCCCTCCATCGAGTCCGTCGATCATTCGTTTGGCGAGATCGTGGGTGTTCGGGCGGGGCGGCTTTTCGTTCTCGATCTCGGCGGAGATCGAATGCGCCGCATCCATGCCGATCCAGATTGGCAGCAGTCGCGGGCCGCCTTCTTCTTCCAGCACGACCACCGGCACGTTGTGAGAATCCAGGGCCACCACGCCTACACGAACGGGAATGTCGATCGGGCCTGCCGAGCGGCCGGGGGAGCAGCCGACGAGAAGCAGCGCGAGAAAGGACATGCGGTGGATCATGGATGGGGCCCGCGTACCGGACTCATCCTACTCGTCGGCTCGACGGGGGTCGACCTTTTCGCGGGCGGGGCCGGCGAAGGGCGGAAAGTGGTCGGGGCGACTGGATTCGAACCAGCGACCTCTTCGTCCCGAACGAAGCGCGCTACCAAGCTGCGCCACGCCCCGAGTTTCCGTGAATTCGCGCGGATCCGGGGCCGAGTATGCCGGTTTCCCCGCAGGGACGCTACACGGAGGCCGCGGCCCGCTTGAGGCTCGTGATGGCCGCGGCGTAATCGGCCGCGCCGAATATGGCGGTGCCGGCGACGAAGACGTTGGCTCCGGACCGGGCGGCGCTCACGATGGTCTCCTCGCCGATGCCGCCGTCCACTTCCACGTCGATGGTCAGATCCCGTTCGCGGATCCACCTGCGCAAGGTCTCGATCTTCGAAAGGGTGGCCTCGATGAACTTCTGGCCGCCGAAACCCGGGTTGACCGTCATTACCAGGACCTGGTCCAGGTCCCCGAGAACCGGCTCCACCGCCACCGCCGGCGTGGCGGGATTGAGTGCCACCGCTGCGCGTGCTCCGGACTCCCGGATCTGCGCCACGGTGCGGTGCAGGTGCTGGCAAGCCTCGACGTGCACAGTCACGGTCGCCGCGCCCGCCTTGACGAAGTCTTCCACGTAGCGATCCGGCTGCTCGATCATCAGATGCACGTCCAGCGGCAGATCGGTGGCGCGTCGCACGGCCTCCACCACCAGCGGGCCGATGGTGATGTTCGGAACGAAGCGACCATCCATCACATCCACGTGGATCCAGTCGGCGCCGGCCTGCTCTACGGCCGCCACCTCGTCTCCCAGCCGCGCAAAGTCGGCCGACAGGATCGAGGGTGCGATGAGCAGGGTCACGGCCGCCGCTCCAGACGCGCCGCGAAGAATCCATCCGTGTCGTGAAGGTGGGGAAAGCAGCGCAGCATGCCGTCGTCTCCCACCACGCTCTGCACCTCGGGCGGCGCCGACTCACGCGGAGCCAGCGTGAATGCGGGGGATCGACCCAGGAAGTGTCCCACGACTTCTTCGTTCTCTTCGGGAATCACGGTACAGGTACTGTAGATGAGCACGCCGCCTGGCTTCAGGACGGCAGAGGCGCTCATCAGGATTGCCAGCTGGATGTCGGCGAGCTTGGCCGGGTCGGAGGCCTGCACCCGCCAACGCGCGTCCGCGTTGCGCCGCAGGGCGCCGAGGCCAGAGCACGGCGCATCCACCAGCACCCGATCGAAGTCGGCACCGTCTCCCACGCCGTCCAGGGGGAGGGCGGCATCCCGCACGCTGCAGTGCACGCGGCTGAGTCCCAGGCGGCGTGCGGCCCGTTGCACCAGCCCGAGTCGGCGCGCGTGTCGATCGATTGCCCACACCGGGCCGGTCCCTCCCAGGCGCTCTGCGATGGCCGTGGTCTTGCCACCGGGCGCCGCGCAGGTATCGAGCACGCGGTCGCCCGGGCGGGGATCCAGCAGGCCCACCACCAGTTGTGAGGCCTCGTCCTGCACCGTGAAGTCGCCGGCCAGAAAGGCGGGGTCCAGGCCCGGGCTGCCCCTGCGCCCCAGCACCAGGCCGTCCGTCGCCAGGCGGCAGCGCGCCGCATCGGGGAAGCGCTGGCGCAACCGGTCCAGGAGGGCATCGGGTGTCGACCGCAGGCGGTTGCAGCGCACCGTGAGGGGCGGCGGTTGGTTCGAAGCGCGGGCCAGTTCGGCAGCCTCGGCCGCGCCGTACAAGTCGATCCAACGCTCGGCGATCCAGCGGGGCAGGGAAAGGGCGTGGCTCAGGTGGCCGACCGGATCGCGCTCGAGATCGGGAAGCGGGATGTTGCGGTGCTCTGCCGACAGGCGGCGCAGGACCGCGTTGACGAAACCCGTGGCGCGGTCGGCCCCGGCCGCCCGGATGCAGCGCACGGATTCGTCTACGGCCGCGGTCGCGGGAACCCCGTCGGAGAAGACCAGCTGGTATGCGCCCAGTCGCAGGGCCGTGGCCACCAGGGGCTCGAGCTTGTCCAGATCGCGATCGAGCACGTGGCTCAGCAGGTAATCGATACGGCCGCGCCAGCGAAGCGTGCCGTATACCAGGTCTGTGGCGAAGGCGCGGTCGCGCGCCGACAGGGCGCTTCGCGCGAGGGTCGAGTGAAGCAACAGGTCGGCGTACGCGCCGGCGCGGGTTACCCGCTCCAGTACGCGCAGGGCCACCAGCCGTGCGCGGGTGGGCGCATCGCCACGACGGCGCTCCCCGGCTCCGCGTTCGCGGGGGCGTCCCCGATGCGGCCGCCCGCCTGGCCGTTGCGCGGTGCGAGCGGTCATGTGCAGCCCGCGATTCGGTGCCTCAGCGGGTTCCGGTCATTCGCGTTCATGTTCGAGATTCCACCCCTTCGTCTACCCCGCACGAGTCTAGCCCGCTCGGGCGCGCCTTGCGCATGGGAGTGCCGCTCACGTGAAGCGCCTCGCGCATGGGAGTGCCGCTCACGTGAAGCGCGCGCCGTCGGCCAGGGGGCGCCCGCGCAGGTAGCTCTCGATGTCGAGGAGACGACCCCCGGGGCGCTGCACCCGCTGGGGGAGCAGCCAACCGTCACTCGTGGCGATTCGCAGAGCAACGTCGTCGCTGCGTCGCACGCTTCCGGGTGGACGATCGACGCGTCCGGGCTCTGCGCGCGCGGCGAGGATGCGAAGCATCTGATCGTCCCATTCGGTGAAGGCACCCGGCGACGGCGCCATGGCGCGCACGCGCCGGACCAGCGCTTCGGCCGGATCGCTCCAGTTCAGGCGCGCGTCCGAGCGGTCGATCTTGGGAGCGAAGCTGGCGCGCGCTCGATCCTGCTCCACCCATTCGATGCCCGTCCCGGCGATCCGCTCCACCACCTCGGCGATGGCATCGGCGGTGAGTCGGGAAACGCGGGCCGAGAGCTCGCCCGCGGTCTCCTCGGGGCCGATGGGGATCGCGCGTGTGAGCGCTACCGGCCCCGCATCCATCTCGCGTTCCACCCGCATCACCGAAACCCCGGTGATGGCAACACCTGCCAGGATCGCGTGGGCGATGGGCGCGGCGCCGCGAAATCGCGGAAGCAGGCTGGCGTGTCCGTTGATCAGGTAGCCGCGGGTCGGCGCCTCGCGGATCCGACGGGGGAGGAACTGTCCGAAGGCCACCACCACGCCCAGGTCGGGTCGCTCGCTCGCGAGCGCCTCCACCACCTGCGGCTCGCCCACACGCTCGGGCCGCAGCAGTGGGATCCCGTGGCGCTGGGCCAGCTGGGCCACCGCGGAGGGGCTCGCGGCACGGCCGCGCCCGCGCCGGCGATCGGGCTGTGTCACCACGGTCACCACCGGGTGAGGTCCGGCGATCAGTCGCTCGAGGGTCGGAATCGAGAACTCGGGGGTGCCGAAAAAGGCCAGGCGCAGGGACCTGGACGACAGCGGGCTAGACCAGCGTCGCGGAGCCGGACTCGTCCAGCTCCCGACGGAGCTGCTTCTTGCGCTTCTGCACGTACAGATTGCGCTTGAGGCGGCTGATGTGGTCGATGAACAGGACGCCGTTGAGGTGGTCGACCTCGTGCTGGAAGCAGACGGCCTGAAGGTCCTGGGCCTCGATCTCCACGGCGTTCCCGTCCAGATCGCGCGCTCGCAGCACGACCCGCTCGGCTCGCTCCACCTCGGCTTCGAAGTCGGGCACCGACAGACAGCCCTCGGTCCAGATCAGCTTGCCCCCTGGCTCGTGGATTTCCGGGTTCACCAGGGTCAGCGGGTTCCGCTCGGCGTCCTCCTGGTTCCACTCTGTATCCACCACGATCAGGCGCACGGGTTCGCCCACCTGGGGTGCCGCGAGTCCGATGCCCGGCTCGTCATACATCACCTCCAGCATGTCGCTCGCGAGCTCGCGGATCGCATCGGTCACGTCCACGATGGGCTTCGAGACGCCGCGCAGGCGATTATCGGGGAATTTCAGGACTTCCCGGATGGCCATGTGGAGATCGCTTTTCCGTCGGTGGATGCACAGGTCTGTGCACGTTTCGGGTTCCCCGGGGGATGGAGATTTCATAGCATGTTGATCGGATGGGTGTCCACGCTTGCCTGGATCGCGGGCGGAAGCGTCGCAGCCCTTTCCCACAGGCGTTCGGCGGCGCGGCGCAGGGTCTCGCGGTTGGCGGCCTTGACCAGCAGCTGGAAGCGATAACGGCCGCGCAGGCGGGAGAGCGGTGCCGGTGCCGGTCCCAGCACCTCGATATCGCGACTCGACGCCAGGGCCTCGGCCAGGCTGACGGCTGCGGCCCGGGCCTGGCCGGCGTCGGTTCCCGACACGAGCGCGTGGGCCAGGTGCCCGAAGGGCGGGTAGCCCAGTGCGGCCCGGTGGCCGAGCTCCTCCAGGTAGAAGCGCTCGAAGTCGTGATCCACCACCGGTCGGATGGCGTAGTGGTCCGGGGAGAAGGTCTGCACGATGACGCGCCCGGGCGACGCGTCGCGTCCGGCGCGCCCGGCCACCTGCGTCAGCAGCTGGAAGGTGCGCTCCGCCGCACGAAAGTCCGGCATGTGCAGCCCGGTATCGGCCAGCACCACGCCTACCAGCCGCACCCCCGGGTAGTCGTGACCCTTGGCGACGATCTGGGTTCCGATCAGGATGTCGAGTTTCCGGTGGCGGATGCGTTGCAGCACGTCTTCGGTGTATCCCCGCACGCGTGCGGTGTCCCGATCGAGCCGCGCGATACGCGCGTCGGGAAAGCGGCTGCGCACCTCCTCCTCCACCCGTTGCGTCCCGATCCCCAGGAGCGCCGTATCCGGCGCGCCGCACTGGGAACAGGCCTCCGGCGGTGGAACCGAGTGGTCGCAGTAGTGGCAGCGGAGTTTCTGTTCCGTCGCGTGGTACACCAGCGTGATGTCGCAATGGGGGCAGCGCTCGGCGGCGCCACAGTCGAAGCACAGCACCTGGGTGGAGAAGCCCCGCCGGTTCAGGAACAGGATGGTCTGGCCGCCGTCGGCCAGGGTGTCGGCCATGGCGCGACGCAGGGGCGGCGAGAGGATCACCCGCTCGCCCCGCGGCGCGCGCTCGCGCTCGCGTGCCAGGTCGACCACGGTCACGGCGGGAAGCGGGCGCCGGCCCACCCGGTGGGGCAGCGCCAGCCGCCGCAGCTCGCCCCGGTCGGCGGCGAAGCGCGTCTCCAGGCACGGCGTGGCGGAGCCCAGCACCAGGGGACAGGCCGCACCCCGACCGAGCCGGGTC
This sequence comes from Deltaproteobacteria bacterium, assembly GCA_032128115.1. Taxonomy (GTDB): domain Bacteria; phylum Myxococcota_A; class UBA9160; order UBA9160; family SMWR01; genus JAQBHB01. The sequence goes on along the minus strand of JAQBHB010000069.1, from coordinate 19,905 downwards.
GCGAGGTCGCGAGCGTGGTAGCGGAAGCCCTCGTCGTTCTTGTAAGCGGAATCGTGCTCCTCATCGACCACGATCAGGCCGAGTTTCTCCAGGGGGGCGAACAGAGCCGAGCGCGCGCCCACGGCGATCGGCGTGGAGCCGCTGCGCAGGCGCTGCCACTGCTCGAGTCGCTGTCGCGGACGCATTCCGCTGTGCAGCACGGCCAGGTTGTCGCCGAAGCGCTGGCGCAGTCGCTCGACCATCTGATGGGTGAGCGAGATCTCCGGCACCAGCACCAGGGCCTGGCGGCCCGAACCCAGGGCTTCCTGGATGGCGCGCAGGTAGACCTCGGTCTTGCCGCTGCCGGTGACGCCGTGGAGCAGGAAGATCTCGTGTCGGCCCTCGCGCATGGCTGCCCAGATGGTTTCGAGAGCCCTCGCCTGGTCCGGCGTCGGCGTGACGCGGGGCGCCGGCTCGTCGGCAATGGCGATCACTTCGGTCGCGGCGGGCCGTTCCTCGATCCGGGCGAGTTTGCGGGCCACCAGGGCGCGCAGCAGCGGGCTCGCGCCCGGGAATTCGCCCGTGAGATCCAGTGAGGGCAGGGGGCCGCGTTCGGCCAGGTACCGGAGCAACTCTGCCTGGCGCGGCGCGCGGGCCAGGGGACCCGCGGCCGCGGCCGGGACGTCCACGTCGTCTTCGACCCGCGCGACGCGGATGCGCGCCGGTCGCGCAGAAGGCGCGCGATCCACGGCGGTTCGCACCACCAGGCCGTCGCGCTCCAGGTTCGAGAGATCCTCGGGCGCCAGGCTGGTCCGCAGGATCGCGGTCGATCGCGGCCGATCCTCCAGGGACACGAGGGCGGCGCGCACCCGAGGGTCGACGGCGTCCTCTGCAAGGGCCCGACGACCCAGAGGCGTGATGGCGTGGCACGCCAGTCGCCGGGGTGCCGATCCGCTGGGGAGCGCCGCGAACAGGGCAAGGCCCACCGGGCAAAGGATCTCGTCGGCGGCCTCGCGGAGCATGGCCATCATCGCGGTCGACAGCACCGGCTCGTCGTCCACCACCCTCGTGAGTGGCAGCAGGCCCTCACGCGCGGAGCTGTGGGCCTGGCGTTCGACGATCACACCGGTCAGGTGGCGCGCGCGGAACGGCACCTGTACGCGGCAGCCGGGCAGGGCGCTGGCGGCGAGTTCCGCGGGAATGGTGTAGTCGAACAGGCGGCGAACCGGCACCGGCAGTGCGACGCTTGCCACGGGTGCGTCGATCGGCGCGAACAGGTCCCCCATGGCTTGCCATTCTACGGGTGCCCCGTCCCACGCGCCCGACGGCGCCAGATGCTCGGGGATGCAGCGGAGGAGACGGGTTTTGGCCGAGCGGCGCGCGCGAGTGGAGGTCACGCAGGGGCGCCGCGGGCGCACGCTGCGCGTGGACGGAACATTCGCGTCCTGGTATGCGCCCGGGAGCGCCACCACCGGCTCGGTCTGGGACGCCCTGGCGGCGCCGCTGCTGCTGCTGCCGCCCGCCCGGCGTCGCTCGTTCCTGGTGCTGGGCCTGGGTGGGGGCAGTGTGGCGCGGATCATCCGCGCCCTGGCCCCCCGGGCCCGCATCGTCGGGGTCGAGCGCGATCCGGAGGTGGTTCGCGCGGCTCGCCGCTGGTTCGATCTCGACGACCTGGGCGTGCAGGTAGTGGTGGGCGACGCCCGCGAGCACCTGGAGCGCACCCGGGCCCGCCACGACGCGGTACTCGAGGACGTGTTCACGGGCCGCGCTCGCGCCCTGCACAAACCCGACTGGCTTCCGAGTCCCGGCCTGGCCCGCGCGGCACGACTGCTGCGAAGGGGCGGTGTCCTGGTCAGCAACGCCATCGACGAGGCGCCCGCCGTGGAGGCCGCCATGCGCGCACTGTTTCCGGCAACCCTGTGTATCCAGGTGCGCGACTACGACAACCGTGTCCTGGTGGGTGCCCCCTCCGGCCATACCGGCCGGAGTCTGCGCGCCTGCCTCACACGCGACCCGGTGCTGGCCGCCACGGCGTCCGCCCTTGCGATCCGTACCTGTCGCTGAAGTCGAACCCGGGAAGCGACACCCGGTGGCGTCTCGCGATGGGCCTCGCACGACCTCAGGCGGGAGTCAGGGGGCGCGCGACCGCCCGTCTTCCAGGAACTGCAGAACCGCATGGTTGAAGCGTTCGGCGGACTCGGCCATCACCAGGTGGCCGCCGGAGGCGATGGTCACCAGGGTGGCGTCGGGGATCGCGTCGGCCAACTCCCTGTGGAACTTCGGGGGCGTGAGCTGGTCGCGGCGGCCGCACACCACCAGCATCCGCTGCCGGATCTCACGCAGCCGGTCGGCTGTATCGTGGTTCAGGCAGGCGTCGCACTGACGCGCGAACAGGTCGTTGGAGAGGGGCGCGCCGTCGCGGGTGAAGAACTCCAGCATGCTCTCGATGAGGTCCGTCTGCTCCAGCGTCTCGTCTTGCAGCGTCCAAAGCAGCCGCTCCCGGATCATGGTCTCCAGGGGGACCTGGCTGCGAGCCAGATCGCGCCACAGTTCCAGCAGGAGCCTGCGCTTGGCGTCGGGGCGCGCATAGGTGCCCACCAGCACGCCGCGTGCAACCCGCTCCGGGTGCCGCAGCGAGAGCTCCTGGGCCACCATGCCTCCCATGAAGGCCCCGAGCACGTCGGCCCGTTCGATCTCCAGGCGATCGAGGAGCGAGGCAGCGTCATCCGCCAGATCGGCAGTGGTGAAGGGGCCCCCGGGATCGTCGGTGTTCCCGACGCCTCGATGATCGAAGATCAGGGTGCGGCGCTTCTGGGAGAACTCGGGCACCTGCAGCGGCAACCAGCCGCGGCACGAGCCCCCCATCCCCATGATGAGCACCAGGGGGACGCCCGGGTGATCCCCGTGCAGTTCGTGGTAGACCGCGCGCCCGTGTACCGAGATCAGCGGCACCCCGGGATTCTAACCCCGGATGGCGAGGGACGGTTCGCTAGCGCCCGCCCTTCTTGAGGTCGTTCAGGACGCCGCGGGCGACGGCCTTCAGGGTCTCGAAGACGCCCTTGCCGCTGGTGGCGGCGGCTTCGAACTCCACGGCGCCCGACGGGTTGAGCAGGCGGCGCATCTCGTCCAGGGGCGCCGCGTTGGGCAGGTCGCGCTTGTTGTACTGAACGACCAGGGGAACCTTGGCCAGCTCGTAGCCCTGTTCCTGGAGGTTGAGCTTCAGGTTGTCGAAGCTCTCCAGGTTTGCCTCCATCCGCTCCACCTGGCTGTCGGCCACGAACACCACCCCATCCACGCCCTTGAGGATCAGCTTGCGACTGGCGTCGTAGAAGACCTGACCGGGCACCGTGTAGAGGTGGAAACGCGTCTTGAAGCCGCGGATCTGGCCCAGTGCCAGGGGCAGGAAGTCGAAGAAGAGCGTGCGCTCGGTCTCCGTGGCCAGCGAGATCATCTTGCCCTTCAGGTCGGGATTGGTCTTGGTGTAGATGTGCTGCAGGTTCGTCGTCTTCCCACACAGGCCGGGACCGTAGTAGACGATCTTGCAGTTGATCTCACGCGACGAGTAATTGATGAACGACATGTTGGTGCGTCAACCCGAGAACAGATTGTCGATGTCCTCGTCTGTAATTTCGGCGAACGGTGTGGCCGCGTCGGTCCCCTGGGCCTGGTTGGTCTTCCTCTGGATCTCCTCGAAGACCCGAGCCAGCTCGCTGCCGGCCTTCTTGACGCGCAGACGAACCAGCCCCAGGGAGCTGCGGTCGTCGAACACGATGACCAGGATGATCCGGCGTGCAACCAGGGTCATGTGAAGGTTGTCCTTCTGACCCTGGTGATAGTGGATCGGGAATTCTTCCTCGCCGACGATCTTCGCCAGGCCGCAGGTGGCGGCGATGCTGCCGGCCGTGAGCGACGCGAGGCTCGTGGTGTCGATGCCCCGCATCTCACCGGCCTCGCCGATGAGCTGTCCGTTGCGATCGACCACGAAGCAGCCCTTGGCGTTGGCGTCCTTGACCAGCCGCTGAATGACGGCGAGAACCTTCCGGTAGTCCTCGTCGTACAATACGAGCTGCGAGTCGTTCATCGGCAGGTTGCCCCGGTAAGCGCGTGGCCGGAAAAGGGTATTCCACGGAGAAGCTACCCCGGAGCTGGACTCCGCAGCAAGCTCGACCCTGCGCGCTGAGATCGGCAGTCGTCGCGCAGGGCTTTAGGCCCACCGGGCCGCGAAAAGCCCGGGGCGAAGGGTTCAGTCCATTGCCTTCCGGTTCTCCATCGAGAGACCGATCGTCACGTGGTCGGCGTACTCGAGGTCGCCTCCCAGCGGCATGCCGTAGGCGATCCGGGTGACGGCCACTCCTGTGGAGCGCAGTCGGTCGCTGATGTAGTGGGCCGTGGCGTCGCCTTCGGCGTTGGGATTGGTGGCCAGGATCACTTCGCGCACCCCACCGGCCTTTACGCGCTTCTCGAGATCCGCGATGCGCAGATCGCCGGCGCCGACACCATCGATCGGAGCCAGGGCGCCACCCAGCACGTGGTAGTGGCCCTGGAAACGGTGGGTCCGTTCGATGGCGGCCAGGTCTGAGGGCTCTTCCACGACACACAGGATCGAGGCGTCGCGTCGGTCGTCGCGGCACACGGCACAGGGAGAGGCATCGGTGAGGTCGAAACATTGCTCACACAACACGGTCTCCTTCTTGAGGCGTGCGATGGCGTCTGCCAGCTCCTCGACCGAGGCCTCCGGTGCCCCCAGCAGGTAGAATGCGAGACGCGTGGCCGACTTCTCGCCGATGCCCGGGAGTCGCTTCAAGCAGGCCACCAGGCGTTCGATGGGAGGGGATGTCCTCAAGGGTCGCCTACCCGTCTCCGGGCGGGAATGGCAGGGGGAGTGAGAGGCCACCGGAGACCTGCTGCAGCTCCTGCTGGATCATCTTCTGGGCGTTGGTCAGTGCGGCGTTCACCGCCGAGGCCACCAGGTCCTGGATCATGGCCCGGTCGCCGCTCTCGAGCAGCGAGGGTTCGATCTCGATCTGCAGGATGCGCAGCTCGCCCGTGGCCACGGCCGTGACCATGCCGCCCCCGGCCGAGCCCTCCACGCGCCGGGTGGCGAGATCTTGTTGGATCCTGGCCAGGCGCTCCTGCATCTCTCGCGCCCGAGCCATCAGGCCCTCCAGGTCCGGTCCCGTCATCGTCCGCCTCCCAGGGGACGGATCTCGATGATCTCCCCGTCCAGGGCATCGATCGCCTCGTTCACCGCCGGGTGTTCCAGGGCCTGTTTCCGCAGCTGGCGCACGGCTTCGGCGTTCGGAAGCGCCCCCGGCTCGCCGGTCTCCACGGGACCCGCCGCGGACTCGATCTCGACCCGCAGGGGCCGGCCGAAGAAACCCTCGCAGGCCGCCTCCAGGGCGCTGCGACGATCCTCCAGGCGCTGGGCCGAGAAGCTCTGGGGCACCCGGATGCGCAGCATCTCCTGGCTGCACTCCAACAGCGTTCCGCCCTCGAGTGCCGCGTAGAGCCCGGGATTGCTCTTGCAGGCCACGTCCCGGAGCCGATCGAAGACGACGGGAAGGGGGGCGTTCTCGCCGCTTCGCGCCGTGTCCGGAGCCGCGGCGGCCGGCTTGCGGGGCGGCTTGCTCTCGGTGCGGCCCCCGGGGCCGCGGTTGGCCGGGGGGGCACTCGGGTCTCCGCTCCCGCCACCCCTGAGGTTGCGCTCCAGGGCATCCAGGCGGGCCAACAACCGCGCCACATCGTCGCCAGCGGGCATGCTGGCCAGTCGTACCACAGCCATCTCGAGCACGGCGAACGGCTGGGGGGCCCACGCCAGGTCTTCTTGCTCCTTGAGGAGGGCGCGAAACATGCGCCGCAGGCGCGCCTCGTCCGTGCGCTGGGCCAGACCTCGAAGCTCGCCGATCTCGTCTTCGGTGCCCTCGACCAGCTGTGGCGCTCCGGAGGCGATGCGCAGCACCACCAGGTCGCGAGTCAGTTGCAGCAGGTTCTCGCCCAGGCGCTTCGCGTCCACGCCCGCCTCGGCCGCGCGCCCGCAGGCCTCGAGCGCCCGCTCCGCATCCCCGTCCACACACGCCGCAAGGATGGCCAACAGCACGCGGCGGTCGATCAGGTCGAGCACGTCGGCTACCTGGCTGTCCTCGATCTTCGAGCCACCGAAGGCGATCACCTGGTCGAGCAGGGTCTGGGCGTCGCGCATGGAGCCGTCGGCTTCGCGGGCAATCGCCAACAGGCTGGCTTCGGAGATGCCGAACTTCTCGGACTTCGCGATCAGCGTCAGGCGTTCGACGATCTCGGCGGTAGCGATGCGCCGCAGGTCGTAGCGCTGGCACCGCGACAAGACCGTGAAGGGGATTTTCTCGGGATTCGTGGTGGCGAATACGAACAGACTGCGGGGAGGCGGCTCTTCCAGGGTCTTCAACAGCGCGTTGAAGGCCGCGGTGGAGAGCATGTGCACCTCGTCGACCACGAAGATGCGGTGCTTGCCTGGCGAGGGCGCGTAGCGGACGGCTTCGATCAGCTCCCGCACGTCGTCGACGCTGGTGCGGCTCGCCGCGTCGATCTCCTGGACGTCGGTGGAGCTGCCGGCGGAGATTTCGTGACACGCGCTGCACTCACCGCACGGCGTGTCGGTGGGACCCTTCTCGCAGTTGAGACAGCGCGCCAGGATTCTCGCCAGAGTGGTCTTCCCGACACCTCGAGGGCCCGTGAGCAGGATGGCATGGGACACCCGGTCGGACCGGATGGCGTTGCGCAGGGGGACCGTGACGTGGGCCTGGCCGGCGACGTCGTCGAAGCTCTGGGGCCGCCACTTGCGTGCGAGGACCTGATAGCTCAAGGGGAGTGGAACTCCTCGGGCTCCGCCGGCGCCTTGGCGCCGAGGGTTTGTGGAGAGCCGGGATCGCAGGGCACCCCCGCTCGCAACCGAATCCCCGCTACCGCTGCTTCCTTCCGGACCTGACGGATTTCACGAGGTTCGTGATCGAGCGGGACCCTGCGATCGCGGCTCGCCGCAACTCCTGAGACTGGCGGAGAGGGTGGGATTCGAACCCACGGTACCCTTGCGGGTACACCTGATTTCGAGTCAGGCCCGTTCGACCGGCCTCCGGCACCTCTCCTACGCACGAGAGGCTACCTCAGGATCCCGATGCGTGGTCCCCTTCAAGGGGCTAATCTGCCGCCCTCACCGTCGGTTGCCGCTGGAATCACGGAATCGAACCGGGAAGAGAACCCCCGGATCGAACCGGGGCCGAAGGAAGCGAAGAAAGGACTGGAAGGACTGTTTGGCGCGAGATGATCTGATCCAGGGAACAGGCACCGTCGAGAAGATCCTCGGCGGCGGGCGCTACCGCATCACACTCGACGGTGGTCAGATCGTCACGGCCCAGCTCTCGGGCCGCATGCGCCGCTTCCGGATCCGGGTGATTCCCGGCGACAAGGTCCAGGTGGGCGTGTCGCCCTACGATCCTACCCACGGCTTCATCACCTTCCGGCTCCGCGAAGGTCAGACCACAGCCCGGTGACCCTGCGGGGCGCGGTGCCACTGCCACCAGTCGCGTGCAGCGCCGCCTCCTCATCCTGCGACTGCGTTGGATCCAGGCATTCGACCGCCTGCGCCTGCGCTGGTTGGCGTTCCAGCACCCGGGCCTTGCGATCCACCCGGAGGCCAGCACGAATCTGGCGTCGGCGCACTACGAGCTGGCTCCGGGCGCGCGCCTCACCCTGGGCCCCGGCGTGGTGACCGAACGCCGGGCCGGAGCGCTGCGCTTTTCGCTGGGGCCGGGCGCACGCGTGGACGTGGGGCGCGATGTCTGGCTTCGCACCGACCTGGGGCCGGTCCACATCGTGGCCTTCGAAGCGGCGCAGATCGTTCTCGGTCCCGAGTGCTTCCTCAACGGCTGCCATCTGAGCGCCAAGCGCGGCGTCTCCCTGGGGCGCCGCGTCTTTGTCGGACCCGGAACGCGGGTGTTCGATGCAGACCAGCACCCTCTGGACGCGGAGCACCCGGAACGGGTAGAGCCCGTCACGATCGGGGATCACGTGTGGATCGCCTCGGACGCGAGCGTGCTGCGCGGCGCCTCCATCGGGGAACACAGCGTCGTGGGAACGCGCTCGCTGGTGACGGGCCCGATCCCGCCCCACGCGCTGGCGTTTGGCCAGCCGGCCCGCGTGAGGGGTTCCGTCGGCGACCGCTCGCGAACGCGGTAGTTTCCGGCCGTGGCGCGCATCGCTCTCTTCGGACAGGCCGCCTTCGGACGCGACGTGCTCGTGCGCCTGATCGGGGCGGGCCACTCCGTTTGCGGCGTCTATGCCCCGCCCGAGGGCGCGCGTCGGGATCCGCTTGCGGACGAGGCTGGGGAGCGGGGACTCCCGCTGATCCGCCATCGGCGCTTCCGGCGCAAAGACGCATCCGGAGCCTGGGAGCCCATCCCCGAGATCCTGCGGGAGTTTCACGCACTCGACGCCGACTTGAACGTGCTGGCCTACGTGACGGCGATCCTCCCACCCGAGATCGTGGACGGGCCGCAACGGGGCTCGCTTTGCTTCCACCCCTCGCTGTTGCCGCGCTTTCGCGGTGGCGCCGCTCTGGCCTGGCAGATCATCCTGGGCGAGGGCGAGTCCGGGGTGACCGTGTTCCGACCGGATGCGGGCGTGGATACCGGGCCCATCGTGATCCAGAAGGGTGGGATTCCGATCCGCGACACCCACACCGCTGGCAGCCTCTACTTCGAGGAGCTCTATCCCCTGGGCGTGGACGCCATGCTGGAGGCGGTGGCGGCCGTGGACTCGGGAGCGGCGGTCACTCGGCCCCAGGACGACACCCTCGCCACCTTCCAGGGTCTGGTGGACGACGAGGTGGCGCAGGTGGACTGGTCTCGGAATGCCACGGGCGTTGACCGGCTGATCCGCGGCTGCGATCCCCAACCCGGCGCCTGGACGCGCAGCGGCGGCGAGGTGACCCGCCTCTACGGTTCGCGCCTGTTGGAGGGCGAGGCGGGGGCTCCCCCGGGGACGATTGTGGCCGTGGACCGAGATGGCCTGATCGTTGCGGCCGGGGAGGGGCGCCTGCGGGTGGCCCGGGTGCGGATCGGAGGCATGGGGAAGGTCGCCGTTGCCGAATCGGGGCTCGCGGTGGGGGACTCCCTGGGCTGAGCGTCCTGACCCGAGTGCCCTGAGCGCCGAGCGCCCTGAGCGATTCCAGCCCACTTGACAAACGCTCGAAATGTCTCACCTTTCGGCCCCTTCCGGGCGAGAATGTCGCGTGTCGTGCAACGGGCGCCACGCTCGTCAGGTGGCGCCGCCCGGCGGGACGCGCGGTTCGGAAACGTCTCCCCCCCATGGCTTGCGATCGACGATGACGGCAACCCCGTCACGAGGCGAAGAAGATGTACGACCAGACGAAGCTCCGGAACATCGGAATCAGCGCACACATCGACTCGGGGAAGACGACGCTCACCGAGCGCATCCTGTTCTACACCGGGCGCATCCACGCCATGCACGAGGTGAAGGGCAAGGATTCCGTGGGTGCCACCATGGACTCCATGGACCTGGAGCGCGAGCGCGGGATCACGATCCAGAGCGCCGCCACCCAGGCGATCTGGAACGACTACCACATCAACATCATCGATACGCCGGGCCACGTGGACTTCACCATCGAGGTGGAACGCGCCCTGCGCGTGCTGGACGGGGCGGTGCTGATCCTGTGCGGGGTCGCCGGTGTGCAGTCGCAATCCATGACCGTGGACCGCCAGATGCGTCGCTACAAGGTCCCGCGCCTGGCCTTCATCAACAAGCTCGATCGCTCGGGCGCAAATCCACAGCGCGTGACCGGCCAGCTGCGCGACAAGCTCGGCCACAACGCGGTGATGATGCAACTGCCCATCGGGCTCGAGGCCGACTTCAACGGCGTGATCGACCTGATCAGCATGCGGGCCTTCTATTACGAGGGCGAAAACGGGGAGCACGTGGTGACCCGCGAGATCCCCGAGAACCTGCGCGGGGAGGCCGAGACCGCCCGAGAGACCATGCTGGATGCGGTGTCCATGTTCTCCGACGACCTGACCGAGGCGATCCTGGAAGAAGGGGTGACCGAGGACCTGATTCACCACGCCGTGCGGGTCGGCACCCTCTCCATGGATCTGACGCCCGTCTACCTGGGCTCGGCCTACAAGAACAAGGGCGTCCAGACGCTGCTGGACGCGGTGACCCGCTACCTCCCGTCTCCCGGGGAGGTAGAGAACACCGGTGTCGACCTCTCCAACGACGAGGCTCCGGTCATCGTGGAATCCGACGCCAACAAGCCACTGGTTGCGCTGGCGTTCAAGCTGGAAGACGGTCGCTACGGTCAGCTCACCTACGTGCGCGTGTACCAGGGCACGATCCAGAAGGGCAGCGCGATCATCAACAGCCGCACCCACAGGAAGCACAAGGTAGGGCGGCTGGTGCGGATGCACGCCGATTCGATGGAGGATATCGAGAAGTCGCTCGCCGGCGACATCGTGGCGCTGTTCGGGATCGAATGCGCCTCTGGCGACACCTTCAACGACGAGTCGGTGAAGATCGCCATGAGTTCCATGTACGTACCCGACCCTGTGATCTCGCTCTCCATCAAGCCGGTGGACAACAAGTCCCAGGACAACCTCGCCAAGGCCCTCGGCCGGTTCGTGCGCGAAGATCCCACGTTCCGCGCCTCCGTGGATCCGGAGAGCAGCGAGACCGTGATCTCGGGTATGGGGGAGCTTCACCTGGACGTGTACGTGGAGCGCATGAAGCGCGAGTACGGCTGCCAGGTGGAAACCGGAGCCCCGCGGGTGGCGTATCGGGAGACCATTTCCCAGCGCGCCGAGTTCCACTACGTGCACAAGAAGCAGACGGGTGGCTCGGGGCAGTTCGGCGCCGTGGCCGGGTACATGGAGCCGAACCCGGGCGGCGAAGAGGACTTCGAGTTCGTGAGTGAGGTCCGCGGCGGCGCGATTCCCACCGAGTTCATCCCGTCGGTGGAGAAGGGCTTCCGGGCCTGTCTGCCAAAGGGTCGCCTGATCGGTTTCCCCGTGATCGGATTGCGAGTGGTGATCAACGACGGCAAGTCCCACAACGTGGATTCGTCGGACAATGCCTTCCAGGCGGCGGGGCGCGGCGCCTTCCGCGAGGTCTACCCGCGCGCGAAGCCGATCATCCTGGAGCCGGTCATGAAGCTCGAGGTGGAGTCTCCCCAGGAGTTCCAGGGGGCGGTGCTCAAGAGCATCATGCAGCGCCGGGGAACGGTGATCGGAACCACCGAAGAGGCCGGCGGCTTCTGTCGGGTCGAGGCCGAGGTGCCGCTGGCACAGATGTTCGGCTACGCCACCGATCTGCGCTCGATGACACAGGGTAAAGCGGAGTTCACGATGGAGTTCTCCCGGTACCTTGCCGCGCCGCGGGACGTTCAAGCAGAGCTCAAGGAGAAGTATCACTCCAAGTTGCCCAGCGATGACGAGTGATCCCCACAAGGAGAACCGCTTGTACCGAAGGTTCCTGACCGCGCGCAGCCCGCTGCGCCTTCTGGAAAAGGGTCTCCACGGCGGGCTCGGCCCGGGCAACCTGGGGGTGGTGATTGCCGGCCACGGGGTGGGCAAGACGGCCTTCCTGGTGGGAGTGGCCCTGGACGAGCTGTTGCGCGGCGGACGCGTGTTGCACGTCTGTCTGGACCACCCGGTCGCCCACGTGCGAGCGCACTACGACACCGTCTTCGAGGATCTGGCGTCCACGACGCACCTGGAAGACGAGGCCATCGTGCACGGCGAGATCGACCGCCGGCGCAGCATCCGGGTGTATCCGCCCCAGACACTCACACCCTCGAAGCTGCGCGAGGACGTGAAGCTCGAGATCGAGGCGGGCTCACCGCCGAGCCTGCTGGTGATCGAGGGGCTGGACCTGGCGTCGGCGTCACGCGACGATCTGGTGGATCTCCAGAGCCTGGCCGCGGAGCTGGGTGCGGAGCTTTGGCTGTCGGCCACCAGCGAAGAGGAGAAGGTCGAAACGCTGCCGGTCGACCTGGAGCGCTTCGACGATCTGGTGAGTGTCGTGCTGGTGCTGGAGCCGGGCGACGAGGCCGTGGCGCTGCGGGCTCTCAAGGATCATGACAACCCGGATCCGACGGCGCTGCGCGTGGCGCTCGACCCGCGCACGCTGCTTCTGGTCCGCAGCTGACGCGCGGATTCACCCCGCCTGGAACTCCGACACGACGCGCGGATTCACCCCGCCTGGAACTCCGACAGCTTGTCGCGGTAGCCGGAGCGGAGGGAGAGGGCTTCCGGGCGCGTGAAGCCGAGTTCTTCGGCGATCTTCAGGATCTCGGTGCTCTCCGCTGACGAAATGGTGCCGTCCGCGGCGGCCACGGCGTAGAGACACTGCAGGAGCTGGCCGCGCTGCTCGCGGCTCGACGCGTTGCGGAACTCGCGCGTGACCCGGTAATTCTCGGTGCCGCCAAGCAGGCGCGCCTGGGATTTCGCGATTTCCACCACCAGGGCCGTCTGGGCCTCCGGCAGCGAGGCCAGGGCGCGGATCGACTGCTCCATCTGTGCGGTCTCGGACGCTGCGATGTCCAGATCGGCGTTGGCCACCCGCGCCAGCACGTATGCGAACGAGGCCAGGAACCTGGACGTTTCCGGGGGGAGGCACTCGAGCTCGGCGGCGATGCGACGCACGGTGGCCGTATCCCCCACCTCGGTCTTTTCGGGCGTGATTCCCATGAATCGCAGCAGGGACATGCTTCCTCCTGAGAACGGGCGCCTTGATTCTACGCGACCCGCCAGCGCTCGCCTGCCGGCTCCCTGTGATAGTTTGGATCGGTGGATGAGGCTTCGCTCGTCGCGCGGCTCCGCGGCAAGGAAGATGCAGCCTTCGAAGAACTGGTGCGCGCCCATGGCGGCCGCTTGCTGGCCGTGGCTCGCCGCTTCCTCCGCAACGAAGAGGACGCCCGGGACGCGCTGCAGGACGCCTTCCTCTCGGCCTTCCGCTCCATCGAGGGTTTCGAGGGGACTGCCCGGCTCTCCACGTGGCTGCATCGCATCGTGGTGAATGCCTCGCTCATGAAGATCCGCACCCGCACTCGCAAGCCCGAGGCGCTGATCGAAGATCTCCTGCCCGGCTTCCTGGAGGACGGGCACCTGGCCCGACCGGCCGTCGAGTGGCGCACCCAGAGCGACGACCCGATCGTGCGGCGCGAGCTCCGCGAGCTGGTGTTGGAAAAGATCCACCAGCTGCCGGATGCCTACCGTAACGTGCTCTTGCTGCGAGACATCGAAGAGCTCGATACCCAGGAGACCGCCGAAATCGTGGGCATCAGCCCCAACGCCGTGAAGACCCGGTTGCACCGCGCGCGTCAGGCCCTGCGCGGCCTGCTGGAGCCGCATGTGGGAAAGCCGTCCGCATGAACTGCCGTGAATTCGTCGAGTTCCTGATGGAATACCTGGACGGGGAACTCCCCGAGGCCCAGGTTGCGACCTTCCGGGAGCACATGGCGGACTGCCCCAGCTGCGAGACCTACCTCGACACCTACCGGGAGACCGTGCGGTTGGGGCACGACGTGTGCGGCGACCCGGACGGGCCGGTGCCCGAAGACGTTCCCGAGACGCTGGTGTCCGCGATCCTTGCGGCCCGCCGCAAGCAGTCCTGAAAGCGGGCCCTCTCCTCAGCCGCCTGCGCCGTTGAAGTATGCGCGGGTTCCCTTGGACTCCATGGCCTCGGCGATGCGGCGCAGGGCCAGCCGGTAGGCGGCGGCCCGCACCGGCACTTCCTCGTTCTCGTGGATGTACCAGACGGCGTCGAAGGCGCGCACCAGCACCTCCTCCAGCCGCTCCCGCACCTCCGCGAGGGTCCACGCCCACCCCTGGCGATTCTGGGTCCACTCGAAGTAGCTGACGGTGACGCCGCCCGCGTTGGTGAGAACGTCCGGCAGCACGACGGTTCCTTTCTCGGCGAGCACCGCGTCCACCGCTCCCACCACCGGCCCGTTGGCCACCTCGGCGATCACCGGTGCGCGGATGCGGTCCACGTTGCCCGCGTGGATCACGCCCTCGAGGGCTGCGGGGATCAACACGTCCACGTCGAGCTCCAGAAGTTCCTCGTTGTCGATCGTCGCGTGATCCACCGGCTCGAACACGGAGCCGCGGCAGTAGACGCCCTTCAGCTTCTGCTTCTCCTGCTTGTGTCGATGCAGGCTCTCCACGTCGAAGCCTTTTTCCGAGTGGATGCCGCCCGTGGAGTCGCTGACGGCCACGATGCGGCAGCCGGCGTCCTGGAGCAGGCGCGCCACGTGGTAGCCGGCGTTGCCGATTCCCTGGAGCGCCACCCGGACATCGCCGGGATCCCGGCCGGTGCGCTTGAAGAATTCGCGCAGCACCAGGAAGGCGCCGCGCCCGGTGGCCTCTTCGCGCCCCAGGCTGCCCCCGAGGGCGATGGGCTTGCCAGTGATCACGCCGGGCGCCTTGATGCGCTTGATGGTCTCGTACTCGTCGGCCATCCAACCCATGATGCGCGCGTTGGTGTAGACGTCGGGTGCAGGGATGTCGACTTCCGGGCCGATGAAGTCGGCCATGGCGCGCATGTAGGCGCGGGACAGGCGCTCGAGCTCCAGGTGAGACAGCTGCTTGGGGTCGACGATGACGCCTCCCTTGCCGCCGCCGAACGGGAGGCCCACCACTGCGCACTTGATGCTCATCCACAGGGCGAGCGCCTGGACCTCGTCCAGGCAGACGCCCGGATGGAAGCGGATGCCGCCCTTGGCGGGGCCCAGGGCGTCGTTGTAGCGGCAGCGGTAGCCGGTGAAGTGGCGGGTGGAACCATCGTCCATGCGCACGGGCAGCGAGGCGGTGAGGGTGGCCTCGGGCTGGCGCAGGGCGTCGATCACCTCGGCGTCGATGCGGGCATCGGCTCCGATCCTCTCGACCCGGGCGACTGCATCCTGGAAGACATTGGTTCGTTCCATGGAGCTCATTGTACGGTCAACGGCGGAAGCCCATCCAGGCGTTGAGGAGCTTCGCGACGGTGGGAGTGGCGCGGCTGCGGGCGTAGAGGCCGGCGGCCCTCTTGATGCCCTCGGCCTGGGTCGGGTAGGGGTGGATGGTGCCCAGGATGGCGTTGAGACCCAGATTGTTCTGCATGGCCAGGGTCACCTCGCTGAGCATCTCGCCCGCGTGGGAGGCCACGATCGTGGCGCCCAGGATGCGGTCGCTGCCCTTCTTCACGTGAACCTTCACGAAGCCCTCGGCCTCGCCGTCGGCCACGGCCCGATTCACCTGCTGAAGCGGCACGTGGAACGTATCGATCTCGACGCCTCGCTCCGCCGCCTCATGGGCATACAGCCCCACGTGGGCCACCTCCGGGTCCGTGTAGGTGCACCAGGGCATCACCAGCTGGCTGAGCTTCTTCGTGCGCAGGAACAGGGCGTTCTGCACCACGATCTTGGCGGCCGCGTCCGCCGCGTGGGTGAACTTCCAGGGCATGGCGACGTCTCCCGCCGCGTAGATGCGTGGGTTTCGGGTCTGCAGATAGTCGTTCACGTGCACGCCGCGACGTTCGTCATACTCGACCCCGGCCGCCTCGAGGCCGAGCCCCTCCACGTTGGGGGCGCGCCCCACGCCTACCAGGATCTCGTCCACCGCAAACTCCCGGACCTCGCCATCGGCGCAGGCGGCGCGGATCTTCTTATGGCCGTTGCGCGTCTCGACCTTCTCGATCTGACACTCGAGCTGCAGGTCGATGCCCTCCTCCCGGAAGCGGGCCTGCACGAGCTCGGCCGCGTCCGCGTCCTCCCGGGGCAGCACGTGGGACGCCACGTCGAACACGTGCACCTTCGACCCCAGGCGCCGGAACGACTGGGCCATCTCGCAGCCAATGGGCCCGCTGCCGATCACGGCCAGGCGGGCCGGGCGCTCCACGAGCTCGAAGAGCGTTTCGTTCGTGCGGTAACCGGCCTCCTCGAGTCCCTCGATGGGCGGCGCCAGCGGGCGGCCGCCCGTGGCGATCACGGCCTTCTTGAAGTCGAGGGTCGCGCCAGCGACCTCTACACTGCTGGCGCTGGTGAAGTGTGCTTCCCCGAGGAACACCTCCACGCCCATCTCGTCGCGATAGCGTGCCGCCGAATCCTCGTGGCTGATCTGGGCTCGCACCCGTCGCACCCGCTGCATGGCTGCCGCGAAGTCGATCTCGGCATCGGCTGGCAGGCCCAGTCCGATCTCGGCCGAGCGGCGCACCTCGGCCGCCATGCGCGCGCTGCGGATCAACGACTTGGAGGGCACACAGCCCACGTTGAGGCAGTCGCCGCCCAGGAGGTGGCGCTCGATCAACGCCACCTTCGCGCCCAGCCCGGCGGCGATGGCCGCCGTGATGAGGCCCGCGGAGCCGGCGCCCACCACCACCAGGTTGTATCGGCCCGACGGTTCCGGGTTCTGCCAGTCTTCCGGGTGCACGTTCGAGACGAGCACGCGGTTGTGCTCGTCTCCGGGCGGGATCTCGAGCGCCGTCATGACTCGCGCGCCTCCTGGGTCCGGGGCGTCACTCGCCGGTGGCCTCGCGCAGGGCGCTGCGGGCGATGCGCGTGATCAGGATCGTCACCATGGCCGTCACCGCCAGCCCGCCCAGGAAGATCCAGCGCTGCTGCGCGTCGCCCACGCCCGTCTCTCCCGCGGTCACCGCTGCCAGGTTGCTCACCAGCGAGCCCAGGTACACATAGAGCAGGGTTCCCGGGAGCATGCCCAGGCAGGCCACCGCGTAGTCAGCGAACCGCACGCCAGTGAGACCGAGGCCATAGTTGAGCAGGTTGAAGGGGAAGATCGGCGAGAGCCGCAGCAGGAAGACGATCTTGCGACCCTGCGAGCCCACTGCCCGATCGATGGCCGCAAAGCGCTCGTTGCCCGCCAACTTGCGTTCGATGGCTGCCCGGGCCAGGTGGCGCGCCACCAGGAACGCCGCGCATGCGCCCGTGGTCGCGGCTACGAAGACATAACCGGTCCCGGCCACGACGCCGAAGATGATGCCCGCGGCGATGGTGAGCACGGATCCGGGAACGAAGCCCACCACGGCCACTGCGTATCCCAGGATGAACACGGCCGGGCCCCAGAACCCGAGACCGCGCACCCATTCGGCGAAGTCCAACAGATGCGCGCTGGCGGTTTGCCCCAGGAACACCAGCGCGGTGATCGCCGCCCCCAGCAGCACCAGGCGCGCGATCGGCAGGCCTCTGCCCCCTGCAGCACTCTCGGCCGATTCTGCGCCGGTCTCGGTCATGGGCCTCTCCGCCTGCACGCCCCTTCCGATGCCGGGCGTGGGCGAAAGTTTCTTCAGACGAGCGCGCCGCCACAGCTCGAGCCCGCTCCGGCCGTGCAGCCGAAGCAGTGCGAGGCGGTCTGGATCGCCGCCGCCTCGAGCTCTCCGAGATCGGAGATGTCCCAGATGTTCTTCGGTCCGGCAGCCAGTGGCAGATCGAGCATCTGGTTGAAGTCGCAGTCGAACAGGCGTCCCTCATGGTCGACCGACACCATGTGCCGGCACATGAGCCCGGGGACCGTGTCGGGGTTGAACGCGTTCACCAGCAGGCACTGGTACTCGGTGTCGCGGCCCTCGCGAACCAGCTGCCTCGCGAAGCGCTTGATCGGCATGTTGGTGATGGTGATGAGGGCATCGAATTCGATTCCAAAGCGCTGCCGCAGCTCCTCCCGGAAGCGCGCTGCAAGCTCCGCCTGGGGCGGGGGCAGACTCGCGCCCGGTGGGTTGTAGACCAGGTCGAGTTCGAGCCCGGAGCCCGCGCGGGCGTAGCCCAGCTGGTTGAGGCGACGCAGCGCAATCAGGCTCCGATCGAACACACCGCGGCCCCGCTGGCGGTCCACCGTCTCGCTCGTGTAGCAGGGGAGCGACGCCACCACCTTCACCCGGTGTTCGGCCAGGAATCCGGCCGTGTCTTCCTGGCCGGGAATCAGCAGCACGGTGAGATTGCAGCGGTCGATCACCTGACGGTCCAGGGCGCGCGCGCCCTGGACCAACCGGCGGAACTGGTCGTTCAACTCCGGGGCGCCGCCGGTGAGATCCAGGGCTTCCACGCCGGGGCTGCACGCCAGCAATTCGAGCACGCGCTCTGCCGTGCGTGCGTCCATCATCTCGGTGCGGGTGGGCCCGGCCTCCACGTGGCAGTGGTGGCAGGCCAGATCGCAGCGCCGACCCACATTCACCTGGAGCCGGACCACCGGTGCCCTGCGCAGGGGACCGAGACCGCGTTCAAAAAGGGTGGCATGGAATTGCATGGTCTGTTGCACGGGCTCGCACAGCTTACCGAAGGGCTACCCGACTTGGATGCGGGGCGGGTCTCAGGGGTCGCGCGGCTCGAACCGGAGGTCCGAGAACACGGCGGTGGCGCCCTGACAGGTGTCGTCGCTGTCGCTCATGAGGGCTACGGCGAGGATCGGAGGCGGGGGCCGGCCAAAGACGCGCTGGTACCACAGCGGGATGTCGGCGCGTTCCTGGCGCCAGCCAACCCCCGCGCCGCTGGCCGTTACCACCACCCAGGATTCGGCAGATCGCGGGCTCGGCCACGACTCCCCCATGGGAGTCCGGCTGGCCCACACGAAGTTGAGGGCGGTTCCCGGGGGCTCGCTCGTGTACAGCATCCGGCCCAGCCGGTGGCGAAGGCGTTGGGCGAACGTGGCGCGATCGGGCTCGAACCGGAACAGGAGGTAGACGCGTGCAGCGAAGTCGTCGCCGTCCCGGGCGCGCTCGTCTTCGATTTCCAGGCCCCGATCCACCCGCCATCGCCAGGCGAGAATCGGCGTGCGATCCAGGTCGACCGATTCCAGGGGCAGCAGCAGGGCCGAGGCCGAGCAGCGGCTGTGGGCGAGCACGGCGTCGGCTTCGCCCATGCGGACGGGGGTGTAGGAGGTGCTGCGCCGGATGCTGGGAAACGCGAACTCCCGCCAGGCTCCCGTGCCCGGCGGCGGCAGCATGGGGTCTGCTGCGGCCAGAATCTGGGCGGCGAGTGCGATCCGGACGAGAAGGTCTGCGGCGGCCAGGGCGTCCCCCGAGTGATCGGAAGCTGCCACCCGCCCGCTGGAGGCGCAATTCGCCTCCCCGATCGGCTATGCTGCCCGGCGGCCGGTGGTCCGCAGGGGCGCCGGCCTTGGCGTAGGACGCTCCGCACCGCGTTCCCCCCGGCGGGTCCGCGTGGGAGCGGCGTTCCCAGCGGCCCCGAACCCAACGGACCTCGGTGCGCCTCGTCGATACCGGGCCGAAAGGAGCTCTTCCATGAGTGAGATTCGATACGACGGCCGCGTGGCCATCATCACCGGCGCGGGCGGCGGACTCGGCAAGACCTACGCCCACCTGCTCGCCTCGCGCGGCGCCAGCGTGGTTGTGAACGACCTGGGCGGCGCAACCGACGGAACCGGCGGCGGCAGCAGCATGGCCGACGCGGTCGTCAAGGAAATCATCGAGGCCGGCGGCAAGGCCGTGGCCAACTACGACTCGGTGTCTACCCCCGAAGGCGGTGAGGCGATCACCAGGACCGCGGTCGAGAACTTCGGCAAGGTCGACATCGTCATCAACAACGCAGGCATCCTGCGCGACAAGACCTTCGTGAAGCTCGAGCCGGAGAATCTGCAGGCCGTGATCGACGTGCACCTGAAGGGCGGATTCTTCGTGACCCAGCCCGCGTTCCGGGTCATGAAGGAGAACGGCTACGGGCGCATCGTGTTCGCGTCGTCGGGCGCTGGAATCTTCGGCAACTTCGGCCAGAGCAACTACGGAGCCGCCAAGATGGGTCTGGTGGGGCTCTCCAACGTGCTCTCGGTGGAGGGCGCCAAGTACAACATCAAGAGCAACGTCATCGCTCCGATCGCGAAGAGCCGCATGACCGAAACCGTCGTGCCGCCGGACATGCTGGCGAAGCTGCTGCCCGAG
>JAQBHB010000068.1:0-72724 GCA_032128115.1 Deltaproteobacteria bacterium | reverse complement strand
CGTCGTGGCTCCACAAGGTGCGCATGGCGGACCTGGCGTGGCGATCCGCATTCTTGCTGGCCCTTCCAACTCCGATCCTGGCGCTCGCATTGCCCGTTCTGGCGATCTGCGCGGTCTTTCTACGGGAATCGCTTGCGACGTAACAACGCAGATCGACCGAGAATTCCGATCATGCCTTGAACCCGACCTGCCGATTGGGGTGGCATAAGTTCCGCAGACAGGCTAATTGACAGCTGAACGCGGGCTCCAGCCCGACAGCGGCGAACAACAGGACCTCAATTCATCCCTCCGAGGTCGCGCCGCCAAAAAAGAACCCCTCTTCCCCTTCCCTGTTGTTTGGGTCGGAAACGTACGGCCGTGCCGTACAGGCCCAGCCTGTACGCGTACGGCGGAGAACAAGCTCTACATGTCTATTTCAGCATCTGATGATTCGACCGGATTCGGCCGGTTCGGGCTCGCCGAACCCCTCGAGCGCGGTATCCGTGCCCTTGGCTTCGAGAAGCCCCGGCCGATCCAGCTCGAAACCATTCCCGCGGGCCTCGAAGGCCGCGACGTCCTGGGCCTGGCCCAGACCGGCACCGGCAAGACGGCGGCCTTCGCGCTGCCGCTGCTCGACCGGCTGCTCGACGTGCGCCGTCAGGGGCCTCGCGCCATGGTCCTCGCCCCCACACGGGAACTCGCCACCCAGATTGCGCTCGAGATCCGCGCGCTCTCCAAGTTCACCAACCTGAAGATGGTCACCATCTACGGCGGTGTTTCCATGCGCAGCCAGATCAGCGCGCTGCGCCAGGGCCCGGAGATCGTGGTGGGCTGCCCGGGTCGCATACTCGACCTGCTCCAGCAGCGGGTGCTGCGTCTCGGCCAGGTCGAGACCCTGGTGCTCGATGAAGCCGACCACATGTTCGACATGGGCTTCCTGCCGGACATTCGCAGGATTCTCGCGGCGCTGCCGGCGCGACGGCAGAACCTGCTGTTCTCGGCCACCATGCCCAGGGAAATTCGCCGGCTGGCTGACGATCTGCTGACGGATCCGCACGTGGTCGAGCTGGCCGATTCCGCGCCGGCCTCCACCATCGATCACGCCCTGTACATGGTCGCGGAGGATCGCAAGCGCGCCCTGCTCGAGCATGTGCTCCGCGGGGACGACTGCGACTCGGCCATCGTCTTCACCCGCACGAAGCACCGCGCCAAAAAACTGGCCGAGCAGCTCACCCGGGACGGGCATCGCGCCGTGGGCCTCCAGGGAAACATGTCCCAGGGCCAGCGCGATCGGGCCATGCGCGGCTTCCGCTCGCGCCAGTACGACATCCTGGTGGCCACCGACATCGCAGCGCGCGGGATCGACGTGAGCGACATTTCCCACGTGATCAACTTCGACGTGCCGAACACGCCGGAGGCCTACACCCATCGCATCGGACGCACCGGCCGATCGGAGTGCGAGGGCGTGGCCTGCACGTTTGTCACCGGCAGCGATCGCGGCTGGGTGCGCGACACCGAGCGCATGATCGGGGCACCGATCCCGCGGCGGCAGGTCGAGGGCTTCGAGGCCGGCGGCGACGAGACGCCCGAGCGGCGCCCTGCGGCGCGGGGCAACGCGCGCGGCGCGCGATCCCGCGAACCGCAGCGGGGCGGTCGGCGCGGGTCGTCTGGCCGGGGGCGCAACCGCAGGCGAGCCAGCTAGACCGCTCGCGTAACACCAGAACCGGTTGACTTCATGGGGCGCCGGGGGCAGAGTGTCCCGGGCTGCCGCCCCTGGATGGCGCTTGACGTGATCCAGGTGCAGTGGCAACCCTGGGGGCCCCGATGAGCCGATTTCTCGACTCAGCGCGGCGAGCCGAGGTCCGCAAGCTGGCCCTGCCGCGCAACTGGGTGAGCGCCGGTTCGGAGCGCTACTCGCGGCCCTTCCAGGTCTTGACGGTTGCGAACAACAAGGGCGGCGTGGGCAAGACGACAGTGGCCGCCAATCTGGCGGTCTACATCAGGGCCCTACGCGAGGACCTTCCTGTCCTGATCCTGGGTCTTGACGATCAGCCGATGATCGACAAGATGTTCGGGCTCGGCGCTCCGCAGGACTGCGAGACGGCGACCATGGCCCTGCGCTCCGGAAGCCTCGCTTCGGCCATCCGCCTGGGGCAATACGGCGTTCACTACGTTCCCTCGGGTCCCGACATCGCTGATCTCAAGCGCGACGTCTCCGACTCCTGCCACCTGGCGACCGTCCTGCAGCGGACCGATTGGCACGGACTCATCATCATAGACACCAAAAGCGATTTCGAGATCCTCACGCGCAACGCCATCACCGCGAGCGACCTCACAGTCGTCCCCGTGGCGGACCAGGCCTCCCTGATCCAGGCGGGAAAGATCTTCGAGCTGCTGAACAGCACGAATCGCCCCTGGCAGTGCGCCCAGATCCTGCTGTCGCTGGTGGATCTGCGCATCCAGTATCGCAAGGGCGAATCCCGCGACATCCTGGGTCTTCTCGTCTCCGAGATCCGCCGCCTGGGCTACCCGCTGTTCGAGAGCTTCCTGTCGCGGTGCCCGGAGATCGAGATGCTCCAGACCAACCCGGACGGGCGAACGCCCTCGATCCTGACGGGAGCCCGCGACTCGCTCGTGCACCGCCAGATGCACCACCTGGCGGACGACGTCCTGAAGACGCTCGACCAGCTGGCGACGCGGCGGGCAGACTTCCCGAGTCGCCACGCAGGGATCCGTCGCCCCGGGTGCCCGGTCAGTCCTCGCCCGCGATCCTCACCAGGAAGTCCGATTCGGTGACGATTCCCACGAGCTTGCCGCCCTTCACGACGGGAAGACATCCGATCTTCTGATCCAGCATGACGCGGGCCGCCCCTGACACTGTGGCTTCGGGCGCGATGGTGGTCGGGTTGTTGGTCATCACGTCCTTTACCACGAGCTGGGCGATGAGAGCCTCCTGTGCGTGCTCTCCGTAGCCGAGCGCGCGAGCCAGGGCGCCCCGAAACAGGTCGCGCTGGCTCACGATCCCGACGACGGCTCCGTCGTCGTCGAGAACCGGAAGATGGCGGATCCTCTCCATCCGCATCAGCTCGTCCGCGATGGTGAGCTGGTCGTTCTGGCCGAGCGTCTTTACGGCTTCTCGCATCATGTCTCGTACCTGGCTTCTCATGATTTCTGGTCTCCACTCAAAGGGGGCTCTTCGCCGGCGAGTTTGCTTTCCAGGGCGGCGACGAGCAGTCGGGTCGAAACCGCGACGTCCGGCGAGAGCGAAAGGCTGTCGATCCCCGCGCGCACCAGCAACTCGGCGGTCTCGGGGTGGTCGCTGGGCGCCTGGCCACAGATGCCGATGGGACGGCCCGCCGCGTGGGCCCCCTGGATGGCCAGGGTGAGCGCGCGCGACACCGCAGGATCGCGCTCGTCGAAGGTGTCGGCCAGGATCTCGGAATCGCGATCGACGCCAAGCACGAGCTGGGTCAGATCGTTCGATCCGATGGAGAAGCCGTCGAAGAATCGGGCGAACTCGTCGATGAGAAGCACGTTCGAGGGGATTTCGCACATGACGTAGATCTCGAGCCCGTTCTGCCCCCGGCGCAGCCCGTGACTCGCCATTTCCTTCTCGACGCGCTCTGCCTCCAGGAGCGTGCGACAGAAGGGAACCATGAGAATCACGTTGGTGAGGCCGAGTTCGTCGCGCACGCGCTTGAATGCTCGGCACTCGAGGGCGAAGCCCTCACGATAGGCATCGTGGGTGTAACGAGAAGCGCCTCGGAATCCGATCATCGGATTCTCTTCCGAAAATTCGAATGCCGCTCCTCCGAGTAGACCTGCGTACTCGTTCGACTTGAAGTCCGACAGGCGCACCACCACGGGCCGGGGGTGAAAGGCCGCTGCGATTCGCGCCACGCCCTCGGACAGCTTCGAGACGAAGAAGCTGGCGGGGTCCGGGTAGCCGCGGGTCCGCTCCAGGATCTGCCGCCGGATTCCCGGGTCGACCCGATCCAGGTGGACCAGGGCCATGGGATGGATGCCGATCTCGTGGGTGATGATGAACTCCTCGCGAACGAGACCGACGCCATCCACGGGGAGAAACGAGAGTCGGAAGGCCTGCTCGGGGTCTGCGAGATTCAGGTAGATCCGGGTTCGGGTCTCTGGAACGCTCTCGACGTCCAGTTCCTTCCGGGTGAACGGAAGCCGGCCGTCCATCACGACTCCCGTTTCGCCCTCCGCGCAGGAGACGGTCACCTCCATCCCGTCCGAGAGGATCTCCGTTGCGTTGCCGGTTCCCACCACACACGGGATCCCGAGCTCGCGACTCACGATGGCCGCGTGGCAGGTCCGGCCGCCGCGATCCGTGACGATGGCGGCCGCCTGCTTCAGGACCGGCTCCCAGTCGGGGTCGGTCATGGGAGTCACCAACACCGAGCCGGCAACGAAGCGGGCGAGGTCGGCGGCGCTTTCGAGACGGACTACGGCACCGGCACCGATGCGGGTGCCCACGGCTCGCCCGGATGCCAGCACCGGGCCCCGGGCTTCCAGGGCGTAGGTGACCAGGCCCGCGTCCCTTCGCTGGATGTGACCCGTCTCGGGGCGCGCCTGGAGGATGTAGAGCTGTCCGTCGTTTCCGTCTTTCGCCCACTCGATGTCCATGGGCCGGGGCTGGCCTGCGCGGGCGCTGTAGTGCTTCTCGATCTCGACGCCGTATTTCGCCAGCAACTCGGTTTCCTGGCGAGTGAGGACGAAGCGACGGCGCTTGGATTCCGGGATTTCGACATTTCGCGTGCCTCGCGCTCCGCCCGCATACACGAGGGCGACTTCCTTCGAACCCAGCCGACGCGAGATTTCGGCCAGTGTGGGCTTGAAGACGAGATACTCGTCCGGATTGACGATGCCCTGCACGATGTTCTCACCCAGGCCCCAGCTTGCGGTGATGAGGACCGCGCGGTCGAAGCCGGTCTCGGTGTCCAGGGTGAACATCACGCCCGAGCCCGCGAGATCCGAGCGGATCATCTTCTGGATGCCAACGGAGAGAAGAACCCGTTCGTGGTCGTAGCCGCGCTGGGAACGGTAGGAGATGGCGCGATCGGTGAAGAGCGACGCGAAGCAGCGGTGCACCGCATCGATCAGGTGGCGCCTGCCGCTCACATTCAGGTAGGACTCCTGCTGTCCGGCAAAGCTCGCCTCGGGCAGGTCTTCGGCCGTGGCGCTCGAGCGCACGGCCACGTCGACTTCCGCGCCGCCGTAACGTTCCGACAGCTCGCGATAGGCGTCGCTGATTTCCCGGATCAGGTCTTCGGGGAACGGCGCCTCCAGGATCACGCGCCGCGCGGCCGCACCACATCGCTGCAGCGACGCCAGGTCGGCCGGATCGAGATCCGCGAGCGCCCGTCGCAGGTCGCACCGAACGTTTGGCCCGTCGAGGAGCGCCGTGTACGCATCCGCGGTGACCGCAAACCCCTGAGGCACCCGCACGCCCAGGGGCGAGAGCTCGCGGATCATCTCCCCGAACGAGGCGTTCTTCCCCCCGACCAGGGGGATGTCGTCGAGCGTGACGGAATCGAAGGAACGGATGAACTTCACTGCGGCTCGTCCTCCTCGATTTCGCTTCCGGTCGACCTGGAATGAAGCAGATTCCGCGCCAACCCACACCCGCTCGCGCGCCAGGAGGGCCCTCCAGGCTGCACCAGACGGCCCCGACGTGCGGTAAATCGCCACCCCGGGCGGGCGCACCGCTTGGTCATGAGGGTATGCTCTCGCCCATGTCCCCGGGCTCATTCGCCACCGCCGTTCTCGTCCTGGCGGCCCTGCTTCACGCGCCCGCGGCGCTGGCGCAGGAGGATGAAAAGAGCCAGTCCCTCTCCGCCGCGGAGATCGACGAGATCGTCGGCCCCATCGCCCTCTACCCCGACGATCTGCTGGCCATCGTGCTGCCGGCCAGCACCTACCCGCTGCAGATCGTGCAGGCGTCGCGCTTTCTCGAGAAGCACAAGGCCGACGACAAACTGAAGCCGGACGACGAGTGGGACGAGAGCGTGATCGGACTGCTCAACTACCCGGAAGTCATCGACAAGATGAACGAGGACCTGGACTGGACCTGGAAGCTGGGAGAGGCCGTGGCCGACCAGCAGGACGACGTGATGGCCGGCGTCCAGCGCTTCCGGGGCAAGGCGGAGGAAGCCGGGAACCTCAAGTCGAACGACAAGATGACGGTCACCGAGGAGAAGAAGGACGACCAGCAGATCATCGTGATCCAATCGGCCAGCCCCGAGGTGATCTACGTGCCCGTCTACCAGCCGTCCACGGTGGTGGTCTACCAGACGGCCCCGTATCCCTGGTACTACTCGCCGCCCTATCCCTACTACTACCGGCCCGCGGCCGCGTTCTGGACGGGGATGTTCGTGGGCGCCGCCGTCGGTTACGGCATGCACTGGGGCTGGGGGCACGGTCACAACGACATCAACATCAACAGAAACGTGAACATCAACGTGGACCGCCCGGACCTGGGGGGTGGCATCGGCGACCGCGATCGACCCGGTGACCGCGATCGCCCGGGAGGTCGCGATCCCAAGGGAGACCGCGGCGGAGCCAGCGAATGGAAGGCGGACAAGGGCCGCGGAAAGCAGAGCGGGGCGCGACCCGGAGGCGAGGGCGGCAAGCGGCCCAGCACCGGAGCGTCGACGCGCCCTTCGGGTGGCGCCGGATCGAAGCCCGCAACGAAGCCTGCGGCGAGGCCCGCGACGGGCGACCGCAGCTCCGCTGCCGGTAGCCGGGATCGCTCCGCCAGCGGCGGGGATCGCAGCTCGACCTCGCGCGACCGGGCAGCGAGCACCCGTCAGCCCACCTCTTCGCGCTCGCGCGACAGCTCCTTCGGCAGCTACAAGAGCGGATCGTCCGCGCGCTCCAGCAGCTCGCGGGGCGCTTCCAGCCGCGGAGGGGCCAGCCGCGGAGGGGCCAGCCGGGGCGGCGGCGGGGGCGGGAGACGCTGATGGAGCGCACTCGGATCCGATGGCGAAGGCGCGGAGGGGCGCTGCTCTTCGCGTGCCTGATTGCGCCGCTGGCGGCGTGCGGCGATGCCGAGCCGCAGGGGCCGGAGCACTTCGCGAGTCCGGAGCAGGCGGCCGAGGCCATGATCGAGGCACTGGCCAGCGATGACGTGGACGCGATCCTTTCGATCCTGGGACCCGCCTACCGCGACCAGATTGTGACGGCCGACTGGGACGCGGAGCGCGAGGCCCGCCAGAAGATCGCCGAGGCTGCGCGAGTGAAGCTCGAGCTGGAACCGACGGACGACGGAGCCGTCGAGCTGGTGCTGGGCAAGAAGAAGTGGCCGTTCCCGATCCTGCTGGTGAACGAAGGCTCCCAATGGCAGTTCGACACCGAGGAGGGGATCGAGGAGATCATCGATCGCCGGGTCGGTCGCAACGAGCTTTCGGCCATCGCCCTGAGTCATGCCTACGTGGACGCGCAGATCGAATACGCCCGCGCCGATCGGGATGGCGACGACGTGCTCGAGTACGCCCAGCGGCTCGTCAGCTCACCGGGCCACAAGGACGGTCTCTACTGGGAGGAAGGCGACGAGGACGATCCCAGCCCCCTCGGCCCGCTGGTGCAGGAAGCCGAGCGATACCTGGATACACTCCAGCCGGGCGACCCCATTCGCGGCTACACCCTCCAGGTTCTCACGCGCCAGGGCGGGAATCCGCCCGGCGGCGACTACGACTACGTCATCAACGGCAGCATGCTGGCCGGCTTTGCGCTGGTGGCCTATCCCGCCGACTACGAGAACACGGGGATCATGACCTTCGTGGTGAACCACAAGGGCAGGATCTACCAGAAGGATCTGGGCCCCTTCAGCGGCATGGACGCCTACGACCCGGACGACACCTGGACCCGGGTCGAGGACTGATCTTCTCCATGTGAGTGGGCCCCGCACGGGGGCGGCCACCGCCGTATAATTCGTCCATGCCGGGCTGGGTGGACGCGGCGCGACGCAGGCTGCTCGATCTGCGCGGAGAGGCACCGGGCTGGGGCTACCGGCCGGGCTCGGCCCCCTGCGTGGAATCCACCGTGCTGGCCTGCCTGGCCCTGCTCGCCACCGACACGTCCGAGACCTCCCAGGAATCCGAGGCCAGCGTCGACCAGGCGAGCACCTGGCTGGCCTTCCTGCAGCAGCCGGACGGATCGCTCGGAGTTTCGGCCCAGGCTGCCGCCCCGCACTGGCCCACGGCCTGGGCGGTGCTGCTGTGGTCGGCCCGCTCGGACCACGGCGACGAGCGCCAGCGGGCCCTGCGCTGGATCCTCGAGTCGCGGGGCAGGATCGAGCCGCCGAGTCCGGATTTCGGCCACGACCCCACCATTGCGGGCTGGCCCTGGCTGGCGGGCACCCACGCCTGGCTCGAGCCCACCAGTGTGGCCGTGATCGCGCTGCGCGGCGCGGGGCTCGCCGATCACGAGCGCGTGCGCGACGGCGTGCGCCTGATCCGCAATCGCGCGCTCTCGGGCGGGGGCTGGAACTACGGCAACACCACCGTCTTCGACAGGGAGCTGCGACCGCGACCGGCCCCGACGGGCCTGGCACTGTTGGCGCTTGCCGGACTCGAGCCCGCGGGCCCGGCCGAGGCGGCTGCCTGGGTCTATCTCGAGTCGGCGCTTCCCACGATCCGCTCCGGTCAGTCGTGTTGTTGGGGGCTGCTGGGCCTCGCCGCCTGGGGCCGCCGGCCGCCGGCTTCGGAGGCGTGGCTCGCCGACGCTGCCGACCGCGCCACGCGCCGCTCGAACGCGGGCGTGGAGCTTGCCTACCTGATGCTGGCCTCCCAGGACCGCACGCTGGCGCTGCTGGGAGCGGGGGCGTAGGCGTGCTGAACCGGCGCGATTTCGTCCTGGGCTCCGGCGCGGCCGTGGGGGCGGCGTGCGCGCTTGCGGCCTGCAGCCGACCCGTTCCGTCTGCAGGGGAACCCGTGGTGATCGCCAGGGCCGATGGCTACGACGCCGACCTGACGTCGATCCTGCGGCGGGGTCTCGCCGAGATCGGAGTGGATCGCGATCGCATCCGCGGTCGCTCGGTGCTGCTCAAGCCGAACCTGGTAGAGCCGAGCGAGAGCGCTCCCCACATCAATACGCATCCGGCCGTGATCGCTGCGGCCGTGGAGGTGTTTCGCGGTCTCGACGCACGCGAGGTCTTCGTGGCCGAAGGGCAGGGCCACTGCCGCGACAGCTACCTGGTGCTGGAACAGTCGGGCCTGGACGCAGTGCTCGAGGAGTTGCGGGTGCCTTTCTTCGACCTGAATCACGACGAGATCTACGGGGTGCAGAACAAGCTGGGCGCCACCGGACTGCAGGGCTTCGGGCTGCCAAGGACCTTGAAGCGAGCCGACGTGATCGTGTCCATGCCCAAGCTGAAGACGCACCACTGGGTGGGGATGACGCTCTCCATGAAGAACCTCTTCGGCGTGATGCCCGGCATCCTCTACGGCTGGCCCAAGAACCTGCTGCACCAGGTGGGTATCGAGCGCTCGATCGTGGACATCACCGCCGCAGTGCGGCCCCACCTGGCCATCGTGGACGGCATCGTCGGCATGGAGGGCGACGGCCCGATCATGGGGACACCGCGGCGTGCGAACCTGCTGCTGATGGGTTCGAACCCGGTGGCCGTGGACGCCACCGGCGCGCGCCTGATGGGTCTCGATCCGGTTCACATCCCGTATCTGGGTCCGGCGGCGGAAGCCGGTCTGGGGCCGATCGCTGCCGACGCGATCGAACAGCGCGGTGAACCGATCGCCGCACTTTCGCAGCGCTTCGAGCTGCTTGACCACCCATCGACGGCTCGATTCCGGCCCAGCTAGGCCAGCTGCGGGCTGGTTCCCTCCGAACCGGCAGATCCAACGCAGGTCCGATGCGGTTGCCACCCCATGAATGGGCAGCGGGCAGCTCCCAGGGCACGCAGCGTGGAATTCATTTCCGCGTGCGACTCCCGGTGTGCGGTAGCTCACCAAGAACAGGCCAGTCGTTCCCGATGAGTCGTGGAGCCGCGACGGGGAACCCGTCGTGCGGATCAAAGCGCACTCAGGCGCTTCTCAATGGGAGATAAAAGATGATGAATCGACTGACCCTAATGACGCTGGCGGCGCTCATCGCGTGCTTCGGCCTGACAGGCTCGGCGGGCGCGCAGGATACGGTGGCCTTCGCCAAGATCAGCGGCGGCCTCCAGGACCCGGACGATCCGGTGGACGGAAGAGGCCACAAGCACGGCTTGGAGGCGCCTACCCATGCCTTCGAATTCGCGATGGTTCAGGAAGACGGCTCGGTTCTGGTGCTGGATGAAGAGGGCAACCTGGTGCCGGGCGATCTCGTGATCAACTATCGCAGCCTCGGTCCGCTGACTTGCGCGTTCATGCCCGGCGCGGTCGCTATCGCCGATGGCGCCGCGAGCCTGACCGGCTGGACCTACGAGTGCACGGACGAAGATGGAATCATGACCGTGGGAACTGCCGACCTGACCCTGGTGGGGCGAGGCCCCAAGCCTCCGGGACCCAAGAAGGGGCATACCAGGGATCGGGGCAGCCTCTGTGTCTCGGCCTCGGACATGGCGTTCGACATCCCCGTGGAAGGTGGCTGTGACGCCGGGACCGCGAGCCTCGACCGAGGCAACATCATCGTTGGAGAGATGCTCATCGATGACGGCAGTGGGACTCCGGAGATCGAAATCGTCGGCGAAACGGAGTAGGGCCCGAACGTTAGCGCCGGCGGCGCATGATCGAGAATGCCGTTCCCGCCAGGAGTGCGGTCAGCAGCGCGAGTCCGCCGGCCGAGAGGGCGGGGAGCAGCAGTCCGAGGGAGAGACCCGGGTCGTTGACCTTGAACTGGGTGACCTCGCCGAAGATCGCGGCGAGGGAGCCCAGGGAAGTCGCGGTGGTGCCCAACGCCGCGAGCGTCGGGTCGTTGCGGATGGCGCCAGCGAGGTTCGCGATCACCTCGCTGGCGCTCTCGCCGAATGTCGTCACCAGCACCACCGTCACGCCTTCGATCGTGACCTCCACGCTGCCGCCCTGGGCGGTGCCGTGGAGCTTCCACTGGGATTCCGGGAACTCGGAGTCGTCGGCGGGGCCCTCGCAGTCCTCATCGGCCCCGTCGGTGTCGCCGTCCACGTCGTCGTCCAGGCCGTTGTTGCAGGCGGCGCAGCCGGTAGTGCCTGGCACGCACAGGGCCGTCAGGTCCGAGTCGATCCCGGCAGTGAAGCCCGGCCCGATGCCCTCACCGATCAGCAGGGTGCCGTCGCGCACGCTGGCCATGGACGCACTCGCGGCGTTCGAGAGACCGATCCGCGTGAGTTCTGCGCCGGTGGCCGCGTCGTGGACGCGCAGGGAGGCGCCGGGCACGGCGTTGAAGTAGACGACGCCCGGGCTCGCGCTCGTGGGTCCGAAGCTCGCGTCCTCGGGCGGGCTGAAGCCATTTGCGGCGTCGTTCTGCCAGAGGATCGCGCCCGAATCCATGTCCAGGGCGTGCAGGGTCGGTTGCTGAGCCGGCAGGGCCATGGCGGGATCGTTCACGACCCCGTCACCGGCGGCCGTGCTGAAGTAGATGCGCCCGGCGCCCTCGTCCACGGAGGCCGTGGCCACGATGCCGCCGATGTCGCCCCCGGCGACGACCTGGGTCGACCAGTAGGGCTCCACCAGGTCCGTGACCTCGTTGGTTCCGTCGCGGTCGAGCACGTAGTAGCTGCCATCCTTGTTGCCCACGCCCACCACCTGGCGCGTCGCGCCGCCGAAATCGATCTCGAACAGATTCGGGGCGGCGCCGAAGGCCAGGTCGGCGTTGTCGATCGAACGCGGTCGCCACACCCAGACGGGATCGCCCTCGAAGGTGAGAGAGAACAGGGCCTCGTCGTAGGGGGGCATGGGCGGCGGCGGCTCGTTGGTGCCCCCATTCATGTCGGTATCGCAATTGCTCGAGGCCACGAAGAGGGCCTCGCGCTCGAAATCGACGGCGGCCGACGACCAGATGTTTCCGCAGCCGTTGCGGTTGCGCGGGTGGTCGCAGCCGGGAATCGAGAGGAAGCCCACGGGAAGATTTAGCTCGCTCTCGCTGTGGTAGGGATCGTACTGGCGGATGTCGTCGCTGGGTGCCGGACGGCAGGTGCTGCCACTTTCCAGGTCGAAGAACCAGCGCAGTCGGCCATCGCCGGCATCCAGGCCGTACATCCCGCCCTTGCCCACCGCCTTGTCGTTCACGTCCATGCCCACGAAGACGGTGCCGTCCGCCACCAGGATCGAACCTTCGATCTGGTTGCGTTCGTCGTCGCCGGACGACGTGCAGAAGCCGGGGAAGGGCCCGCCCACGCCGAGAGTCCCGCAGCCGGTGCCCGCCGTGAAGCGCCAGATCTCGGCGCCAGTGGCGGCGTCGAGGGCGTAGACGGCCTCGCCGGAGCCGATGTAGGCGATGTCCTGGCCATCGACCTCGGCCACATCCACCGTGGCAACGGTGGGGAAGCCGGCGTTCGGCTGTTCGTCGGTCAGCGTCTTCCAGATCAGACTGCCGTCACTCATGCGCACCGCGTAGACATGGCGATCCCACGACAGGAAATAGACCACCGGGATCACACCCTCTCCGGGCACGTCCACGTCGGCAACCGTGGGCGAGCCGGTGATGGCGCCGTCGGCGGTAAAGGTCCAGCGCACGGCCAGGCTCGCCGCATTGGCGGGGGTGATCACCGACTCGTTGGCGTAGAAGGCCTGACGCCGGGGGCCGCCCGCCAGCGTGCGCTGGCGTGATGGCTCGAGATCGCCGGCGAGGACCGCCACCCCATCGGGGAAGCTCAGGTTCTGGCGCAGGATCTCGGGAGTCAGTGGGTCTCCGCCCGAGTCGAAACGCACCCTCCACACCTTGCCGTTCGGGCCGGGGCCCACGTTGGGGAGAGTTCCAATCAGGTCCAGGTCTGCATAGTAGAGCGTTCCATCGGGGCCGATGTCGATGCCCTGTGGACTTCCGTAGCTGGTGGGCAACGTGCCGGCTGGCACGGCGTGATCCACGATCATGCGGATGAAAGTGCCCGAGAGGTCGTACTCGCGAATCTTTCCCTCGAGCACCGTCGACACGTAGATGCTGTTGCCGTCCGGGGCCATGGCCAGACCCGAGTAGGTGGAGAGCCCGCTTTGGGGCAGGAATACGCTGCGCGTGATGTCTCCAGCGTCCACCATGGGCGTGCCGACGCTGTCCGTGTCTTCACAGCCCTCGCCCACGCCGAGGCCGGTGGGCCAGGTGCCGTCGTAGCGATACACCACGAGCCCGCTCGACGAAGCCACGTACACCCGATTCTGCCCGTCGATTGCGACGCTCGCAGCGGTCCCGATCGTCTCGTCGATCTTGCAGAAGTTGGTGCTGGCGTCGTTGTTGTTCGGATAGGCGTTCGGGTCCGGCGGGAGCGGGCCGGGAAAGTGGTCGTAGGGCGGAAACCACATGGTGAGCTGGCCGTTGTCGAAGCCGAAGCCCTGCTGGCCCACGTCGCTGGTAAAGAGGATGCCGTCATCGCGGATCCCGCAGCCGTGGGGCTCGGGCTGCCCCGAGCTGTAGACCGGATAGGTGGGGGTGAGCTTGCCCACCTGGGTGCCGTCGGGCGAGAAGACGCCGAAGCCAGCCGGGGGCGTGGGTTGGTCCGTGTCTTCGCCGTGAACGTAGCGACCGCTGCCGTCGTGGAAGCGGCAGATGCTGCCGTTGCTGTCGCGCCCGTGGGTCGGGTCGTCCGAGGCGCTCGGCTGCAGCACGTCCTCGACGAGGGTCGTGTCGAGGGTGTCCACGTCGTAGCGGCGGAGTCGGTTTCCCTCGGTGTTGTAGAGCAGCACCTGCGGGTCGGGCGGGCTGGCCGCAATCGGTGCGGCGACGAGGCTGGCGAAGACGGCGGCGACCCAGGCGAAGATCCGATGGCGCACGGCTTCTGGAGTCATCAACCGGCGAAGCCGCGTTTGCGGCACCCACCCACTCGCGTCGCACCTGCAGGGGTTGTGCCCCATATGGGGTCGGCCGGCACTGCGAAAAAACGCCAAGATACCGGTGCGTTGTGACTTTGCTGAGCATGCCGCACGCGGCGGGACGGAAGACGTGTTCCGGTCGAATGGAAACGCTTTTCCGCGGTCTCGCCGGATATTCCCACGGGGGACTTCAGGTGGGAGAGCTCGCTGGGCTCAGGCGCCCACGCGAGCGCGACGCAGGAACACCGCTGCCGCCGCCATGGGGTATCCCACCGTCAGATACGCCGCGCTGAAGAGCGCGAGATCCTTCCGCGATGAACCGCCCCCACGGCGCCCAGACCGATCAAGGTCGCAAGCAGCGCCATGCCGAAGGGAGACATCGAAGGAACCGGCGGCACCGGATCCCACGCCATCGCGTCTACGTTGTCGGTCGGCAGCAATCCGAGCGCGGCGGCTGGGAACACGAGCGTGGAAGGCGGAGCTCCGCCCGCGGCCATGAAGATGTCGGCGGGGCTGCAGCCTCCAGCGCAGCCGACGATGGGCGATCCGGGGAGGAGCGACGGCGAGCCGGGAGCGAGTGAGAACCAGATGTCGCCGGTGGTCGAGTCGATCTGGAGGGCATCGACATCGTCGGCGCAACCCAGGAGGCCCATGGCTGCGAAGGGAATCGCGGGCGCCCCGGACAGGAAAAAGAGATCGGCGCCGCAGCCGAACAAGGCGCTGGCTCCCAGATAGGGATGCCCGGGCGCCAGCGCAAAGATCAACCCGGGGCCACCGTGGAAGTCGAGGGCGTCCAGATTGTCGATCGGCGGAATCGCGGCGACACCAGGCGGGATCGGGGGAAGCTCGCCAAGAACATCCTGGTTGGCCGACAAGGTGTTGGCTCCCGCGAGCAGCGAGGCGTACACATCGCCTGCGGCCTGGCCTACCCCTGACTCCGAGAATACGTTCGGCGGGGCGCCCGCCACGCCCACTGAGGGGCGGTCCACCGAGAAGAAGAACAGGTTCAGGGGAGCCGGCGTCGTCATGGCGTTCAACTCGTCGAAGGGCGCTCCGACGAGGCCGAGTCCAGCCGCCGGGATGGCCAGCACGGGAGGTCCGCCGATGGGGCCCGGTGCCGTGAAGACGTCCGAGTTGTTGACGCCCGGCACGGACGGCGAGGCAGCGTCGATGGAGAAGAAGGGGGCCCCGAGAACAGGCGACGAAGCGAGGAACACGAGAACGGCGGGGAGGGAAACTGCGAGAGACGGGCACGAAGTGCGCACGCGCTTTCTCCTGACGTCTGTGGAGCGTCTTCGGCACGATGGTCCCATCTCCGACGGAAAGTCAATTGTTTTGCTCCGAAATCGGTCAGCTGGAGTTCTCTGGTCCCTGGCGATGGCCCCGCGGCGGGCGTCCGGTGGGCTTGAGCCGTCCGCCCTGTCTGGTGCACCTTGGGGACGTGGTTCGTCTTCGTCTCGCGGTTCTGACACTTCTGCTGTTCGCCGGCTGCGCCGATGCCTCGCGGCCCAATATCGTGCTGGTGACGCTCGACACGACGCGCCCGGATCGACTGGGTGCCTATGGCTACGGGTGGGAGACGAGCCCCAATCTCGACGTCTTCGCCCGGGACGCAGTGAGATACACGCGGGCGCTCTCCACCTCGCACTGGACCTATCCCGCCCACGCCTCGCTGTTCACGGGAAAGCTTCCCTCGGGTCACGGGGCCCGTTACGACCCGGAGGGTTCATTGCTGCTGTCGGATCGGATCGCGGCGCCGGAGGCGCTGCGCGCGCACGGACTCTCGCCCCGGGAGGTGACACTGGCGCAGCGGTTGGCCGAGGCCGGGTACGCCACGGCGGGCGTCGTGGGGGGGCCCTGGCTGCTGCGCAGCTTTGGTCTGGCGGCGGGATTCGAACACTACGACGATGCCGACATCGTCGACCACGCTGGGCGCCGGGCCGGCGAGATCGTGTCCGGTGCGCGCACGTGGCTCGAGTCGTGGATCGCGGGCGGCGACTCGCGTCCGTTCTTCCTGTTTCTCAACTTCTTCGATCCACACTTTCCCTACGACCCTCCCTCGAACCACGCGGAGATCTTTCTTCGCCCGGGCGCGAATCCCGACCCCAACGACCGCATGCAGTTCTCGGCGCTCTACGACGCCGAGATCCACTACATGGACGAGCAGATCGGAATCCTGTTCGACTTCCTGCGGGAGCGCGGGCTCTATCGGGAGACGCTGATCGTGGTCACCTCGGACCACGGAGAACTCTTCGGGGAGAACGGGGAGTGGGGCCACGGTGGGCACCTGTACGACGCGCTCGTGAGCATCCCGCTGCTGGTCAAGCCACCCGGGCGCGCCCGCACGGATCGGACCCGGGACGAACCCGTCCAGATCCACGATGTGTACGCGTGGATCCTCGCTGCTGCCGGAATCGGTTCCGAAGACGTGCCGGCCGCC
Organism: Deltaproteobacteria bacterium; assembly: GCA_032128115.1. Lineage (GTDB taxonomy): Bacteria > Myxococcota_A > UBA9160 > UBA9160 > SMWR01 > JAQBHB01. The sequence goes on along the minus strand of JAQBHB010000068.1, from coordinate 56,350 downwards.
GCCGCCGACGGCCCCCGCGCCCTGATCGCGGAAGGTTACGCCATCGGTCCCACGCTGGAAGGGGGCGAGTGGAAGGCGCTGTGGCTCGGTCCGCTCAAGTACCATCACCACAGCCTCGGCCATCACCGCCTCTACGATCTGAAGCGCGATCCGAGGGAATGGGACAATCTGATCGAGAAGCGTCCCGAGGACGCCGAGCGTCTGCGCGAGCGGCTGGCGCGCGAGCTGGCGAGCCTGCCTCCGCCCCTCGAGGGCGGGAAGCCAATCGAGGTAGACGCCCAAACGCGCGAGGCGCTGGAACGCCTGGGCTACGCCCGCTGACGACGCAGCGAGATTCGCGGGAAGGCGAGGCTGGCGAGACATCCGACCCCAGCGAACGCGAGCAGCATCAGGAAGTAGTGCTGATGTCCCGCGAGACCGGGCGAACGGTCGAGGATCCAGCCCCCGAGCGGACCGATGAAGACATCCGGCGTGTAGCCGACCACCGAGACCAGTCCGATGGCGGTTCCCGTGACGGCGGGCGGTACGCTTCCCTCTTCGAACAGGCCGAAGTAGACGGCCCGCAATCCGTAGATCGCGGCACTGGTGACGGCGATGTTGGCGAAGAGGATCCACGCCATCGACGGCTCGGGGGTGTGCAGGGCAAACCACAGGTAGCTGCCGCAAAGCAGTGCAAAACAGACCGCAGCCGCCCGGGAGCAACGGATCCGGTCGCCCAGAAGACCCACGGCGACGGCGGCGACGGGTCGCACCCAGGCCCCGAGTGCGCTGATGCGTGCCCCGTCGACCTCACTCATGCCGTGAGCCTGGACGGCGAACAGCGAGTAGTTGTCGATCCCCTTGTAGCCCACGTAGGCGCACACCACGATCAGTGCCTGCACCCAGACGCCGGGCCGGCGGAACACCTGGCGAACGCGCGAAAGCAACCCCGGCGACACCCGGGGCCTTGGGCTCGAGGCCCGCCAGTCGATCACGAAGAACCAGGACAGGGCGGCCGACGCCAGCGTCATCGCCGTGTAGAAGAAGATCACGTTTCGCAGGGCGTCCAGGCGCTGCGCATCGCTGACGCCGGTCGAATCGCCGGGGAACGAGGCCGCGAAAATCAGCACGGCAACGAAGGCCATCACGGCCGCGAAGAGACCGCGGCCCCCGTCCAGGATCCCGTAGGCGTAGCCCTGGGCGTCTCGTGCTCCCCACTCCCGGGTCGCCCGGATCAGGGCCGCCCAGAACAACAGGATGGTCGTGAGGCCCCAGAACGCGAACAGGAGCCACAGGCCCTGGTAGCTCGGAAAGCTGGCGAAGTAGAAGCCACCCAGCGCCGTCGTCGCCAACGACGCGGTCAGGAGCATGCGGGTCGAAAAGAGATCCGCGAGAAACCCGCCCGGGAAGTAGGCCAGCATCGCCACCACGCCGTACGCCGCCTGCAGCAGCCCCAGCTGGCTGTTCGTGAGGTCGAGGGCCAGCAGCAGGCTGGGGCGGAAGTAGCGCGCCACATGGAAGGGCAGGCTGAAGATCGCCTCGCCGGCGATCACCAGGCAGGAGATCCCGACGACGCGCCTCAGGCCCCTCCGATCCACGCCCGGAGCGTAGCTTCGAGCGCCCGAACTTGTGGCGCCTGAGGGGACCGCCAGGTGGTATTCTGGCCGGGAATCTGCGCTGCGCAGCTGTGCTGGAGAGGATCATGTTCAAGCGCGGTCTGACACCTGGAGCCGTGGGGTTCGTCGCAGCCCTCGCGATGACCGCCGCCACCGCGACCGGAGAGTTCCTCTACGCCACCAACCGGGACGGGTCCCTGTTCACGGTGGATCTGGTGACGGCCGAAGCGCAGTTCGTCGCCGCGCTCCCGCACGGCGCCACCGAAATCGAGTACAGCCCGGACACGGGCCGAGCCTTTGCCCAGGCGCCCGACGGCACTTTCGCGGGCACCGAGTTCGACATCGAAACCGGCGTCCCGCTCGGGCCCACCCTCTTCAACGGCGGATCCTTCACGGGCCTCGAGTTCGTCGGGCTCGCGCTCTACGGCACCGTGATTTCGGGGGGGGGCGGCGAGACTCCCTCCGAGCTGCGAATTCTCGATCCGTCGACCGGGGTGTCGGATCTGGTGGGCCTCACCGGAACCGGTGCCATCTCTGGCCTCGCCTTCGATGAGACGGCCCAGGTCCTGTACGGGATTCGCGGCGGCTCGGGTCCCGCGGACCTGCTCAGCCTCGATCTCTCCACCGGACTGGCGTCCGTGATCGGATCCACGGGCATCCGAGCCGGCAGCCTGGAGTTCGGAGCGAACGGCGTGCTCTACGCGGGGGGAACCGGCGCCGACCAGGGCATGCTGTACAGCATCGATCCCCAGTCGGGCGCCAGCCACCCGGTCGGTGACACAGGTATGGGACCGCTTACGGGCCTCGCATCGACGACATTCAACCAGCCGCCGGACTGCAGCAGTGCGGCCGCCGATCCGGACGTGCTCTGGCCCCCCGACCACAAGTTCAAGAAGGTCGCGATCCACGGCGTGAGCGACCCGGACGGCGACCCGACCGACATGGTCATCACCCGGATCGCCCAGGACGAGCCCGTGAACGACTCGGGCGATGGGAAGACCGCGCCGGATGCAAAGGGGCTCGGGAGCGAATTCGCCAGTCTGCGCCGGGAGCGCAGCGGATCCGGGGACGGGAGGACCTACCACCTGAGCTTCCGGGCAGAGGACGAGTTCGGGGGCGTCTGCGAGGGTACGCTGCTCGTGTGCGTGCCCAGGAATCACGGCGCGGGCGATGGCTGCGTCGATCAGGGCCCGCTCTACGATTCGCTGACGGGCGAAGTGATTTCCGCCGCATTCGGCCCCGAGGATTGCGGCGACGGCTTCGAGCTGGTGGCGATGCTGCCGCCGATGGTCTGGCTGCGCGCGCGCAGGCGCCGCGTTACCCGAGGATCTGGTCGAAGACCTCTTCGTTGAAGCCCACCAGCAGCGTCTTGCCCTTGCGGATCGTCGGTGCCCTCAGGTTTCCCGTGGGTCCGAGCATGGCCTCGATCACGTCTTTTCCGGCCGTGCCGCCGGCGAACTCCGTCACCTTCTTGCCCTTGGCTACCACGATCTTCGAGGCCTGCACGGCCAGGGCGGCGGCCTCCTTGCGGGCCAGCTTGCGGCTGGCGGGTACGACTTCCCTGACCTCGATGCCGTTTGCGTCCAGGAACTTGGACGCTCGCGTGCAAGACGTTCAGCCCTTGCGGTGGTAGTACCAGTCGATTGCCTTGGCCACGATGACTCCCGGGTGATGGCGGAGTATCGCGCCGATTCCGCCGGATCACCACCGGATCCGCGGGGCCGGCGCGCGATTCCGCATGCGCCCACGTCCCGATTGCCCCAGACTCCCGCGTGCGCTCGATCGCTGCGCACCGGGGGGTAGGGTGTCCGAGGCCGCGAAACAGATCCGCCGGGAATACGACGCGCGCCTCGCGACCCGAGGCCAGGCGGTCGGGCACTGCACGCGCACGGCGAACCGCATCTCGAATGCGCGGCTTGCGGTGTTCGCCGCCGGTGTCGCAGCCGCGGGATTGGCGTTTGGCGCCGACCGGATCGATGGCGCCTGGGTGGGGCTGCCGGCTGCGGCGTTCGCGGTGTTGGTGGTGATGCACGACCGCGTGCTGACCCGCCAGCGCGACGCGGAGCGGGCCGTTGCGTACTACGAGGGCGGCGTCGCCCGCTTGGAGCACCGCTTCGCGGGTCGGGGATCCCAGGGCGACCGCTTCCGGGATCCGCAGCATCCGTATGCGGAAGATCTCGATCTGTTCGGGGTCGGCTCGCTCTTCGAGCTGCTGTGCCGTGCGCGCACACGGCGCGGAGAGGAGGTGCTCGCCGCCTGGCTGCTGGCGCCCACCGACCCGGATGCGGTGCGCGGGCGCCAGGTCGCCGTGGCCGAACTCCGCGAGCGGCTCGATCTGCGCGAGGAATTGGCTCGGGTGGGCGAAGCCGTTGCCGCTGAACTCCACTCGGATTCGATCCTCGCCTGGGGGAGGGCCGCCATTTCCCCACCGAGCCCGGCCGTGCGCATCGTCGCCGCAGGTTTCGGGATGCTCTCGGCGGGCCTGCTGGTGGCCTGGTTCCTGGGCATGCCCTACATCCCGCTGCTCTTCGTCCTGGTCGTGCAGAGCGGATTTGCCTGCCTGGTTCGCCGCCGCGTCGTCGCCAGCATCCGCTCCATCGAGGCGCCCATGCGGGATCTGGACGTGCTGGCGCAGCTGTTGGAGATCCTCGAGCGCGAGCACTTCTCGAGCCCGCTCCTGGCCCGGCTGCGCGAGCGGGTGGAGATCCGGGGCCTGCCGGCCTCGCGCCGGATCGCACAGTTGCGGCGGCTGGTGAACCTGCTGGATGCGCGCCGCAACCAGCTGTTCGCTCCCCTCGGCGCGCTTGTGCTCTTCACCACCCAGATCACGCTCAGCATCGACGCCTGGCGGGTGCGTCACGGCGCATCGATCGAGCAGTGGCTGACGGCGGTGGCGGAGCTCGAGGCACTGGCTTCGCTCGCGACCCACGCGGCCGAGCACCCGGACGATTGCATACCGGCGATCGTGTCGGGATCGCCGCGTCTGGAGGCTTCCCACGTCGGCCATCCGCTGCTCGCGGAGTCCGAGTGTGTGCGCAACGACGTCTGGCTCGATGCCGATCGGCGCGTGCTGCTGGTGAGCGGCTCCAACATGTCGGGGAAGAGCACCCTGCTGCGGACGCTGGGCCTGAACGCGGTCCTGGCGCTGGCCGGCGGTACCGCTCGTGCCCGCCGACTGGAATTGACGCCGGTGTTCGTCGGCACGTCGATCCGGGTGGTGGACTCGCTCCAGGAGGGAAGTTCGCGTTTCTACGCCGAGATCACCCGGTTGCACCGGATCGTCGAGGCCACTCGCGAGGCACTTCCGGTTCTGTTCCTGCTCGACGAAATCCTTCACGGCACCAACTCCCACGATCGCCAGATCGGCGCCGAGGCGGTTCTCCGGAGCCTGGTGGAGCGCGGCGCCATTGGCCTGGTGACCACCCACGATCTCGCCATCACCCGCCCGGGCCCGGAGCTCGCGCCCTACGTCACCAACGTGCACTTCCAGGATCACCTGGAGGAGGGCCGCATGCACTTCGATTTCCAGCTGCGTTCGGGCGTCGTCACCAAGAGCAATGCGATCGAGCTGATGCGCAGCGTCGGCCTGGACGTGTAGAGTTGGCGCGGAAGGCATCCATGTCGGCGCGACTCCGACGACGGATACCGTGGATTGCGATCTGGATTGCGATCTGGATTGCAATCGTCTGGGTTCTGGCCTTCGGCGCCTCGGCCGGCGATACCCCGGAGGGCGTCGCGGTCGCGGAGGCCCGTGAAGTGCTCGTCGAGTCGGTAGGCTACGTGGATGCCGTGGTGGGCGACGAAGGTGTCACGCCGGAGGAGAAGCTCGCCTCGTAGCCCCCTCGGCTGTGTTCGGCTTCGCCTGGCTGCACGCGGGCCGGGGGCCGGCTTGGGGGTCACAAGGCAGCCTCTGGATCGGCCGATGAGGACCCCGGGCGCAGATTCCGGGGGGTTCGATGGCACGAGGGGGGGAGCGGGTCAGCGAGGACCGGCGCAGCCTCCACTGCCGGACCTGCGGCGCGGGCAACCGACTCAGCTCGGAAGCCCGCCAGCATGGCTGGTTCCAGTGTGCGTGGTGCGCGAGCCCCGAGCCCGTACCCGGGGTAGGCGACTTCGCCATCCAGGGACCGGCCGGTCGCGTGACGCGCGTGGTTCGCCCCGGTTCCTCCGAGTTCGAGACGCAAGGCGAGTTCGTGCTGCCCCTGGAAAGGGGCCTGCTGGGTGTCGCGGCAGCGGATCTCGGCGTCGGGGGCGTTCTGCACTGGATCGGTCTGTCGAGTCCGACCCTGGCGGTGATGCTCACTCCCTGGTTGATCGGTCTCCTGGCCCTGATCGGTGTCGTGATCCTGGTGGGCAGCAGCACGCGTCAGCGCCTGGCCGTCTCCGATGGACGCGTCGATCTCTGGTGGGTCACCGCTGGGATCGCGTGGCGCCACCGGCGTCTGGAGACCGAGCGATTCCACACCTCGAGCATCGTGCGGGGTCGAAGCGGCGTCCGGATACGCGCTCCCGGGGGGCGCCTGTTCGTCTGGATGCCAGGTCTCGAGAGCGTGCGATGGCTCGAGCGCGAGATCGTCGCAGCCGTGAAGGACGCCCGGAAGTCGCGGAGCGCCGATCGCGTGGCCTGCCCCGGGTGCGGGGGGCCCGTGGCCGAGGAGAAGGATCTCCTCCAGCAGGGCGCCATCGAGTGTCCGCATTGCCAGACGGGACTGGTCCAGACCGGCGGCGGCCTCGCGATGCCGCCCGCTCGCATCGGGCACACCCTCCGGGTCGCCGACGGCGAAAGCGCAGCCGTGTCCCGTCGCGACGGCGACGGCGATGGCGATGGCGACGCCCGGGTATGGACGATTCCGCCCTGGTGCCACCTGCACCCACTGGCCACGCCATTCAACGTCCTCGGAGCGTTGGCGATCGATGCGACCGTGATCGGATTCGGTGCCTGGGCCGTCTGGGCCACGCCGATCTTCAAGGTCGTGGCGGGGGGAGTCGCGCTGCTGCTCTCCGTCGGCACGCTGATCGGCACGCGCTCGCTATTCGTCTGGGTATTCGGTCGCCACACGTTCCGGATCGATCCCCGGTACCTGGATCACCTGGTCCACATCGGTCCCTGGCGCTGCCGTCAGCATCGGATTCCGTTCTCGCGCCTGGTTTCGCTGGAAGCTGGCCAGGAGGTCCACCGGCTGGAGGGCGAGGATTTCCCGAACCAGCAGTTTCGGCTGGTGGCAGAGATGGCGGTGACCACGGTCCGGATGGAGCTCTACGGTCTGCACGTGCCGCCCATCCTGCGCGCGGTGGTCGAGGCGATTGCGGCCCGGCTCGAGGCCCTGGGTCGGGAGGTGGAAGGCAGCGATCTGCTGGCTTGCCCGCGCGATGCGGCGCGCCGGAGCCCGCTCTCGCGCTGACCGTTGCACGCGTCGGCCGTGGCGGCTACTTGCTCGGCGTCGGATCCGACATCCCGTTGGATCCGCCAGGCGAGGAATTCCGGCGGTGGATACGACGGCCCCCCGAGGCGGGCTCTCCGGTCAGGGCGCGGGGATGGTCTTCGGACTCCTGTGTGCCCTGAACGGCGCCTTCGTGCCGGCGGTGGCGAAGCTCACCACCGGCCGCGCGGACCCGCTGTTCGTGGCGGCGCTCACCACGGCCTTTGCCGGCGCGTCGGCCCTGGCGGTGCTGGCGGCGCGCGGCGAGCTGCGCCTGCTGGTGCAGCGCGACACGCTGGGCACGCTCGCGATCCTGGGACTGCTGGGCACCGCGCTTCCGTACGTGCTGTTCTTCGTCGGCACCCAGCGCACATCGGCCATCGAGGCGGCGTTGTGTCTCCAGATCGAGCCGGTCTACGCGCTGTTGCTGGCGTGGCGGGTGCTCGGCCACCGACTCACCCTGCGCCGGGTCGCGGCGTGCGCCGTGCTGGCCGCGGGCGTCGCCGTGGCGGTGGGCGTGGGAAAAGAAGCCCGGGGCGATCCGCTTGGCCTGGCCCTGCTGTTGGTCACTCCGCTTTGCTGGCAGCTCTCTCACGTGATGGTGCTCCGCCGCCTGCGCGGCTTTCCGGCCCAGGCGCTCACGGGCGCCCGTTACGTATACGGATCCCTGTTTCTGGCTCCCGCTCTCGCCCTCGGCGGGGGCGACGGCGCCGCCTCGTTGTCGGCGCAGCTGCCAACGCTCGCATTCCAGGGCATCGTTCTCTCCTACGCCGGAACCATGCTCTGGTACTTGGCGATCCTGCGCCTGGATCTGGCGCGGGCCACGGCGATCGTGGTGCCCTCGACTCCCGTGCTCGCACTCGGCGTGAGTTTCCTGCTCCTGGGGGAGTCACCCACCGCCTGGCAGCTGGGCGGCATGGCCGTCACCGTGGCGGGCGTGGTGGTGTTCGCATTGGCGCCCCACGCCGTGTCCGAGCTCGAGCGCATCCCGATGCCGGCGGCTCCCATCGCGCTGCCGGTGGATCCAGAGGAGGGAGACGACGCGGCCTGATCCGTTGGCCCCGTCGGGTGCGCAGCGCTTTCTTCCGCGGGGAATCCCAGCGCTAGAAGATCGCGTTTTCCAGCCCCAGGTTCGTCTTCGCGAGTTCGATGTAGTTGCGCTCGTCGAAGACCTGATGCCCGGCGCCCATGTACAGGTCTCGGAAGCAGCGCTGGAGGCGGCTCGGGTTGCGCATGCCGCTGCTCCCCGAGGCCTCCCAGGCGAAGGTCGTCGCTTGCTTGGCCACCCGGGTGACGTAGCTGGCGGCGGCCTTGGTCTCGCGGATGAGATCCGTGCAGGTGTCCCTGGGTTCGCCGCGCTCGATGGCGGCGACGGCGCCGCCGTAGGAATCCCTGGCCAGCGCGCGGGCGCCGGCCACCGCGATCTTGTGGAGTCCGAAATCGCGTTGGAAGATCTGGTGCTCCCGCAGCGGCTGGGAACCCAGGCGCGTGCGGCCCCCCTTGGCGATCTCGCCGATTTCATGCAGCGCCCGTTCGGCCACCCCGATGGCCCAGGCCACCGAGCTGATGGTGCCCAACACGACCGGGCCCAGACCGTAGATCGCGCCGCCGGCGATGGGGCGGGTCTCGAAGAGCGAAAACGTCTGGCCGGCTTCCACGTGCTGTTCGGGGATCTCGAAGTCGAAGCTTCCCGTGCCACGCAGGCCCATGACGTCCCAGTTGCCCTTGAGCGCCGTGCGATCACTGGGAACGATGAAGGCCCGGATCTGCGGCAGGCCATCCACGAAGGGCGCCATCTCCCCGTCCTGCATCACCATGGCCGAGCCACCCATGTAGTCGGCATGGCCGGATCCACTGCCGAAGGGGTAGCGGCCGGAGACCCGGAAGCCGCCGTTCTCCACGTGGGCCACTCCCAGGGGGGCGAACATGCCCGCGCCCGCCCGGCAGCGCGCCAGCGGCTCGGCGTGTTCCCGGGTCAGGTAGGCGGCGTAGGCCATCACCGTCGTATTCTGGGCGAACGCCCAGCCCACGGAGCCATCGGCGAACGAGAGTTCCTCGCACACATCGAGGATCGTCGCGGCGTCGGCCTCGAGGCCGCCCAGGTCGCTGGGCACGAGCAGGCGGAACAGGCCTGACTCCACCAGCGCCTCCACCACCGGCTCCGTCATGGTGGCGTTCTGCTCCACGTGTTCGGCCTCGGATTCGATCAGCTCGCGGAGCTTCCGGGCCGTGTTCAGCAATTCCCGCTCGGACATCAGCGTTCTCCCTGCTTCATCGATCGGACTTCAGGTCTGCGAAATAGAACCTGGCCACCTGATTCAGGACGTCGGCGCGTTCCCACTGCAGAAAGTGGCCGCATTCGGGAATCACGAGCGGCCCCACCCGGTTGGGGAAGGCGATCTCGCAGCGTTTCGGAAAGTCGTCAGGAACGACCCGGTCGTCCGGTCCGTAGAGGATCAGCGTGGGCACCTGCACGGCCTGGGCAAACAGGGGGGGCTCGCTCATGGGGCGGCCGTACTGCAGCTGATAGGGCGCCCAGCCGGCAGCGAGCCGACTCGCATCCTCGAAGGGCTCCACCATGAAGTCGAAGCCGTCTTCGTCGAAGGAGCCGGGGGACGCGAGCAGGCGGTGCTCGTAGAAATCGCGTACGTAGCGGCGCCTTCGAGCGGGCGTGTCCAGATCCTCCAGCAGATCGCGCCAGTCGCGGCCCTGGCGGATGCGGTAGTCGCCGGTGGGGCCGTCCTCGAGCGGCAAGAGGGAGAGTCCGTGGGCGGCGTACCAGTCCGCCGCTTCCGGGACGATCGGCGCCACCGTGTTGAACAGGATCATGCGATCGACGAAGCCCGGAAAGCGATTCGCCATGTCGCACATCACGACGCCTCCCACGTCGCCGCCCAGCAGGCTGCAGCGCTCGTGGCCCAGGACATCGTGCACCAGCGCATACAGGTCGCGGGAGTAGAGGACCAGGTCGTACTCGTCCTTCTCCGAGAGGTCGGAATCGCCGTAGCCGCGCAGGTCGGGCACGATGACCTCGTAGCCCGCTTCCGCCAGCGGCTTCACGTTGCGCCACCAGATGCGCTTGGTCTCCGGGTAGCCGTGGATCAGGAGCAGCGGATAGCCGCCAACGCCCTCGTGCAGGTAGGCCAGATGCATGCCATCGGAAACCTGCGCGCGCTGGATGGCGAACGCGTCGCGCGGGGGGGTCTCGGGCTGGGCGGGGCGGGGGGCCGGTACGGCGCGATTCTAGCCCGACCCCCCGCCGCGGCGAGGAGCGGGTTGCCTGGATTCGCGGGGTGACGATGCGAGCAGGCGATCGAGAGCCGTGTCGTCGGAGGCCACCAGCAGGGCGGGGCGCGACGCGCTCGCCGGTGCCGTGAGCGAGACCAGCAGGTGCTCGGGCGAGCTGGCTTCCTCGGGCCAGCCTCCCGGTGGAGCGTCCAGACCGAAAAAAAATGGCCGGCGCTCCCCGGGTGCGAGTCCCAGCTGGTGGCGGATCCGTGCCAGCGCCCGCCGGGCGATCCCGATGGCCACGGTGCCCAGGGTGAAGCGCGCGTTGAATTCGACCACGGGTCGCAGGTGGGTCCCGCCCAGGGCGTCGCGAAAGGAGAAGGCGTCCAGGCCGCACGGGCCCGAGAATCCGCGCTCGCGTGCGGCGGCGGCCACGGTCACCGCGGCCTCGCGCAGGTCCTCGTCGTGGTCGCTTCCCGAGACGATCCGGCCCTTGGAGTCGAGAATTCCGCGCTGGCCGCGATACACCCCGGACGGCGCCAGCACCTGGCGGGTGGTGCCCAGCAGCACCACGGCCCGGGTCGGATCCGGGTGCAGGTGGATCTGGGCGGAGAGATCCTCGATCCGTTCAAGCCAGGGCTCGAGCAGGGCGCCGCCGCAGCCGGCCAGACGGGGCAGGGCGGCAGCCAGGGCCGGATCATCGCTGCGCCCGTCTCGGCCGGCGACACGCCCGCGACCACTGCTTCCGAAGCGCGGCTTCAGCGTGAAGCGCCGACGCGCCCACGCCGGCCAGCCCGCCAACGCGGCCTCGATCCGGGCCGGCGCGTCGCGGGCCGTGAGATCGCTGGGTTCGAAGACGAAGCTGCAGTCGCGCAGGAGCGGGGGGACCAGCCCCTCGCGAACGGCGATCTCGAGTGCGAAGGCCTTGTCGTGAACCCGGGCCACCACCCCGGGTGCGGGACCGCAGAGTTCCCGGCCGTGGTCGGCTGCCAACTGCACGGCCTGCGAGGTGTTGAGCCACGCCGTAGCGGCGCCGCCGGCGTCGAGCCATGCGAACACGGGCGCCGCGGCCGGCCCCCCCAGGTCGCGGGGCCAGGCCCCGGTGCTGCGCTCGCCCAGGATCTCCGAACCGGCCTCGAACAGCAGCCGCCAGGTAGACACCACAGCCTGCACCACCGGCTGATCCCGCCGGCGCGTCCAATCGGACCCTTCTTCGGCAGCGATGTTGGGGATCAGAAGCGGGTGTCCGGTCATCGGTCGAGGGGGCGATTGCGCTCCCCCGCGAGCTCCTGGGTCGATCGCGCGCGGCGCACGTGATCGATGAAGTCCGGGCTGAGACCGGCGCGACGGCGCGCAGGCGCGTCGAACCGCTTGCCCTTGGCGCGCGCGGCGGAAAGGGGATAGGGAACGGCCTCGGTATAGGCCTCCACGTCGTCGCGGCCGGGCCGCAGGCGTCGCATCCAGCGTGCGGCAAGCGCAACGTGCGTTACCTCGTCGTCGAACACCCGCTGGCAGATCCGCGCGCTCGCCTCGTCGCCGGCGTTCCGGAAGGCGTCGCGATACAGGCCCGCGAAGTCCAGGTTGGCCTGCTCGAGCGTGAGCCCCATGGCGCAGAGGAACGCGCGGGCACCGTGGGGCGACGCCGCGATGGCCGGAGCGTGCTTCCAGAAGTAGTCCGAGTGGACGTGCTCGTGCAGGTGCGAGCCCAGAGCCTGGATGCGCTCCACGTAGAGACGGCAATGCGTCTGTTCTTCGGCCAGCACGTGGACGAAGCCGGACCGCAACGCAGCGGGCAGGTCGGGCCAGCGCAGCAGCGCCCAGGCGAACAGCTCCACCGCCATCAGCTCGTGGTGGGCGAAGCGCGCCAGACAATCGATGCGCGCCCGGGAATCCCCGAGTTCGCCGGGACGGGGCAAGCGCGGGGCGCCGCCCTGCATGCGCAGCCCGGGCAAGCGCCGGGGATGATCGATGTGGACTGGCCGCTCGATCCCGGATTCGAATTCCAGGTCGCGCGGCGGCGGGGCGAGCTTGGAGTCCAGATCGCCCGATTCCAGGATGCCCAGACAGAAGCCGCGGACCCCGTCGCTCGTTGCCATCGCATTCCCTTCGCGTCCGCGGCACCAGCATAGCGGAGGCCACAAAGTGGGCTTTTTCCCACACACCCGATCCCGGCCCCAGTCAAGTGGGGGTGCCCCCGCGTCGATCAGGCGGGGAGACCGCCATGAAGCTGCTGCTCTGCCACAACCACTACCAGCAGGCGGGCGGCGAGGACGAGGTCTTCGCGGCCGAATCCGCCCTGCTCGAGTCCTTCGGCCACCAGGTGCTGCGCTACGCGGTTCACAGCGATGGCATCGCCGAGATGGGCCGCGCCCGGCTGGCGGCGGACACGCTCTGGAATCGAGAGAGCCATCGTCACATTCGGCGCCTGATCCGTCGCGAGCGCCCGGACGTGGTCCATTTCTACAACACCTTTCCGCTGCTCTCGCCCTCGGTCTATTACGCGGCGCGCGCCGAGGGCTGTCCCGTGGTGCAGTCGCTTCACAACTACCGCTTGATGTGTCCCAACGCACTCTTCTATCGGGAGGGGCGGATCTGCGAGGACTGTCTGGGAAAGTTCGTTCCATGGAATGGCGTGCTCCACAAGTGCTACCGGGACGACCGCGCGGCCAGCGCCGTGGTGGCTTCCATGCTGGTGGGGCACCGCCTGCTCGGCACCTGGAGGCGAACGGTCGACATCTACGTGGCCGGCATGACGGGCTTCGTGCGCGAGAAGTTCCGCGCCGGGGGCATCCCGGTGGATCGACTCGTTCTCAAGCCGAACTTCGTGTTTCCGGATCCGGGTGAAGGAGACGGGGGCGGGGGCTACGCGCTGTTCGCCGGGCGCCTGACGCCGGAGAAGGGGGTGGCGACGTTGCTCGAGGCGTGGTCCCGGTTGCCCGATGGCCGTTCACTCCTGATCCTGGGCGACGGTCGCATGGCTCCCGAGGTCGAGCAGGCGGCCGCGCGCCACCCCGGAATCGAGTGGCTGGGGCGTAAGACGCTTTCCGAGATGTACGCGCTTCTCAAGCGCGCGGCGTTCCTGATCTGCCCGTCCCAATGGTACGAGGCTCTGCCGCGCATCCTCGTGGACAGCTACGCGGTGGGGACGCCCGTCCTGGCCAGCGACGTGGGGGCCATGGCCGACGTGGTTCACGACGGCCTGGACGGTCTCCATTTCCGCACGGGAGACGCCGGACACCTGGCCGAGCGCGCTTCCTGGCTGTTCGAGCATCCCGACGAGCGGGCGAAGATGCGGGCTGCCGCGCGTGCCGAATACCTGGATCGCTACACGGCCGAGAAGAATCACGAGATGCTCATGGACGTGTACCGACGCGCCCTGGCCCGGTGGGGACGATGAGCCGCGTCCTGGTTACGGGTGGCAACGGCTTCATCGGGTCCCACCTGGTGGACGCCCTGGCGGCTTGCGGCAAGCATGAGGTGCTGGTGCTGGGCACGCGGCCCCGCCCCTACGACGTCCTGCCCGTGGCGGTGACGTTCGTGCAGGGCGACGTGCGCGATGCGAACCTGCTCGGGTGCCTGCTGGCCGACCACGAGATCGAGGTCGTCTACCACGCCGCCTGGTCGTCGATCAGCGAGACGGCGATCCTGAACCAGACGGCCGATATCGAGAGGAACCTGGTTCCCCTGGTGGGGCTCCTGGACGCGTGCCGCGACGCGCAGGTGCGCCGGGTCCTGTTCCTGTCTTCGGGAGGTGCGGTCTACGGCTTGCCGCGCACGAATCCGGTCAGCGAAGAGCATCCGACACACCCCATCAGCCCCTACGGCATCACCAAGCTCGCCGCCGAGAAATACCTGCGGATGTACCGGGAGCTGCACGGACTCGAGTACGCGATCCTGCGGCCCTCGGTGCCCTATGGGCCCCGCCAGGATCCGAATCGGCGCCAGGGGGCCGTCACGGTATTCACCCACCGGACGCTTCAGGGAAAGCCCGTCAGGATCTGGGGCGAAGGGCAGTCGCTGCGCGACTACTTCTACGTGGGCGACATGATGTCGCCGCTGATCAACGCCATGGAGATCCCGTTCGCGGGCGACATGACCTTCAACCTGGCTGGGGCGCGGGGCTACACCCTGCTCGAGCTGGTGAGCGTGCTGGAAGAGGTGCTGAACGTCCGGGTCCGGGTGGAGCATCGGGAGCGCCGGAAGTTCGACGTTCCGCGTCTCGAGCTGGACAGCTCCGCCGCCGCGGATCGCCTGGGCTGGAGCGATCGAACGCCGCTGGCGGAGGGCATTCGCAGGACTGCCGATTGGCTCGAGGGCATCCTCAAGTCGGGGGTCTGAGCCCCGCGAAGAGCGTGGTCGCGCCTGTCGCCCAAAGGCGGCACCCTGGGGGCGATGACGGGCAGGGATGACTTTCCCATCGCGATCCTGGGCGCGGGCATCGGTGGCATCGGCGCCGCGATCCAGCTGCGCAAGGCGGGCATCGATTCGTTCACGATCTTCGAGCGAGCGGACGAGATCGGGGGCACCTGGCGCGACAACACCTATCCGGGGGCCGCCTGCGACGTGCCCTCCCACGTGTACTCGCTGTCGTTCGAACCCAACGCAACATGGAGCCGTCGCTTCTCGGAGTCCCACGAGATCCAGGACTATCTGTTGGGTCTGGTCGAGAAGTGGCAGCTCCGCTCGCACCTGCGACTCGGGACCGGGATCGTCGACGCGCGCTTCGACGAGGAGGCCGGCAGCTGGCGCCTCACCACGGGGAACGACGAAGTCTTCACGGCCCGCTTCGTGATCGCGGCCGTGGGCGGGCTCGTAGATCCGTCGATTCCCGACATCAAGGGCATCCAGAGCTTCACCGGGGAGCTCTTCCACACGGCGCGCTGGAACCACGATTACGATCTCGCGGGTCGGCGCGTGGCCGTGATCGGCACCGGGGCCAGTGCCGTGCAGGTGGTGCCCTCGATCGCGCCCCAGGTGGCGAAGCTCCAGGTCTTCCAGCGAACGCCGGCCTGGGTAGTGCCGAAGCGCGACAAGGCCTACTCCCGTGAGACCCTGCAGCGCCTCGCCCGATTTCCACTCCTTCTCCGCGGAAGCCGCCTGGTCAAGTATTGGCTGAGCGAGATCTTCGGGCCCATGGTGTTTCTGGATTCGAAGCGCCTGTCTGCTGCGGGTGAGTGGATGTCGCTCGCGCACCTCCGGGCCCAGGTGGAGGATCCCGACCTGCGGGCGCGACTCACGCCGAGCTTCCAGTTCGGGTGCAAGCGGATCCTGATCTCGGACGACTACTGGGCGGCGTTCGAGCGCGAGAACGTGGAGTTGGTGACGGACTCCATCGAGGAGATTCGCAGCACGGGGATCGAGACCCGGGATGGGGCGTTCCGCCCGGTGGACGCGATCGTGCTCGCCACCGGCTTCGCGCTGGGGCTGGCAACGGCGCCCTTTCCCGTGACCGGTCGCGGCGGCCGGACCCTCGACCAGGCCTGGAAGGACGGCGCCGTCGCCTACAAGGGCATGACGGTCTCGGGCTTCCCGAACTGGTTCATCCTGATGGGACCCAACACCGGGCCGGGCCACACCTCGGTGCTGGTCTTCAGCGAGGCCCAGATCGCCCACGCGGTCCGGGCGATCCGGAAGCTGCGGTACGAGGGTCTGAAGTTCCTGGACGTCCGCCAGGAAATCCAGGACCGCTACAACCGCGGAATCCAGGGGCGCATGAAGTACATGGTGTGGGGGTCGGGCTGCCAAAGCTGGTATCTGTCAGACGATGGCAGCAACCACTCGCTCTACCCGGGTTTTGCCGCCGAGTACAGTCTGCGTGCCCGCCGTTTCGCGGCCTCCGATTACGAGATCGCGCGTTTCTAGCGCGCTGCGGCTCCGCCCCCCTGCTGGCACGCGACCCGGCTACGAGCGAACCTCCGGCCCGTGGTTTCCGGGCGCATGGGTTTGGCCGTGGTGGGCGTGGTGGCGGGGGCCGCCGCACTCGCATTCTGGTACGACAGTTCGGGCGCGCGGGGGACGCCGATCCGGGTGGCCTACGCGGGCCCCGTCACCGGGCCGAGCGCCAGAGACGGCGTCGCCGGTCTGCGCGCCGTCGAGCTGATCTTCGAGCAGGTGAATGCCGAGGGCGGGATTGCGGGACGCCCCCTGGCGCTCGACGTCTACGACGATCAGAACCAGGTGGAGCTTGCGGTCGCCAATGCTCCGGTGATCGCCGATCAGGCCGAAACGGTGGCCGTGATCGGTCACAACTACAGCACCCTGTCGATCGCGGCGGGCCGCATCTACCAGGAGCGGGGTATTCCCGCCATCTCATCGGCCGCCACCCACGTGGCGGTCACCCGGGACAATCCCTGGTATTTCCGGACCATCTTCAACGACCGGGCCCAGGGGAGATTCATCGTCCTGTACCTGAAGGAGGTGTTGGCCCTCGAGCGCGTCGGCCTGATCCACGGATCGGATGCCTACGGGGCCTACCTGGCGCAGGTGATCGACGAGACGGCCCCGGAGCTGGGTCTGTCGCTGGCGGGCGCCTGGGAATTCGAGCCGGACGGCCCCCAGCTCGACTCACGCCTGGACCAGATCGTGGCCCAGGTGATGGGGCAGGTCGGGCTTGAGGCGCTGGTGCTGGCCATGCAACCGGGGCCCGGCGTGAAGCTGGTGAAGCGCCTTCGCGATGCCTCCTTCGAGGGCGTGATCCTGGTGAGCGACGCTCTCGCCTCCCAGGCCTTCGCCGAGGGCTTTCGCGACTTTCCCCAGGAGCGCTACCGGCCGGGCGCCTACACGGACGGGATCTACGCCAGCACGCCGTTCCTGTTCGATGCCGTGGGCAAGCGCGCCGGTGTCTTCCTCCAGGACTACCTGGCGCGCTACGGCGAGGCTCCGGTGTGGTATTCGGCCTTCGCCGCCGACGCCGCTGGCGCGCTGGTGGAGGGGCTGCGTCGAGCCAATCTGTCGCCCCGCGCCGACTCGATCGAGAGCGATCGCCAGGCGCTGCGGGACGCCCTGGCCTCGATCGGGCCGCTGGATCCATTGGACGGGGTGACGGGCCCCACCTGGTTCGACGCGCTGGGTGACGCCGAGAAGCCGGTTTCCATGGGGCGATTCCTGAGCGGCGAGATCGTGTCCGCGTTCGGTCAGCTGCGTCTGCTGCCCGGGGTGACGAGAGCGGATGAGATCGACGAGCGATACGACCCGAATCGTGTCGTGACCCTGGGCAACCGTGTCTTCTACCGCACCGACGTGGCCCGGGTAGGCGTGCTGGCCGGCCGCTTTGGCGCCCTGGACTTCGAGAGCGGGACGTTCGAGCTGGACTTCAACATCTGGTTCCGGCACCAGGGCGATCGCGACGTCGAAGACGTGATGTTCACCAATGCCGCCGAACCCATCGTGCTGGGAGAGCCGCAAGAGGAGCGGATCGAGGGCAAGGATCACTATCGTCGCTACTCGGTACGCGGTTTGTTTCGGGCCGATACCATCGACGCCGGCTACGGACATCACTCCCTGGCCCTGAACCTCCACCACCGCAACCGGACCCGTGACGACCTGGTCTTTGCAATCGACACCGTCGGGATGAACCTGGGGCGCGAGCGCTCGCGTGAAGACCGTATCGCGCGGGGCCGAAAGCTGCTGGGTCATGGCGGCAACTGGACCCTGGCGGACCTGGTGTTCTACGAGACCGCGGTGGACGAGCACGCCATGGGACATCCGAGCTACCTGAGTGGCCCGACGTCGGGTCGTCCCTTCTCGCAGCTCACCATCGGCGCCATCGTCAGGCCGCAGTCGAACCTGCGGGGCCTGCTCCCCCAGGCCTGGCAGCGCGGCCTGCTGGTGGTGGGCCTGGTAGGGACCTTCTTGCTGCTGGTGCTGCGCGATCACGGCTCCGCACGCCTGCGCTGGCTGCTTCAGACCGTATTCGCCTTTCTCGTCCTGCTGGCCGCCGAACCCCTGTTGGGCGATCGCCTGCGCGCGATCGCCGAGCCGTACCAGCTGAACCGTGTCGCCCGCGTATTCGATCTGCTGTGGTGGGCCGTGCCTGCGGTGCTGGTGAACCTGGCCGTGACGCGCTTCATCTGGCAGCCCGCCGAGCAGAAGTCGGGCCGGCCGGTCCCCACCCTGCTGCGTTACACGGTGGCGTTCGTCATCTACCTGCTGGCGGTCTTCGGCGCCATCGCCTTCGTCTACGACTATCGCCTCACCGGCCTGCTGGCCACCTCGGGCATGGTCGCCATGATCATCGGCCTGGCGGTGCAGCTCAACATCACGAATCTGTTCGCAGGCGTCGCCCTGAATCTGGAGCGGCCCTTTCGCGTGGGCGACTGGGTGATGATCCACGGGCGCACGCCGGATCCCTCGGACAGCGTCACGGGCAAGGTGATCGACATCAACTGGCGGACCACGCGGCTGCAGACGGCTGACGATACCCAGATCGTGATCCCGAATGGAATCATCTCCGAGAAGACCATCACCAACTTCATGCAGCCCCATGAGATGAGCCGATTCGAGCTGTTCTTCACCGTGGACCAGTCGGTGGCGCTGGATCGGGTGGTGGAGGTGATGAAGACGGCGCTGAAGTCGCTCTGCGAAGGCGTCGAGGCGCCCGTGATTTCGGACCCGGCGCCCAGCGTGCGGATCCAGAAGGCCACGGAGAATGGTGTCCAGTACGTGGTGCGCTACCGGATCCTCCCCAGCCGCATCTCACCCAACGAGGCCCGCCATAGGGTGAACGAGGCCGTGGTTCGCGGTCTGCGCGACGCCGGTATCGAACTCGCCTACCCCCGGCGCCGGGTTCGTGAAGAGCACGCGCCGCCGATCGAGTGAGGTCTTCGGGCTAGCGGCGGCGACGAAAGAGGGCGAGGCCCAGGAGCCCCGAGCCGAGAAGCAACGCGGTCGACGGCTCCGGTGTGAGCAGCAGCAGCAGGTTGTCGGCATAGCCGTCGTCCGACGTGCCGACGAAGCGCGTGGCCGCCAGTTCGAGTCGGATCTGACGTGTGCCCACCGGAAGCGTGCCCAGGCTCTGGCGCAGGAAGAGGCCGGTCTGGTTGCCGCGATCGGCCGCGACCACCGGGCCGATGGAGTCGCTGCCGAGGATCGTGGCACCAGCGTCCAGGAACGTGGCGGTCAGCAGGGCCTGGTCGTCGTGGTTCGAGAATCCGCCCAGCCAACCGGAGAGGTCGTAGTCCGCGTAGCCGCCGTCGATGGCGCCCAGGGCCCAGCTCACGTCCAACACCTGGGAGATGGCGGACGTGGCGCCGTTGCCGCCGGAGAAGAAGTTGTTGCCGCGAACCGGCGGACCGGGCTCACTGCTGAGGGGCCAGCCACCGGGGGCGTCGTACTGCACCACGGTCATGACGCCCAGGTCGGTCCAGCCCGTGATCGTGATGTCGGCACCATCGAGCGTCCCGACGTCCGCTTCCGCGTCCGGGTTCACGATCAGGTTCGTGCCGAAGGTCATGGCCCGGGCCGCGCCGGGTGCGATGCACACGGCCCAGACGAGAGCGGCGGCGATCAGGATTGCAGAGCGCATGGTCCAAGCCCCGGGGCACGTACCGGCCCACTCTCCTCATCGGAGGGGGATTCCCCTCACTTGAGCGGGACGTCAGCCGCGGAAGATGCGCACGAATGAGGGACGAGGCCGCACCTACAAGGCGGCGAGCCTCGGCAGGACCTTGTCGGCATAGAGGTGCAGGCTCTGCCAGCCGAGATCCGGAGGTGTGCCCCCGCACAGCGGGAAGTGCAGGAACAGGGCAGACGGGCTCTCCAGGCGGGCCACCTGGATGCACTCGTCGGGCGTCAGCACCCGGTACTTCCCCTCCGCGCGCATGGCGTCCACGGTCTGGGCATCCGAGTGCACCGCCGAGCGGTGCCCCGGCGGCTGCCAGCTCGCGTAGCTGGTGGCGTCGTGGAGCAGATAGGGACCGATCTCGGACCAGGTGCGATCGGGATCCTCGGACACCCAGGTCATGTGGCCCGATCCCGGCGGCAGTAGCACGGGATTCTCCACACCCAGGCGCTGGCACTCGGCGCGGTAGAGATCGAGGATCTCGGGCTTGCCGATGGCCGGCTGGAAGGGCAGGCCGAAGCGGGCTGCGCGCAGGGCGCCCTTGGGCCCCGTACCGCCCACCGCGAGGAACGGATGGGGCTGACTGACGGGACGGGGCGAGAGCTTCACCCTGCGCCCGCCGTACTCGAATTCTTCGCCGCGCCAGGCCCGGAGCAGCACGTCCAGGCACTCGTCCATCAGGGCGCCGCGCCCCTTCCAATCCTTCCCGAACATGGCGTACTCGTCGGGCCGGTAGCCGAGGCCCGCTGTGAGACCCACACGCCCGCCGCTCGCCAGGTCGAGCACGGCCAGGTCTTCGGCCAGCTTCACCGGGTCGTAGAGCGGGAGCAGCAGCGCGATGATCCCGATGCGGATCCTCTCGGTACAACCGGCGATGCAGCCGGCCATGGGGATGGGCGAGGGCAGGAAGCCATCGTCGGTGGCGTGGTGTTCGGAGAGCGAAATCAGGTCGAAGCCGTTCTGGTCGGCCCAGGTGGACATCTCCAGCGCCGCGGCATAGAGCTCGCGAGCGCTGGCGGGCGAGAACGCGGGGGCCCGCATGTCCAGACGCAGGATCGACGTCGCCACGGCGGCGCTCTAGAACGGGATGTCGTCGTCGGCCGGGGGAGGGGGCTCCTCGAGGCCAAAGGCCTCCGCCGGGTCGGCGCCCGCGCCGTTGCGTTGGATCGTCCACACATCCAGGCTGTTGAAGTATTTGAGGTCGCCCTGGGGGCTCTTCCACTCGCGCCCGCGCAGGCTGAACTCGACCCGCACCTCGTCGCCCACGTTGTAGCCGTCCAGGTTTTCGCAGCGGTCTCCCGTCATCTGGAAGAGCACGTGCTGCGGGTACCGCGAGTTGTCGCCCAACTCGACCACGAATTCGCGCTTCCGAAAGCGCTCGGTGACCTGCTTGGTTTCGAAAAGCGTATGAATGCGCCCGGTGGTTTCCATTCCCATGGGCGGAGAATAGGCCAGGAACGATCGCGATGCAGTCGTCGACGGCGCCTGGAATCCGTCGAAGATCCGGGGCTTCGGGCGTCAGCGCGGGTCGAAGTAGACGCCCCGCAGCCAACGCGCGCCCTCGAAAGAGGTGCGCGCGTGGAGCATGCGGTAGTTGTCGTAGAGCAGGAAGTCGCCGGCCGCAAGCAGCAGCCGCACCTGGTGCTTCTCCAGGATCGAAACGAAACGCGCGTAGGCCCGGTACCAGGCCGCCATCACGTCGAAGGCCATGTCGTGGGGCGCGTAGGTGAAGTAGCTGCTGCGCACCTGGTGGGGCTCGCCGTTTCGAAGCTCGACGATGGGTCGCACCTGGAGACTCTCGAACTCCTTCTGGCGGCGATCGAAGCGGACCGGAACGCTCGTGAGCAGCCGGAAGGCCTCGGCGTCCAGGCTTCGCAGCTGGCGCGCCGCCTGGAGCCCGTCGGCCACGGCGTTCTCCCCGCCCCGATCTGCCGGCCGCACGCAGTGGAGCATCTGGTAGCGGGGCGGCTGCGCGATGAAGGGCTGGTCCGTGTGGAGGTCCACCGGCGCGTCGGTGTAGCCGAGCTGGTCGGTGTTCCGGTTGGTGGTGTTGTCGGTGCGCAGGTCTTCGATGCGCCCGAAGTGGCTGGGCGTGACCATGAGCCCGTGGCCCTCGAAGGCCCGGATCAGGGCGTCCGTGTCCGGGCCCGCGCGTCGCACCACCACGGCGCCCTCGCAGGCCACGCGCTCCATGCAGGGCAGGGCGATTTTCCCTCCCAGGTCCGCGCATTCGACTTCGAGGCGCGAGAGGTCGTCCACGGGCGGGGCCACCTCTTCGCGCTCGGCGGCGTAGGCGTGCCCGGCCAGCCAGTCGAGCGGGAATCGGCTCACGTGCGCGTCGCCGGCCTGCTTCCACTCGACCACCAGATCCGTGCCCCGGATCGCGGCCGAGGCCGGGCGAATCCCGGCCGGGATCGCAGACGAGCACAGGATCCCCTCTCCGGTCTCGGGATGGCGGCAACACGGGCAGTTGTGGCGAAGCCACAGGTAGTGGAAATCGGCCCAGTGCGGAGAGGCGCCTCCGGCGAAGCGGATGCGCAGGTAACCCTCGCGTTCGAGAATCGAGGCGTTTCGGGTCGGTTCCACGCAGAGATTGTAGCCGCTCGGGGCTTCTCGATGGTTGGGCTCGCCATCGGAGCCAGCGTGGAATTCTCCTTGGGCTGGGTGCTCCCATGACGCACAATCGTGACATGGAACTCCCGCCGGCTCCGCGCCTGGCTGCGCTCCCCGGCCTCCTGTCTCGCGCGATCGTCGTGACGGCGGTCTTCTGGCTCGCGGCGGAGCTGGGGTTGCGTGTGGCCACGATGGCCAACGCGGTCACGCTCGTCTGGGCACCGTCCGGTATCGCATTGGTGGCGGTGCTCCTGTGGGGGCGCTGGATGGCGCTGGCGGTCGTTGCGGCGAGCCTGATCGTCTCGGTGCAACACGGTACCGGGTTGGGTTTCGGGGTTTTTGCGGCCGCGGCCAACTCTCTGGAGGCGCTCGCCGGCGCTTTCCTGCTGCGCCGGATGGCCGGCGGGTCCGTCTCCCTGCAGACGCCGCGCGAAATGTTCGGGCTGGTCGTGCTGGCGGCCGGGTTCAGCGCCATGCTGAGTGCCATCCTGGGCACTGCCGGACTGCTGGCTTGCGAGATGATTCCTCGAAGCGCGGCCGCTGCCGCCTGGTCGCAATGGTGGTTGGGAGACGCCATGGGCGTGCTGCTGGTGGCGCCGCCGCTGCTCTCGTGGAATACGCGTCCGCGATTCTCGTTCCGCTCGTACCGGATGCTCGAAGCGGGCACGCTCGCTGTCGGCCTCGGGCTGGCGACCTTCTGGATCTTCGGCCGCGAGTTCGAGGCCGGCGTCTACCCCCCGGTGTTCTCGATGGCCCCGTTCCTGCTGTGGGGGGCCTATCGCTTCCAGGTCACCGGCGCGGCCGCCGTGAACCTCCTGATCGCCGGGGTTGCGGTGGCGTTCACCTTGCAGGGGCGCGGGCCGTTCGCCGGAGCTTCCGCGGAGCTGAGCATGCGGGCGCTCTGGGCACTCATTGCCATGGGCGGGACCACGTCGCTCGTTCTTGGCGCCTTGGTCGCGGCGAGGGATCGGGTGGAGGCCGAATTGCGCTCGAACCGCGCCGCCCTCTGGCGCTCCGAGCGGCTGGCATCGCTTGGCACCTTCGCGGGGGGTCTGGCCCACGAGATCAACAATCCGCTGGGGACGATTCGGCTGGCTGCCGAAGCCGCGCGCGACGCGCCTGGTGATCCCGACCTCGTTTCGAAGGCCGTGAAGGGGATCATCGACGACACGAATCGCGCTTCCTCCATCGTGCAGCGGGTCCTGCAGTTCGCGCGTCGCGAGCGAAGCGAGCGCAGCTCCCAGGATCTCAACGAGTGGGTACGGCAGGCGTTCGACCAGAACCGGGCGTACCTCCGGACCTGCGGCGTCGAGGGTGTTCTCGAACTGGCCGTGGGCGAACTCCGGGTCTGCTGCGATCCGATCGAGATCGGACAGGTGGTGACGAACCTGATCCGGAACGCGGCCGAGGCCTGCGATGGGAAGGGGCGTGTCCTGGTGTGCACGCGGGCCGGTGCCGATCGCGCGATCCTGTGCGTGATCGACAACGGGCACGGGATGGACTCCGAACAGGTCAGCCACGCCTTCGATCCGTTCTACACCACCCGGTTGAACGAAGGCGGCACGGGGCTCGGAGCGAGCATCAGCCTGGGGATCGTGGAGTCCCATGGGGGCACCATCGAGATGGAGAGCGGCCGCGAGCGCGGGACGATCGCAACCGTCGAGCTGCCACGCGAAGGGACCGGGGGGGACGGCGTCGCATGAGAGTGCTCGTCGTCAACGACGAGAGCCGCTACCGCGTCTACTTGAGCGCCCGGCTCCGCCGCGAAGGACACCAGGTGGCGGTAGCGGGGAACGCACGCGAGGCCGTGGACGTGGGTCTGCGCTTCTGCCCCGAGGTGCTGGTGATCGACTGGATGCTCGCAGACCGGGTCAACGGGCTCGACGTGACCCGGGCCCTGCGCGGAGTGGACCCGGATCTGGTGACCCTCCTGATCACCGGGTTCGCGTCGGACGATCTGCGCGTGCAGGCGCGACGCGCCCGCTGCGCGTGCTTGATCGAGAAGCCCTTCGATCCGGAGACCCTGGTGGCGGCCATCGATCGCGCCCCGAATCCTCCGCCGCGGCGCGGCCGGGTTCCGTTCGGCGTGGTGGTGACAAGCCCATCCGGGCTGGTGCTTCACGCCAGCCCGAGGGCCCTGCGGATGTTCGACACCCTGGAATCCGACGAGCCGCTCCTCAACCTGGGAGCCGCATTCAGTGGCGAGGCTGCGTGGGTGACGCAGGAGTCACTGCAAGACTGGGCGCTGGTGGCGCCGCGCTCCTGGAAACGGATCCGATGGTGGGTTCGATCCCGACAGCTGCCAGACGGGCTCGTTTCGATTCTTCTCCCCGAGCGCCGACGCTTCCTGCGCGGCGACCCGCGCATTCGCATGCTCCTGGATCTGCCTGCGGCGATCGGCTCCGTTTACGTGGCCAGCCAACGCATCCTGATCGTGGACGACCAACCCTTTTCCGACGCGTCGACCTATCTGGATCAGCTCGAACGCGTCGGGTGCATCGGCTACAAGGCCGGCTCGGCGGAGCTGGCAATCAGATTGTTCCAGGCCGACTCCGAGATCGGAGCCGCACTGGTCGACTGGGACATGCCCGGGATCGATCCGGTGGCGCTGGTCGTGCGTCTGCGGGAAATCCGGCTGGAGGTGCGAGTCCTGGGGCTCAGCAAGCGTAGTAGAACCAAGTTCGAATTCCGGACCCTGGGCATTGGATTCCTCCAGAAACCCTGGACCGCGGGAGACCTGCTTCACGCGCTCGAGTTCGAGGCCGGCGTGGCCAGGTAGACCACGTGGCGCCGGCCGCCCCGTCCGGGCCTGCGCTTCTCGGCCTGGAAGCCCGCCCGACGCAGGCGCTCCTCGAAGGCCGGGTCGGGGTCCTCGGCCCACGTGGCAAAGCAGCCGTCTTGCGCGAGAGCGTCACGCGTTCGCTTCAGGGCGGCGGGCCCGAAGAAAGCATCTGCGTGGGCCCGCTGCTTCTCGAGCGGGCCCTGGTAGAGATCGAGCAGGATGGCGTCGAAGCGACGGCCCGTGCGTCCGCTGCTGGCGCTCGCGATCTCATCGGCCACGTTGCCGCAGCTCACTCGCACTCTCGGCTCATCCACACAACGGTGGGTCAGGGGGGCCAGAGGGCCGCGACACCACTCGATCACGGCGGGGTGGAGCTCGATCACATCGACCCGGGCATCGGGCTCAAGCACGTCGAGGGCGGCGCGCAGGGTGATGCCCATCCCCAGGCCGCCCACGAGCACCCGGGCGCCTGCGCGCGACGCCAGCCGTGCACACGCAAGCCTTCCCAGGGCCTGCTCCGAGCGCTGGGCGCTGCTGTTCATGAGCACACGTCCGGCGATGGTGATCAGGAAGTCGCGAGGGCCGCGCTGATGCAACGCCAGCGGGCCGGCTCGCGTCTCCACCTGGTCGAGCAGCTCCCACGGCTTCACGGCGCGAAGCTATCCCAGCAGCGCCAGCAGGTCGTCGCGGCCGAGCGATGTGGCGAGGGCCGCGCCGCCCAGGGCCGCGTCCGCCAGCGCACGCTTGCGGTGCTGCAGATCGAGGATGCGCTCCTCGACCGTGTCCGTGGCGACCAGGCGATAGATCATCACCGGGCGCGTCTGCCCGATCCTGTGGGTCCGGTCCGCCGCCTGCTCCTCTACGGCCGGGTTCCACCAGGGGTCCATCAGGAACACGTGATCGGCAGCGGTGAGGTTGAGTCCGGTGCCGCCGGCCTTGAGCGAAATCAGCATGACGGGCGGCCCGTCTTCGCTCTGGAAGGCATCGACCACGGCGCCGCGATCGCGTGTCGAACCGTCGAGCCGCGAAAATCCGATTCCCGCCGATCGCAGATGGGGCTCGATGCGGTCCAGCAGCCCCGTCCACTGGGAGAAGACCAGGGCCTTGTGGCCATCGGCCACCACCGTGTCCAGCTCCTCCCGCAACAGCGTCAGCTTGCTGGATCCCGCCGCCTGCTGGCCCGGAACCAGGTCGCGGTGGCAGGCCGCTTGTCGGAGCCGCAGCAGCGCTTCCAGCGCGGCCAGTACGCTGCCGCCCTGCTGAAGCTGCGAAACCACGTCGGCGCGGGTCGCGGCGCGAACCGCGTCGTACACCTGCCTCTCTTCGTCGTCGAGCTCGCAGTGCAGGGTCATCTCCGTGCGCGGCGGAAGCTCGGGCGCCACGTCGCGCTTGAGTCGCCGCAACACGAAGGGACGGATGCGCGTGCGCAGCTCGTCGGCCACGCCGGGAACGCCAGCGGCCATGGGCCGGCCGTAGCGCTGCTGGAAGTCGTTGCGCGAGCCCAGCAGCCCCGGATTGCCGAAGTGGAGCTGACTCCAGAGCTCCTCCAGGCGGTTCTCGACCGGGGTTCCCGTCACGGTCACGCGCCAGCTTCCGCGCAGTCCGTACGCGGCCCGCGCCACCTGGCTGTCCGGATTCTTGACGGCCTGGGCCTCATCGAGCACCACCGCATCCCAGTCGGGGGCGGCGAGAAGCGCGGCGTCCAGGCGCAGGGTGGCATACGTGGTGAGGGTCACGTGCGCGGTGTCGTCCAGCATCCGCTTGGGGCCGTGGAAGACGCAGACCGAGAGGCCCGGTCGGAAACGCGCGATCTCCTCACGCCAGTTGTGGAGCACGCTGGTGGGCGCCACCACCAGCGCGCGGCCGCGCAGGGCGCACAGCACTTGAAGTGTCTTGCCCAGGCCCATGTCGTCTGCCAGCAGGGCGCCGAGACCGGCATCGCGCAGGAAGCACAGCCAGTCCACGCCCGCGCGCTGGTAGTCGCGCAGGGTCCCGCTGAGATCGTCGGGAAGGGTGGCGCGGGGAATCCGATCGAACCCGTCCATGATCGCGCGCAGGCGGGCGAACTCGGCGGGCGGCGCTTCGCCCAGCGACTCGCAGAGCCGCGCCAGGTCGGGCAGGGAGCTGGCGGGTAGGGCACCGTCGTCGCGCCGGGCCTCGAGCAGGTTCTGCGTCGCCCGGCCGAAACGCTCCAGCCAGTCACGGGGCAGGGGCGCGAAGCCGCCGCCGTCCAGCGCCACGAACTCGTCGCCGCGTTCCCAGGCGCGAAACACGGCCCGGGCTTCGGCTCGGCGCGGGGCCATCTCGTCGGGTAGTGCAAAGACCACGTCGAAGTCGCCGGCGCTGAGCGCCGGGCGCGGTTTCAGGGCCGGGAGCGCGTGAAACCCGGTGTGGGCGTTCCCCGCGATCTCACCCTCCCAGGCCGCCAATCGGCGGGCCAACGCCAGCGCCTCGCGGTCGCGCACGCTCACCTCGCGACCCACCGGAAGCTCGAGCGCACTCTGCACGTGGCGGGCGAGTCGGCGCTCGGCGGCCTCGTCGCGAACGGGCACGGCGCCGCGTTCGTGCAGCATGCGGCCCGACTCGATGCGCGCGTTCACGGGATTGCCGTAGACCAGGTCGGCGCGCGCCACGAGCGCGTCGCCCTGGCGGCGGCTCTCGATGCGCACGCGCGGTGGCTCGGCGCGGCTCGTGCGGGGGAGACGCCGGGTGTGGATCTCGACCGGAATGCGCCGCTGCAGATCCGGGATGATCTCGGTGGCGAGATCCAGGGCGCGCTCCAGGGGATAGTGGCGGCCTCGGGGCAGGTCGGCGCGTTCGCGCGCATCGAGGCGCACCTCGCGCACCGGTCGCAGGGTGTTGCCACACAGCACCAGGTGGTTGTCGAGCACCTCGGTGATGCTCGGGTCGGGCTCGATGTTCAGGCGGAAGCCGTTGTCCTGGTCGCGCAGATGGCCCTGGGGCATCACCGGCTCGCTGGAAACCTGCACCGGCTCGCCGTCCAGGCGGACGTCTTCGCACGCCGCCAGCGCTGGGATCAGGCGCTCGACGGCGCGCTGCGACAGGCGGTGGTGTCCCCGGAGCAGATCGACCGAGGCCAGCGCCCGCTCCGCGGCCAGGTCGCTCTCCGTGGGAAGACAGCGAGGCCCCTTCGCCTGCCCCGCGGTGATGGCCTTGAGGCTGGCATCCAGGCGCGTCTCGCTCTCGCCCGCAACCACGCGGCGCTCGAAGCCCACGCCCTGCTCCTCGCGGAACAGGCAGTAACGCACGTGGCCGGCGCCCTCTGCGCCCGCGCTGGGCAGCTCGTTCCCCTCGCGCTGGGAGCGGCGCAGAGCGATGGCCGCCGCGGCCACGTGGGCGCACGGGTCGTCGCTTCCCGGGCAGTCGCAGTCCCAGGCCGGGTCGTCCAGACGCAGGGTGACGGTGGGGGCGAGCATGCCACCGGGGTTCGTCACCCGGAAGACGGCTTCCGTCGGGTCCACCCGTTCGGCGTGGACGGCCCTGGCGCGGGCCAGATCGACGCCCCGCGACCAGTTGGCGCGCGAGCACTCCTCGCGGATCGTTTCGAACCAGCCGGACATGGGCCCGGAGGGTACTCCTCTCTTCGCTCCTCGCTCCTCGCTCCTCGCTCCTCGCTCCTCGCTCCTCGCGCCTCGCTCCAGAATCCGGGCGGAGGGTATACTGCGCATCGTTTCGCGGAGGCAGGCTCATGGCGGTGGCGAAGAAGCAGATCCCCATCCAGGAGGGTCTCTACACCTGGCCGTCCGACCGGCCCCAGCTGATTGCCGGCAAGTGCAAGGACTGTGGAGAGATCACGTTTCCCCGCCAGGACGCGTGTCCCAGCTGCACCGGTCGCAACGCCGAAGAGGTGCTGCTGAGCACGCGCGGCGTCCTGTGGACCTTTACCATCCAGCGGTTTCCGCCCCCGGCTCCTCCCTACATTGGAAACGCTGACCGGGAAACCTTCGTGCCCTTCGGAGTGGGCTACGTGGAGCTGCCCGAGGGCATCCGCGTGGAGACGCGTCTGACCGAGAGCGATCCCGAGAAGCTGAGGATCGGTATGGAGATGGAACTCGTCATCGGGGAATTCGTCGAAGACGAGGATGGCAACGGGCTGATGACATTCGCCTTCCAGCCGCTCGCGGACTAGGAGGCCGACTCCAGGAGTCGGGGGAATCGAGATGAATACGGACATCGCCATCATCGGCATCGGTCTGCATCCGTTCGGCCGTCACGAGGGCGTCAATGCCATCCAGATGGGCGTGAAGGCAGCCAACGAGGCGCTCGACGATGCGGGGGTGCGCTGGAAGGACGTCCAGTTTGCCTGTGCCGGCGCCCTCGAGGTGGTACAGCCGGACGCCATGATCAAATTCATGGGGCTCACGGGTATTCCCTTCACCTCGATCTTCAATGGTTGTGCCACAGGCGGAAGCCTGCTGCTCAATGCCGCCAACAGCATCGCCGCCGGCATTGGTGACATCGGGATCGCCGTGGGATTCGACAAGCACCCGCGCGGCGCGTTCTCGGTGGGAGACGATCTGGAGGGCATCGGCCTGGGCCAGTGGTACGGCCAGACGGGCATGGCCGTGAATCCCCAGTACTTCGCCATGAAGACCCGGCGCTACATGTACGACCACGGCATCAGCGAGGACTGCCTCAACCGGGTGGCGGTGAAGGCCTTCCAGAACGGCTCGCGGAATCCGAAGGCCTGGCGGCGCAAGGCATTGCCCTACGACGCCATCGCCAACTCGGCCATGGTCTGCGACCCGCTGCGCCAGTACCACTTCTGCTCGCCCAGCGAGGGGGCGGCCGCCATGGTGGTGTGTCGCGCAGACGTGGCGCGGCGTTACACCAGCAAACCGATCCTGCTGCGCGCCGACGTGTTCCGCACCCGGCTCTACGGTTCGTTCGAAACCATGAGCCCGTCGCAGCCCGCCGAGAGCGTGCCGAGCCCCTCGGTGCAGGCATCCCAGGCGGCCTACGAAATGGCGGGCATCGGGCCCGGAGACATCGACATCGCCCAGGTGCAGGACACGGAAGCGGGGCACGAGATCATGCACATGGCCGAGAATGGCTTCTGCAAGGACGGCGAGCAGGAGGCCTGGATCCGCGAGGGGGCCACCGAGATCGACGGGCGCCTGCCCATCAACACGGACGGCGGCCTGATGGCGAACGGAGAGCCCATCGGCGCCTCGGGCCTGCGTCAGGTCTACGAGGTGTGCCTGCAGCTACGCCGTGAGGCGGGCGATCGCCAGGTACCCAAGCCCCTCAAGACCGGCTTCACCCACGTCTACGGCTTTCCCGGTGTCAGCTGCGTGACGGTGCTGTCTACCTGATCAGGGCGACGCAGCCAGGTAGATGGATCGTTTGGGCGTCTTGAACAGGTCGTGCACCAGGGGCTCGAAATGCGACAGCGCAAGCGTGTCGTAGTCGGGATCGAAGCAGTTCTCGTCGTACCTGGCGCAGAACTCGGCGCAGTCGCGCCAATAGGGGTGATCCCGATAGCGGTCGCGCATATTCCGATCGAGCCCCATGTGGTGGAAGAAGTAGTAACCCTGGAAGATGCCGTGGTGCTTCACGATCCAGTGGTTCTTCTCCGAGATGAAGGGCTCGAGGAGGGTGGCGGCCAGCTCCGAGTGGTTGGCGGGAGCCAGGGTGTCGCCGATGTCGTGGAGCAGGGCGCAGGCCACGTACTCGTCGTCGCGCCCGTCGCGCTGGGCCCGGGTGGCCGACTGCAGGCTGTGGGTCAGGCGATCGACGGCGTAGCCACCCGTATCGCCCGAGAGCTTCCCGAGGTGCTCGAGCACACGTCCCGGCAGGCCGCTTCCGAACTCGAGGGCGTGGCGCATGACGATTTTGTAGTCCTCGCGCGTGCCGTCCTGCATGCGGGTGAAGGTGGTCTGGCGCGGATCGGGTTGGGTCATGGCTTCACTCCTCGCTTCAAGGGGTCTCCGGTTGGGAGTCTCCGGTCGGGAATCAGGGTTGGCGATACATCTTGGGTCGCCGGCGAACCGCGTCAAGCAGGCCCAGGTCGCCGGTCTCGAGCTCGTAGCCCTGGGGGTGCGGCGGGCGCGCCGGAAGGCCCAGAGCCTCCACCACGCGCCCATCCTGGTAGTAGCCCACGTAGGTATGGAAGATCAGGCCCGGCAGGAAGGCCGGCTCCGCGGCGGCTACCTGGTTGAGCGCCTGCAGTCGGTCGTCATCCGAGAGGGCGGCGAAGTCGCCGGCGCCTCGCTCGCGCGCCGCCTTCGCCAGGGCGATGAGCCCGCCCACCACCGCGGGCCGCAGGTCGGGCGACTTCCGGATCGCCGCCTCGATGGAGGCGACCCCACCGAGCGCACCCGCGCCGGGGGCGCGGCCGTCGGGGCGCGGCGGGATGATCAGGTCCAGCACGCTCGACAGGCTCTGCTGCTCTTCCGGGGTGAGAACGGATTCGTTCCGGGCGTCTCTCATGATCTTCTTCCGTGACCTTCAGTCGAACAGGTGGGTCAGGTTCTGCTTGATCCGGTCGGCAATGTACAGGGACAGGGCCTGGATCGTGTTGGTCGGGTTCACGGCGGCAGCCGTCACGAAGATGCTGCCGTCGATGATGAAGAGATTCTTCACGTCGTGGGCGCGGCCCCAGTCGTTCACCACCGAGGTGGTGGGGTCGCTGCCCATGCGCGCGGTTCCCATCAGGTGCCAGCCGGCCACCCGAAGCAGCGGTTCGGCCCACGTCTGTTTGGCGCCCGCGGCCTCCAGGACCTCCTGGCCCCGGGCGACCGCGTGTTCGAGCATCTTCCGGCTGTTGTCGCTGAGCCGGTAGTGGATCTTCGGGGCGGGGATGCCGTTGCCGTCGGTCAGCGTCGGGTCCAGGGTCACCCGGTTCTCGGGATCCGGCAGGTCCTCGCTGATCACCACCATGCCCGCCGTGTGGTCGAACAGCCCGTCGTAGGCCTCGTGGTGTCCGGCGCCCCACGGCACCTTCCCCGACGACATCCCCAGCAGGGCCATGGAGACCGGCCCCATGCCCCGCAATCCCTCGAACGAATAGCCCCGCACGAAGCCGCGCGAGACGTCCGTTTCGTAGAATTCCTGGCTCATGATCATGCAGCCGGTGGGTCCCTTGTATCCCTCGAGCCGATCGTCGAAGACGCCGGTCAGCATGGCGTAGGGGTGGAACATGAGATTGCGGCCCACCAGCCCGCTGGAGTTCGCGAGGCCGTCTGGGAACAGCCGGGATTTCGAGTTCAGCAGCAGTCGCGGCGTGCCCACACCATTGCACGCAAGCACCACCACCTCGGCCTTCTGTACGCGCTCGACCCCTCCGGCGTCGTAGTAGATCACGCCGTTGGCCAGGCCGTCGTCGCCCACGCTGATCTCGCGCACCCGGCAGTGGGTCTTGAGGCTGACGCCGCGTCGCACCGCCACGGGCCAGTAGGTGACATCGGTACTGGCCTTGGCGCCCTGGGCGCAGCCCATGATGCAGGGGCCCAGGTTGATACAGGGCGCGCGGCCCTCGTACTCGCGGGTGGCGATGGCGCTGTCCGAGGGCCACCAGTGCCAGCCCAGTTCGTTGAAGCCACGGGCCAGGGTTTCGCCCAGTCTGCCCAGCGGCACGGGCGGAAGCGGCAGCTGTTTGTCGGGATAGGCAGGATCGCCCGCCAGGCCGGCCACGCCCATCATGCGCGCGTTCACGTCGTACCAGGGCGCCAGGGTCTCGTAGTCCAGCGGCCAGTCGTCGGCTACGCCGTCGAGGGTCTTGACCTTGAAGTCCGAGGGGCGGAAGCGCGGGAAGTGGGCGGCGTAGAGGATGGTGCTGCCGCCCACGGCATTGAAGTTCGAAATCGAGATGGGCGAGTCGTCCTCGTTGACCGGATAGTCCTCCGGGCGCCCCCGGGAGTTGGGACTCAGACCGAAATCTCCGAACTGCCGCATCTCCCAGTGGCTGCCGGTGGTGGGATACTCCGCGGGATCCATCCAGTCGCCCTGCTCGAGGCACACGATGTTCATGCGCGTCTCGGCCAGGCTCCAGGCCAGGGCAGCGCCTGCGGCTCCGGCTCCTACGATCACGACATCGGCGGTTTCATCGGCCATGGAGGCTCCGGTTTCAGGTCCGCGGGCGGGCGCGCCGCGTCAGCCAGTCCAGCAGGATGCGATTGACGAGTTCGGGCTTCTCCTGGTGGAGGAAGTGGCCCGCCCCCTGCACGCGCTCTACTTCGAATCCCGACGGGAAGTCTCGCGCCTGCATGGCGATGTCGTGCAGGCGCGTGTCCATGCAGCCGTCGCGGTCGCCGGTGAAGGCCAGGGTGGGCACGCGGATGGGAGACAGCAGCAGCGTTCGGGTTTCGCGTGCCGCACGCGAGAGGAAGCCGAAGGCGTCGCGGTAGTAGCCCAGGGCGGCGCGCTTCACGCCGGGCTGGGCCAGGGTTTTCTTGACCGCCGCCATCTCTTCGGGCGGCGGATCCCAGCCGGGCGACCAGTCGCGCCAGAGCTTCTCGATGAAGGCCCAGTCGCGCGCCGAAACGACCGCGTCGGAGAGCCCCCGGAGCTGGAAGAAGAACATGTACCAGGAGTGGCGCAGCTGGGACGGGATCTGGCGCAGGCCATCCTGCTGCATGCGGCCCGGGTGGGGCACGGCCAGGGTGGTCAGCGAGTGGAAGCGCTCGGGAGCCAGCGCGGCGACGCAGTAGCCGATCACGGCGCCCCAATCGTGGCCCACCAGGTGAACGCGTTCCTGGCCCAGGTCGTCGATCCAGCCCACCACGTCCTCGGCCATGCGCACCATGTGGTAGTCGCCGTCGGGGGGCAGGGTCTTTGGCTCGTAGCCCCGCAGCGCGGGAGCCACGGCCCGGAAGCCCGCGTCGGCCAGGGCCGGGAGCTGGTGCCGGAAGGAGCGCAGGCAGTCCGGGAAGCCGTGCAGGCACAGCACCACCGGACCCTCGCCCTGGGCGAGGGCCGAGAACGACATCCCGTTCGCGTGGAGTGTGGTGTTCTCGAAGTCGGCCACGGGCCGCTAGAGTAGAGCATCTCGGGGAGGCGCGGGGCCGTGCACGACATCACCGTCCGACGCATGGGATTCGACTTCGCCGACGACATTCCGGCGGTCTGCATCGCGGGGCAGCCGGAACAATCCTACGGCATCGTCGCCTTGTCGTTGCTCCTGCCCTATCTCGAGCCCTACCTGATCCGGACCCTGAAGGTGGCGAAGAAGCGGGTTCGGGATCCGGATCTGGTGGTGGATCTGGAGCGCTTCAGTGCCCAGGAGGGGCAACACTACCGCGAACACCGGCGCTTCAATGACGTGATCCGGAAGCAGGGCTTCCCGCGCCTCCAGGAATTCGAAGACGAGCTCGAGGCCGACTATCAGCGCTTCTCGAACACGAAGTCGCTGCGGTTCAACCTGGCCTACGCCGAGGGCTTCGAGGCCCTGACCACCGCCAGCGCGCGCTTCGCCCTGGAGTCGAAGCAGTTCCAGGGCATGCACCCCGCCGTCCGCGATCTCTTCCTGTGGCACCTGGTGGAGGAACTCGAACACCGCACGGTGGCGTTCGACGTGTACCAGCACGTCTGCGGCGGCTACTTCCATCGCCTGTTCGTCGGCCTGTTTGCCCAGTGGCACATGAGCCGCTGGACGCTCCGTGTGGCCCGCTACATGCTCGAGGCCGACCCCGACTGCCTGTCCAGGTACGGCGGACTTCACGGCCGCAAGCAGCGCGAGAGGATGCGGGCGCGCATGGCGCGGAAGGGCTTGCTCCCGAAGCTGCTGCCCACCTACCTGCCCGGGTACACCCCGGAGAAGATCGAATTCACCGAAGAGATGAAGGCGATCGCGCAGGCGTACTCGGCAAGGGCGCTCTCCACGTCCTGAGCAGGCGCGTGAAACCCGGTCAGGCGGCTTCGGAGCTGGGGCTTTCGTGCTTCGGGAACACGCGGTTGATGGTCCACAGCAGCTGTACCAGGCGTATGGCGTGGGTGCTCACGATCGGCTTTCCCGTGGTGAGGAAGGCCACCGAGATCTCCCGCTCCGGGTCGGCCCAGGGAAAGATGTTCGACAGGCCCACGTGGCCGAAGGCCTTTCCCGTCGACGGGCCGAAGATGCCCACCGGGTCGTCTCCCAACATGGGCCCCAGCCCGTAGCGCAGCGGGATCAGCAGGGTGAGATCGATCTCCCGGTAGCTGGCTTCGTTGACGGCGTGCTGGATGGTGCGCTCGTTGAAGATGCGAACGCCGCCGAACTCACCCTTCCGGAGCATGCACTCGAGGAATGCGGAGAAGTCCTCGGCGGTGGTCACCAGGTTTCCCGAGGGCACGATCCCGGTGAGGAAGCGCGGATCATTGGAGAGCTCGACGATCTCGCGAAGCGGGCGGCCGAGGGCGCGCTGCAGCAGTTGGCGCACGCCGGGCGGCGGCGGCGGTCCGGTGAAGGCATTGCGCGCCACCCGGTCCACGTCGTCCGGCGCCACCCCGTAGTGCAGCCACTTCACGTCCAGTGGCTTGCGGATCAGATCGTCGAGCACCTGGCGAATCGTGGCGCCGGTGGCACGGCGCACCACCTCGCCAAGCACGAAGCCGCTGCTGATGGCGTGATAGGCCACCAGGCGGCCGGGGCGGGTGGCGGGTCGCAGCTGGCACACGAGCTCGCAGATGCGCTCCGGCTGCTGCAACAGGTCGAGATCCAGGGTCTGGCTGGGAACGTTCGGGATGCCCGCCCGGTGCGAGAGCAGGTGACGCAGGGTGATGAACTGCTTCCCGTGGCTGCCGAACTCGGGGATGGTGTCGCACACGTGGTCTTCCAGGTGCAGGAGGCCCTGCTCGTCGAGCTTGTGGATCACCATGGCCGTCACCAGCTTGGCCGTCGAGAAGACGTTGACCGGCGTGTCGGTGCGGATGGGCTGCTTCTCCGCGTCGTCGGGATCTTCGGGGGCGTTGCCACGTGCGTGACCCAGGGCGCGGTTCAAGACGATGCGTCCCCGGCGTCGGATGCACAGCTGGAGCGCGGGGGTGACGCCCGTGCGATAGAAGGCCTGGGCCGCACGCCACACGGAATCGATCGAGCGACGGCTGACCCCGGTTCCGTCCAGGGGCTGCTCGCGGCCGACGTGGGTCACCGAATCCAGATCGGCCGGAATCCGGCAGCGGGCCAGGAAGGGCAGGGGCGCGCGGGTCAGGAGCTCGAGGGGGTCCACCCCGCCACTGTACTCCCGGTGGGACGCATTGTGTCCCCGGGCGGGGCTGTTTTGCCCCAGCTTCACGAGCCGGCAGAACCGGCCGGAATCTCCCGTTCGGGCTCAAGGTTTTCGTCACGCGGTCCGAAGAGATGGACATTCGGCGGGCGCCGCACCCGGAGGCCAGCCCGTCGACCCGGAGGAACCGTGTCCAGTCGACCGCTTGCGTTCGGAATCCGATACCGCGACAAGGGTCGCACCGTGCGGGTGCGCGCCGATGGTGGCGATCCCAGCAAGTACGTTCTCGAAGTTTCGCGACGGGGTCGAAAGGCGCAGAGCCAGAAGCATGACTCGCTTACCGGCGCCCTGACTGGCTTTGCCTCGGCCTGGCGCGAACGGCTCCACTAGCCTGCGGCACGCTCGGCGGTTCGAGTACGATACCCGCTCCATTGACGTCCCTCGTGGACGGGGAGGGGGGTGCCGTGGCGACCGCGAGTGTTTCGGAAGAGAACCGCGCTCTGCTCCATCGCGTGCTCGAGGTCGGCGTTCGCATCGGCCTGGTGGCGTTGCTCGGACTGTGGTGCTTCCAGATCCTGCGGCCGTTCATCCAGCCCATCGTGTGGGGCATCGTGATCGCCGTGGCCGTGCACCCGGTCTACAGCGGTCTCGAGCGCGCCATGGGTGGCAGGTCGCGCTCGGCGGCGGCGCTGCTGGTGCTTGGCACCCTGCTGATCCTCATCGGCCCCACGGTCGCCCTGACCGCCAGCCTGGTGGAAACCGCCGCGAACCTGGCCGGGGGCCTGCACGATGGCGGGCTCTCGATTCCGCCGCCCCCCGCCTTCGTCTCCACCTGGCCGATCATCGGCGAGCCGCTCCACGCCTTCTGGGCCCAGGCCAATTCGAATCTGGAAGCGGCCCTGGAACAGATCGCTCCCCAGCTCAAGACGATCGGGATGTGGCTCGTGTCCACTGGCGCCACCACGGGAATCGGGATCGTGAAGTTCGTGATCTCGATCCTGATCGCCGGCGTACTGCTGGCGAATGGCCGGCGCGGCGCCTCCGCCGTGCGGAGCCTCGCCACCCGGCTGGTGGGGGATCGGGGCGGGGAGCTGACCGATCTGGCCCGAGCAACGGTGCAGAGTGTCACGCGCGGAATCCTGGGCGTGGCCCTGATCCAGTCGCTGCTGGCGGGCGTCGGCCTGCTGGCCGCGGGAGTGCCGGCGGCGGGTCTCTGGGCCCTGCTGGTGCTGATGTTGGCGGTGATGCAACTGCCCACGCTGCTGGTGTTGGGTCCGAGCATCGCGTACGTCTTTTCGACGAGTTCCGTGGAGATCGCGGTGGCCTTCGGCATCTGGGCGACGCTCGTGGGGCTGGCGGACAACGTGCTCAAGCCTCTCTTGATGGGGCGGGGCGTCGATGTGCCCATGCTCGTGCTCTTCATGGGCGCCATCGGCGGCTTCATGCTCGATGGCATCATCGGATTGTTCACCGGCGCCGTGGTGCTGGCGCTGGGCTACACGCTCTTCACCGCCTGGCTCGAGGTCGGCGGGGGCGCGGCCGACGCGCCGCCGGCGCCAGGGGGCTAAGGCATCTCCAGCAGCTCGATGATCTTGCCGCCCATCTCCTTGGGGGATTCCAGGTACGAGAAGGCCGTGTCGGGCCCGAATCGCTTGAAGAAGATGTTGCGGTAGCCCTCGGCTTCCATGCTTTCGATCCTGGCTTCGAGCCCATCCACCCGGAAACGGATGTGTTGGGGACCCTCGCCGTGCTGGCGCAGGTGCTCGCTGTGGGGTGTCTCGCCCTCCATCACCTCGATCAGCTCGATCTCGATGGGGCCCGCGTTGTTGGTGGCGATCTTCAGGCGGCAGTCGATCTCCCGGCCGCGAAACAGGGCCTTCTCCAGCGCCGCTTCGTAGACCTGGAAGGGGCCGAACAGCGATTCGTAGCAGGGAAGCGATGCCTCCAGGCTTCGCACCACGTATCCGATCTGGTCGACGCCACCCAGGCCGAATCGATCCGCCGCGCTCTCGCTCATGTTCATGCCTCCTGCGGGTAGGCGCGTATTATATGGGGCGCCACCCGCGAAGGAAGTGACGTTTTCATGGTCGAACCCCTCTACCGCTCCCGCCCCGGTGGCTTCCAGATCCAGCCGGCCTGCATGCCCGAGGCGCGCCGGGTTCGCGACGGGATCTACGTGTCCGAGGGCCTGTCCAACACCTATCTGGTGGCCACTTCCGAGGGCCGGGTCGTGATCAATACGGGGATGGGCTTCGAGGCCCCCGTGCACAAGCGCAACTACGACGCCGTGGATGCCGGACCCGTTCGCTACATCCTGCTGACCCAGGGCCACGTGGATCACGTGGGCGGCGTCGACATGTTCCGGGAGGCGGGCACCCAGGTGGTGACCCAGGCCGGCAATGCCGCCCACCAGGCCGACGACGAGCGAATCGCGCGCTTCCGGGCGGCGCGCAGCGCCTTCGCGTTCGGCGAGGCCATCGGAAAGGCACTGCGCCACATGAAGGCCGGCGGCGGCGCCGGGGGCGTGGCCCAATCGAAGCCTGCGCCCACCATCACCTTCGAGGATCGCTACGCGTTCGAGCTGGGCGGCGAGCGTTTCGAGCTGATCTCGACTCCCGGCGGCGAAACCGTCGACTCCATGGTGGTGTGGATGCCCGACCGCGAGGTTTGCTTTGCAGGCAACCTGTTCAGCGCCCTCTTCGGGCATTTCCCGAACCTGGTGACGATCCGGGGCGATCGCTACCGCGACGCGCTGCGCTTCGTGGAATCGCTGGATCGCGTGCGGGCCCTCGAGCCGGAGCTGCTGCTGGTGGGTCACCACGGTCCCATCGAGGGACGGGCCCTGATTCGCGCCGAGCTCGAGCGGCTGCGCGCGGCCGTTCTCTACGTGCACGACGAGACGGTGAAGGGAATGAACGATCACAAGGATCCCTACACCCTGATGCAGGAGATCGAGCTTCCGCCCGACCTCCAGGTGGGCGAGGGCTACGGCAAGGTTTCGTGGAGTGTGCGGGCGATCTGGGAGAACTATGCGGGCTGGTTCCACCACCGCTCGACTACGGAGCTGTATTCCCAGCCGCCGACCGCCGTGCACACGGATCTGGTGGAGTTGGCAGGCGGCCCGGACGCGCTGGCCAAACGCGCCCGGGAAAAGCTGGCCGCCGGCCGGCCCGTGGAGGCCATCCAGCTGGCCGAGGTGGCGCTCCACGCCGAGCCGCTGCACCGCGGCGCTCTCGAGGCGAGCCTGGCCGCCCACGAGCAGCTCGACTCCGAGAGCGAAAACTTCTGGCTTTCCTCCTGGCTTCGCATGCAAGCCGGACACCTGCGCCAGCTGTTGGCAGGCGCGGGTCCGGATCCCGAGCACGGCGGCTGATGGCGGCGCCCGACATCCGCATCGATGACCTTGCGAACCCCCAGCTCACGCCGGTGCAGCGGGCCACATTGAAGGCGGTGGCCGGGGTCTCCGTCGAGTTCAGCGAGGAGGCGGTGCTTTCGGAGGCGTGCCGGCGCACGGGGCTCAGCGATTTCGGAGACGACGACTTTCGCGCGCGTCTGGCTGTATGGCTGCGGGCCGTGAACGAGGACGCAGAGCTGGGTCCCGTGGGCCGCATCGGCGTGTTTCGCGACATC
Organism: Deltaproteobacteria bacterium; assembly: GCA_032128115.1. GTDB lineage: Bacteria > Myxococcota_A > UBA9160 > UBA9160 > SMWR01 > JAQBHB01. The sequence continues at coordinate 16,358 of JAQBHB010000068.1, read as the reverse complement.
ACGCGCTACGCAAGCAACCGCCTGCGCTTCGAAGACCTGCTCGAGCGCCACCCGGAGATCCTGGACGTTGCGATCGAGCGCCCGATCATCATCGCGGGCCTGCCGCGCTCCGGAACGACCCATCTGCTGAACCTGATCGCCGCCGATTCGCGCCTGCGGTCGCTGCCCTACTGGGAGAGCGTCGAGCCGATTCCGATCCCCGGGGAGGCGCCCGGGAAGGACGGGGTCGATCCGCGGCTTGCGCGCTGCCGCGAGAACTACGCCCAGCAGGACCTCATGATGCCGCTGCTGAAGAACATGCACGACATGGCGCCGGAGCACGTGCACGAAGAGATCGAGCTGCAGTGCCTGGACTTCTCGTCGTACGAGCTGGAGTGGATCGCCACCGTGCCCCGTTGGCGCGACACCTATCTGGCCGAGGACCAGCGGCCCTCGTACCGCTACATGAGCAACGTGCTGCGGGCCCTGCAGTGGATGCGGGGGCCGAGTCGCTGGATCCTGAAGTCGCCCCAACACATGGAGCAGCTGGGTCCGTTGATGGAGACCTTTCCCGACGCCACGGTGGTCCTCACCCACCGGGATCCCGTCTCGGTGATCGCCTCGGCCGTCACGATGCTCTGCTATGGCGATCGGGTGCGCCGCACCCGGGTCGACCCGCCTGCCGTGGCGGCCTACTGGATCGACCGGATCGAGCGGCTGCTGCGGGCCTGCGTGGGCGATCGCGACCGGGTTCCCGCCGACCGGAGTCTCGACGTGCTCTTCCACGAGTTCATGGCCGACGACATGGCCATGGTGAGACGCGTCTACGAACTTGCAGATCTTCCCCTGACGGACGAGGCGCGGGGATCGCTGGAGCGTTTTCTGGCGGACAATCCCCGGGGTGTGCACGGGCGCATCGTCTACGACCTGAAGGGCGACTTCGGGGTGGATCGCGACGCCTTGCGAGAGCGCTTCGCGTTCTACTTCGAGCGTTTTCCGGTGAAGGTGGAGGCGGGCTAGATCATGGGCAGCGGATCGATCCGATACGAATTTGCCGGGACGCGGGTGCTGGTGACAGGGGGTTCCAGTGGGATCGGCGCCGGAATTGCCCGGGCGTTTCGCGAAGCCGGCGCCCGGGTCAGCATCACAGGCACGCGCGCGAATGCCGGGGACTACCAGGCGGACCTCTCGGGTTACGACTACCACACGCTCCAGATGACCGATGCGGACGGGATCCTGCGCGTGGCCGATGCTCTGGATGGCCTGGACGTACTCGTGAACAACGCCGGCGCGACCCTGCCCGGGGGCCGCAACGAATGGGAGCCTGAGGTCTTCGAGGAGTCGGTGGCCATCAACCTGTTCGGCTCGTTCCGGATGGCGCTCGCTTGCAAGCAGAAGCTCGCGGCCAGCTGCGCGGAAGGCGGTGGCAGCATCGTGAACCTGGCGTCCATGTCCGCGTTCGTGGCGGTTCCCATCGTGCCGGGATACGGTGCCGCCAAGGCGGGCGTGGTGCAGATGACCAAGAACCTGGCGGTGGCCTGGGTGGGCGAAGGCATCCGCGTGAACGCCGTGGCCCCGGGATTGATCGAGAGCAACATGACGGCGGTCATGAAGGGCGTGCCGGCGCTGGAGGACCCCCAGATCGGCCGCACCCCCATGGGCCGCTGGGGCACGCCGGAAGACGTGGCGCCCGCCGTCTTGTTCCTCGCCAGCGCGGGTGCCCGCTTCGTGACGGGTCAGACCCTCAACGTGGACGGCGGCTACTCGGTCGCCTGAGCACGCATCCTGGAGCTGCGCTCGCCTGCGGCTCGCTGCGCGCGGGCCTTTGGCCCGCTTGCGTCAGCGCCCCTTGAACCGGGGCTCGCGCTTCTCCAGGAACGATGCGACGCCTTCGCGGAAGTCGTCGCTTCCGAACAGCTGCAGCAGTTCGGCCATGACGTGATAGGCGTTTGCGTCGAAGCTCGACTCGAGTCCCAGACGCATGCTGCGCTTGGCGGCGGACACGGCCAGGGGGGCGTTGCCGGCCAGCTCCTCGGCCCAGGCCTGCACCTCCTGGGCGAGAGTCTCGTGGGGCACCACCTTGTTGGCGAGGCCCAGCCGTTCGATCTCCGTCGCATCCAGGCGGCGACCCATCAGGACGATCTCGCAGGCCTTGTGCCAGCCCACCAGGCGCGGCAGCAGCCAGGTGCCACCGCTCTCGGGCACGACGCCGCGCTTCGTGGGTGGCATCAGTCTGGCCTGGTCCGAGGCGATCACGAAATCGCAGCCCAGGGCCAGGTCCATGCCGTAGCCCGATGCGGGACCGTTCAGGGCGCAGATCACCGGGGTGTCCAGGCGGTGCAGCACGAACGGCGGCATCTCGCCGATCTTCATGGCACCGGCCGCGGCGGAGGGGTCGGCGGCGCCGCTGCCCACGTCCTTCAGGTCGAGGCCGGCGCAGAAACCGCGGCCGGCACCCGTCAGCACGATCACGCGCACGTCCGCGTCCTGGTCGCACGTGCGCAGGGTTTCCGAAAGACCCCGAAGCATCTCGCCCGTGATGGCGTTGAGCCGGTCGGGGCGATTCAGGGTAACGGTGGCGATCTGATCCTTGACGTCGCAGAGGAGGTCGGGCATGACGCCATCCTAGCGCCCGCGCAGGCCCCGCTGCACCAGCTCGTCGAGCTTCGACTGGAAGCGGGAGCGATCCCGGGGCGAGAGTGCGCGGGGACCCCCGGACTGCAGGCCCATCTCCCGCATCTGCGACTTGATCTCTCGCGTAGCCAGGGCGCCCCCGATCGAATCTTCGCTGAAGGGTCGGCCGTCGTTTCCCAGCACGAGCGCGCCCGCCTCGAGACAGCGCGCCGCGAGCGGGATGTCCGCTGTGATCACCACGTCGAACGCGCGCACGTGCTCGGCGATCCAGTCGTCGGCCGCATCCGGGCCTTCCGGCACCACGATCATCTCGACACCGAAGCCATCCGGCACGAACATGCGCGCGTTGGCCACCAGATCGACCGGGACGTCGTAGCGCGTGGCCACCACGTAGATTTCGTCCTTCACCGGGCACGCGTCGCCATCGACGAAAATACGGATCAATCAAACCCCCTCGAATTCCTGGAGGCCCCGCCCCGCTCCCGTTCGTCGGTATCGGCCCGAAACGCTCCGGTTGAACCCCTGAGTCCGCGCCGGGTTCAACCGGAGCGGACTCAGGCGTAGGCCACCGGCACCATCGAAGTTCGAGGGGTATAGCCAAAACAAGCTGGGTTTTCGGCAATCTCCGATAATACGCATTTCGTCAAGTAGATTGGAGAAAGGCCCACACTGGCTCGGCGTACCCTCGAACGAGTGGAGAAGATCGTTCCGTTGCAGGGCGCCCCAGCGGAACCCATGAGCCCGCAATCCAGAGACCAGCTGCGAGGCCTCGGCTACATCGAATGAAGCCAGCCCCTCGCACGGGAATGACGAGCACCGGGCCAAGCCGGAAGGGTGCTTGGAACCCAACCGGAAACGGCTAGGCTTTCCCCCACCCTTCAGGCAGCGATCTGAAGAAGAAGCATTTCCCGTAACCCCGACTTCGTGGCACCGTTGCGACACCCATCTGCCGAGGATTCATGAACCTTCTCGAGATCATCACCCAGATCCGCGCCTTTCTGGAAGAAAACGGACGCGTTTCCTATCGCATGCTGCAACGCCAGTTTTCACTCGACGCGGATGCACTCGAGGACATCAAGGAAGAGCTGATCGAGGTGCAGGGTGTGGCCGCGGACGAGGGGGGCAAAGTCCTCGTCTGGGTCGGCTCTGCGACCGCGGCGCCCGGAGCGGATCCGCGCGACACACCCGAGACCGCCGCTTCGCCCGAACGTGCGCCCATCTCATACACGCCGGCGCACCTCGCGGATCGGATCCTGACGAGTCGCAGCGCAATCGAGGGCGAGCGAAAGCATGTGACGGTGCTCTTCGCGGACGTGAAGAGCTCGATGGAGATGTCCCAGCAGCTCGGCGCGGAGGCCTGGCACGGCATCCTCGATGATTTCTTCAAGATCCTCGCAGAACGCGTGCATCGCTACGAGGGCACCGTCAACCAGTACACGGGCGACGGCATCATGGCGCTGTTCGGCGCGCCGATCTCGCACGAAGATCACCCGCTGCGTGCCTGCTATGCAGCCCTCGAGCTACGTGAACGTCTCGCGGAGCACGCGACTGAGGTCAAGCGCGAGCACGGCGTGAACTTCTCGACGCGCATCGGACTCAACTCGGGCGATGTCATCGTCGGGAAGATCGGCGACGACCTGCGCATGGACTACACCGCTCAGGGTCACACCGTCGGGCTCGCATCTCGCATGCAGGAGCTCGCCTCCCCTGATACGATCTATCTCGCCAACGCGACCGCACAGCTGGTGCAGGGCTATTTCACGCTGCGCGACCTCGGCACGTTCCCGATCAAGGGAGTCGCCGAACCCGAGCCCGTCTGCGAGCTGCGCGAGGTGACGACGCTGAAGACGCGCTTCGATGTATCGCGCTCGCGCGGACTGACGAGCTTCGTGGGTCGAGACACTGACATGGACATGCTCGAGGCTGCTCTCGCGCAGGCGCAGGCCGGCAACGGGCAGGTCGTCGGTGTGGTCGCGGACGCGGGGACCGGCAAGAGCCGGTTGTGCTTCGAATTCCTCGAACGGTGCCGCGCGAGCGGAACACGCGTGTTCCAGGGCAACTGCGCCGCCCATGGGAAGAACATCTCGCTGCTCCCGATCTTGCAGGTCTTCCGCGAGTACTACGGGATCGAAACGAGTGATCCCGAGCGCCTCGCGCGAGAGAAGATCGCGGGCCGCATGCTGCTCTTCGACGAGAGCTACCGCGAAGTGCTGCCAGTGCTCTTCGAGTTGCTGTGCGTGCCGGATCCCGGCAATCCCGCAGCCTCGATGTCGCCCGAAGAGCGGCAACGCAAGCTCTTCGGCGTGCTGCGGAGCCTCGTGCAGCGGCCGCCCATGAACGACACGCCTGTGACCCTCATCGAGGATCTTCATTGGCTCGACGCCGCCAGCGAGGCCTGGGTCGAGGAGTGGGTCAATGCGATCGCCGGTAGCTCGAGCCTGCTGATCGTTAATTTTCGACCCGAGTACAAGGCCGCATGGATGCAGAAGTCCTGGTACCGCCAGTTGCCGCTGGCACCGCTCGGCGGGGACGCGATCCGCGAGCTGATCAACGGTCTCCTTGGCAGCGACCCCAGCCTGTCTGGTGTGGCCGACGCCGTGCATGATCGAACCGGCGGCAACCCGTTCTTCGCCGAGGAAACCGTCCGCGGCCTGATCGAGGCCGGCAACCTCGAAGGCTCGCGTGGCGCGTATCGACTCGTCACTCCGATCGAAACGCTGGAAATCCCGGCCAATGTGCACTCGCTGCTATCGGCGCGCATCGATCGGCTGATGGAGCGGGACAAGCGTGTGCTGCAGGCTGCCTCGGTGATTGGCCACGAGTTCGCGGAACCGATCCTCGAGGCGGTCGCGGACCTTCCTCGACTCGAGCTCAGCGAGGCACTCGGCGTTCTCCGGGCAGCCGAGTTCGTCTACGAAGAGTCGCTCTACCCCGTGGCCGAGTACTCCTTCAAACACCCGCTCACACAAGAAGTCGCGCTCAAGTCCCAGCTTGGCGCGCGACGCCGACGCACCCACGCCGGCGTCGCGCGAGCGCTCCAGGATGCGAGCCCCGAGAAGCTCGAGGAACGTGCGGCGCTACTCGCTCATCACTGGGACGAGGCCGGTGACGAACGACAGGCCTCGCTCTGGCACCATCGCGCAGCCGAGGCGATCGGCTTCCATTGCATCGAAGACGCAATGCGGCACTTTCGCCGCGCCCAACACCTCGTTGACCGGCTGCGGCCGACCGAGGATACCAAGCGCGAAGCCGCGCTGCTCCGAAACCAGATCCTCTGGTATGGGCTGCGCTCCGGGATTCAACGCGCCGAGGCACAACGACTTTTCGACGAATCGATGCAGCTCTCCGAAGAGACTAACGATCCCGGCACCGCCGCCTTCGCCTTGTTCGCATTCGGCGCCTACAACCTCTACACCGGCCACGGTTCAGAGGCCTACCCGCTTCTGACACGCGCGGTCGGTTCGGCCGACAGCACAGAAGACCTGGGGCTGAGGCTCGCGACGCGTTGGGGTCGAGTTCTCGGCTGCTATTTCGAGGGTAATCGGGCGGATGGGATTGCCGCTGCCACCGAAGGAATCGCGATGGGCGCCGATGACCCGGGCGCGGGGCAGAAACTCGTCGGTTACTCACCCTACCACTTGCTGCTCGGGATGCGCGGCGCCCTGCTGAGCTTCCTTGGACGCTATACCGAGGCCGAGCAGGACTTCGAGAATGCGCTACAGGCAACTGGCGTCACCCTCCACATCGTGCGGGTGTTCGTCGTCGAGCACTGCCACTTCACGGGAGACTCACGAACCGCGATTGCTCAAGCGCGCAGCGGCGCCGCAGGGGTCGAGGAGACCGGGACGACGAACATCGGCGTGATCTTCACCCAACGCGCGCTCGGGATCAGCCTCGCGATCGCCGGCGAGTGGCGTGAAGCGTTGTTGCCTTTCGAGCGCGCACTCGACATTTCCCACGAGGCCGGAACATTTCTGCAAACAGAGCCGACCACGCTCGTGTGGATCGCCCGTGTCCTGGTCGCGCTGGGCGAACTCGATCGCGCACGCCAGACACTCGACCGCGCGCTGGCGATTGGTGAGCAACAACAGAGCCGGCTGCAGTTGCCGTTTGCCGCTCTCGTCGACGCGATGATCACGCGCGCCAGCGGGGCGCCAGCTGATGAAGTGGAGGCCGCGCTGGCTCGCGCACTGGCAGCAGCACGCGAGCACGCCCGCGGCTACGAGCCTCTCGTCCACCTCGAGCACGCCGCGTACGCCGGCGAAGTGGGTGACGACTCGAAGCGCCGAAGCGAACTCGAAGCTGCAAGGGACCTGCTGGCCGAGATGGGAGCGAGCGCGCGTGCGGAGCAGCTGACGGTCGAGCTCGCTCAGTCGTAGGGCCTGAGGGGCCGCAAGGAACAGCTCGCCAAGCAGGTAGTCGTCGAAGACGGGATCGCCCGGCTCGCGCCACTTCTTTTCGCGGGGCAGCCTGCGCTCGTGCAGGTCCCAGTGTCCGAACAGCACCACCGAGATGTCCGGCCGGTACGTTGCGGCGAACTCAGCGCAGCGCTGGTCTGGCTTTCCGCACCCCAGCTTGACGGCGAGGGTCTTGCCGAGGAGCCGGTACATCCCTCGGTCGGCGCGGCCACATCCGACCGTCGTGACGCCCGCCCGCGGCCCAGCTAAACCCGCTGTGGAAGAGCACGATGCCGGCGACGGAGATGCCACGAACCCCGCCCAGCGCGGGCTGGTAGCCGATCCTCGGAGCGCTCGCGACGGTCTCGCTTCGTCCGATCCTGCACCCGCGCGCGCAACGTCGCCCGTCCCCCTGACCGGCCGCGCGGGCCGCCCGGTTCACGCGCTCCAGCACTGCGGGGTTGGTCTGTCCGCTGCCGCAGGTCGCCGCCAGCAAGCGCTCGACCGGTAGAACGTCCATTTCGATTCCCACCCGATCGTCATTCCGCGACCGCGGCCAGCGGTACCATCAGGACCGCGCAAGGGGCGGACTCGAGCACGGACTTGGAGACCGATCCGAAGACCAGGCGCTTCAAGACGCCGTCCGCGTGGGTTCCCATCGTGATCAGGTCGGCGCCGATCTCCGCAGCCACGCGGAGGATGTCGGCCGCAGGGTTTCCGCACACGACCCGTCGCTCGACGGGGAGCCCCGGAAGGTACTCGGCGACGAATGCCTCGAGACGGTGCTCGGCCTGCGCGATCCTGGGCTGCGGCGGCGACACGACCGAGACGCTTTGCTCGGGAAACGTGGAGACGAGCGAATCCACAGGCACCACGTGGATCGCGTGAATGCTGCTGCCAAAGCTGCCGGCGAGTCGCGCGACGTAGTGCGCTGCGATCTCGCTGAGCGGCGAGAAGTCGACCGGAAGCAGGATCTTCTGCAGCTCGATCACGCGCGCTCCCTTGCGTGGAGTTCCGGCATCTCCGGCGTGCGCGCGCGGGACCTCCAGGCGTGCAGGCCGAAGAGCAGCGGGATCGCGAGCAGGGAGATCGCCGCCATCGCGGGCAATGCGACGGGGTAGTCGAAGCGGGCAACGAGTCGACCGACGACGAACGCGGACCACACGCTGCACAGATTGACCGCGCCCATGAACGCGCTGAACTGCGTACCGCCGAGTTCGGGATTGGTGAGGTCCATGTAGAGCGCATAGCTCGCCGCGGTGAAGCCTCCGAAACAGAGATAGGCCAGCGAGAGTCCGACGATCAGCACGGGCTCGGCTCCCTCCCCGTACGCCGCCGCCGCACCGACGCCGCCGACTGCCAGCGCGAGGATGCCGATCGCGGTCGCCAGCGTGACGTCGCGTTGTGCCCGGTCCGAGAAGCGCCCGCCCACGAGCGCGCCGGTCGCCATGCAGATCACGGCCGGCAGCGCGAAGAACTGGCCGATCGTCTCCTTCGAGAATCCGTGGTCCACCAGCATCGGTCCGGCGACTGTGCCGGTCGCCTCCATTCCGGTGCCCGCGAGGCAGGCGATCGCGAAGCCGATCCACGTCTCCGGCCTGCGAAGCATCCCCATGAACGTGGTGCGGAAGTGACCCAAGCGCTCGCCAATCGAGCCCGTCATCCCGGCGCCCGCGGCCCCGCGGGCGCCGAACGCGACGAGGATGGTGGAGGACCAGACCGCGGCCACCAGCAGATAGAGGACGTTCGCTCCGCCGAGCCGCCGCTCGAGTGCGAGAGCCAGTCCGCCGAAGACCGCTCGGCCGAGCAGCATACCGAGCTGCATGAACGCGCTGATCGACCCGCGCTCGGTGACGGGCGTGCTGGCGACCGCGAGCGCGTCGACGGCGACGTCCTGTGTCGCGGCGCAGAGCGCGTGCACGAAGAGGAAGCCGAGCAGCAGCTCGTAGCCCTCGGGCACCGGGATCTGCGCGACCGGGATCAGCGTGATGCCCATCGCGATCTGTGCGCCGATGATCCAGGCGCGCAGACCGAGCCGACGCGGTCGCAGGGCGTCGACGAGCGGCGCCCACAGGAACTTGAGGGTCCACGGAATCGTGAGCAGCGCCGAGAGCGCCGTCACCTGCTCGATCGGCACGCCGGCTTCGCGAAGCCGCGTCGGCAACGCCCACCAGACGTACCCGATCGGCGCGCCGTCGCTGAAGTAGAGCGCGCCGAAGAGCAGGCGCCTACCCCGCGTCGTGGCGAGCAGGTCGAATCGCCGGGGTGAACCCGTCTCCGGTGCGACCACTCAGGCGAGCCGATCGTCGCCATCGGGCCCGCGGTAGCGGACTGTGTAGAGGTCGGTCCGTCGGTCGGTCCAGGGCCGCACCGTGCCCGAGTGCCGGCTCCGCCGCAGCAGCTCTCCGTCCACTTCATGGGTGAGCACCGTCTCGATGTTCGGGGAGCTCTCGGCCGCGATCGCGTCGCGCGCGAAGCCGACGTCCGAAGGCGTGAACACCCCGCACTGCGAGTAGTGGATGTCGGCGTTCTCGACGAAGGGGAGATTCCCCGCGCAGCCGGCGATCGCGACGTAGACCTGGTTCTCGATCGCGCGCGCCTGTGCGCAGCTTCGCACGCGAAGGTAGCCGTGCCGGTCATTGGTATTGAACGGAACGAAGATCAGACCGGCGCCCTCCGCGATCGCGATGCGCGACAGCTCGGGAAACTCCACGTCGTAACAGATCAGGATCGCGATGCGCCCGCGATCCGTGTCGAAGACGCGCAGGTGGTCGCCCGCCTGCACGCCCCACCAGCGGCTCTCGTTGGGAGTCACGTGGAGCTTGTCTTGTCGTTCGATGGTTCCGTCGCGTCGGAACAGGAACGCGCTGTTCCGCAGTGCGTCGCCTTCGAGGACGAACGTCGAGCCGCCGATCACGTTGACGTTGAAGCGCATCGCCAGCCGCGACATCAGCTCGAGGTACTGCGGGGTAAACTCCGCGAGCCTCCGCGCGGCCAGGCCCGGCCGCGTCTCCGTCACCAGCGAGAGCAGCTGCGTGGTGAAGAGCTCCGGAAAGAGCACGAAGTCCGACTTGTAATCACCCGCGATGTCCACGTAGAACTCGCACTGCTTCTCGAACTCCTCGAAAGAGGAGATGCGGCGCATCAGGTACTGCACGAGGCTCATCCGCTGGGTGGCAACCGCCCGATAGCGCTTGTGCGGGACGTCGTGGTACTCGAGATTGCGCCACTCGAGAAACGTGGCGTAGCCGCGAGATTCGACATCGCCTGGCATATAGTTGGGAATCAGGCCCTGGAGCGAGAACCCGTTCGAAATCTGTGCGGTCAGGACGGGATCGTGGAGCTCCTTGGCGATCACGCGATCCACGTACTCGCGGGCGCTCATGTCATCGGCGTTGGGGCCGTAGCCCGGAATCCGTCCGCCGATGATGATGCAGCGCAGGTTGTGCTGCCGCGCGATCTCCTTCCGCGCTTCGTAGAGGCGCCGCGAGAGCCGCGACCCACGAGTCTCCGGGGCGACCATGATCTCGATGCCGTAGAGCGTGTCACCGCGCGGATCGTGGTTGCGGATGAAGCCGTCGTCTGCGATGTCGCGCCAGCTTTGCCAGGCGTCGTAGTCGTCGAAGGCCACGATCAGGCTGCTCGACGACGCGACGAGCTTGCCGTCGAGCTCGATGCCGAGCTGGCCTTCGGGAAAGATGCGGAGCTGGCTCTCGATCTGCTCCCGCTTCCAGGTGGGGATGCCCGGGAAGCAAAGCTCCTGGAGGGCGATCAGGTGGTCGAAGTCTTCGATGGCGAGCGGGCGGATGATCAGGCGGGATGCGAAATCTGCGGTGTCGATGGGGGGACGATTGGATTCCGAAATGGGCAACACCTCCGGTGGAATGCGGCTCGCTTGTGGCGAAACCATTTTAATCTAGACAGGTTAGCACTTGCCTTGCGGTGAGGCCCGTCAGCGGCCTGCCGGTGAATAGGTCACCCAAGCCGAGCTGGTCAAGCGACTCGTTCGAACCGCGGGGCTCGATGGCTCGGTGGCCCTCACGGAACCCGACCCCGGTACGGATTCGATCGTGAACATGACCACTCAGGCCGGTGAGCTGGACGTCACCTTCTGCCCAAGCGGAACGTAGGGCTACGCCGATCTGAAGCGCGATGCCATCGACATCGAGGCATCAGATCGGCTGCACATTCGCGAATCAAGAGCCTGTACCGCGGCCACGCGGAGAGTGGGAATGGGAGGTGGAGGGGTTCTTGGCGCGACCGACGAGGACAGTGATGATCATCATCAAGAACGATCCGGGCAGCGGTCTATACAATGTGTCCAATCCCGTTCATATGCGCACACTGCTCGATACGGTTGCGGCGGTGCCCGCCGGCGGTCGACGCGCTTCCGATCGTGATCGCGAGCGGACCCCGGCGGCCCTTCGCAGCGATGTGGCCCGAGATCGGGCGGCTCGAGGATCGCCGCGCGCGGCTGACCCGGGCCCAGGAATCCGCTCGCTGAGATCCGGAGAAGCGTGGCGTCGCTATGCGGTGGGGTCGCCCGAAAGCACCGCCCGAAGCGCCCGCGAAAGCGACCCGGCGGGATCCGGCGCCGCGCTTTGCGCGCGCCAGGCCACGTGCTGGTCCGGGCGCACGAGCAGCGCGCCAGCGGCACCGATGCCGGCCGCGTCGAGCCATTCTTCGAGATCGCGCACGAAGTCTCCCGAGAGCCGCCGGCCCTCGATCGGCGGACCATCGACCTTTGCCAGGGCATCGACCCAGGCCTGGCCGTCGGGGCCTGCGAGCAGCAGGAAGCGACCGAGGGGTACCAGGTCGAGCAGCGAGCGCCTCGCTTCGCCGTTCTCGAGCCAGGCGTGGGGCAGCCGCGCGCCCGGGCAGCCCGTTGGCGTGAAGCGACGCACGTCCACGTCGGGAAGCGGATCCGCCGGGTCGCGCGACAGGGCGCCGCGTGCGTAGACGAAGCCGAGCTGCAGGCCGGGCATGTCGAAGTGCTCGGCCTGGCGCGCGATCGCCTCGCCCACCCGCGCGAGGCCCGCCGGGTCGGACAGCGTCGCTTCGAAGCGCGCGCGTGACGCCGGCGAGAGATCGCTGACGCCGAGCGCCTGGGCCACCTCGACGAGGCGCAGGGCGTTGCGCAGGCTCTGGTCGGCGTTGGTCTGGGCCACCGGCCGGCGCTCGCTCTCGTAGCTCGCGAGCAATGACTCGGGCGCCCAGCCCTCGAGCACCGCAGCGAGCTTCCACGCCAGGTTGTGGGCGTCCTGGACACCGGAGTTGAGGCCGAGCCCGCCGGTCGGCGGGAAGCGGTGTGCGGCGTCACCGGCGAGGAAGATCCGCCCCTCGCGGTAACGCTCCGCTACCTGGGCAGTCATGCTCCAGGTGCTCACGGTCTCGACCGCGAGCTCCAGATCCGGGTCTTCGAGGGCCTCGCGCACCAGCGCGGCGCAGCGGGCGGGGTCGTAGGCATTCTCGGATTCGGCTTCGGGATCGAAGGGGTGCATGTAGACGGCCTCGCGGTCGAGGTCGTGGATCACGAAGGCGCCGCCGCCGCCCGCCGGATCGCAGACGAAGAAGAGGACGCCGGGGGGCACCTCCGGAATCCCGCGCAGCCTGGCGCGGAAGTGGATCATCACGAAGCCCTGGATCCGATCGGGTCCGAGCACGCCGATGCCGAGGGAGCTCCGCACCCGGCTGCCCGCGCCGTCGGCCGCGACCAGGAAGCGGCTTGCGACCTCGTGCATTCGGCCCGAATCGAGATCGAGAATGCGCGAGCGGACCCGGTTGCCTTCCTCGACGGCCGACTCCCACTGGTGTCGCCAGCACGGCGTGCGCCCCGTGCGCCGAAGGGCGTCCTGCAGGATCGGCTCGAAGCGGTTCTGCGAGAGGTTGCGCAGGGGAGTGGGTGTCAGCGCCAGCTGGTCGCCGCCCTGGCGCTCGAAGGGCAGGCGCCCGAGCGTCTGCCCTCCGAGCTTCGTCACCCAGTAGACCCAGTTGGCATCGGCGGGGTCCTTGGCCGCCGCCGCGATGGCGTCCATGTCCACGCCCGCGGCGCGCGCGATCTCGAAGGTGCGCGCGTTGACGACGTGGGCGGCGGGCGCCCGCTGCACGCCGCCGCGGCGATCGATGACGAGGTTGTCCACGCCGAGCCGCGCAAGGAGCAGCGAAGCCATGCTTCCCGTCGGGCCCGCCCCGACAATCAGCACCGGGATCTCAGACGGCAGCACCGGAACCGTTCCGCCCGAGGCCGAGCGCGACCCACACCCCCGCCATCAGGATCGACAGCAGCGAGAAGCCGAAGACGTTCTCGTCGTAGCCGAGGATCTCGGTGTGGATCCCAGGAACGGTGATCGCGCCGTCGTAGACCGGAAGCAACACGTAGGCGATCCAGAAGCCGCCGAGATTGCAGCTCTGCCAGCCCGCGGAGAGCCACAGGTCGCGCACGTCGAAGGGGCGCCGCAGCCAGATGAGGTAGAGGTTCGCCACGCCCGACAACAGCATGAAGCCGAGCAGCCAGACCAGATGCACCCGCGCGTGGCCCACCCAGCTCGGATTCATGGCGTGACTCGCGCCGAAGTCCCGAACGATCGGCCCGAAGAACTCGAGCGCCGTGATCGTCAGCGCGATCCGGATCGCCCGGATCCGGGTCTCTTCGCTCATGTGCACACCTCCCGAGCGCTCGCTCTGCAAATCCGGAGCATTATGCAGGCGCGGCGGTGGCCGGGAAAGCGGAATCGTTCCTGATTCGGCAGCGACTTCGCGCTGGCCTTTGTCGAGATCGTCACTCGAGCAGCGCCAGGGCCGGCGCGATCGCGGCCGTCAGTCGCGAGAGGTCTGCGGGCTCGATCAGGTAGGGCGGCATCAGGTAGATCAGGTTGTTGAAGGGCCGGATCCACACGCCAGCGTCGACGAAGCGCCGCTGCGCCTCCGCCACCGGGACCGGCGTTCGGGTCTCGACCACGCCGATGGCGCCGAGCACCCGCATATATAGAGAATAAGCATGGAAAGTATGAGAAATATCGATTTTACGCATTCAAGCGCACGGGTTAAAGTCCCGTCACGCACCAACGCCGAGTGACGCAGCTTATAGAGGGCCGAGAGATGGTTACGATTGAGTCAACGCCAGAGATGGCAGCCGCCGTATACGAGACCATGGCGCGCAATCTCGACATCGTTCGCAAAAGGCTTGCGCGACCGCTGACACTGGCGGACAAGGTTCTGCTCGGCCATCTGGACAATCCCAACGAGCAGGACATGGAGCCGGGTGAGAGTTATTTGTTTCTGCGCCCCGACCGGGTGATTCTCCAGGACGTGCTCGGGCAGACGGGCATGCTGCAATTCATGCAGACCAAACGCGACAAAGTCGCGGTTCCAACCACCATTCATTGCGATCACCTCATCCAGGCGCGCGACGAGGGTAAGTCCGATTTGCTGGCGTCGGTGACGGAAAACAGCGAGGTCTACGACCTTCTGCGCTCGGCGGCCGCCAAGTACGGCGCAGGCTTCTGGGGACCCGGCGCAGGCATCATTCATCAGGTGGCGTTGGAAAACTACGCCTTCCCTGGAGAACTGATGATAGGCACCGATTCTCACACTCCGAACGCGGGCGGGCTCGGCGCGTGTGCCGTTGGCGTTGGCGGCGCCGACGCGGTGGAGGTCATGGCGGGACTTCCGTGGGAAGTGCTTTACCCGCGCCACATCGCTGTTTATCTCAGCGGCGAGATGAGTGGCTGGACGGCACCGAAGGACATCATCCTGTACGTGGCCGGCGCGTTGACCGTATCGGGCGGGACCAACGCCATCGTCGAGTACATAGGCCCGGGCGCGCGCACCATCAGCGCAACGGGCAAGGCCACCATTACCAATATGGGCGCGGAACTCGGCGCGACGACTTCCATGTTCCCCTACGACGAGCACATGGCCACCTATCTGCGCGCCACCGATCGAGCGGGCCTGGTGCCGCTGGCGGAAAAAAACCGCGACCTGCTGCGCCCGGACGAAGAGGTCGAGGCCGATCCGGAGAAACATTACGACCGCGTCGTGCGTCTCGACTTGTCCACCCTCGAGCCCCACGTGGTGGGGCCGCACACGCCGGATCGGGCGCGGCCCATATCCCAGCTCGCGGCCGAAGTCGCGGATTCAGGCAACGAGTTCATCGACCACATTTCAGCGGCGCTGATCGGAAGCTGCACCAACTCGTCCTATGAAGACATGAGCCGTGCGGCGGATGTTGCCGAGCAGGCCAAGGCGCACGGGCTCAAATGTTCGGTACCCTTCATGGTCACGCCCGGCTCCGAGCAGGTGCGTGCGACCATCGAACGTGACGGGCAGATGCAGTCACTGAAGGACATCAATGGAACGGTGCTCGCCAATGCCTGCGGACCGTGTATCGGTCAGTGGCGCCGGGCCAAGGACGCGACCGTCAAACCCAACACCATCGTTACGTCTTACAACCGCAACTTTCCGCGGCGCAACGACGGTCAAGCGACGACGATGAATTTCATCGCGAGCCCGGAGATCGTCACCGCGATGGCCATCGCCGGTTCGCTCTCCTTCAATCCCCTGACCGACTCGCTGACCGGCAGCGACGGCAGGACTTTCAAGCTCAAGGCCCCCAAGACGGCTCCGGAAGTGCCGGCGAAGAACTTCGCCCACGGCCAGTCGTCCTATATCGCGCCGCCAGCCGACGGCAGCGCCATTGAGCTGACCGTCTCCCCTACCAGCGAGCGCATTCAGCTCATGCACCCCTGGCCCGCCTGGGACGGCAATGACTTTCTGGACATGCCCGTGCTCATCAAGACCAAGGGCAAGACCACCACCGATCACATTTCACCGGCCGGTCCGTGGCTCCGTTTTCGCGGGCATCTGGACAAGTTCAGCGACAACCTGCTCATGGGCGGCACCAATGCCTTCAACGATAAGGTGGGCACCACCAAAAACGTTTTTAGCGGCGAGTCAGACAAGTCCGTTTCCGAAGTCGCAAGGGAATATAAGGCAAAAGGCGTGAAGTGGGTCATCGTCGGCGATAAGAACTATGGCGAAGGCAGCAGCCGCGAGCACGCGGCGCTATCGCCGCGCTTGCTCGGCGCCGCCGGCGTCATTGCGCGCAGTTTCGCGCGCATCCACGAATCGAATTTGAAGAAACAGGGACTGCTGGCATTGACCTTCCGCGATGCGGCGGACTACGACAAGATCCGCGAGGACGATCGCATCAGTCTCGTCGGGCTCGCTGACATGGCGCCCGGCAAGCCCTCTTGGCCTCGGCGATGGCGCCGCTCATGGCTGCAAACGAAGCCCCTCGCACCAGCGACGGCAAACCGGACCTAACCGGTACCTACAACGTTGCAACGC